>DATAGO010000077.1:0-39657 GCA_036263675.1 Microvirga sp. | reverse complement strand
CTCCCCGTCCCGCGCCACGACGCCTCGCGAGCGCGCCTCACCGGGACAGGAGCAGGAGACATAGAACAGAACAGGAACATTGTCAAGCTTGCAGGAGGAGCGCGTCGCTCCTCCCGCCGCTGCACGCCCTCTCCCCGCGGCGTGCCTCCCTCTCCCGGCGAGCGGGGAGAGGGGGTTCGGACGGGGAGAGGGAGGCCCTTAAGGCGGGTGCGGGGCCGTCACAGCGTCTTCTGCATCAGCATCAGGTCGAGCCAATGGCCCGCTTTGCGGCCGATCTCGCGCAGCGTGCCGGCCTCGGTGAAGCCGAGCGTGCGGTGCAGGGCGACGGACGGGTCGTTGGGCAGGCCGATGCCGGCCACCATGACGTGGCGGCCCTGCGCCCGGGCGCGGGCGATCAGCGCCGCCATCAGGGCGCGGCCGAGGCCCCGTCCGCGCCGCTCGGGCGCGAGGTAGACCGAGTTCTCGACCGTGGCGTCGTAGCCGGAGCCGATGCGGAAGGGGCCGAACGAGGCGTAGCCCGCGAACGCGCCGTCGCAGTCGAGCGCCAGCACGGGGAAGCCGTGGGCCCGGCGCTCGTCGAACCAGGCGCGGCGGTTGGCGAGATCGACGGGCCGCTCCTGCCAGATCGCGAGGGAGTTCAGGATGGCGTCGTTGTGGATCGCCAGGATCGCGGGCAGGTCCTCGGGACGGGCGTCGCGGATCACGGGCCCCGGGTCCGGGCGGGCGGCCGGCATGGCGCGTCACAGCTCCTTGTAGAAGAAGGTGGTGGGCGCGAGCCGCCCGTCCGTGCGGTAGGAATGGTTCGGCACCACCCCGAGGACGGTCCAGCCGCAGCGGCGGTAGAGGTGCTCGCCCGCGCTGCCCGCCTCGGTGTCCAGCATGAGGAGCGTGCGGCCGGCGCGGCGGGCGTGGTCCTCGGCCGCCGAGAGGAGCCGGGCCCCGAGGCCGCGGCGGCGCAAGGCGGAGTGCACCAGCATCTTGCCGATCTCGGCGCGGTGGGGGGCGTTGGGCTGCGGCGCGTGCGTGAGCACGACGGTGCCGACCAGGCGCCCGCCGGCCTCCGCGACGAGGAGGGCGCGGCCGCCGGCGCGGATCGCCGGGATCTGGCCGCGCCAGAAGGCGACGCCCTCGTCGTGGCGGAAGCCCGCGAGGAAGTTGACCGAGGCCCCGTGCGCCACCGCGTCGACGAGAAGGTCCGCGAGTTCGGGGAGTCGCGCCTCGGCCTCTTCGGCGGAGAGCGCCCGGATGGCGGGTTCGGGGAGGTCGGGCGCAGGCAGCGGCGGGGTCCGGGGCGACGGGGCAGGGTGCGGGGCGAGGTCGGACATCGGGGGCTTCCTTTCGGGGGCGGGCCGGGCGCCCGGGCGCGGTCAGCCGCGCAGGGGCTCCAGCATGAGGATCACGGCGTAGCGGATCGGCCGGTCGGTGGGGTTGTGGTAGGTGATGGTCCGGTCGAGGCGCATGTGCAGGCAGTCGCCGGCCTCGAGCCGGTGGGTGACGTCGCCGACGGTGAGGTCGAGGGTGCCCTCGAAGACCCAGACGTGCTGGTCGCTGCCCCGCACGGTGAGCGGCCGGTCGTAGGTGACCCGGGCGCCCGGCGGGAAGGTCACGTCGACGATGTCGACCGGGGAGCCGGTGCCCGGCGGGGCGACGTCGCGCCGGACGTAGCCCGTCGCGGGATCGCGCCAGACCGGCTGGTCGGCGGCCCGCGCCAGCGGCGCGCCGCGCTTCGCCTCGTCCTCGAACAGCGCGGCGAGGCTGATGCCGAGGCCGGCGCAGAGGCGGCCCAGCAGCGCCGCGGTCGGGCTCGATTCCGCCCGCTCGATCTTGGAGATCATGGCGCGGCTGACGCCGGAGCGCTCCGCCAGCGCCTCGATCGAGAGGTGCTGGCCGAGGCGCGTCGCGCGGATGCGGTCGCCGAGGCGGGTGTCGATGCCGGAGAGATCGTCCATGATAGGAGACATAATCTCTCTTATTGTGGATGAGTCAAGGCCCCGCTAAGCTCGCCCGCGGGCCGCGCGCAGCCGACCTGCAGGCGCGGCCGTAGGCAGGGACCGGCAATCGTGCTTTGACGGTCCCGGGGGCTTCGATCTTTGGACATCCTGGTCTTCGGCGTGATGCTGGTCAGCGCCGCGCTCCACGCCACGTGGAACGCGTGGGTGAAGTCGCGCGCCGACAGCACGGGCGCGGTCTCGGCCCTCGTGATCGGCGCCGGCATCCCCAACATCGCGGTGCTGGCGGCGTTCGGCTTTCCCGGGCTGCAGGCCTGGGGCTGGATCGCGGCCACCGTCGCCTTGAGCATCGTCTCGCTGCACCTGATCTCCCTCGCCTACCGCGAGGGCGATTTCTCCGTCGCCTTCCCGCTGATCCGCGGCCTCATCCCGGTGGTGCTGACGCTGGCCGCGATCCCGCTCTTCGGCGAGCGCCCGAGCCTGGCGCAGGGACTCGGCGTCCTGTGCGTGTCGGCGGGCCTCGGGGTCATCGCCTGGGAATCCTCCATGCGCTCGCGCACCATGACGTTCAAAGGCGTCGGGCTCGCGGCCGCGACCGCGGGGCTGACCGCGCTCGCGGCGCTCACCGACGCCAAGGGCGCGCGCCTGTCCGAGAACGCCTTCTCCTACGCGGCCACGATCTCGACCCTCAACGGCGTGTTCATGGCGCTCTTCCAGGCCTCCCGCGGCCACGACGTGCCCGCCATGCTCGGGCGCCACTGGCCGATCCTGACCTTCGGGGCGGGCCTCTCGGTGGTGTCCTACACCCTCTACATCTGGGCCCTGAAACAGGCGCCGGTCGGCCTGGTGTCGGCCCTGCGCGAGACCAGCATGGTGTTCGCGATCCTGATCGGCGCGCTCCTGCTGCGGGAGCGGGTCGGCCCCTGGCGCTGGGCCGCGGTGGCCGCGATGCTCGCCGGCATGATGCTGATCCGGCTGTAGGGTTCCGAACGGCAACGGCCGGCATGATGCTGATCCGGCTGCAGGTTCCGAACGGCAGCGGCCGGGATGATGCTGATCCGGCTGCAGGTTCCGAACGGCAGCGGCCGGCATGATGCTGATCCGGCTGCAGGTTCCGGGTGGCGATGCCGCGCGCCGCGGGGCCCGATCGCCGGGTGCGCCGTCCTACCGCCCGCGCTCCAGGATCCGGCTCACGACCTTGGCGGTGTAGTCGACCATCGGGACGATGCGGGCGTAGTTGAGCCGGGTCGGGCCGATGACGCCGATGACGCCGACGATGGTCTGGCTGCCGTCGCGGAACGGCGCCGCGATCATCGAGGATCCGGAGAGCGAGAACAGCTTGTTCTCGGAGCCGATGAAGATCCGCACCCCCTCGCCGCCCTCGGCGCGGCTCAGGAGGTCGATCACGTCGGTCTGGGTCTCGAGGTCGGCGAAGAGCAGGCGGATGCGCTCCAGGTCCTCCACGGCCTTGAGGTCCTCGAGCAGGTTCGCCTGGCCGCGCACGATGAGCTGCCGGGCGTCGGCCGAGCCCACCGTGGTGGCGAGCCCCGCCTCGACGAGCCGGGCCGTCAGGGCGTCGAGCTCCCGCTCCATGGCGATGCGGCGGCTCTCCACCTCGGAGCGCAGGTCCCCTAAGGTCTTGCCGCGGATGCGGGCGTTGAGGAAGTTGCCGGCCTCGGTGAGCGCGCTCGCGGGCAGCCCCGGCGGCAGGTCGAGCAGGCGGTTCTCGACCGAGCCGTCCTCCGAGACGAGCACCACGAGGGCCCGCGCCGGATCGAGGCGCACGAACTCGATGTGCTTGAGCCTCGCGTTCGACTTCGTGGTCACCACCACGCCGGCGCCGCGCGAGACGCCCGAGAGCAGGCTCGAGGCCTCGGCGAGCGCGCTCTCGAGGGTGTGGCCGGTGGCGGCGGCGCGCATCTGGGCCTCGATGCGCTGGCGCTCGTCCGCGGAGACGTCGCCGATCTCGAGCATGGCGTCGACGAAGAAGCGCAGGCCCAGCTCCGTGGGCAGCCGCCCGGCGCTGGTGTGGGGCGCGAAGACGAGGCCCGCCTGTTCGAGGTCGGCCATGACGTTGCGCACGGAGGCGGGCGAGAGCGTCATGGGCAGGATGCGCGAGAGGTTGCGCGACCCCACGGGCTCGCCGGTGGCGAGGTAGCTCTCCACGATCTGGCGGAAGATCTCGCGGGAGCGGTCGTTGAGCTCCGCGATCGCGCGGGATTCGGCGGAGGACAGAGACTGATAGGGCACGTTCATCGCAGCTCGAGGACCATGCTCACGTCCCGGGGATGGGCACGCTCTAATGTGCGGAGGGCGCGGGGTTTAGGCAAGCGGCCGCTTGCCACCCCCACCCTCCTCGCCGCCCTCTTGCCGCGCGGGCGCTCCGGGCGCGCTTGCCCGGCCGGGGCGCGGGCCTTAAACAGCGCGCTCACCCGAAAGGAGATCCCCATGCGGCCCTCGAAGCGCGCCCCCGACGAACTGCGCCCCGTGACCCTGGAGCGCGGGGTGGCGCGCTACGCGGAAGGCTCGTGCCTGGTCTCCTTCGGGGAGACCCGGGTGCTCTGCACCGCCTCCCTCGAGGAGCGCGGGCCGCCGTGGCTGCGCGGCTCCGGCAAGGGCTGGGTCACGGCCGAATACGCCATGCTGCCGCGGGCCACCCACGAGCGCACCCGGCGCGAGGTCACCTCGGGCAAGCCCTCCGGCCGCACCCAGGAGATCCAGCGCCTCATCGGCCGGTCCCTGCGCGCCGTCGTCAACCTGCCCGCCATCGGCGAGCGCCAGATCGTCGTCGACTGCGACGTCATCCAGGCGGACGGCGGCACCCGCACGGCCTCGATCACCGGCGCCTGGGTGGCGCTGCACGAGTGCTTCGCCTGGATGCAGGCGCGCTCGATCATCTCGGTCAATCCCCTGCGCGAGCCCGTGGCGGCGGTGTCCTGCGGCATCCACCAGGGCACGCCCGTGCTCGACCTCGACTACGCCGAGGATTCGGCGGCCGAGACCGACGCCAACTTCGTGATCACGGGCTCGGGCGGGATCGTCGAGATCCAGGGCACCGCCGAGGGCAAGCCGTTCTCGGAGGAGGAGTTCCTGACCCTGCTCCGCCTCGCCAAGGCCGGCGTCGCCCGCCTCGTGGACCTGCAGAAGCAGGCGGTGGCTTGAGCTCCCCATCCTCCCCGCCGTCGAACCCCCTCTCCCCGCTGGCGGGGAGAGGGAGCGACGGCGGGGAGACGGAGATCCGGAGACCTCCCATGCCCCGTCCCCTGACCGGCACGGTCGTGATCGCGACCCACAATTCCGGCAAGCTCAAGGAGATGCAGGAGCTCCTCGCGCCCTTCGGGGTCGAGGCGGTGTCGGCGCGCTCGCTCGGGCTGCCGGTGCCGGCCGAGACCGGCCACATGTTCGCCGAGAACGCCGCCATCAAGGCGCATGCCGCCGCGAAGGCCACGGGCCTGCCGGCGCTGTCCGACGATTCGGGGCTGTGCGTGCACGCGCTGGACGGGGCGCCGGGGCTGTTCACCGCCGACTGGGCGGGCCCGGCCAAGGATTTTCCCGCCGCCATGGCGCGGGTCGAGCGCGAACTGGCGAAGCGCGGCGCGACCGACCGCAGCGCCCATTTCGTCTCGGCGCTCGTGATCGCCTGGCCGGACGGCCACGAGGAGCTGTTCGAGGGCCGGGTCTTCGGCCGGGTGGTCTGGCCGCCGCGGGGCGGCGAGGGCTTCGGTTACGATCCCCTGTTCGAGCCGGAGGGCTTCGAGCGCACCTTCGGCGAACTCTCGGCGCGGGAGAAGCACGGCACCGACTGGTCGCAGGATCCCCCGCGCGCCCTGTCGCATCGGGCGCGGGCCTTCGTGGCGCTGGCGCGGGGCTGCCTGACGCGCTCCCGCTGACGCACCCCCTCTCCCCGCCCGCGGGGAGAGGGGGTGCGCCGCGGGGTTCGCATGCGGCACCGGCCGCTCGTGACGGCGGGCGCAGAATCCCCCATATGCATCGGATGATCGACCATCCGACGCGGGATGCGGGCTTTGCCGTCTACGTGCACTGGCCCTTCTGCGCCTCGAAGTGCCCCTATTGCGACTTCAACAGCCATGTCCGGCACCAGCCCCCGGACCAGGACCGCTACGTCGCGGCCTTCCGGCGCGAGATCGCGCACCGGGCGGCGCTGGCGCCGGGGCGGAGCGTCGGGAGCGTGTTCTTCGGCGGCGGCACGCCCTCGCTCATGGCGCCCCGGACCGTGGCGGCCATCCTGGACGCGATCGCGGGCGCCTGGGCGGTCGATACGGACGCGGAGGTCACCCTCGAGGCGAACCCCACCAGCGTCGAGGCGGAGCGCTTCGCGGGCTATCGCGCCGCCGGGGTCAACCGGGTGTCGCTCGGCGTCCAGGCCCTGAACGATCCGGACCTGCGCCGGCTCGGGCGCATGCATTCGGCCGAGGAGGCCCTCGGGGCCGTGCGGATCGCCGCATCCCTGTTCGAGCGCACCTCCTTCGACCTCATCTACGCCCGCCCGAACCAGAGCCCTCGGGCCTGGCGGGCGGAGCTCGAGGCCGCCATCGCCCATGCGGCCGAGCACCTGTCGCTCTACCAGCTCACCATCGAGCCCGGGACCTGGTTCGAGCGCCTGCATGCGGCGGGAAAGCTCACCGTGCCGGACGACGAGACCGGCCGCGTCCTCTACGAGATCACCCAGGAGGTGTGCGAGGCCCGCGGCCTGCCGGCCTACGAGGTCTCGAACCATGCAAGGCCCGGCGCGGAATCGCGCCACAACCTGGTCTACTGGCGCTACGGCGAATATGCCGGCGTCGGCCCCGGCGCCCACGGACGCCTGGTGCGGCCGAACGGGCGCGTCGCGACCGCGACCGAGCGCCACCCGGAGACCTGGCTCGCGCAGGTGGAGCGCGAGGGACACGGCCTCGTCGAGGAGGAATGGCTCACCGCGGAGGCGGAAGGAGACGAGTTCCTGCTCATGGGCCTGCGCCTGCGCGAAGGCATCGACCCGGGCCGCTACCGGGCGCTCACCGGGCGGAGCCTCGATGCGGCCCGGGTCCGGGACCTGGAGGAGCAGGGCTTCCTCGCCCACCGCCCGGGCGCCCGCCTCGCCGTCACCCGCGAGGGCTTTCCCGTGCTGAACGCGGTCGTCGGGGCGCTCGCGGCCTGAGAGAAGCGTCGCTTCGCCGTCGGTCCTCAGCGCCCTCGGCCGCCGTCCCGGCTCCCGTCAGTCTTCAGTCCCCTCGATCACGGTCATGTCCTCGTCCGAGTCAGGATTCCTCGGCCGCCGCCTCGATCGCGGTCATGTCCTCGTCCGAGAGGCCGAAATGGTGGCCGATCTCGTGCACCAGCACATGGGTGACGAGGTGGCCGAGCGTCTCCTCGTGCTCGGCCCAATAGTCGAGGATCGGGCGGCGGTAGAGCCAGACCATGTTGGGGAACTGGCCGGTCCCGAGCGTCGCGGGGCCCTGCGCGAGCCCGATGCCGCGGAACAGGCCCAGCAGGTCGAACTCGCTCTCGCATTCCATCTCGGCGAGGGTGTCGTCGTCGGGGAAGTCCTCGATCCGGATCACGACGCCGCGGCACAGGCGCCGGAACCCCTCGGGCAGGCGCGCGAAGGCGTCCTCGGCGAGGCGTTCGAAATCGGCGAGGCTCGGGGCCGGGAGATTGGACCAGTCGGTCATCGGGCAGCGCGGGCGGTGCGAGGGGGAGGGGCCGGGAGGTTGGACCAGTCGGTCATCGGGCGGGGAGCGGTGCGAGGGAGCGGGGCGGCCGGATCAGATCAGGCCGAGCTGGAGCGCGAGCCAGAGCGAGAGCCCGACGAAGCCCACCACCGAAAGCGCCCGGCCGATGCGCCGGCCCCAGAGCTCGATCGGGTCCGCGCCGCCGTCCGCGCCGGTCCCGGCCGCGTCCCGTCCCGAGAAGTGGTCGCCCATCCGCCGGCCCGCCCGGGCGATCGCCGAGGAGCCCACGGTCTCGGAATCCCTCGCGACGCGGTCGAGGGCGGCGTGCGCTTCTCTCTGGCGGGGATCGTCGTGCAAGGGGCCACTCCGGGAGCGAGGGACGGGGGTTCCGGCGCGGGTCTCGGGCCCGCGCCGCGGCCCCATACCTCAGGCCGCACGCGGTCGGCGTCAAGCCGAGGGAGCGAGCGTCCCGAGCCGCGTCAGGCGGCCCGCGGCCCGGCTGCGAGCCGTGGCGCGATCCGGAACACCGCTCCGCCCGGGGCGTTAGCCCCACAGACCACGACTTTGTGTTCCGGAGAGTTTTTCCATGGCTAAGCTTTTGAAAAGCCTGAGCATTGTCGGCCTCGTCGCCCTCGGGGCCACTGCGGCTTCGGCTCAGAACGTGAACGTGCGCGTCGGCATCGACGACGATGACGGCGACCGCATCGAGCGGCGCATCGACCGCCGCGACCTGGACGACGACGTGCGCGTCGAGCGCCGCCGCCGCGACGTCGACGTGGTCGGCACGGTCGAGCGTCGCCGGGTGATCATCGAGGACGACAACGACGACGAGGTCGTGACCCGCCGCGTGGTGAAGCGCCGCATCGTCGAGCCGGCCCCGATCGTGACCCGCCGCGTCGTCGTGCGCGAGCCCATGCCGGTCGTGACGCGCCGCGTGGTCGTGCGCGAGCCCGCCCCCGTCATGACCCGCAAGGTGGTGGTGCGCGAGCGCGCCCCGGTGGTGAGCCGCAAGGTGGTGGTGCGCGAGCGCGACCGGTGGTGAACCGCCGCGTCGGGATCGACTGATCCGACCGATCGCGCTGAAACGAAAGAAGGCGGGGCCGGCGGCCCCGCCTTTGTCATGTCCGATCCGGAGCGGGGCGCGTTCTCACGCCCCCCATTGCCGCACGTCGACGAAGCGGCCCGCGATCGCGGCGGCCGCCGCCATGGCGGGGGAGACCAGGTGGGTCCGGCCCTTGAAGCCCTGGCGGCCCTCGAAGTTGCGGTTCGAGGTCGAGGCGCAGCGCTCCTGCGGCGAGAGCCGGTCCGGGTTCATGGCGAGGCACATGGAGCAGCCCGGCTCGCGCCAGTCGAAGCCCGCGGCCTTGAAGATCTTGTCGAGGCCTTCGGCCTCCGCCTGCATCTTCACGATGCCGGAGCCCGGCACGATCATGGCGTTGACGGATCCCGCCACGCGCTTGCCCTCGACGATCTTGGCGGCGGCGCGCAGGTCCTCGATGCGTCCGTTGGTGCAGGAGCCGATGAACACCCGGTCGATCGCGATGTCGGTGATCTTCGTCCCGGCCGTGAGGCCCATGTACTCGAGCGCGCGCTGCTTCGAGCGGCGCTTGTTCTCGTCGGGAATCGCCTCCGGGTCCGGCACGGTGCCGTTGACCGAGACCACGTCCTCCGGGCTCGTGCCCCAGGTCACGATCGGGGGCAGGCTGGCGCCGTCGAGGCGGATTTCGCGGTCGAAGAACGCGCCCTCGTCGGTGTGGAGCGTCTGCCAGAAGCGCACCGCCTCGTCCCAGGCGGCGCCCTTGGGGGCCTTCGGCCGGTCCTTCAGGTAGGCGAAGGTCTTCTCGTCCGGGGCGATGAGGCCGGCGCGCGCGCCGCCCTCGATCGTCATGTTGCAGACCGTCATGCGGCCTTCCATGGAGAGCGAGCGGATCGCCTCGCCCGCGAACTCGATCACGTGGCCGGTGCCGCCGGCGGTGCCGATCTCGCCGATGATCGCCAGGATCACGTCCTTCGCGGTGACGCCGGCGGGCAGTTGCCCGTCCACGGTCACGCGCATGTTCTTGGCCTTCGACTGGATCAGCGTCTGGGTCGCGAGCACGTGCTCGACCTCGGACGTGCCGATGCCGTGGGCGAGCGCCCCGAAGGCGCCGTGGGTCGAGGTGTGCGAATCGCCGCACACGATCGTGGTGCCGGGCAGCGTGAAGCCCTGCTCGGGACCGATGATGTGGACGATGCCCTGACGCAGGTCGAACTCGTTGTAGTACTCGATGCCGAAGTCGCGGGCGTTCTGGGCCAGCGCCTCGATCTGGGTCGCGCTCTCGGGATCCTCGTTCGGGAGCGAGCGGTCCGTGGTCGGCACGTTGTGGTCGACGACCGCCAGCGTCTTCTGCGGCGCGCGCACCTTGCGCCCCGTGAGGCGCAGGCCCTCGAAGGCCTGCGGGCTCGTGACCTCGTGGACGAGGTGGCGGTCGATGTACAGAAGGCAGGTGCCGTCCGGCTGCGTGTCGACGACGTGGTCGTCCCAGATCTTGTCGTAGAGCGTGCGCGGATTGGCCATGGGTGTCGTCCAGCGGTCGGGAGTGAGGATGCGCTCCGGTGTTTAGCCGGTGCCGGGTTCGGCGGGAAGGCGACGGATTGGCAGGGCCCGGGCGCCGCCGCCGCATGGCGGGACGGGCGACCGGTCCGCCGCCGGGCTGCGCATAGCAAAAACGCGGCCTCGAGGGGCCGCGCTTGCAGGGGTCGGACCGAGGTGGCGCCCGTTACTCGGCCGCGGCCGGGGTCTTGACCGGGCGCTCCGCGCGCTCGGCGATACGGGCCGACTTGCCGCGGCGGTCGCGCAGGTAATAGAGCTTGGCGCGGCGGACGGCGCCGCGGCGGGCGACCTTGATGGAGTCGATCATCGGCGAGTAGAGCGGGAACACGCGCTCGACGCCCTCGCCGTAGGAGATCTTGCGGACCGTGAAGCTTTCCTGGAAGCCGGAGCCCGAGCGGGCGATGCAGACGCCCTCGTAGGCCTGGACGCGCGAGCGCTCGCCTTCCTTGACCTTCACGTTGACGACGAGCGTGTCGCCGGGCTGGAAGTCGGGGATCTCGCGGCCGAGCTTCGCGATCTGCTCCTGCTCGAGCTGAAGAATGATGTTCATGGGTCAAAACTCCTGCCGTCGCGGGGCTTGAGCGATCTCACGCTCCCGCAGGATTTCGGCGTCCTGTTGTGAATTGGGCGCGCGTATACAGGAGGGTCGGCGGTTTGTCGAGGGCGGGAGAGTTCCTCCCTCCCTCCTCAAGCGGGGGAGAGTGGCGAGCGGAGCGTGGCCGGGAGAGGGGTCTGTCGCCGCTCCCCTCTCCCCGCCTGCGGGGAGAGGGCTAGGGTGAGGGGCCGGTCGGTGGAGCGCGATGGCTCCGATGGTCTCCCTCCCCTCAGGGCAGGGTGGCGCCCGAAAGGGCGATGGGTGGGGTGTTGCGCGAAGCGCATCCGGCACTACAGCGGCAAGAGGATCGCCTTCGGCGAACACCCCGCCCCGCGCGGCTGCGCCGCGTCGCCCTCCCCTGAGGGGAGGGAGGTGCTCGTTCCGGCGTCGCTGTGTCCGACGTCGGACAGCCCCTCTCCCGACCCCTGCTCGCGCAGGGGCCACCCTCTCCCGCAGAGGGGAGAGGGCTTGGGGGCGTCCTCGGAAGCGATGTCCGCGGGGGCGCTATCCTTCCGCCTTGGAGCCCTGGCCGGTCTTGGCGCCCTCGCCCATCGGGTTGGTGGAATCCTCCCCCTCCGGGCCGTCGTCGGTGCGCCCCTGCGGCGTCAGGCGCGGGCGGTCGATGGAGAGATCCTCCAGGTTGTCCTCGAGCTTCTCCTGCCCCGGCTTCTTCTGATCCGTCATCGCTTCACTCCTCAGCCCGGTCCGCCGGAGCCGTCCGTGGGGCCGCTTCCGGCGCCGGAGCCGGCATCGCCCCGGTTGCCGGACGAGCGCGAGCCGCTCGTGTCGGTGGCGCCGTCGCCGAGTCCGGTGGTGGTGCCGGCGCCCGGGCTGCTGCGCGGTCCGCCGGGAATCGTGCTGGAGCCGACGCCGGTGGCGTTGTCGCCGCCTTTCGCGCCGCCGAGGTCGAAGCCCGGCCGGTCCTGGCCCGATCCGCCGCGGGCGGCCGCCTTCGGGTCGGGGTGCTCGGCGGGGACCTTCGGCCCGCCCGATCGATGCTCCGTCATGATCTTTCCTCCTTGGATGCGGGCGCCGGGTTCGGCCGGCTGCGGCGCCGTCAGGCCGGACCTCGGCCGGGAACCGGGTCAGCCGCTCGTCGAATCGACGTCGTCGTGCTCGCCCGGCGGCGTGAGCGCGCCGGTGCCGGGGGTCGAGAGCGGGTTGACGAGGTCGGGGTCGGCGTGGGGGCCGGCCGGCGGCCGCTCGTCGGAGGGCTTCGGCGCGGCCGTGTCGCCGGGGCTCTTGCCCTCGACCGCGGCACGGGCCTCGGCATCGATGTTGCGTTTGGGATCTGCCACGAGCGCGCTCCTCACGGGCTCTTGCCGCCGGAGCCCTTGCCGGAGCCCATGCGCGCGATCGCCTCGGCCGTGGCGTCGCGGTCGTCAGGGCTCAAGGAGGCGTCGGACAGGCGGCGGGTGGCCTCGGGGGTCTCGGCGGCGGTGAGGTCCTCGTGCCCGTCGGCCTTGGTGCCGGCCGCGATGGTCGCGTTGCGCAGCGCGTGGGCCTCGCCGCCGGGCTCGCTCCACAGGCGGCGCATCGTGGCGTTGCCCTCGGGGCCGCCGTCGCGCTCCGGGTCGGCGGGGCTGGCGTCGCCGCCGCGCTGCTGGTTGCGGATCTGGTCCGGGCTCTGGTCCCGCAGCGAATGCGGTGGGTGCCGGTCTTCGGCCATGGGCCACTCCTTCGGATGTCGGAAGGAGAAACACCGGGAGGGGAGAGAGGTTGCGGCCGCGCTTGGCGCAATCGGGCGCGGCTCGCGCTCGCGCCGGACAAGGCTTCGCGCAACCAGGCGCGGCCCCTTGCCCCGGATCGGGATCGACTGGCGCAATCGGGCGCGGCGCATGGGGTCGCAAGAAAAGGGCGGCCGCAGGGGCCGCCCTTTCGCGCTCGGGCAGGCGTGAAGGCCTACAGTCCCTCGAACAGCGCGCTCGAAATGTACCGCTCCGCGAAGGAGGGCGCGACGGTGACGATGCGCTTGCCCCGGAATTCGGGCCGGCTCGCCACCTCGAGGGCCGCGGCCACGTTGGCGCCGGTCGAGATGCCGCCCGGGATGCCCTCGAGCCGGGCGAGCTGGCGCGAGGTCTCGAATGCGGTCTGGTTGCCGACCGTCACCACGTCGTCGATGAGCGAGCGGTCGAGCACGTCGGGCACGAAGCCGGCGCCGATGCCCTGGATCTTGTGCGGGCCGGGAGCGCCGCCGGAGAGGACCGGCGAATCCTCCGGCTCGACCGCGATGAGCTTCATCTTCGGCAGGCGCGGCTTGATGACCTGGCCGACGCCCGTGATGGTGCCGCCGGTGCCGACCCCGGCCACGAAGGCGTCGAGGTGGCCGTCGGTGTCGTTCCAGATCTCCTCCGCGGTGGTGAGGCGGTGGATCTCCGGGTTGGCGGGGTTCTGGAACTGCTGCGGGATCACGGAGCCCGGGATCTCGTTGCGAAGCTCCTCGGCCTTGGCGAGCGCGCCCTTCATGCCCATGGGACCGGGGGTGAGCACCAGCTCGGCGCCCAGGAAGGCCAGCATCTTGCGGCGCTCGATCGACATGGTCTCGGGCATCACGAGGATGAGGCGGTAGCCGCGCGCCGCCGCCACGAAGGCGAGCGCGATGCCGGTGTTGCCCGAGGTCGGCTCGATCAGGGTCGCGCCCGGGCGGATCGTGCCGGCGGCCTCCATGGCATCCACCATGTTGACGCCGATCCGGTCCTTCACGCTGGCGATCGGGTTGAAGAACTCGAGCTTGACCAGGATCTCGGCCTCGATGCCGCGCTCGGCCGGCAGGCGCTTCAGGCGCACGAGCGGGGTGTCGCCGATGGTCTGGGTGATGGAATCGTAGACGCGGCCGCGGCCGGGCGTCCTGGTCTGGAAGGCGGTGTCGAGCTGGCGGGCGGGTTCGGCCATGGGGGGTTCTCCGGGGAGCTTCGGGCGCACGCTAGCCTATTTCGCGAACCGTGTCGATAATTGCAATATTTCACAGATTTATATTGCGAAATCCGACAGCGTCGCCCGTTCGGCCGGCGCGTCGGCCTGGGCGTCCGCCTCCGCGCGCCGGCACAGGTCGTCGATCGTGACGCCGTCGAGGTCGGCCAGGAAGGCGCCGCCGGCCTTCTTGACCGCGGGCTCGATCACGACGTCGACGAGGCGCGACTCGGGCAGGGGCGGCAGGCCGTCCTCGCCGGTCGCCTTCATGGCGGCCCGCACCACGTCGCCGGCCGTGATGCGCCGGCGCTCGCGGGCGAGTTCGTAGCCGCCCCGGGGCCCGCGCACCCCCTTGAGGATGCCGTGCCGGACGAGCGCCTGCAGGACGGTCTCGAGGTGGCGCGGCGGCAGGTTGTGGCGCGCCGCCAGCGCCTTGGCGGCGACCGGCATCGGCCGGGCATGCAGGGCCACGTCGACCACGGCGGCGATGGCGAGCAGGGAACGGCGCGACAGCAGGATCATGGATGGCCTTCTCGTTCTCTCGCCTCGGGCCCTTCCTTCGGCGCCGCGGCATTCCACGGCCTGGCCTGGCGATGATCTCTCTTACGCACGTGGGATCCCGGTGGATTGATCGCCCCTGCGGTCGGAACGCCGCAGGTCGGAAACCCCTTGTGCCCGGGGACCCGGCCCGTCAGCGTTCCGCGGCGTCGGCCCCCGTCGACCCGAAGCCGCCGGCGCCCCGCGCGGTGCCGTCCACGGTCCGGACTGCGACGGGTTCCACCCGCAGCACCGGCGCAACCACGAGCTGTGCGATGCGCGTCCCACGCTCCACCTGATACGTCCCGGACCCGAGATTGACCAGAAGCACCTGGACCTCGCCTCGGTAATCGGCGTCGATGGTTCCCGGCGCGTTAAGAACGGTCAAGCCGTGCCTCAGGGCCAAGCCCGAGCGGGGCCGGATCTGGGCTTCGAAGCCGGGCGGCACCTGCAGCACGAGCCCGGTCGGAACGAGGGCGCGCCCGAGCGGCGGCAGCGGCACGGGCGCGTCCGCCGGGTTGGCGGCCACGAGGTCGAGCCCGGCGGCGCCGTCCGTCTCGTAGCGCGGGAGCGGCAGGCCCTCGGCGTGGGGCAGGCGCAGGACAGGCAGTTCGAGCATGGGGCACGACACTCACGATCAGCAGAGCAGGCGCAGAACGAGCCGTTCGAGCATGGGGCACAAAGCTCAAGGTCGGGAGGGGCGGGCGCGGGACGGCCCGGTCATGCGCGGTCGGGCTCGCGGGGTCCTGCGAGCGCCGCGAGATGCAGGACGAGGCGGCGCGCCACCTCGTCCTTGTCGAGGGTCGGCCAGGTTTCGACCCCGGACGCCGTCACGAGGTGGATTGTGTTGCGGTCGCCGCCCATGACGCCGCCTTGCGGCGAGACGTCGTTGGCGACGATGAGGTCGCAGCCCTTGCGGGCGAGCTTCGCCTGCGCGTACGCGATCACGTTGGAGGTCTCGGCCGCGAAGCCCACGACGAGCGGCGGGCGGCCCTCGCGGCGGTGCGCGACCGTGGCGAGGATGTCGGGGTTCTCGACGAGGCGGAGCGGAGGCAGCGCGCCGCCGTCCTTCTTCATCTTCTCGCCCGCCGCGCCGGCGGTGCGCCAATCCGCGACCGCGGCCGCGAAGACCGCGATATCCACGGGGAGCGCCGCCTCGGCGGCGGCGAGCATCTCGCGCGCACTCTCCACGCGCACGACCCGCACGCCCGGCGGGTCCGGGATCGAGACGGGTCCGGAGACCAGGGTGACCGCGGCGCCGGCCTGCGCGGCGGCGCGCGCGATGGCGTGGCCCTGCTTGCCCGACGAGCGGTTGGCGATGTAGCGCACCGGGTCGATCGGCTCGTGGGTCGGCCCCGAGGTGACGAGCACCCGCCTGCCCGCGAGCGGCCCCGGCACGGATGCGAGGAGCGCTTCGAGGGCGGCCGCGATCTCGAGCGGCTCCGCCATCCGGCCCGGCCCATACTCGGCCTCGGCCATCGCGCCCTCGTTCGGGCCCACGACCCGCACGCCGTCGCCTTTCAAGGTCGCGAGGTTCCGCTGCGTCGCCGGGTGGAGCCACATGCGCACGTTCATGGCGGGCGCGATCAGGATCGGCAGCGTGGTGGCGAGCAGCACCGTCGAGGCGAGGTCGGCGGCGTGCCCGCCCGCCATCCGGGCCATGAGGTTCGCGGTCGCGGGCGCGACCACGATCGCGTCGGCGTCGCGCGCCAGCCGGATGTGGCCGATGTCGGCTTCGTCCTCGCGGTCGAAGAGATCCGTGTGGGTGCGCTGGCCGGAGATCGCGGAGGCCGCGAGCGGCGTCACGAAGGCTTGCGCCCCCGCCGTCATGATGCAGCGCACCGACGCCCCGCGCTCGCGCAGGCGGCGGATGAGGTCGAGCGACTTGTAGGCCGCGATCCCGCCGCCGATGACGAGGAGGATGCGTTGGCCGGCGAGGGGCATGGGCCGCCTTCGGGGTGGGAGGGACGCGGACCGGCCCGACGCGGGTCAGGCCACCTGGAGGGCCACGATAGCGAGCAGGCCCGCGATGATCCACAGGGCCGCGGTGGTCCAGCGGTGGCCGCGGGCCTCCGCCCGCCCGATCGCCGCGATGCTGTCGCGGTGGAGGGGCAAGCCCTTGGCGGTGACGTCCTCGAGCTGGCCCAGCACGCGCTCGGCGCGCAAGGCGAGCTCGGGCAGGTCGGAGAGCACGCCGGCCAGCGTCCACACCCCGCGGCCCGCGTTCTCGATCCGCCCGAGGGGGCCGAGGTTCCGCTCGATCCAGTCGCGCACCACCGGCTCGGAGGTGGTCCACATGTCGAGCTTCGGGTCGAGGTTGCGGGCCACGCCCTCGACCACCACCATGGTCTTCTGGAGCATCACGAGTTCGGTGCGGGTCGTCATGTCGAAGAGCGCCGTGATCTCGAACAAGAGGGTCAGGAGCTTCGCCATCGAGATCTCGTCGGCGGGCCGGTCGTGGATCGGCTCGCCGATGGCGCGGATGGCCTGCGCGAAATCCTCGACCGAATGGTGCGACGGCACGTAGCCGGCCTCGAAATGCACCTGCGCGACGCGCAGGTAGTCGCGGCGGATGAAGCCGAGCAGGATCTCGGCGAGGAAGCGGCGCTCCTTCATCCCGAGCCGTCCCATGATGCCGAAATCGACCGCGACGAGGCGGCCTTCGCGGTCCACGAACAGGTTCCCGGGATGCATGTCGGCGTGGAAGAAGCCGTCGCGGATGGCGTGGCGCAGGAACGTCTGGATCACCGTGCGCCCGAGCGCGACGCGGTCGTGGCCGGCGGCCTCGATCAGCGCGAGGTCGTTGAGGCGGATGCCGTCGATCCATTCGGTGGTGAGCACGTCCCGCGCCGTGAGGTCCCAATAGGGCCGCGGCACGCGGAAATCGGGGTCTTCCCCCGTGTTCTCGGCGAGCTCCGAGACCGCGGCGGCCTCGAGGCGCAGGTCCATCTCCATCATGACCGAGCGCGCGAGCGTCTCGACCACCTCCATGGGCTTGAGCCGCCGGGCGTCGGGCGCGAAGCGCTCGAACAGGCGCGCGGCCGCGCGCATGTCCTGGAGGTCGCGGTTGAAGCGGTCACGCACGCCCGGCCGCATGATCTTGACCGCGACCACCGCCTCCCCCTCCGGGGTGCGGAGGCGCGCCCGGTGGACCTGGGCGATGGAGGCCGCCGCCACCGGCTCGCTGAACTCGAGGAAGAGGTCGCTGAGCGGCCGCTCCAGCGCCGCCTCGACGGCGCGGACCGCCTCCGCTTGCGGGAAGGCCGGCATGCGGTCCTGCAGGCTCTCGAGGTCGCGCGCCACCGCGACCCCGACGATGTCGGGGCGGGTGGCGAGGAACTGGCCGATCTTGACGTAGGACGGCCCGAGCCGCCGCAGCGCCGCCGAGAGCCGCGCCCGCCCGTCGCCGGCGCCGGGACGCTCGACGAGGCGCGCGACGCGGATGCCGAGACGCGCCGCCGGAGGCAGGGCGGACGGATTGACGAGGGCGAGCGCACCCTCGCGCGCCAGCACGAAGCCGGCGCGCAGGTTGCGGGCGAGATGGACGAGCGTTCCGATCACGCGGCCGCTCCCGGCCGAAAGGACAGGAGCGTCCCGGCCCGCATGGGGGGCGGCGATCCGAAGGGCGACGCTGCTGAGAAACGGGTCACGCGCTCAGATCTTCCAGCCCGAATGGATCGCCACGACCCCGCCCGTGAACGGCCGGTGCGTCACGCGCCGGAAGCCTGCCGCCTCGATCATCCGCGCGAAGGCGGCCGGGTTCGGGAAGCGGCGGATCGATTCCACCAGGTACTGGTAGGATTCCCGGTCGCCCGCCACCGCGCCGCCCAGACGCGGGATCACGTTGAAGGAATAGGCGTCGTAGATCCGGTCGAGGAGGGGCACGTCGACCTTCGAGAATTCCAGGCACAGGAAGTGCCCGCCGGGCTTCAGCACCCGGTGGGCCTCGCGCAGCGCCCGGTCGATGCGCGGCACGTTGCGGATCCCGAAGGCGATCGTGTAGGCGTCGAAGCTCCGGTCCGGCAGCGGCAGGGATTCCGCATTGGCCTCCACGAAGTCGATGCGGCCTTCATACGTGTAGCCCGCGCGCTCGCGCCCGACGGCCAGCATGTCGCCGTTGATGTCGAGGACGGTCACGTGGCCCTCGGGCCCGCCCTGGTCGAGGATGCGGAACGCCACGTCGCCGGTGCCGCCCGCCACGTCGAGATGGCGGAACGGCCGGGCCTTGGGCGGGCGCACGAGCGACACGAGCGCGTCCTTCCAGAGCCGGTGCATCCCCGCCGACATGAGGTCGTTCATGAGGTCGTAGCGGCGCGCCACCGACCGGAACACCTCGTCGACCCGGCCCTGCTTGCGGTCGAGCGGCACGGTCTCGTAGCCGAAATGGGTGGTGTCGTCGGTCATGGCTGTCTCGGGGCGCGGCCTGCGGCGCCGGGCAGGTGGTGTCGGGGGCGATGCGTGGGGCGCGTTCGATCGCTGCCTCATAGCGGAACGACCGTCCGATGGCTATGTGGCGGGTCAGGGGCGAGCCGCCGGGATCGAGGAGTGGCCCTCCCTCCCCTCGGGGGAGGGTGCCCGAAGGGCGGGTGGGGTGTTGCGCGAAGCGCATCCGGCACGACTGAACCCAGAGGGCCGCCTTCGGCGAACACCCCACCCCGCTCAGGCGCGCCGCGTCGCCCTCCCCTGAGGGGAGGGAGGAAGCCGAGAGCCGCCGCGCCTTGCACCCCTTGAGGAAAGCGGGCGCAGGGTCGAAGACTTCGATCGAGAGTCGAAACCCGAGAGCGCCGATGCCCGAGCTGCCCGAAGTCGAAACCGTCCGCCGCGGCCTCGAACCCGCGATGGTGGGGCGGCGGCTCACGAAGGTGGAGCAGCGCCGGCCCGACCTGCGCTTCCCCTTTCCCGAGCGGTTCGCGGAGCGCCTCGCGGGCCGGACCGTCACGGGCCTCGGACGGCGGGCGAAATACCTCCTCGCCGACCTCTCCTCGGGCGAGGTGCTCGTCATGCATCTCGGCATGAGCGGGCGCTTCCTGGTCACGCAGGGCGGGGGCACGACGATGCCGGGCGAGTTCCATCACGCGCATGGGGGCGAGAGCGCCCACGACCACGTGGTGTTCCACCTCTCCGGCGGGGCCCGGGTCACCTACAACGACGCCCGCCGCTTCGGCTTCATGGACCTCGTGCCGCGGGCCGAGGTCGAGACCTGCCGCCATTTCGCCGGGATGGGCATCGAGCCGCTCGGCAACGAACTCTCGGGCGAGACGGTCGCCCGATTGTTCCGCGGCCGGCGCACGCCGCTGAAGGCGGCGCTTCTCGACCAGCGCCTGATCGCCGGCCTCGGCAACATCTATGTCTGCGAGGCGCTGTTCCGCGCCGGCCTGCACCCGGAGGCTCCCGCGGGCTCGCTCGCCGGCCCCGACGGCGCCCCGACCGCGAAGGCGCACGACCTGGCGGGGATCATCCGCGACGTGCTCGGCGAGGCGGTGGCGGCCGGCGGCTCGACCTTGCGCGACCACGCCCGGGTCGACGGGTCGCTGGGCTATTTCCAGCACGCCTTCCGGGTCTACGACCGCGAGGGCGAGCCCTGCACCGCGCCCGGCTGCGGCACCCCGGTGGCGCGGATCGTCCAGGGCGGGCGCTCGACCTTCTATTGCCCCACCTGCCAGGCGGTCCCCTCTCCGCGCTGACCCCTCTCCCCGCGCCGCGTCTCCCTCTCCCCGCCTGCGGGGAGAGGGCTGGGGTGAGGGGCCGGTCGGTGGAGCGAGCCGTGTCCGGTGATCCCCTCCCCCTTACGGGGAGGGGCTGGGGGTGGGGGTTGGTGCAGGAGGCACCTCGGAGCTCGATCCTGCACCAGCCCCCACCCGGCCTGCTCCGCAGTCCACCCTCCCCGCAAGGGGAGGGCAGGTGTGCTGGAGAGACCCCGCGCTTCTCCGACCCGCCCCTCACCCCAACCCTCTCCCCGTAAACGGGGAGAGGGAGAGAGGCCCCTCACCCCGCCCCTCTCCCCGCCTGCGGGGAGAGGGGGAATGCGGCGGCGAGAGGGAGAAAATCCCCCTTGCTCCGTGCCGCGCCCTCCCCTAGCCATGGCGCCCGATCCGGCAGGGAGTGCGCCATGACGTTCGAGACCATCCTCGTCGAGACCCGCGGCCGCGTGGGGCTCGTGACCCTGAACCGGCCCCAGGTCCTGAATGCGCTCAATTCCACGGTGGTGGCCGAGATCAACCGGGCGCTGGACGGCTTCGAGGCCGACCCCGCCATCGGCTGCACCGTGATCACGGGCTCCGAGAAGGCCTTCGCGGCGGGCGCCGACATCAAGGAGATGCAGGGCCTCTCCTATCCGCAGACCTATCTCGACGACTTCATCACCGCCTGGGACCGGGTCGCGAACCGGCGCAAGCCGATCATCGCGGCGGTGGCGGGCTTCGCGCTCGGGGGCGGGTGCGAGCTCGCCATGATGTGCGACTTCATCATCGCGGCCGACACGGCGCGGTTCGGCCAGCCCGAGATCAAGCTCGGCGTGATGCCGGGCGCCGGCGGCACCCAGCGCCTGACCCGCATCGTCGGCAAGGCCAAGGCCATGGAGATGTGCCTCACGGGGCGCATGATGGACGCCCAGGAGGCGGAGCGCTCCGGTCTCGTGTCCCGCGTGGTGCCGGCCGCCGACCTCATGGCCGAGGCCCTCAAGGCCGCCGAGGCCGTGGCCGCCATGTCGCTCCCCATCGCCATGATGACGAAGGAGAGCATCAACCGCGCCTACGAGACGACGCTCGCCGAGGGCATCCGCTTCGAGCGGCGCGTGTTCCATGCGATGTTCGCGACCCACGACCAGAAGGAAGGCATGGGCGCCTTCGTGGAGAAGCGCAGAGCCGACTTCCAGAACCGCTGAAGCCGGCGCTCCCCGCGAGCGTCCCCTGCTCCCCCGATCCGCCGATGCCTGCGCTCGCCGCGCGCCCCCTGCCCCCTCTCCCGACCCGGTGATCCCATGACCGCCCAGGCCCAGGACCTCCCGCCGCCCCTGCCCACCTATGCCGACGTCGCGGCGGCGGCGGAGCGCATCGCGGGCCACGCCCACCGCACGCCGGTGCTGACCTCCCGCACGGCCGATGCCCGCACGGGGGCGCGGCTGTTCTTCAAGGCCGAGAACCTGCAGCGGGGCGGCGCCTTCAAGTTCCGCGGCGCCTATAACGCCGTCGCGAGGCTCGACGCGGACGCCAAGCGGCGCGGGGTGGTGGCGTTCTCGTCGGGCAACCATGCCCAGGCGATCGCCTATGCGGGGGCGCTCCAGGGCGTGCCCACCGTGATCATCATGCCCCACGACGCGCCGCCCATGAAGGTCGCGGCGACGAAAGGCTACGGGGCCGAGGTGGTGGGCTACGACCGCTACAAGGAGGACCGGGAGGCGATCGGCCGCCGGCTCTCGGCCGAGCGCGGCCTGACCCTGATCCCCCCTTACGACCACGACGACGTGCTGGCCGGCCAGGGCACCGCCGCCAAGGAGCTCTTCGAGGAGGCGGGCCCGCTCGATCTCCTCTTCGTCTGCCTCGGCGGCGGCGGGCTCCTCGCCGGCTCCGCGCTCGCCGCGCAGGCGCTCTCGCCGGGCTGCCGGGTGATCGGGGTCGAGCCTGAGGCCGGCAACGACGGCCAGCAGAGCTTCCGCGCCGGTCACGTGGTCCGCATCCCGGTGCCGTCGACGATCGCCGACGGGGCCCAGACCACCTCTCTCGGCTCCCGCACCTTCCCGATCATCAAGGCGCTGGTCGAGGACGTCGTCACGGTCTCGGACGCCCAGCTCGTCGGGGCCATGCGCTTCTTCGCCGAGCGCATGAAGATCGTGGTCGAGCCCACCGGGTGCCTCGCCGCCGCGGCCGCGCTCGACGGCGCCGTGCCCGTGCAGGGGCAGCGGGTCGGGGTGATCCTGAGCGGGGGCAACGTGGACCCGGCCGCGCTCGCCCGCTACCTCGCGGGTTAAGGGAGACCGCAACCGGCCCGGCGGCGCTCGCCCGCCCCCTTCGCGGCTCGAAGCAGGCTGCGGCCGCCCCGGCGGCCGCCCGCGCCCACGCCGGGTGAGGACGCCTCGCGCGAAGCTCGGGCGGAGGCTCCTCGAGGCCCGGGCCATTTCGCATTGACCTCCCGGCCCCGCGCGTCTATAAGCCGCCCGACATGAGCCCGCGTGACCCGCGGGCTCTTCACGCTTCCACAACCCGCATCCGATCGCCGCCGGAGCCTGGACCGCAGGCCGCCGCGCTCATGGGATCGGTCTAGAACGAGGACGAGCCCATGGCCAACACCGTGTCGGCCAAGAAGATGACCCGCAAGATCGCGAAGCGCACCGCGATCAACCGTTCGCGCCGCAGCCGCATGCGGACCTTCGTCCGCAAGGTCGAGGAGGCGCTCGCCACCGGCAACCAGACCGAGGCCGCCGCGGCGCTCCGGGCCGCCGAGCCCGAGCTCATGCGCGCCGCCCAGAAGGGCATCGTTCACAAGAACACCGCCTCGCGGAAGGTTTCGCGCCTGGCGACCCGGGTGAAGGCGCTCAACGCCTGAACGCGTCACCCTCGAGACGTCCCGCGAAGCCCGGCCCCGTGCCGGGCTTCGTCGTTTGAGGGGCCGGGCCCGAGGCCCCGCCCCGACCGCCCCCGCATCGCCCTCCTGGTCCGGGCTCCCGCCGATCCCCTCATCGCGGACCGGCCTCGCCGGCCCGGAATCCGGCCGACGCTCCTCCCGGCGCCGATCCCCGGCCGCCTTCCCGGGATGCCCTCGCCCCGTCCACAGGAGCGCTTGACTCTCCGTTCACCCTGACGGGTGAGCGCAGCGGAGGCCCGCGGGGCGACCGCGCAGCCAAAGCCACGCTTCTTCAAGAGCTTAGCGGGCAAAGGTCTCCGAGCCCCCGGATTCGGCCCCGGAATCCCCACGAATCACGGGAACAGCGAAGCTTGGCCGTGCGTTACGAATCGCAACGGACCGAGTCCGCGGCCAGGGGATCGAAATGCTTGAATCGGCACCGCTTTTCACGGCCCTTCGGAAAGCTGTGGACGGGCGAGTCGGCACCCTGTGGGCCGGGAGTCGAAAAACTTGGCCATGCGGCTGTTGCGCGGCCCAGACCGCCTGTGTAAGGTCAATCCACTCCGGCGATACCGCGCGGAAGTTATCCAAAGCGATCTCAGTGTTTTCGGCCTCAAGCATGGGGATGGGACTGTGTTGACCTGTTCGCATCGAGCCAAAAAGGCGCCTTCAACACTGATTAGTCGTGAGAGTAAGTACTAGAGTAACCTCTCTTCGACTATCGTGATCACCTGATCACACGCTTTTCCACCAAAAGAATTCGAAAACTACGTCCTGGGGGCATCGAGGCTTGGCGTAACGGAAGGGTGACAACCCTTCCGGAGGGCAAGGCCGGTGTGTGTGGCGTAAGGGGCTTTGCCGCGAGGGCGGTGAGCCTCACCGGAGGGGATTATGTATCGCGGCAGCGAGGACAACCGGGCTCAGCAGAGCGAGCCCACAGGCGCCCCGGCCATGCTCGGGACCGACGAGGCCGAGGCCTGGACCCGGGTGAAGCGCCGCTTGCGCGCCGAACTCGGCGAGGAGGTGTTCACGAGCTGGTTCGGGCGCCTGGAGCTGGAGGCCGTGGCCGAGGGCTGCGCCTATCTCACGGTGCCGACCCGCTTCCTCAAGAGCTGGCTCGAGGCGAACTATGCCGACCGGGTGCTCAGCGTCTACCGCGCCGAGACCCCGGCCCTGAAGAGCATCAGCATCGGAGTGCGCTCGAGCCTCGGGCGGGAGCCCGGCGCCGCGCCGAAGCGGACGAGCGAGGCCCCGCGGCCGAACCCGGCCCCGCGCGCTTCGATCAGCCTCGCGGACGCGAAGCCGGCCGCCGAGGAGCGCACCGAGGCCGGCGACATCGCGGGCGCGCCGCTCGACCCGCGCCTCACCTTCGAGAGCTTCATCGTCGGGCGCTCCAACGCGCTCGCGCACGCCGCCGCCGACCGCATCGCCCGCCACCAGGGCTCGCAGGCGCTCTACAACCCGCTCTTCCTCCATGCCGGCGTGGGCTTGGGCAAGACCCATCTCCTGCACGCGGTCGGCCACGAGGCGCGGGCGCACGGGCGCCGGGTGATCTACCTCACCGCCGACCGCTTCATGTACGGCTTCGTGGCCTCGCTCAAGGCCCAGACCTCGCTCGCCTTCAAGGAGCGCCTGCGCGGCATCGACCTCCTGATCCTCGACGACGTGCAGTTCATCCAGGGCAAGCAGATCCAGGCCGAGTTCGGCCACACCATCAACGCGCTGCTGGATTCCGGCCGCCAGATCGTGGTCGCGGCCGACCGGCCGCCGACCGACCTCGAGGCCCTCGACGAGCGGGTGCGCTCGCGCCTCGGCGGCGGGCTCGTGGTCGAGGTCGGCGCGCTCGACGAGGCCCTGCGGGTCTCGATCCTCACCACCCGGATCGCCGCCATCCGGACGCTGCACCCGACCTTCGAGGTCAGCCCCGCGGTCGTGGCCTACGTGGCCCGCGCGATCACCGCCAACGGGCGCGATCTCGAAGGCGCCGTGAACCGGCTCCTGGCGCATGCGACGCTGACGGGCTCCGCGATCACGATCGAGACCGCCGAGACCGCGATCCGCGACCTCGTGCGCAACCGCGAGCCCAAGCGCGTCAAGATCGAGGACATCCAGAAGCTCGTGGCCTCGCGCTACAACGTCTCGCGCTCCGACATCCTGTCCGAGCGCCGCACCGCCGCCGTGGTGCGCCCGCGCCAGATCGCCATGTACCTCTCCAAGGTCCTCACCCTGCGCTCCCTGCCCGAGATCGGCCGGCGCTTCGGCGGACGCGACCACACCACTGTGCTCCACGCGGTGCGCAAGATCGAGCGGCAGATCGGCGAGGACAACACGCTCCAGGACGAGGTCGAGCTCCTCAAGCGCATGCTGCAGGAGTAGCGCCGGGCCGCGGACCGGGCACCCGGTCCGCGGCGCCCGTCGCCGGAGCAGGGGACCGGAATCGGCGCAGCAGGGGCGCCCTTGCCATCCGGCCCCGCCTTCGCCAATCTGCTTCCCCCCGCCTCGCACGGGCCGGCGCCGCAAGGGCGCCGGGCGAGGTTCGAACATTTCCATGAAACGGGTCGGGTGATGAGAGTAACGGTAGAGCGCGCGGCCCTGTTGCGGTCGCTCGGGCATGTGCACCGGGTCGTCGAGCGGCGGACCACGATCCCGATCCTGTCGAACGTGCTGCTGCGCGCGGATGGCGGCGGGCTGCGGCTCAAGGCCACCGATCTCGACATCGAGGTCACCGAGACGATCCCCGCCGACGTCTCGACCGCGGGCTCGACCACGGTGCCCGCCCACGTGATCTACGACATCGTCCGCAAGCTGCCCGAGGGCGCGCAGGTGTCGCTCGAGATCGCCGGCGACGGCGGCCAGATGCAGATCCGCTCCGGCCGCTCGCGCTTCATGCTCCAGGCGCTGCCCGAGAGCGACTTCCCCGATCTCGCCGCCGGCGACCTGCCGCACCGCTTCGCGCTGCCGCCCGCGGATCTCAAGCGCCTCATCGACAAGACCCAGTTCGCGATCTCCACGGAGGAGACGCGGTACTACCTCAACGGCATCTTCTTCCACACGCTGGACGCCGGCGCCGGCCCCGTGCTGCGCGCGGTCGCGACCGACGGCCACCGCCTCGCCCGCGTCGAGATGCCGGCCCCGAAGGGCGCGGAGGGCATGCCCGGCGTGATCGTGCCCCGCAAGGCCGTGGCCGAGATCCAGAAGCTCGTCGAGGACGGCGGCGACAGCATCGAGGTCGAGCTCTCGCCCGCCAAGATCCGCCTCACCTTCGCGGGCGTGGTCCTGACCTCGAAGCTCATCGACGGCACCTTCCCGGACTACCAGCGCGTGATCCCGACCGGCAACGACAAGCAGCTCGTGGTCGAGCGCGCCGATTTCGCGAAAGCCGTCGACCGCGTCTCGACGATCTCGTCCGAGCGCGGCCGGGCCGTGAAGCTGTCGCTCACCGACGGGCGCCTGACGCTCTCCGTCAACAACCCGGATTCGGGCTCCGCCACCGAGGAGATCGAGGTCGATTACGACGCGGGCGCCCTCGATATCGGCTTCAACGCCCGCTACCTCCTCGACATCACGGGCCAGCTCGACGGCGACACCGCGCTCTTCCGCCTCGCCGACCCCGGCTCCCCGACCGTGATCCAGGACCGCGACGGCGCGCCGGCGCTCTACGTCCTGATGCCGATGCGGGTGTGAGCGAGCCCAAGGACCCGCCGCCGGCCCACGCGCTTCCGTCAGCCCCTCCGGGGGAGGAGGGCGAGCCGGGAGAGGGGGCACGGCGCGGCGGGGACGCTCGCGCAGCGAATTCGTCCGAAGCCGAGAGGGTGGCCCCTACCCCCCTCTCCATCTCTCCCCCGCAAGGAGGGAGAGGGCCGATCGCGCCCGTCCCGCAGCACAGTGCCCCATCGTCGAGCCGCGCTCGTGACGCGAACCCCTCCCCCCTTGTCGGGGAGGGCGGGGAGGGGGGCCCGCGCTCCGACAGGAGCGCTCGCGAAGCGAACCCGGACCCCGCCGCCCCGCAGGGGGACGGCGGCGACGCGCCGCCCCGGGTCACGCGGCTGAGCCTGCAGGATTTCCGCACCTACGCGGCGCTGGACCTGCCCGTCTCGCGCCGCCTCGTCGCGCTGGTCGGCGAGAACGGGGCCGGCAAGACCAACCTGCTCGAGGCCCTGTCCCTGTTCATGCCCGGCCGCGGCCTGCGCCGGGCGGAGCTCGCCGAGATGGCGCGCCAGGGCGGACCGGGGGGATTCGCGGTCTCGGTCGCCCTCGACGCCGCCTTCGGGGAGCACCGCCTCGGCACCGGCATCGAGGCGCCGGGCGAGGGACGCGCCGGCCGGATCTGCCGGATCGACGGCGCCGGCGCGACGTCGCCCGCCGCCTTCGCGGAATACCTGCGCGTCGTCTGGCTCACCCCGGATCTCGACGCCCTGTTCCGCGGGCCCGCGGGGGACCGGCGCCGCTTCCTCGACCGGCTCGTGCTCGCGGTCGACGCGGAGCACGGCGCCCGGGTCAACGCGCTCGAACGGGCGCTTCGCTCGCGCAACCGCATCCTGGAGGAGAGCCCGGACGACGCCCTCTGGCTCGATTCCGTCGAGCGCGAGGTCGCAGAGCTCGGGATCGCGGTCGTGGCCGCCCGGCGCGAGACCGTGGAGCGCCTCTCCGCCCTCGTGTTCGCGACCCGCACCGACGCCTCGCCGTTCCCGTTCGCGACCATGACGCTCGAAGGCGAGCTCGACGCCCTCGTGGCGACGCTGCCCGCGGTCGACGCCGAGGACCGCTACCGCGCGATCCTGCGCGACGCCCGCTCCCGCGACCGCGCCGCCGGACGCACCCTGATCGGGCCGCAGGCCTCGGACCTGCTGGTGCGCCACGGCCCGAAGGACATTCCCGCGGGCTCCGCCTCGACCGGCGAGCAGAAGGCGCTCCTCATCGGCCTCGTCCTCGCCCATGCCCGGCTCGTGAGCCTCATGAGCGGCATGGCCCCCCTCGTGCTCCTCGACGAGGTCGCGGCCCATCTCGACCCGCGCCGCCGCACCGGCCTGTTCGAGGCGCTGGCGCGGCTCGGCAGCCAGGTCTGGATGACGGGCGCGGACCCCGCCGTCTTCGCGGAGCTCCAGGGCCGCGCCGACCTCCTGCACGTCGAGGCCGGGCGGGTGCGGGCGCTGTGAAGGCGCCGTGGCGACCCGCTCCGGCACGGACCGGCGGGAGCGCGGCCGGACGGGCGTGGGCGCCGTGATCCAGGCCTGCGCGCGACGGGAAGGACCGGCATGATGCGCCTCGGCCACCCGGAGCATTACGCCCCCTGGCTCCGGGGCGCGCACCAGCGCGTGCGCGCCGGCCTGGAGCGCCTGCCGCCGTGGCTGGCCGAGTTCCTGATCTTCGGCTTCAAGCAGGGCTGGGCCTGCCTGTTCGGCGGGCTCATGCTCGCGGCGCTCGTCGCCACGAAGCTCGTCTGGCAGCCCGGCTGGCCCGTCGCCCGCTACGACGCGCTCCTCCTGATCGCGGTCCTGATCCAGGCCGGCATGCTGGCCTTCCGGCTCGAGACGTGGGACGAGGCCAAGGTCATCGCCCTGTTCCACCTCGTCGGCACCGCCATGGAGGTGTTCAAGACCGCCATGGGCTCCTGGGCCTATCCCGAGCCGAGCCTGCTGCGCATCGGCGGCGTGCCCCTGTTCACCGGCTTCATGTATGCCTGCGTGGGCTCCTACATGGCCCGCGTGATCCGGCTCTTCGACATGCGCTTCACGGCTTACCCGCCTTATCCCCTGACGGTCGCGCTGGCGGCGGCGATCTACCTCAACTTCTTCACCCATCACTGGCTCTGGGACGCCCGATACCTCCTCTTCGCCGCCACGGTCGCGGTGTACGGACGCACGCGGATCTGGTTCACGGTCGATGCCGCCCGACGCTGGATGCCGCTGCTCCTGGCCGCCTTCCTGACCGCGATCTTCCTCTGGATCGCCGAGAATGTCGGGACCCTCACCGGCACCTGGATCTACCCCCACCAGGCCGGCGGCGGCTGGCGGCCCGTGACCCTGCACAAGATGGGGGCGTGGTACCTCCTCCTCGTGATCTCCTTCGTGCTCGTCACCCTGGTGCACCGGCCGCGCGGCCTGGACCCGGCGCCGCGCGACGGAGGGCAGCCCGCCGGCGCGGGATCGTCCCGGCGCAGGGCTTCGCCGACCGCGGCGGGCTGACGAGGGCCCGCCCGCGCGTGATCCGCTTCCTCCGCCCGTTCCTGATCCTCGGCACGCTCGGCCTGGCCGGCGTGGCGGCGCTCGCGCCGACCCTCGACCCTCTCGTCGCCCGCATCCGGAGCCTGCCCGACGCGCCGCCGCTCCCGGAGCCGCTCCTCGTCCTGGTGCTCCTCGCCCAGCCCGCGCTCCTGGCGCTCGCCGGCGTCGCGCTCGGGATCGCTTGCGCCGAGCGGGCGGGTTTCACGTCCGTCCTCCTGCGGCGGTCGCGGGGGGAGCCCGCCGCGGTCGACGCCCGGCGCATCCCGGCGACGATTCTGCTCGCGATGGCCGTCGCGGCGGGGGTGGCGGCCGCTGACTGGCTGCTGCGCACCCGCCACCCCTCGTCCTACGGCGCCCTGCCTCGCCTCGACGAGGTGTCGGGCGCAGGCCGCGTCGCCGCGCTCCTCTACGGCGGGATCACCGAGGAGCTTGTGATGCGCTTCGGCCTCATGAGCGCGCTGACGGCTCTCGGGATCCGCGTGCTCGGCCGCCGCCCGCCCGCGCTGATCGCGGCCGCGATCCTGGTCTCGGCCCTCGTCTTCGGCGCCGCCCATCTCCCGGCGGTGCTGACCGCGGCCCCGGCCGACGGGGTGATCCTCGCCCGCACGATCGGGCTCAACGCCGGGCTCGGCAGCCTCTACGGCTGGCTCTACGCCACCCGCAACCTGGAACACGCCATGCTGGCGCATGCGGCCACCCATGGGGTATTCTGGACCGCGACGCCGCTCCTCGCCGCCCTCCTGGGGTGAGGCGCGCCCTCAGGGTGTTCCCATGGATCTCGCCGGCCTGCTCGTCTTCGCCACCGCGCTCTTCATCGCCGCCGCCTCGCCGGGACCCGGCATCGCGGCGATCGTGGCCCGGGTGCTGGGCCGGGGCACGCAAGGGGCGCTCGCCTTCTCGGCCGGGGTCGCGATCGGCGACGTGGTCTGGCTCACCTTCGCGATCGTCGGCCTCGCCGCCATCGCCCAGGCCTTCCACGGGGTGTTCCTGGTCATCAAATACGCGGGCGCCGCCTACCTGCTCTATCTCGGCTACCGGCTCTGGACCGCGCCCGTGAAGGCCACCGAGGTCGAGGCGCAGGCCTCGGGCGAGCATCCCGCCAAGCTGTTCCTCGCCGGGCTCGCCGTCACCATGGGCAACCCGAAGGTGATGATCTTCTACCTCGCGCTACTTCCCGCTCTGGTTGATCTTTCTATTATTGATGCGCTCTCATATGTGGAACTTGTCGGCGTCACGCTTGCAGTTCTTGGTTGTGTATTCGGGACCTACATTGTTCTTGCTTCGCGCGCCCGGAATTTGTTCACGTCTCCGAGTGCAATCCGGTGGGTCAATAGAGCTACCGGAACTGTAATGGCAGGCGCCGCTGCGGCTATCGCAAGTCGTTGATGCTTGTGGGAGAAAACTCGATGCTGTGGATTGTGTTAGCAGAGTCGCGTGAACGCTCGACTTCTCAGACTTTGTAATTCATGGTGCTTTTGCGGAGTGAATCGTCCCCGGCTCCTAATCGGAACGGTTCGCCGCTTCTCGGGGCGAGAGGGTGGTGGAGTCCTGCGGGACTAACCTAAGCCCGCCTCGATAGGACCCGAGTCACCAAAGGCGGCTCCGGAACGCTGGCGGTGAGTCGATGCTCATCCATGAACGGCGGCTACCAAAACCGTTCGATGGTGCGCTCATTCCTCAACCCTTTGGGCTGAGGCGCGCCGAGGCCCTGAAGGAACGACCCATGCGGTCTTTTATTCAGGTTAAGGTCACGGTTGATCTAGCGGATTGCCTTCTGGCAGTTGCGGCTATTATTAGCCTTCTGATCTAAATGGGACGGGTCACCTCACGGTGGCCCGTTTCTATTTTGGTCATTCTATTGATGTCAGCGATGATCGGAAAAACCGCCCTTTCTCGTTTACGACACATTGCGCAACCCGAAGGTGATGATCTTCTACCTCGCCCTCCTGCCCACCCTCATCGACCTCGCCCGCATCACGGTCGTGGGCTATGCCGAACTCGTCGCCGTCACGCTCGCGGTGCTGGGGGTCGTCTTCGCGGGCTATATCGGGCTCGCGGCCCGGGCCCGGCGCCTGTTCACGAGCCCGCGCGCCATCCGCTGGATCAACCGCACCACGGGGACCGTGATGGCGGGCGCCGCGGCCGCGATCGCCGCGCGCTGACGGCCCGCGGGCGCGCGTCCGGACGAGGGCCGCCCGGGGCGGGCGCCCCGCGGCGCCGACGGGCGGGAAAAACGGGACTTGACGGCCTTTTCCCGCGTGCGTACGCGCGCGTGGGGGTGAAAATTCACCTTTGAATTCCTAAATAGTTGATCTGACGAATCATTGCGCCGGCGCGAGCTTCAACCCTTGCCCGCCGGCCCCGCAAGGAATCCCCATGGCCGAGCCCGCTCCGAACCTCAACGCCGACGCCTATGGCGCCGACTCGATCAAGGTCCTGAAGGGCCTCGACGCGGTCCGCAAGCGCCCGGGCATGTATATCGGCGACACCGACGACGGCTCGGGCCTGCACCACATGGTCTACGAGGTGGTCGACAACGCCATCGACGAGGCGCTCGCCGGCCACGCCACCGAGGTCACGGTCACGCTCAACGCGGACGGCTCCGTCACGGTGACCGACAACGGCCGCGGCATCCCGACCGACATCCACCAGGGCGAGGGCATCTCGGCCGCCGAAGTCATCATGACCCAGCTCCATGCGGGCGGGAAATTCGACCAGAACTCCTACAAGGTCTCGGGCGGCCTGCACGGGGTCGGGGTGTCGGTCGTCAACGCCCTGTCGAGCTGGCTGCGCCTGCGCATCTTCCGGGGCGGCAAGGAACACGTCATCGAGTTCCGCCACGGCGACGCGGTGGCGCCGCTCGCGGTCGTGGGCGACGCCAACGGCCGCCAGGGCACGGAGGTCACCTTCCTGGCCTCCACCGAGACCTTCACCATGGTGGAATACGACTACGCCACCCTGGAGCACCGCCTGCGCGAGCTCGCCTTCCTGAACTCGGGGGTGCGCATCGTCCTGACCGACAACCGCCACGCGGAGCGCAAGCGCGAGGAGATGATGTACGAGGGCGGCGTCGAGGCCTTCGTGCGCTATCTCGACCGCGCCAAGTCCCCCCTGGTCCAGAAGCCCGTGATGATCCTGTCCGAGCGCGACGGCATCACGGTCGAGGTCGCCCTGTGGTGGAACGATTCCTACCACGAGAACGTGCTCTGCTTCACCAACAACATCCCGCAGCGGGACGGCGGCACGCACCTCGCGGGCTTCCGCGCCGCGCTCACGCGCCAGATCAACGGCTATGCGGAATCCTCCGGCCTCGCCAAGAAGGAGAAGGTCTCGCTCACCGGCGACGATTGCCGCGAGGGCCTGACCGCCGTGCTCTCCGTCAAGGTGCCGGATCCGAAGTTCTCGTCGCAGACGAAGGACAAGCTCGTCTCCTCGGAGGTGCGCCCCGCGGTCGAGAACGTGATGAACGAGGCCCTCGGCACCTGGCTCGAGGAGCACCCCACCGAGGCCCGGCAGGTGGTCGGCAAGGTCGTGGAGGCCGCAGCCGCCCGCGAGGCCGCGCGCAAGGCGCGCGAACTCACCCGCCGCAAGGGCGCGCTCGACATCGCCTCGCTCCCCGGCAAGCTCGCCGACTGCCAGGAGCGCGACCCGTCGAAATGCGAGATCCTGCTCGTCGAGGGCGATTCCGCCGGCGGCTCGGCCAAGCAGGGCCGCGACCGGACGTTCCAGGCCGTGCTGCCGCTGCGGGGCAAGATCCTCAACGTGGAGCGCGCCCGCTTCGACAAGATGCTCTCCTCCCAGGAGATCGGCACGCTCATCACCGCGCTCGGCACCGGCATCGGGCGCGAGGAGTTCAACCCCGACAAGCTGCGCTACCACCGCATCATCATCATGACCGACGCGGACGTGGACGGCTCGCACATCCGCACCCTGCTGCTCACCTTCTTCTTCCGGCAGATGCCGGAGCTGATCGAGCGCGGCCACCTCTACATCGCCCAGCCGCCGCTCTACAAAGCCACCCGCGGCAAGCAGGCGATCTACCTCAAGGACGAGCGCGCGCTCGAGGACTTCCTCATCGACGCCGGCATCGAGGGCGCCGTGCTGCGGCTCGCCTCGGGCGTCCAGTTCGGCGGCGACCAGTTGAAGGCGCTCATCGACGAATCCCGCTTCGTGCGCCAGGTGATCCAGAGCCTGCATTCGCGCTACGACCGCACCGTGGTCGAGCAGGCCGCGATCGCGAACGCGCTCAGCGAGGAGGTGGTCGCGGATCCCGAGCGCGCCGCCGCCGCCGCGGCCCGCATCGCGCACCGCCTCGACGGCATCGCCGACGAGATCGAGCGCGGCTGGACCGGCGAGGTCCGCGACGGCGGCTACGTCTTCTCGCGCACCCTGCGCGGCGTGAAACAGGTCGCCGTCCTCGACCAGGCCCTGATCGCGAGCCAGGAGGCCAAGAAGCTCCACGAGCGCGCCGGCTCGCTCCAGGAGGTCTACGGCGAGCAGGCGGTCTTCACCCGCAAGGGCGACGAGACCCCGATCGACGGCCCGCTCGCCCTGTTCCAGACCATCATGGCGGTCGGGCGCAAGGGCCTGACGCTCCAGCGCTACAAGGGCCTGGGCGAGATGACCGCGCAGCAGCTCTGGGAGACCACGCTCGACCGCGACATCCGCTCGCTCCTGCAGGTGAAGGTCAAGGACACGGCCGACGCCGACGACCTCTTCGTCAAGCTCATGGGCGACGTGGTCGAGCCCCGGCGCGAGTTCATCCAGGAGAACGCCCTCTCGGTCGCGAACCTCGACGTGTAGCGATCCGGCGTGGGCCCGACATGCGCCCCGTCCCCGCCTCCCTCCCCCCAGGGGAGGGCGACGCGGCGCGGTGTCGCGCACAGCGCATCCTGCAAGGCCGGGCCCAGGGCTCGCCTTCGGCGAACACCCCACCCGACCTCCGCTTCGCTCCGGCCACCCTCCCCTGAGGGGAGGGAGAGCGCCCGACATCTCGCGGCGCTGCCGCTCGCGGTTCTCGCCCCATGACCCGCCTCGACGGCCTTGCCCGCTGGCTCGCGCGCGAAGCGCCGCGGGAGAGCGTCGCGGATCTGTTTCCCGCCTTCTGCCGCGAGGTGGTGGCCTGCGGCCTGCCCCTGTGGCGCGGCTCGCTCGCGCTCGAGGTGCTCCATCCCGAGGTGAGCGGCTGGCTGCACGTGTGGCAGGACGAGGCCGTGACGGTGCGCGAATCCGACCGCGCCACGGCCGAGACCTCGTCCTCCTACCTCAACAGCCCGACCAAGATCGTGGACGACACCAACCGGCCGTTCCGGCGCCGGCTCGACGTGCCCTGCCCCGCCATGCCGCTGCTCGAGGAACTGCGCGAGGCCGGCGCCACCGACTATTTCATGCTGCCGCTGCCCTTCCTCGACCGCACCCGCACCGCCGCGATCTCGTTCGCGACCCGGCAGGCCGGCGGGTTCGGGGAGCCCGAGCTCGCCGAGCTCCATCTCGCCGCCGACCTCGTCGGTCCTTACGTCGAGCGCCACGTGCTGCGCCGGATCGCGGTCGATCTCCTCGACACCTATGTGGGGCCCCGGACGGGGAGCCGCATCATCGAGGGCCGCATCGCACGCGGCGTGCCCGAGCGGATCGAGGCGGCTTTGTGGTTCACGGACCTGCGCGGCTTCACGCGCTTCTCCGAGGAGACGCCGCTCGACGAAGTGCTCGACAGCCTCAATGCCTGGTTCGAGATCATGGCGGAGGTGATCGAGGCCGGCGGCGGCGAGGTCTCGAAGTTCATCGGCGACGCGGTGCTCGCGGTGTTCCCGATCACGCCCGAGCGCGGCCCGGCCGCGGCCTGCCGCGACGCGCTCGCGGCCGCCCGGGCCTTCGGCGCCCGCACGGACGCCGCGAACGTCGCGCGGGCGGAGGAGGGCCGCATGCCGCTCGCCTTCGGCCTCGCGCTCCATTGCGGCGAGGTCGCCTACGGCAATGTGGGCGCGGCCCGGCGGCTCGACTTCACCGTGATGGGGCCGGCCGTGAACCGGGCGAGCCGGCTCCTCGACCTCGCCAAGCGCCTGCGGCGCCGGGTCGTGGTGTCGGGCGCCTTCCAGGACCAGGTCGGCGAGCCCCTCGTGCCGCTGGGCGTGCACACGCTCCGCGACGTGCCGGAGCCCCTGGCGGTGTTCGCGCTGCCTTGACGATCCGCGCTTCAGCCCTTGGACTCCGCATCGAGCTCCGCGCGGATCTGCGTCGCGAGCTCCTCGTCCGGCAGCGCGTTCTCCCAGTCGCCCGGCAGTTCGAGCCGCACCGAATGCGCGCCGCCGCTCGGGGTGCAGACCACGTGGACGCGGTCCCGCGTCCCGTCGACCCGCGCGGCCTCCTGCTTTTCGGCATCGTTGCCGAGGCCCGCGAAGGCCTGGATGCAGGTCCAGACGATCCCTTCGGAATCCGTAATCTCGCGCGGCATGCCGTCGGAACTCCTGTGTCGCCTCGCCGAGGGGCACCGGACGAAACACCGGGCGGCCTGCTCGCGTTCCCGGAAGCCGGATTCCTCGGGAAGCCCCGCGCCGTCCTTCCCCCTCTGCGGGGGAGGGTAGCCCCGCGAAGCGGGGTCGGGAGAGGGGCTGTCCATGATCGAGCACCAAGCCTCGAAACGGAGGCCCTCCCCTCGGGTGAGGGTGACGCGGCGAAGCCGCGGGGTGGGGTTCCGCGCAAGCGCATCCTGCAACACTGGGCCGAGAACTCGCCTTCGGCGAACACCCCACCCGCCCTTCGGGCACCCTCCCCTAAGGGGAGGGAGAAAGCTGCGGCGCGTGTCGCGGTTTTCGCCCGACTCCGCCGGATGGCCGGTCAATCCCCTGAAACATCCTCCAGGCCCGGCCCGCGCCGGAAGCGGGCGATCATGGCGTAGAGGGAGCCCTCGGCGGGCTCGCGGTAGGGTCCGAACTTGAAGTACTGGTCGGCGCCGTCCCGGTCGGCCGCATAGCCGAACCGGCCCGTCACCTTCACGATCGGCTGTCCGTCGGCCCAGACCTCGAGCAGGCCGTCGTCCGCGGCGGTGGCCTTGATGCGGTAGCGCATGGTGGTCCAGCGCCCGAAGGGGTTCGGCAGCGGGCCGAACCGCTCCACCCGCAGGTCGGTCGCGCAGCCGGGCAGCCGCTGGAGCGAGGATGGGGGCGCGAGGACCGGCACGGGATCGGCCTCGCCGTGGGCCGCGGACGGCAGGGTCCCGGCGCCGGCCGCCGCCCGCGGCCCGGGCTCGTCGCGGTCGGAGGCCACGAGGATGCGGCACTGGGTCCGGTCCGGGCGGCGCCCCGGGCTGCGGTCGTCCTGCTCGATCGTGATCGTGAACGAGCGGCCGCGGAAGCGCTGGGCCACGAAGGGCGAGTTGCCGCCGCGCTGCTTCCATTGCCCGATCACGAGGTGCCCGTGGCGCGGCGGGACCGCGGGGTCGATGTACATCGCGAACCCGTACCAGACCTCCGTCCCGACCGGCAGGTGGAGGGCGTCCTCCTCCCAGAGCTCGGCCCGCTGCGCCGCGTCGCGCCGGTAGTGGCCGCGCTCGTCCGCGCAGGCCGCGTGCGCGCCGGAGGCGCCCGGCCGGGCCGGGCTCGGGCGGTCGCGGATTTCGGCGCGGGCGGCGTTGAAGCCCCGCTCCGGCACCGGCACGATCGTGAAGCCGTTCTCGTCCCGGTGACAGACGAACCAGGTCTCGGAGGAGAGCCGGGGGCCGGCGAAATCGTCCCGGATCGCCTGGGCTTGCGCAGGCGACGCGGCGAGGAGCGCGCCGAACGCGGCCGCTGGCAACCGGCCGCAGCGATGGGCTCCCGGCATGGGCTCTCCCCGATGATGACGGGCGCCAGGATGAAGGACGCACGCGCCCGGGGCAATGCGCGGTCGGGAGAGCCGGCGCGGGCCCCTGGAAATGACCGCTTCGGATGGAAGCGATCATGCCTTCCAAGTCATTGTCGTACCGCCTGATCCCGAAAGGTCTGCAACGTTTCGGGATCAGGCTCTAGCTCATCGCGAACAGATCCCCGCCGGGCGGGGCGGGCGGCTCCTCGAAGGCGTTCGGGTCGCCGGGCGCCGTCTCCCAGCCGAGATCGGGCAGCGCCAGGACCCGCAGGCCGCGCGGGTCGGCCCGGGTGACCACGAGGTTGCGTCCCTCGAGATAGGCGACGAGCCGGCGCGCGCGGCCGGGCGAGCGGCTGCCGCAGGCCCGCGCGATCTCGCCGTCCGAGGGGCAGGGGTCGCGGTTCATGGCGGCGCGCGCAAGGAGCAGGTAGACGCCCTGGATGTCCTCGGCGAGTTCGCCCGCGAAGGCGAGGGCCCGGTCCCACTCGGACCCCGCGGCGGTCGCGGTGTCGACGCCCGCCCGCGCCACGGCAAGCCGGCGCCGGAAGGCCGCGAGGTTGAGGGGCTCGCCGCCGACCCGGTGGATGCGGCAGCGGACGAGGAAGTCTTGGTACAGCACCGCCACGGTGCGGAAGGGCGCCTCCGGATCGGCCAGGATTTCGCGCAGGATCGCGTCGAGGGCGGCATCGCGCTCCGCCTTGGCGGCTTCGGTCTCCGCCGGGCGCTCGGCCTCGGGGAGGGGCGGCCGCGAGCGCGCGAGCTGCGCGAGCAGATCGTGCGTCGTGGGCGCGGGCGCCGCCGCGGCGCGGCGCGGCGCGGGGCGCGCGGGCTCGGGCTCGAGCGGCGCCAGGATGAGGTCGCGCGCATCCTCGCGCGTCCCGGGCAGGGGCACGAGCTTCGGGCTGCCGCCGCGGGTGTTGGTCGCGACCGCGCCGATGCGCAGGGGCAGCGGCCGGCGCGAGAGCGCGGGGCCGAGGGCCACGAAATGCCCGCGCTCGAGGTCGCGGAAGGTCTCGGCCTGACGCCGGTCCATGCCGAGGAGGTCGGCGGCGCGCGCCATGTCGATGTCGAGGAAGGTGCGGCCCATGAGGAAGTTGGAGGCCTCGGCGGCCACGTTCTTGGCGAGCTTGGCGAGGCGCTGGGTCGCGATCACCCCGGCGAGCCCGCGCTTGCGGCCGCGGCACATGAGATTCGTCATGGCGCCGAGCGAGACCTTGCGGGCCTCGTCCGAGACCTCGCCCGCGGCGGCGGGCGCGAAGAGCTGCGCCTCGTCGACCACGACCAGCATCGGGTACCAGAGGTCGCGCTCCGCTTCGAACAGCCCGCCGAGGAACGCGGCCGCCGCGCGCATCTGCCCCTCGGCATCGAGATTCTCGAGGTTCAGCACCACCGAGACCCGGTGCTCGCGCACCCGGGCGGCGATGCGCTGCAGGTCGGCCTCGGCGCGGGCGGCGTCCACGACCACGTGGCCGAAGGCGTCGGCGAGGGTGACGAAGTCCCCCTCCGGGTCGATTACGGCCTGCTGGACGAAAGGCGCGCTCTGCTCGAGCAGCCGCCGCAGGAGGTGCGACTTGCCCGAGCCCGAATTGCCCTGGACGAGGAGGCGGGTGGCGAGGAGTTCCTCGAGGTCGAGGAGCGCGGGCTTGTTCCCCTGCGCCACCCCCATGTCGATCGCGGACTTCATGCGCCCTGCATACCTGTGATCACGCGACTCCGGGACCGAACGGTGCGCCGGGCTCCCTGCCTATCACGGCAACGCCCCGGGGAGGCCCGGGGCTCCCGGCCCTCCACAATCCCGGGGCCTTCATCCCCAGCGAAGATGCCGCATCGGGAGGGCGGCGGAGCGAATCGCCGCCGGCGGCCGGGCCGCTTCGCGGACTGGCCGTCATCCGGTTGGGCTAGGCCGCGCGGGAGCCGCAGGTCCTGTGCCGCGCGAGGCCGCGCCCGCTGGTACGGCAAAGCTTGCCCTTCACCTACTCTAGGTTTTGCAAGCTGGGCCGGAGAGCCTGCGGGAACGGCCGCGCCCGGCGGCCTAATCCGAACAGGATAATCCGCCCAGTCTAGTACTCTCCGGACAATGTTCCTGCTAGTCTCACAACCATAAGAAATGGGCTGGCACAAGCGGGCACACCTAAGCTGTCCAAAGATAAGCCAGGTATCATCGGGGGCTGCGGTTCGGAGGTCGATGGGTTTCATCGTCTACCGCCCGCATCACAATCCGAAAGCCCCAGGTTCTGGTCGATTCTGCTTCCGGCGGAATACTGGAACGGAGGTGACGTCTTCGGCCGCAGGTCGATGGTCGATCCTCGCAAGAACTGAGTCGCGCCGCCTCCGAGCAGGCGCGACAGGCGGGCCGGTCGCACAACTTTCGGTGGCGTGAAGGCCCTGGGCCGGACCGCAACCGGAGACCGGCGGCGGATCCGAGGCGGCGCCTTCGGACCTGGCAGGGGACGGCATGCGGCGCGGATGCCCGGAGCGGCGGCGCGGCGCGGTGTGGATGGAGGGACTCGTGAACAAAGTGACCCTGGTGACCGACTTGTTTCCCGCCGAGATTCCGGGGGGCATGCCGACCCGCGAGGAAGCGGAAGCGGCGGTCCGCGTTCTGATCCGGTGGGCGGGGGACGACCCGGAGCGGGAGGGTCTGCGCGACACGCCCAAGCGCGTGGCCAAGGCCTACCGCGAGCTCTACGCCGGCTACGGCCAGGACGCCCGCGCGGTGCTCGAGCGGGTGTTCGAGGACGTGGAGGGCTACGGCGACATGGTGCTGGTGCGCGACATC
>DATAGO010000076.1:0-32314 GCA_036263675.1 Microvirga sp. | reverse complement strand
GTTGACGCGGGGTGGAGCAGCCCGGTAGCTCGTCAGGCTCATAACCTGAAGGTCACAGGTTCAAATCCTGTCCCCGCAACCAATCCTCAGAAAACACAGGAAAGCCCCGCACGGTGAAAACCAAGCGGGGCTTTCGTGCGTTTAGGGCCGCCTCATGCTCGGAGCCTGAAGCGTACAGGCTCAAGGCCTGCCCGAAACAAATTCGCTGAAGAATAGAGGCGGCCCAGCCCATGCTCGGGCGCCTTTTGGCGTCTGGACGCCACCTCGTTGCTCGCGGGATGAAGCAGCACAAATGTGTGTCCGGCAGCCTCCAGCCTCGGCGATCGAAACGTGACGCGGCATGGAAGTTGTGTCGGGCCGGGGCGGGCGGTACCTCGCGTCTGCGCGTCCGGGCGCGGTGCCGGCCGGCTCGGCCGATTCATGAGCAGCCCCACCCGAGGGACCTGACGAAGAGCGGCCTTGAGCGGCGGCTGTCTCATTCCCCTCCCCCGAGACGCCTCGTGCCGGACGCCCGCCCTGAGGCTCCCCTCCTGCGGACCGACAACGCGGCCTCGATACCAGCGACGGACTGCCCGGACGGGTGTGTCGCCGCCCTCAGGCGGATGAAACGATGCGGCCTCGGCAGGCGAGGTGTGGGTCCCCGTGTACGGCCAAGCTATGCGTTCACGGTTTGGTCACGTCTGCATGCCATGCAGAATGCCGCGGTTGACCCGAAGGCGGGCTGCGCGCATATGAGAATGAACGTTCATTCTCAAGCCGGACCATGGACCAAGCCCTCGCCCCCTCCCGCGCCGACACCGAGGCTGCCGCCGAGCGGCGCGCCCGCATCCTGGATGCGGCGGAGCGCTGCATCGTGCGCTCCGGCTTCCACCGCACCACCATGCAGGACGTGGCCGCGGAAGCCGGCATGAGCCCGGGCAACCTCTACCGCTACTTCCGCTCGAAGGACATGATCGTCGCCGGCCTTGCCGAGCGCGACCGCGCCCAGATGGCAGCCGAACTCTCCGCCCTCGAGAACACCGACGACTTCGTCGCGGCCTTCGCCCGCCTCGGCCGCAAGCATTTCGAGGAGGAGCCCCGCGAACGCGCGGTCCTCTGCCTGCAGATCTGGGCCGAGGCCATGCGCAACCCGGACTTCGCGACCCTCACCGGCGATTTCGAGCGCGAGCTCGTCGTCCGCATCGCCGGGCTCCTCGGCGCGGCTCAGGACCGCGGCGTCGTCAGCGCGGCCTCGGACCCGGATGCCATCGCCCGCGTGATCGCCGCCTTCGCGGACGGCCTGTTCGTGCGCCGCGCGGTCGCGCCCGACTTCGACGCCAAGCGCGAGGTCGACCACATCATGAAGGTCATCGGTGCCCTGCTCGACGGCACGGTGAGCCTCTCCAACGACAAGAGATAACGGGGCACCGCCATGAAGGGCAGCCGCATCGCCGCCGCCGTCATCGTACTCGCCGCCGCGGGCTGGATCGCCTCGGGCCATTTCGGCGACGCGCGCACGCCCCCGCCTCCGGCCCCGGCCGCCGCCGAGGCGCCGCGCTTCCGCGTCGCCGTCATGCCCGTCGAGGTCCGGCCGCACCAGCGCAGCATCGTTCTGTCCGGGCGCACCGAAGCCGACAAGCGCGCGACCGCGGTGGCGCGCGCCACCGGCATCGTCGTGGATCTGAGGGTGCGCCGCGGCTCGCACGTGAAGACCGGCGACGTGGTCGCGGTTCTGTCCGACGAGGCCCGCGAGGCCAACGTCGCCCAGGCGAAGGCGAAGCTCGAACACCGCCGCAGCGACTACGAGGCCAAGATGCGCCTCATCCGCTCCGGCACCATGGCGGCCCTCAACCAGCCCCAGCTCGAGGCGGAGCTGCGCGCCGCGGAGGCCGTGGTCGCCCAGATGGAGGCCGAACGCAGCCGCGGCGAGGTCCTGGCCCCGGTCTCGGGCGTCGTCAACGAGGTTCCCGTCGAGGTCGGGCAGGCCCTTCAGGTCGGCGCCATGGTGGCCGAGGTGATCGCCCTCGATCCCATGCTCGCGGTGGTCGAGATCGCCGAGCGCCAGCTCGGCGGCGTGTCCGTCGGCGACCAGGCCGAGGTCCGCCTCGTCACGGGCCAGACCACGCGGGGGCAGGTGCGCTTCATCTCCCGCAAGGCGAGCCCGCAGACCCGCACCTACCGGGTCGAGATCGGAGTCGATAACGCGTCGGGCGCGATCCCCGACGGCGTCACCGCGGAGGTGGCGCTGCGCCTCGCAGCCGTCCCGGCCGCGCGCATCCCGCGCTCCGCGCTCACGTTCTCCGGCGAGGGCAAGCTCGGCGTGCGGGCGGTCGACGCCGCCGGCCGGGTGTCCTTCGTGCCCGTCGCGGTCGTCGAGGACGGGCAGCAGGAGCTGTGGCTCGCCGGCATCGCGGGCGACCTGCGCGTGATCGTGCAGGGCCAAGATTTCGTCAAGGAAGGCGAACTCGTCGAGGCGGTGCCCGTGGCGGCGCGGGGTTGAGCCATGGGCAAGCTCGTCGATTACGCGGTCTCTCACGCGCGGCTGACGCTCGCGACCCTGATCTTCCTGCTCGTCGCGGGGTTCTCGGCCTACCAGACGATCCCGAAGGAGGCCGAGCCGGACGTCCAGGTTCCGATCATCTACGTCAACATCACCCAGCGCGGCATCAGCCCGGAGGATTCCGAGCGGCTGATCCTGCGCCCGCTCGAGACGCAGCTGAAATCGGTCGCGAGCATCAAGGAGCTGCGTTCCGCGGCCTATGAGGGCGGCGGCTACGTGCTGCTCGAGTTCGAGGCCGGCTTCGACGGCGCCAAGGCCCTCGCCGACGTGCGCGCCAAGGTCGACGACGCGCGCCGCGACCTGCCGCGGGACGCCGACGAGCCGCAGGTCCGCGAGGTCAACCTCTCGCTCTTCCCCGTGCTCGTGGTGGCGCTCGGCGGCGACGTGCCGGAGCGGACGCTGCTGCGCCTGGCGCGCCAGGCCAAGACGGTGATCGAGCAGGTGCCGGGCGTGCTCTCGGCGGAGCTGCGCGGGGCGCGGGACGAGGTCGTGGAGATCATCGCGGAGCCGATGCTGCTCAAGAGCTACGGCATCTCCCTGGACGATCTCGTGCGCTCGTTCCAGGCCAGCAACAGCCTCGTGGCGGCGGGCGCCATCGAGGGCGGATCGGGGCGCTTCGCCGTCAAGGTGCCGGCCCTGATCGAGAACCCGGCCGACATCCTGAAATTTCCCCTCGCGGCCTCCGCGGGCGCGGCGGTGACGCTCGGCGACCTCGCCGAGGTGCGCCCGACCTTCAAGGACCCGACGTCGATCACGCGCGTCAACGGCAAGCCCTCGATCACCATCGAGGTCTCGAAGCGCGCCGGCGCCAACCTGATCGAGACCGTCGACGCCACCAAGGCCGCGGTCGAGGAGCTCAAGAAGACTTGGCCCGGGCCGGTCAACGTGACCTTCACGCAGGACAAGTCGAAAGACATCCGCACGATGCTGCACGAACTGCAGAACAGCGTGATCACCGCGGTCCTGCTCGTCATCGTGATCATGCTCTACGTGCTCGGCGGCCGCGCCTCGCTCTTCATCGGCATCGCGATCCCGGGCTCGTTCCTGGCCGGGATCCTCGGGCTGCAGCTCGCCGGGCTCACCGTCAACATCGTGGTGCTGTTCTCGCTCATCCTGGCGGTCGGCATGCTGGTGGACGACGCCATCATCGTGTCGGAATACGCCGAGCGCCGCATGGCGGAGGGCATGCCGGCGCGCCTGGCCTATACGGAGGCCGCGAAGCGCATGACCGGCCCGGTTGTGGCCGCGACGCTCACCCGCGTGGCCGCGTTCTCGCCGCTCATGTTCTGGCCCGGCATCGTCGGCGAGTTCATGAAGTACATGCCGATCACGCTCATCGCGACGCTCTCGGCCTCGCTCGTGGTCGCGCTGGTGTTCACGCCGACGCTCGGCGCGCTGCTCGCCAAGCCGCCTCAGCACCTGCACGACGAGCGCGCCTCGGACCGCGGGCCCTACATGCGGACGGTCCGGCTCGTGATCCGCCATCCGGTGATGACGCTGGTGCTGGCCGTCGCCATGCTGGTCGCCGTGGTGCAGGCCTACGGGCGGTACGGCTCGGGCGTCGAGTTCTTCCCCAACGTGGAGCCGGATTTCGCCCTCGTGCAGGTGCGGGCGCGGGGCAACCTGTCGATCACCGAGAAGGACGGGCTCGTGCGGGAGGTGGAGCGGCGGCTCCTCGGCATGCCCGAGATCGCCACCGTCTATGCCCGTGCGGGCGAGGGCCAGCGCGGCTCGAACGAGGTCACCGAGGATACGGTCGGGACCGTGCAGTTCGAGTTCGTGGACTGGCGCCGGCGGCGCACGGCCTCGGCGATCATGCAGGAGATCCGCGAGAAGACGAAGGACATCCCCGGCGCGGTGATCGAGGTCACCAAGCCCGCCGCCGGCCCGCCGACCGGCAAGCCGGTGACGATCCAGCTCTCCTCGCTCGACCCGGCGGCCCTGTTCCCCGCCGCGCTCAAGGCGGCCGAGATCCTGCGCCAGCGGGCCGACACCCGCGACGTGGACGACGGCCTGCCGCTGCCGGGCATCGACTGGACGCTCCAGATCGACAAGGCCGAGGCCGCGAAGTTCGCGGCGAGCCCCGCGACGGTCGGCACGGCCGTGCAGCTCGTCACCAACGGGGTCAAGGTCACGGAGTACCGGCCGAACGAAACCGACAAGTCGGTCGACGTGCTGGTGCGCTTCCCCGAGGACCGGCGCAGCCTCGATCAGCTCGACGCGCTCAGGATCAACACGCCCGTGGGGGCGGTGCCGATCTCCAACTTCGTGACCCGCGAGCCGACCCGGAAGGTCGGGCTCATCAACCGCGTCGGCGGCCAGCGCGTCGTGACCGTCACGTCGAACGTGGCCGAGGGCGTGCAGAGCGCGGTCGTGCAGCAGGCGGTGGTCGAGCAGCTCGCGCGCGCCGATCTCGGGCCGGGCGTCACCTTCAGGATGAAGGGCGAGGACGAGGAGCGCGCCAAGGCCGGGGCCTTCCTGAGCAAGGCCTTCGGGGCGGCCCTGTTCCTGATCTTCGCGATCCTGCTCGCGCAGTTCAACAAGTTCACGAGCGTGTTCATCACGCTCTCCGCGGTGGTGCTCTCCACCATCGGGGTGCTGATCGGGCTGATGGTGATGCAGCAGAGCTTCGGCGTGGTGATGACCGGGATCGGCATCATCGCCAATGCGGGCGTCATCGTGAACAACAACATCGTGCTGATCGACACCTACGACCGCCTGCGCCGCGAAGGCTGGGCGGCGCGCGAGGCGATCCTCGAGACCTGCCGCGAGCGGGCACGGCCGGTGGTGCTGACCGCCGTCACGGCGATCCTCGGCGTGCTCGCGATCGCCTTCGGGATCAACATCGACTTCGTCACCCGCGCGGTCGACATCGGGGCGCCCTCGACGCAGTGGTGGGTGCACCTCTCGGTCGCGATCGTGTTCGGCCTCGGCTTCGCGACCGTGCTGACGCTGGTGGTCACGCCCGCGATGCTGATGGTGCTCGCGAACCTCGCGGCCTGGCGCAAGCGCCTCAAGGAGCGGCGGGCGACGCGCGGCAGCATCATGGGCGGCATGCAGGCGGCGCCGGCCGAATAGGCCCGGTGCGAGCAGGGCGCGCGTGGAGTTGACGCGCATCCCCTCGCGGGGGATGGTCGCGCCGCCCGGAGGACCGCCCATGCCCTCGAAGACCGAGACGATCCTGAGCTACACCCGCCTCGCCCCGGTGATCCCGGTGGTGACGATCGAGGACGCGCGGCGCAGCATCGACCTCGCGCAGGCGCTCGTGCGGGCCGGTCTCCCGGTGGTCGAGGTGACCCTGCGGACCGACGCCGCGCTCGACGCCATCGCGGCGATCGCCAAGGCGGTGCCCGAGGCCGTGGTGGCCGCCGGGACCGTGGTGCGGGCCTCGCAGATCGCCGAGGTCGTGGATGCCGGCGCCAAGCTCATCGTGACGCCGGGGACGCCGCTGTCGCTCGCCGAGGCGCTTCGCGATGCGCCGATCCCCGCCATGCCGGGCTGCACGAGCCCGAGCGAGGCCATGACGCTCGCGGAACTCGGTTTCGAGGTGCTCAAGTTCTTCCCGGCCGAGGCTTCGGGCGGGGCCGCCTGGCTCAAGGCGATCGCCGGCCCGCTGCCGCACTTGAAGTTCTGCCCGACCGGCGGCCTCGGCCTGAAGAACGCGCGGGACTACCTCGCGCTGCCGAACGTGGCCTGCATCGGCGGCACCTGGATGGTGCCCGCCCAGGCGATCGCGGACGGGGATTTCGCCACGATCGAACGCCTGTCGCGCGAGGCGGCGGCGCTGCGCTGACAGGCCTGCGCGCGGGCGCGGCCTGATGCCCGCCCGGTGAACCAAACCGGCCTTCTCTCGTTGAGCCCATGGTCCGCCGCAGGCTCAAACCGAGGAGAAGCCCATGTTCAACGCCAAGATGCTGCTCGATGCCCTCGTGAGCGCGTCCGCCCGGCCGGGAGGCCTCGGGGGCGCCATCGGGCAGATGGTCAACCAGGCGGCGAGCGGGCTCCAGGACGCTACCCAGAAGGCCACCCAGGCGCCGAGCATCGGCCAGAAGGTCGACCAGACCATCGGCCAGGTCGCGAGCGGCGTGGCGAGCGGCCAGAAGCCCGGCGACCTCGTCCAGAAGGCCAAGGACGTGATGGCCAACAATCCCGGCCTCGCCGAAGCCGCCATGATCGGCCTCGCAGGGCTCCTCGTCGGAACGCGCAAGTCGCGCGGCATCCAACCGAGCTTCGCCCAGCTCGGCGGCCTCGCGCTGGTCGGCGGCCTCGCCTACAAGGCCTACGAGAATTTCCGCTCCGGGCGGCCGCTGATCGATCTCAGCGGCGGTGACCAGGGCGGCGGGCAGGGTGGCCAGGCCGCGCCTGCGCTCCAGGGCTCGGGGGGCGGGCAGGGCGCGTCGAAGCCCCAGGGTTCGGGGAGCGGCCAGGGCGGCCAGTCCGCGTCTTCGCCTCAGGGGCTGGGCGGCGGTCAGGGTGTCCAGACAGGATCTTCGCGCCAGGGGTCACAGGGCGCGTCCGGCGGGATGTCCGGGGCCTCGGGCGGCGGCCAGGGCGGCGCCTCGGGCCAGGCCGGCGGATCGTCCGGCGCGGGCGGCGGCTCCTTCGGCGGGTTCGACCTGCCGGAAGCGTCGGGCTTCCATCCGGTGTCGCAGACCGAGGACGACGCGCTGCTCTACCTCCGCGCCATGGTGGCCGCGGCCTCGGCGGACGGCCAGATCGACGAGGCGGAGCGCAAGCGGATCGTCACCGGCCTGACCACGGCCGGAATCGACCAGGAGGCGACGCGCTGGCTCGAGCGCGAGATGGCGAGCCCCGCCAATGTCGAGGAACTCTCGGCGCGGGTGACGTCGCCCGAGAAGGCGGCCCAGATCTACACGGCGGCCCGCCTCGCGGTCGATCCGGACACGATCCAGGAGCGCGAATTCCTGCGCCAGCTCGCGGAATCGCTCGATCTCGACCAGACCCTGAAGGCGCAGATCGACAGCTCGGCGGCGGCCATCAAGGCGGCCTGACCCGGAACCGATGCCTCGCCTCCCGAACGCGGGAGGCGAGGGACTTCCATACCTCAGGCGGCGTTGCGCCGGTTGAGGAAGTCGCCCATGCGCTCCAGCGCCCGCCGGATGTTCTCGGCCGAATTCGCATAGGAGAGGCGGATGTAGCCCTCGCCGTGCACGCCGAAATCCGGTCCGCCGATGGTCGCGACGCCCGCGTCCTCGAGCAGCGCGGAGGCGAGCTTCTTCGCCTTCCAGCCGGTCTCCTTGATGTTCGGGAAGGCGTAGAAGGCGCCCTTCGGCACGATGCAGGACACGCCCGGCAGCTTGTTGAGGCCCTCGACCACGATCGCCCGGCGCCGGTCGAACTCCGCCACCATCTCGGCGACGCAGTCCTGCGGCCCGTTCAGGGCTGCGACGCCGGCCCATTGGGTCGCGGCGTTGACGCAGGAATGCGAGTTCACCGCGAGCTTGCGGGCGGCGTCGTAGAGGGGCTTCGGCCACACCGACCAGCCGAGGCGCCAGCCCGTCATCGCGTAGGTCTTCGAGGCGCCGTCGAGGTAGATCAGCCGGTCGCGCAGCTCCGGATATTGCAGCAGCGAGACGTGGCGCTCGCCGTCGTAGGTCATGGTGCCGTAGATCTCGTCGGATAGGATCGCCACGTCCGGGTGCCGGGCGAGGCCAGCCACGAGCGCGTCGATCTCCGCCTTCGGGGTTACGCCGCCGGTCGGGTTCGCGGGCGAGTTCAGGATGATGAGGCGGGTGCGCGGCGTGATCAGGCCGAGCGTCTCCTCGGCCGAGAAGGCGAAGCCGTTCTCCTCGCGGATCGGCACCGGGATCGGGGTCGCGCCCGTGAACTCGATCATCGAGCGATAGATCGGGAAACCCGGATCGGGATAGAGGATCTCGGCCCCGGGCTCGCCGAACATCAGGATCGCCATGAACATGGTGACCTTGCCGCCCGGCACGATCATCACGCTCTCCGGGCTCACCTCGACCCCGAAGCGCCGGTGGAGGTCGCCCGACACCGCCTCGCGCAAGGGGAGGATGCCGGTCGCGGGCGTGTAGCCGTGGTGCCCGTCGCGCAGGGCCTGGATCCCGGCCTCGACGATATGCGCGGGCGTGGGGAAGTCCGGCTGGCCGATACCGAGATTGACGATGTCGCGGCCCGAGCGGGCGAGCTCGGTGGCGCGGGCGAGCACCGCGAAGGCATTCTCCTCGCCGAGGCGGCCGAAGGCGGAGACCAGTGGAAGCATGGGCGTCCTCATCCTCGAAGGGCGCGAGGTCCGGCACGCTCAGGGCCGGCCCGCGGCTGTGTCGGGCCATAGACCGCAAGGCGCCCGGGAAAGTCAAACCGGCCGCCTCGGGCGAGCGCCGCAGCCATGCACGCCGCGCGGGGACCCGGCCCGCATGGAACCTGTTGATTTCCCTGGCCCCAACGAGCAAGAGTTCCGGCCGCTTCACGGATATCCGGCGCGGGCCGAGACCTGCGCCAGGGAGGATTGCCGACATGGCCGACACGCCCCAGCGCCGCACGCCCGACCAGCTCCGCTCCCGCCTCTGGTTCGACAACCCCGACAACCCGGGCATGACGGCGCTCTACCTCGAGCGCTACCTGAACTTCGGCCTCACCGCCAAGGAACTCCAGGGCAGGAAGCCGATCATCGGCATCGCCCAGACGGGCTCCGATCTCTCCCCCTGCAACCGCCACCACCTCGACCTGGCCAAGCGCGTCCGCGAGGGCATCACGGCGGCCGGGGGCGTCGCCTTCGAGTTCCCGTGCCATCCGATCCAGGAGACGGGCAAGCGCCCCACCGCCTGCCTCGACCGCAACCTCGCCTACCTCTCCCTCGTCGAGGTGCTCTACGGCTATCCGCTCGACGGCGTCGTGCTGCTCACCGGCTGCGACAAGACCACGCCCGCGCTGCTCATGGCGGCCGCGACCGTCAACATCCCGGCGATCTCGCTCAACGTCGGCCCCATGCTGAACGGCTGGCACCAGGGCGAGCGCACCGGCTCCGGCACCATCGTGTGGAAGGCCCGCGAGCGGCATGCCGCCGGCGACATCGACTACCAGCAGTTCATCGACATCGTGGGCTCGTCAGCTCCCTCGGTCGGCCATTGCAACACCATGGGCACGGCCTCGACCATGAACGCGCTCGCCGAGGCGCTCGGCATGTCGCTGCCGGGCTCCGGCGCGATCCCGGCGCCCTACCGCGAGCGCGGCCAGATGGCCTACGAGAGCGGCCGGCGCATCGTCGACATGGTGTGGGAGGACCTGAAGCCCTCCGACATCATGACCCGCGAGGCGTTCGAGAACGTCATCGTCGCCAATGCGGCGATCGGCGGATCGACCAACGCCCCCGTGCACATCAACGCGATCGCCAAGCACATCGGCGTGCCGCTCACCAACGACGACTGGGAGAAGGTCGGCTTCGAGATCCCGCTCCTCGTCAACATGCAGCCCGCGGGCGAGTACCTGGGCGAGGAATATTTCCGCGCCGGCGGCCTTCCCGCGGTGCTCGCCGAACTCATGCATGCCGGCAAGCTCCGCGAGAACGCGGTCACCTGCAACGGCCGCACCATCGGCGAGAACTGCCGCGGCAAGCATAGCTGGGACCGCGACGTGATCCGCCCCTACGACCAGCCCCTGCGCGAGAAGGCGGGCTTCCTCCACCTCAAGGGCACCCTGTTCGATTCCGCGATCATGAAGACGAGCGTGATCTCGGAGGAGTTCCAGCAGCGCTACCTCAACAACCCCGACGACCCGAACGCCTTCGAGGGACCCGTCGTGGTGTTCGAAGGGCCGGAGGATTACCACCACCGCATCGACGACCCGTCGCTCGGCATCGACGAGCACACGATCCTGATCATGCGCGGCGCCGGCCCGATCGGCTATCCGGGCGCGGCCGAGGTCGTGAACATGCAGCCGCCGGGCGAGCTCATCAAGCGCGGCGTGCTCTCGCTGCCCTGCATCGGCGACGGGCGCCAGTCCGGCACGTCGGGCACGCCCTCGATCCTCAACGCTTCGCCCGAAGCGGCCGCGGGCGGCGGCCTAGCGCTGCTCCAGACCGGCGACCGCATCCGGATCGACCTCAACAAGCGCACGGCCGACATCCTGCTCCCGCCGGAGGAACTGCAGCGGCGGCGCGCCGATCTCGAGGCGCGGGGCGGCTTCCCGTTCCCGGCGAGCCAGACACCCTGGCAGGAGATCCAGCGCAGCATGGTCGACCAGCTCTCCGAGGGCATGACCCTGAAGCCGGCCGTGAAGTACCAGCGCGTCGCCCAGACCTTCGGCGTGCCGCGCGACAACCACTGACGGCCGCGCCCGTCCCGGACGGGACGGCTTCGACACCGTGCGCCGGAGACGCCCTGCCGGGGCGTCTCCGGCCCGCACACAATTCAGGCCCGTCGCGGCCGCCCGGGAACGCCGGCATCGTGCTTGCGTTCCGCTCTCTTCGGAGCCCCCTCCGATGGCCGATCTCGCCTCCCGCCGCGCCGCCTTCCGCCGCCTGCACGAGAGCGGCTGCTTCGTGCTCCCGAACCCGTGGGACATCGGCACCGCGCGCTACCTGCGCCATCTCGGCTTCCGGGCGCTGGCGACCACGAGCTCCGGCTTCGCCTTCGGCCGCGGCCTGCCCGACACCGACTGGGCCGTGCCGCGCGACGCCATGCTGGCGCACATCGCCGAAATCGTGGGCGCGACCGACCTGCCCGTGAATGCGGATTACGAATCCGCCTACGCGCACGAGCCCGAGGGCGTCGCCGAGAACGTTCACCTCTGCATCGACACCGGCGTCGCGGGGCTGTCGGTCGAGGATTCCACCGGCGACCGGGCGAAGCCGCTCTACGACCTCGACCTCGCCGTCGAGCGCATCCGCGCCGCCCGCCGGGCCGTCGACGAGGCGGGTGGGGACGTGGTGCTCACCGCCCGCGCGGAGTGCTACCTCGTCGGACATTCCGACCCCTTGCGGGAATCGATCCGGCGGCTCGAAGCCTATGCGGAGGCGGGCGCCGATTGCCTCTATGCGCCGGGCCCGCGCACGCGGGACGACATCCGCGCGGTCGTGCAGGCGGTGGCGCCGAAGCCCGTCAACGTGCTGGTCTCGGGCCCGATCGGGCTCGACGTCGCCGATCTCGCTGAGCTCGGCGTGCGGCGCATCAGCCTCGGCTCCGGGCTCGCCCGTGCGGCCTGGGGCGGCTTCATGCGGGGCGCCGAAGCGCTGGCGAAAGGGAGCTTCGACGCGCTCGCCGACAACCGGCCCTTCGCCGAGATCAACGACTTCTTCCGCCGCGACAGCGGAGACCGCCGGTGAACGATGGGACCATGAGCGATCTGGCGCATTGGACGCCGCGCCCGAAGCCCGAGCGGCGCGCGCTCGACGGGCGCTTTGTGCGCCTCGAGCCGCTCGACCCCGCGCGGCACGGCGACGACCTCTTCGCCGCGTCCTCGGGCGAAACCGCGGAGGACCTCTGGCGCTGGCTCGCCGATGCGCCGTATCCCGACCGCGCCTCGTTCCAGCCCTGGCTCGGCAGGGCCGCCGCGACCGACGATCCGCTGTTCTACGCGGTGATCGACCGGGAGACGGGCCGCGCCGAGGGCCGGCTGACCTTCATGCGGATCGACGCCGCCAACGGGGTGATTGAGACCGGCAACATCCTGTTCGGGCCGCGCCTCGCCCGCACCCGCGGCGCGACGGAGGCGATCTACCTCCAGGCCCGGCACGCCTTCGAGGACCTCGGCTACCGCCGCTTCGAATGGAAGTGCAACGACCGCAACGAGCCCTCGAAACGCGCGGCGCTCCGCTTCGGCTTCACCTACGAGGGGCTCTTTCGCCAGCACATGGTCGTGAAGGGCGCGAACCGCGACACCGCCTGGTTCGCGATGCTCGACCATGAGTGGCCCTCCCGCCGCCGCGCCTTCGAGCGCTGGCTCGATCCGGCGAATTTCGACGCCGCCGGCCGCCAGCGCCTGAGCCTCGCGGCGCTGAACGCCACCTCGGCTGCCGCCGACGGGATCCGCCTGCGGCCCGCCGGCGCCGGGGATCTCGCCGCCGTCGCGGCGCTCCAGCAGGCCGCCTACCGGCCCAATGCCGCGATCCTCGGCGTCGAGCCGCTGCCGCTGCGCGAGGACTACGCCACGATCCTCGCCCGCTACGAGGTCTGGCTGCCCGAGGACGCGCCGGGATCGGGGGCGCTGATCCTCGACCCGCGGCCCGACCACCTCCTGATCTGGAGCGTCGCGACGGCGCCGGAGGCGCAAGGGCAGGGCCTCGGCAACCGGCTCCTCGCCGCGGCGGACGCCCGCGCGCGCGATCTCGGGCTCGGCACCGTCCGGCTCTACACCGGCGAGAAGCTCGCCGCGAACATCGACTGGTACCGGCGCCGCGGCTATGCCGTCGAACGCATCGAAGCCCTGGACGATCGCCGGATCGTCCACATGACGAAATCCATCTGAAGGGGAAGCACAATGGCGGGACGTTTGGCGGGCAAGACCGCGCTGGTCACGGCGGCGGGGCAGGGGATCGGGCGGGCCATCGCCGAGGCGTTCGTGACCGAGGGCGCGAAGGTGTGGGCGACCGATCTCGACCCCGCCAAGATGCAGGGACTCGCGGGCGCGGAGCTGCGCAAGCTCGACGTACTCTCGAACGACGCCGTCGCGGCGCTCGCGGCCGAGACCGGCCCGCTCGACATCCTCGTCAACGCCGCGGGCTTCGTGCACCACGGCACCGTGCTCGACTGCTCCGACCGCGACTGGGACTTCTCCTTCGACCTCAACGTGAAGTCGATGCACCGGACCATCAAGGCCTACATCCCGGGCATGCTGGAGCGCGGGCGCGGCTCGATCGTCAACATCGCGTCGGGTGCGGGCTCCGTGCGCGGCATTCCGAACCGCTACGTCTACGGGGCCACCAAGGCGGCGGTGATCGGCCTCACCAAGGCGGTCGCGGCGGACTACATCAAGCGCGGCATCCGCGCCAACGCGATCTGCCCCGGCACGATCCAGTCGCCCTCCCTCGACGAGCGCATCGCCGACCAGGCCAAGGCTTCCGGCCAGAGCACGGACGCGGTGCGCCAAGCCTTTGTCGACCGCCAGCCCATGGGCCGCCTCGGCACCGCGGAAGAGATCGCGTGGCTTGCGGTCTATCTCGCCTCGGACGAAGCGAGCTATACGACGGGCCAGATCCACCTCGCCGACGGCGGCTTCGCGCTCTGATCGCCTCCCCGCCCCCTTACACTCGGGACATCGCTTCGCGCTCTAGGCGCTCCTCACATTCGGGAACCGGACCCATGCACATTCTCATCCTCGGCGGCGGCGGCATGGTGGGGCGCAAGCTCGTCGAGCGCCTCGCCCGCGAAGGCTCGCTCGGCGGACGCGCCATCACCAAGGTCACCCTGCACGACGTGGTCGAGCCGCAGGCCCCGGAGGGCGCGCCCTTCGAGACCCGCACGCTCACCTCCGACTTCGCCGTGCCGGGCGAGGCCGAGAAGCTCGTCGCCGACCGGCCCGACGTGATCTTCCACCTCGCCGCGATCGTGTCGGGCGAGGCCGAGGCCGACTTCGACAAGGGCTACCGCATCAACCTCGACGGCACGCGCTACCTCTTCGACGCGGTGCGGGTCATCGGCGACGGCTACAAGCCCCGCCTCGTCTTCACCTCGTCGATCGCGGTCTTCGGCGCGCCCTATCCGGAGGCGATCGGCGACGAGTTCTTCCTGACGCCGCTCACGAGCTACGGCACCCAGAAGGCGATCGGGGAGCTGCTGCTCTCCGATTACACCCGCCGCGGCTTCTTCGACGGCGTCGGAATCCGCCTGCCCACGATCTGCGTGCGGCCGGGGCGGCCCAACAAGGCAGCGTCGGGCTTCTTCTCCAACATCATCCGCGAGCCCCTCAACGGGCAGGAGGCGGTGCTGCCCGTCTCGGACGACGTGCGCCACTGGCACGCCTCGCCGCGCTCCGCGGTCGGCTTCCTGATTCATGCCGCCACGATGGACACCGAGCGCCTGGGTGCGCGCCGCAGCCTGTCGATGCCCGGGCTGTCCGTCACGGTGGCCGAGCAGATCGAGGCCCTGCGCCGGGTCGCGGGCGCAGGGCCGGTGGCACGCATCCGCCGCGAGCCCGATCAGGCCATCATCCGCATGGTCGCGGGCTGGCCTCGCAACTTCGACACCCGGCGCGCCGAGAGCCTCGGCTTCAAGGCGGAATCGTCCTTCGACGAGATCATCCGCATCCATATCGAGGACGAGCTCGGCGGCAAGTTCGCAGCCTAGGAAGACCTCGCAGCCTGGAAACGACAGGAGCGGCGGTCCGCGGACCGCCGCTCCTTTTTCATCGGCCCTGCGGGCTCAGCGCTTCCAGGGCGTCTCGGCCACCGGCGTGAGCGGGCCCTTGCCCGCGAGCCAGTTGACGATGTTGTCGGCCACGAGCTGGCCCATGGCGTTGCGCGTGTGAGTGGTCGCCGAGCCCACATGCGGCAGCAGCACCACGTGCTCCATGTCGATGAGCTCCTGCGGCACCTTCGGCTCGTGCTCGAACACGTCGAGGCCGGCGGTCAGGATCGTGCGGGAGCGCAGGGCCTCGATCAGCGCCGGCTCGTCCACGACGGTGCCGCGGGCGACGTTGATGAGCACCCCCTCGGGCCCCAGCGCCTTCAGGACCTCGGCGTTGACGATGCGGTGGGTCGCGGCCCCGCCCGGCGTGATCACGACCAGGATATCGACGGCTTCAGCCAACCCGACGAGGGTCGGGTAGTAGGCGTAAGGCACGTCCGCCTGCTGCGACCGGCCGTGATATGCGACCGTGATCCCGAAGGCCTCGAGCCGCTGCGCGATGGTCTTGCCGATGCGGCCGAGCCCGAGGATGCCGGCCTTGCGGCCGCGCAAGGAGGCGGTGAGCGGGTAGGGCTTGTCGAGCCAGCGCCCGGCGCGGAGATAGCGGTCGGCCTGCGGGATCTGGCGCACGGCGGCGAGCAGCAGCCCCATGGCGGTGTCGGCGACCTCCTCGTTGAGGACGTCCGGCGTGTTGGTCACGACGATGCCGCGCTTCGCCGCCTCCGCGACCTCCACGTTGTCGTAGCCGACGCCGAAATTGGCGACGATCTCGAGGTTCGGCAGCGCGTCCATCAGGCTCTTGTTGAAGGGGCCATGACCCGAGCTCACCGCCGCGCCGCGGATGCGCGGGCCGACCTCGCGCAGGAACGCCGCCCGGTCGGGCGCGTCCGACAGCACGTGCAGGTTCGTCTCGCGCCGGAGCGTCTCGGCCACCACGGCCTGCATCGGCCCGGTCATCAACACGTCGGGTTTCGCCATGATGGATATCCCCCCTTGGGCTGCCTCGTCTCTCGGCCGCGTCCCGCTTCGCCGGGACGGGCTTCGTCATCTGCGGCCACCGGCGTGCGGATGCAAGCCCGAACCGGCCGATTTGCGGTACGCGGGCTCCGGCTTACGTCGCCCCGCCTTCGGGTTTTCGCCCCCGCTCCCAGGTCAGCAGGTAGAGCCCCGAGCCAACCACGACGGCGCAGCCCACGAGCGTCCAGGTGTCGGGCCAGTCGCCGAAGACGAGGTAGCCGAGCGCCAGCATCCAGACGATCTGGAAGTAGATGAAGGGGGCGAGCACCGGAGCCGGTGCGCGCGCATGGGCGAGAATCACGAGCCAGTGCCCGACGGCGCCCAACGCCCCGACGCCCACCAAGACCGCCCAGGCGAGGCCCGATCCCGGCGCCGTCCAGACGAAGGGCAGCATCGGGGTCGCGAGCGCCATGCCGACGAGGCCGGAATACACCATCGTGGTCTCGGAGCGGTCAGAGGCCGCGAGGACGCGAGTCAGGACGTTGTAGAGCGCGTAGGACACGGACCCCACGACCGAGAGCAGGGCGGCGGGGTGCATGGTGCCGAGGCCGGGGCGCGTCACGATCAGGATGCCCACGAAGCCGACGCCGATCGCCGCGAGGCGCCGCGGCCCGGCGCGCTCGCCGAGCATCGGGCCGGAGAGGAGCGCCACCAGCAGCGGCGTCGCGAACAGGATCGCGAGGGTCTCGACGAGCTGCAGATATTGCAGGGCGATGAAGTTCAGCGCGGTCGAGAGGAACAGGAGGAACGAGCGGGCGAGCTGAAGCGTGAGCCGATTCGCCCGCAGCACGCCCGGGTGGCTGACCGGGTTGATGAAGACGAACACGAAGGCGACGCTGACGGCGTAGCGGGCCCAGACCGTCAGGAGCGGGTCGACGGAGCGGTTGAGCCACTTCGCGGAGGCGTCGAGCATGGAGAAGCACAGGAGCGCGACGCAGATGAGCCCGATGCCGGCGAGCCGGCGCTGACGCTCCTGGTTGTGGGAAAGGGGCGTGGCGGCCGCAGTCCGGATCTCGGTCATTGCCGGCAGGCTACCGGGCCGAATCGGGGCTGGCGACCACGATTTGCGCAGGCCCCCTCTGCGCGGAGGGCGCGGGTGAGGCGGGCTTGCCGCCCGATCGGGCCGGGGATGCGGCCCGGCTTCAGGCGGTGGCCGCGACCGCGACGACCGGTGTCGACTCGGGAAGTCCGTCGAGCTCGTCCTCCGGGCCGTCGAGTCCGCGCGGGTCGGCGCCCGAGGCGTCGGCGAGGTTGCCGGCGGCCTTCCTGAGCAGCTTGCGCACGCGCTTGCGCTCCTTGGGGTCGAAGCCGCGCAGGAGCTCGCTCTCGACCTCGTCCCACAGGTGCTCGATGGCGGCGGCCTTGCGGTGCCCTTCCGCGGTCAGGCGAACCCGCACCACGCGGGCGTCGCCGGGCTCCGCATGGCGCTCCACGAGGCTCATGGCGGCGAGCCGGGAGACCGTCTTGGAGGCCGTCGGCGGGCGCACCCGCAGCACGGCCGCGAGGTCGCCCATGGTCATGATCTCGGCGGCCGCGAGCGCCTGCAGGACCTGCTCCTGCCCGGCGAACAGGCCGAGCCCGGCGAGCTTGTCGCCCATCCGGCTCCGGTGGAGACGCGCGGCCTGCACCAGGGCCCAGCCGACGCTCTTCGCCCCCGGATGCTTCATGTGTCGCTCCATCGGCGCACCCGCATCGCTGTTCATCGCGGCGGAGTATGGCCAGGCTCGGTGACGGTTCGATGACGGTCCCATGACAGCCGGACCATCCGCTCTCCCGCCCTGGGGCGGGGTAGGAGCGCCGGAGCAGGGCCATCCGCTCCGCGCCGCCGCAGGGCGGGAGCGTCGCAGCAGGGCCGTGACGGCTCAGCGCAAGGCTGCCGGAAGCCGCCGGCGCAACCTGTCGAGGAAGGCGGCGCGGCTCTGCGGCGTCGAGGAATCCATGCGGTGGTGGGCGAACCAGAAGGTGCGGCAGCCGGGGGCGCAGAGCACCGAGATCCCGGTCAGCAGGACCCGCCGGCCCGGCACACCCATGACCCACCACCACCAGCGCGGGCTCCCGAGGGTCGAGACCGCCCCGACGACGCGGATGTTGGTCATCACGCGGGCGATGGGCTTGCCGGGCTCCGGCATCCGGAAGGTCGCGTGCGGCACCCATACGCGGTCGAGCCACCCTTTCAGCATCGCGGGCTGGCCGTACCACCAGGTCGGGTAGACGAAGACGAGGGCCTCGCACCAGCGCAGGTGCGCGAGATGCTCGGCGACCGGGCGCTCGTTCTCGCCCGGCGTGTGGTAGCCGCGCCGCTCCCCGGCCGAGAGGACGGGGTCGAAGCCCATGGCGTAGAGGTCGAGGAGGCAGACCTCGTGTCCGGCCTCGGCGAGCGTCGCGAGGGTCCGATCACGGATGGCGGCGCAGAAGCTCTCCCCGCACGGATGGGCGTAGACGACGAGAACCCGCATCAGAAACTCTTCCCGGGCGAATGGGGGTAGACGACGAGGATCCGCATCAGAACCTTTCTCCGCACGGACGGGCGCAGACGACAAGGACCGGCGTCAGAGCCTGCCCATCGTCCGCTCGACTTCGGCCAGGAAGGCCTCGCGCTCCCCTTGCGTCTGCCGGTTCATGTCGTGGAGCGCGAGGTAGCGGCAGCGCGCGCCCGGCGCCGCCAGGACGCGCAGCATGCGGGTCACCACCTTGCGGGGCGGATCGCCCATGAGAAACGCGCGCCAGCGCGGCGCGCCGTAGGTCGTGACCGCGACGAGCCGCTTCACGTGGCGGAGATTGGGCCGCGCCAGGCCGTCCTCGATCCGGAAGCTGACGCCGGGGAGGAAGACGCGGTCGAGAAACCCTTTCAGGATCGCTGGAAAGCCGAAGTTCCAGACCGGGAACATCAGGACGAGGGCTTCGGCCGCCTCGAGGCGCCGCACGTAGTCTGCGACGGGCGCCCGGTTGCGCGGCACTTCGTGGTAGGCGAGGCGCTCCTCGCGCGAGAGGACGGGGTCGAAGCCCTCCGCGTAGAGATCGCAATCGTCGACCTCGTGGCCGGCCCGGCGCAAAGCCTCCAGCGCGGCCCGGTGGAGGGCCGCCGCATAGCTCTCCGGGTTCGGATGGGCATAGAGGACGAGGACGCGCATCTATTCGGCGGCGTCCTGCCCGGCGAGTCCGCGGAACAGGAAGGTCTTGCCCGAGCGGTAATCGTAAGTGGGGTCCTCCCAGGCGATCATCTTGCCGGGATTGAGCAGGCCGCGGGGGTCCGCTTCGCGCTTGAAGGCGAGCTGCACCGCGTCGGTCTGCTTCATGCCGCCTTCTTCGAGCGTGTAGCGGTGGGGATTGAAGATCGGCGCGCCCATCTCCTCGTGGATCGCCATGATCTCCTCCAGGCGCTCCTCGGAGGTGAAGCGCACCAGCGGCAGGCCGAAGCAGGTGACCTTGCCGTCGAAGCGCACGAATTCGAGATGCGCCGGCACCTCGTCGCCGAAGCGGTCGTGGATGCGCTCGACGAGGTCGACCTGGTTCGGGAAAGGGTAGAGCACCTGGAGGTAGGTGATCGTCGGGTCGACCCGGAGCGCCCTGAGCGTGGTGTGGTTCCACGACAGCTCGAAGACCGGCGGCAGGCCTTTCAGATCCGCGGCACTCATCCGGTCCTGGCGGAACAGCACCTCGGCGCCGCGGAAGCGGCCCGTGAAGGCGAAGAGCGCGTCCAGCGCGTGCGGCGCCACCATCGCGAGGGCGACGTGCTTGTCGCGCGGCAGGTATTTCTGGTGCCGCAGGAAATAGTCGTGCGCCACGGGCGCCGCGACCACGGCGAGCTGCTTGATCAGGAGGCCGTCCTGTTCGCCGAGCGCGTTGGCGTAGGCCGTCGCGGCCCTGAGGCTGTCGAAGCCGACGATCACGTCGACCCAGTCGTAGGCGGGGGCGAGCGGCATCTCGACTTCCGTGATGATGCCGTTCGTCCCGTAGGCATGCGCCACCTTGTGGAGGTCGTCGCCGGCGATCTCGAGCACGCGCGGCGTGGCCTCCATGGTGACCACCTTCAGCCGGATGACGTTGCCGGCATCGCGCAGGCCGCCCCACTTGATCGAGCCGACGCCGCCCGAGCCGCCGGCGATGAAGCCGCCGATGGACGCGGTGTTGTAGGTGGACGGATGGAGCCGGATCTCCTGGCCCGAATGAGGCCGAGTCTCCTTGTCGATCGCCGCGATGACGGCGCCGGGCTCGGCCACCACGCGGCCGGGCGCGATGTGCTTCACCTGGTTGAAGCCGGAGAGATCGAGCAGGATCCCGCCCGACAGCGGCATCGCCTGACCGTAATTGCCCGTGCCGGTGCCCCGCGGCGTCACCGGGATGCCGAGCGCGAAGGCGGCTTCCAGCACGCGCACCACGTCGGCTTCGTTGGTCGGGCTCACGACGATGTCGGCCGTAACAGTGTCGAGCTGGCGCTTGAGCGTCGGCGAGTACCAGTAGAAGTCGCGGCTCTTCTGCCGGACGAGAGCCGGGTTCTCCTCCGTCCGGATGCCGTCGAGGCGGCTCTTGAGGGCGGCGATGTCGTAGCGGGCGGTCATCAGGGTCTCCAGGTGTCGGTGCGGCCGGAGGGGAGGGGGCAACGTCATCTCCGGCCGGAAGCGGCGTCAGCCGCTGGAGGGGAAGGGGATCCAAAACCCGCGGTGTCAGCCCCGGCCGGAGCACGAAGTGCGGAGGGGAAGGGGATCCAGCACGATGAAGCTGCCGCGAAGCGGCTCCTTGTGTGGAATCCATAAGGCGCTGCTTCGCAGCGAGTCGTCGCTCTGGATCCCCTTCCCCTGCGCCCTGGCGGGCTCCGGCCGGGGATGACAAAGTGGATGGCCCTGCGGACCCCAAGCGCTCGAACCCGCAGCGCCATGGTCAACCCAGCATCCACCGGTCGAGCTCCCGGTAGTCCGGCAGCGTGGTGTCGATCGCCTGCCCCGCGACCAGCACCGTGCGGTCGGCGTGCGGGCGCGCGAGAAGCTCCGTGAGGCCCCGCGCCCGCGTGAGCACGAGATCCGCGGCGTCGCCGGCCTCGATGCGGCCGTGGCGGTCGAGGTTCATGAGGTCGGCGGGCGTCGCCGCGACGGTGCGGAACGGATCCGGGCCGCCGTGGTCGAGGTGCAGGATCCGGGTCGCCTCGCGCAACACCTCCAGCATGTCGAGATCGCCGTAGGCGTGGAACGGATCCCGCGTGTTGTCGCTCGCCACCATCACGGGGATGCCGGCGGCCTGGAGCTCGTGCAGGGGCGCGACGCCGCGCCAGCGCGGGGTGCGGCCGGGGCGGCGGTCCTGCAGATACATGTTGCACAGCGGCAGGCTCACGACCGCGAGCTTCGCCTCCGCGATGCGGGCGATGGCGCGGGCGAGGTCGCGCTCGCTCATGAGCGCGAGCGAGCAGGCGTGGCCGCAGAGCACCTTGCCGGCATAGCGGTTGCGGATCGCGGCCTCCGCGACGCGTACCAGGGTCCGGGCCGCCGGCGAATCGCTCTCGTCGACATGCAGGTCGACATCGATGCCTTCCGCCGCCGCGGCCTGGAACAGGCGGTCGAGGGCGCGGTCGGTGCGCTCGGTCGGGGCCTGCCCGAGGAACGTGACGCCGCCGAGCACGCCGCCGTGACGGGCGGTCTGCGCGACGATGGCGCGGAACTGCGCCTCGTCGTCGAGCACGAGGTCCAAGGGGAACAGCGACACGGCCTGGAGCGCGATGCGCCCGCGCCATTCCTCGCGGGTCTCGGCAAAGACCGGCCAGGAGATCGCGGTCTGCGGCCCGATCGAATCGAGGTGGGTGCGGATTGCGCCGGTGCCGTGGGCGAAGGCGCAGCGGAGCGCGAAGTCCATCCGGGCGCGCACGTCCTCGGCCGTCCAGCGCGCCTCGCGGTCGGCGCCCGCGTTCTGGAGGGCGCCCAGGAAGGTGCCGTCCGGGTTGGGGCGGCGCGGCCAGATGTGGCCCTTGTCGAGATGGGTGTGGATGTCGACGAGGCGCGGCAGGACGATGCCGCCGTCGAGGTCGAGGGCGGGCAGGCCGGCGTCCAGGGTCGCCATGCCGGCCGGCACCACGGAGGCGATCCGTCCGTCCTCGACGGTGAGGTCGATCGCGCTGAGGCCCTCCCGGTCGGCCGCGAGCCCGCTCGCGGTCAGGAGCGCGAGCGGGGCGCGCGCATTGACGAGCCGGTAGGCCGGCGCGTTCGGGAGAGCCGCGAAACCTTTCGCCATCGTCAGCGCTCCCGGCCGAGCGCGCTCTCGTGCCAGCGCCGCAGCAGGAGATGCGAGAGCGCCGACATGGCGAGGAAGATGATCACGCCCGTGAGCGCCAGGAGCCCGAGCGCCGCGAACAGGCGCGGGATGTTGAGCCGGTATTGGCTCTCGACGATGCGGTAGGCGAGGCCCGACCCGGCGCCCGCGGAGCCGGCGGCGATCTCGGCCACGACCGCGCCGATGAGCGAGAGGCCGCCCGCGATCTTCAGGCCGGCCAGGAAATAGGGCAGGGCGGCCGGGCGACGGAGGTACCACAGGGCCTTCACCCGTGACAGGAAGCGGCCCAGGAAGGCCGGCGCCCATTTCGGCCGCGTGGCGCCGTAGAGCTCGAACAGCTCGAGCAGGTTGCGGTCGACCGATTGCAGGCCGAGCGTGGTGTTGGAGAGAACCGGAAAGAAGGCGACGATCCAGGCGCAGGCCAGCACGGCGAGATCCTGGGGCAGGTAGATCAGGAGCAGCGGCGAGATCGCCACCACGGGCGTCACCTGGAGGACCACGGCGTAAGGATAGAGCGAGTATTCGATCGCCCGCGACAGGCTGAGCAGCACCGCGAGCGTCACCCCGCCCGCGACCGCGAGCCCGAGGCCGAGGAAGGTGGTCTTTAGGGTGGTGAGGAGCGAGGCGGAGAGGACCGGCCAGTCCTTCAGGAGCGTCGCCCAGATCGCGCTCGGAGCCGGCAGGATGTAGGGCGGCACCTTGTTGCGGGTGACGTAGGATTCCCAGAACCAGAGCGTGAGCGCGAAGAGCACCAGCGGCAGGCAGACCTTCAGCACCCGGTTCCAGTCGAACGGGTCGCGCGGGCGCGCGGTTTCGAGCGTGGGGGAAGAAAGGAGCGAATCGGTCATGCCGCTAGCCTATCCCGCGGGCGATCACAGGTGCTCGTCCGGCGCCATGGCGCCGTGCAGCGCGCGCGAGGCCTCGCGGCAGAGTTCGGCGTAAAGCGGGCTCGCGCGGAAGCCCTCGTCGCGCCGCGTCGCGTCGACCGCGATCTCGGCGACCACCCGGCCCGGCCGCGCCGCCATGACGACGATGCGCGAGGAGAGGTACACGCTCTCGTACACCGAATGGGTCACGAACACGATCGTGCAGCCGAGCTCCCGCTGCAGCCGCAGCAGGTCGTCGTTGAGCTTGAACCGGGTGATCTCGTCGAGGGCCGCGAAGGGCTCGTCCATGAGGAGGAGCTTCGGCCGCAGGGACAGGGCGCGGGCGATCGAGACGCGCATCTTCATGCCGCCCGAAAGCTCGCGCGGATAGGCGGCCTTGAAGCCCCCGAGCCCGACGAGCTCCAGCGCCTCCTCGAGCCGCGGCAGCGCCTCGCGCCGCGAGACGCCGCGCAGGCGCAGCGGCAGCCAGACGTTGTCGAGGGCGCTGGCCCAGGGCATCAGGGTCGGTTCCTGGAACACGAAGCCGACGTCGCCGCGCCGCTCGTCGGCGCTCGCGCCCGGCCATGCGACCTCGCCCGCGCTCGCGTCCGCGAGGCCCGCGACGATGCGCAACGCCGTCGACTTGCCGCAGCCGGACGGCCCGAGCAGCGACACGAACTCGCCCGGACGGATGTCGAGGTCGAGCCCGGCGAGCGCGGTGGTGCCGTTCGCGAAGGTCTTGCGCACGCCGCGCAGCGACACGAGCGGCGGGGCGGAGAGGGCAGGGCGGTCGGACGTGGCGAGCATGGTCACCCCCTCTCCCCGTCTACGGGGAGAGGGTTGGGGTGAGGGGCCGGTCGGTGGAACGCCATGGCGGTTCGTCGGATCATCGAGGTCGGGGTGGCGGACCTTCCTAGCCGGAAAGCGCACGAGGCGGGGGGCGGATGCGGCGTGCTTCACCGACCGGCCCCTCACCCCGACCCTCTCCCCGCTGGCGGGGAGAGGGAGTCCTCACGTGGGGAGAGGGAGTCCTCACGTGGGGAGAGGGGATCCGGAGGCCTGCGCTACTTCTTCAGGTCCAGCCCGACGCCCTTGTTGACGAACTGGGTGGTGTAGCTCTTCTTGTAGTCGAGGTTCGCCTTGAACAGGCCGGCCTTCACCATCTTGTCGAAGAAGTCCTTCATGCGCTCGTCGGTCATGGCGCCGATGCCGAGCTTCGCGGTGTCGCCGGAATCGACGATGCCGTACTCCTTCATCTTGCCGATCGAGAAGGCGATCTGCTCGTCGGTCATCTCCGGATTGTCCTTCTTGATGAGTTCATTGGCCTTCTTGTTGTCGCCGTAGAGATAGTTGTACCAGCCGATCGCCGAGGCATCGACGAACTTCTGCACCACGTCGGGCTGCTTCTCGACCATGTCGCGCCGCGCCTCCACGGTGGTCGCGTAGGTCGTGAAGCCCGCATCCGCCAGGAGGAACAGGGCCGGCTTGAACCCGGCCGCCTTCTCGACCGCGAGCGGCTCGGAGGTCACGTAGCCCTGCTGCACGGCGGTCTTGTCGGCGATGAAGGGCGCCGGGTTGAAGGTGTAGGGCTTCACCTGCTCTTCCTTGAAGCCGTATTCGGTCTTCATCCATTGATAGAAGGTGGCTACGCCCTCCTTCGAGATCAGGATGTTGTTCGACTTCTTGAGGTCCTCGAACTTCTGGTAGCCCTGGCCGGGATGGGCGAGGAGCACCTGCGGGTCCTTCTGGAAATGGGCCGCGACCACGAGGGTCGGGATGTTCTCCTCCACGGCCGAGAAGGCCTGGACCATGTTGCCGCCCATGTAGAAGTCGATGCGGCCCACGGGCAGCAGCATGCGGTTGTTGGCCTGCGGCCCGCCCGGCACGATCGTGACCTTGAGCCCGTGCTTCTCGTAGGTTCCGTCGGCCAGCGCCTGGTAGTAGCCGCCGTGCTCGGCCTGGGCGACCCAGTTGGTGCCGTACCTCACCTCGGTGAGCTTCTGCTGCGCGCTCGCGCCGCCGGCCCCGATGCTCAACACGGCGGCAAACGCCGCCCCAACGTGCAACCCGAGCTTCATGTCCCGTCCTCCGCTGCCTGTCCGGCGTCCAGCCGCGCCGAAATCTGTGCGCGCTCCGGGCAAGGTTGGCAAGGTTCGTGCCGCGTCGGCAAGGGGGCCGGCAAGGAAGTCGACAAGGGACTTGAGCGGGGCCGGCTCCTGCGGCATGCCGGGGAGGCCCGCCCGATTCCGGTGAACCATGCGCCCGATCACGCCCGCCTCGATCCGCCCGCCCTTCGCGAATTACAGCCACGGGATGGAGGTCCCGGCCGGCCATCGCCTGCTCTTCGCCTCGGGCCAGCTCGGCATCGCGCCGGACGACCATATCCCCGAGGACGCAGGCGCCCAGGCCGATCTCTGCTTCCGCGCCATCGGGGCCATCCTCGCGGAGGCCGGGATGGGCTTCCCGGACCTCGTGCGCATCAACGCCTTCGTGACCGACCGGGCGCACCTCAAGCCCTACATGGAGGCCCGCGACCGCGCCGTGGCATCCCCGCCGCCCGCCTCGACCCTGATGATCGTCGCCGGATTCGCGCGGCCGGAGTTCAAGGTCGAGGTCGAGGTGATCGCCGCGAAGGCCGATTAGCGGGTCTGGCGCTCCGGCCCGACGTCGGCCAAGCTGCGCGCCCGTTCCGCTGCCGCTCCGGTCCTCATGCCCGCCCAGAACTGGCTCGACCTCACCACCGAGGATTTCCGCACCCGCGACATGGGCCGCGCCATCGCGGTCCTGCCCGTCGCGGCGGTCGAGCAGCACGGGCCGCACCTGCCCGTCGGCGTCGACACCTGGATCAACGAGGGCTACCTGGCCCGGGCCCGCGATCGGGTGCCCGATGAACTCGACGTCCTGTTCCTGCCCGTCCAGGCGGTGGGGAAGTCGAACGAGCACCTGGCCTTCCCGGGCACGATCACGCTCTCGGCCGAGACGCTGATCCGGGCCTGGACCGAGATCGGCGAGAGCGTTCACCGCGCGGGCTGCCGCAAGCTCGTTTTCGTCAATTCCCACGGCGGCAACGTCGCCGTGATCGACATCGTCTGCCGCGAGCTGCGGGTGCGGCACGGGATGCTCGCCGTCAACGCCGCCTGGCACCGTCTCGGCTATCCCGAGGGCCTGTTCTCGGCCGAGGAGATGCGCCACGGCATCCACGGCGGCGACGCCGAGACCTCGCTGATGCTGGCCTTCCGGTCTGCGAGCGTGCGGATGGACCGGGCCGAGACCTTCGAGCCCCGCACGATCGACATGGCCCGCCGCTTCCGCCACCTCAACGCCATCCAGCCGATCGGCTTCGGCTGGATGAGCCAGGACCTCCATCCCGCCGGCGCCATGGGCGACGCCGCCGCCGCCACGGCCGCGAAGGGCGAGTCCAGCGCCGACCACGGGGCGCGGGCCTTCATCGACCTGCTGCGCGAGGTGGACGCGTTTTCGCTGACACGCTGAACACGATGCGCCGGCATCGCCTCGCTCCCTTTGAGCGGGAGAGGGGGGCCCTCGCGAAGCGGGGTCGGGAGAGCGGCTGTCTGACGTCGAGCACCAAGCCTCAGACCGAGCGCCTCCCTCCCCTCAGGGGAGGGCGACGCGGCGAAAGCCGCGCGGGGTGGGGTGTTGCGCGAAGCGCATCCGGCAGCACTGGGCCAAGAGCTCGCCTTCGGCGAACACCCCACCCGTCGCCCTTCGGGCGCCACCCTCGCCTGAGGGGAGGGGGATTCTCCGGACCCCTCGCGTTTCACCGACCGGCCCCTCACCTCAACCCTCTCCCCGCAGGCGGGAGAGGGAGCAGGCGGCGCCGGGCGCTATTCCGCGACCCAGGGGAAGGTCCACGTCTCCGTGAGCGTGCGCGGGCCGGCCTTCAGGAAGGCGCGCAGGTCCGTGACCTGGCCGGGCTCGAGCTTCACGTCGATCGCGGCGCGGAAGCCCTTCACGTATTCGTTCGGGACCAGGAACGTGTGGGTGATCTGGCCCGCGGAGGTCGAGGGCACGAGCTGGACCTGGGCGGGGTCGGAGAGGAAAAAGGCGAGATCGCCGCCGGCGAAGTCGACGATGAAGCGCCGCCGCGTCGGATCGCCCGGAGCGTTGGAGCCCGAGGCGCGGGGCGGCACCTGGAAGGTGTTCACGACCTTGCCGCCGGGATGCATCTCGCCGATCGTGCCCATGGCCCGCATCCGGTAGGAGAGCACGGTCTCCTGGCCCGGCTCCAGCGCCCGCGCGGGCTCCCAATAGGCCACGATGTTGTCGTTGGTCTCGTCCGGGGTCGGGATCTCGACGAGCTCGACCCGGCCCTCGCCCCAAGGCCCGATCGGCTCGACCCAGTAGCTCGGGCGCCGGTGGTAATAGGCCTCGAGGTCCTGATAGTTCTCGAACTCGCGGTCGCGCTGCATCAGGCCGAAGCCGCGCGGGTTGTTGTCCACGAAGGCCGAGACCCATTTGCGCGTCGGGTTGCGCAGCGGCCGCCAGATCCACTCGCCGGCGCCGGAATGCAGGAGCAGCCCGTCCGAATCGTGCAGCTCCGGACGGAAGTCGTCGGTGCGCCGCTGTTCGTTCTCGCCCTCGAAGAACATCGAGGTGAGCGGCGCTATCCCGACGCCCGCGAGCGTGCGGCGCGGGAACAGGGTCGCGGTGACCTCGAGGGTCGTGCGCTCGGCCGGATAGAGCTCGAAGCGGTAGGCGCCGGCGACCGACGGGCTGTCGAGGAGCGCAAGGACCGTGGCCCGGTCGCTGCCGGCCTTGGGCGCCTCGATCCAGAACTCGCGGAAATACGGGAACTCCTCGGGCTCCGGCCCTTCGACGTTGAGCGCGAGCCCGCGCGCCGAGAGTCCGTACTTGTGGCCGCGGCCGAGGAAGCGGAAGTAGCTGGCGCCCAGGAACGCGATGACCTCGTCCAGCACCTTGGGGTCGTTGAGGGGGTAGTGCAGCCGGAAGCCCGCGAAGCCGAGGTTGACCGGCATCGGCCGCTCGATCCGGTTCTTGCCGTAGTCGAACAGCTCGCGCTGGTAGGGCACGGGGGTCGGCACGCCGTCCCGGATGACGTTCACGGTCACGGGACGCTGGTAGAGGAAGCCGAGATGGAAGAGCTGCATCCGGAACGGGCCGCCCGCGGAGCCGAGCAGCGCCCGGTCGGGCCGGAAACGGATGTCGCGGTAGGCGTCGAAGTCGAGCCGATTGAACGGCTCCGGCAGCGGCGGCACCCCCGCATCGTGGGGCGCGGCGGCGATGTCGCGGGCCCGCCGCACCACGTCTTCATAACGGAACGGGTTCGGCGCGGGCACGCCCTCGGGCGCAGGGACGCCCTGGGCCGCAGCCGGCCGGGGCAGGGCCCCGAGCAGCGCGAGGGAGGCGACGCCTTGCAGAAGGGAACGACGGGTCTGGACGGGCATGGAGGATCTGTCCGTGAGCGGAGGCGGCAGCGCGAGCGGGATGTCACTCACTTAAGGGCAGGGGTGCGCTCCGTCCACTGAACCGGCGGTCGACGGGCGAAGAAACCGACCCGGCGCCCGCGGGTATCGACCGCGCGAGCCGCGCCGCGCCCCGGAGCGGTCCGGGGCACCGTCGCCCGCGACGGGGCGGCCCATCGACGGCAGCGAGGCACCGCGCAGGGTGCGCCGCGGCAGGCGCGGCTTCCATCCCCGATCGAAGCCCGGTCGCCGGGCCTGGACAGCCGGCGGCCGTTCCGGCGACAACGGCAGGATGTAGCCGGGTGCGCGGCGGACGAGGTCCGAGCCTCGGGTGCGAGGATGATTCCGGGAGGAATCATCCGGTGCGGGACCGAATCTCCGGTGGAGGGACCGCAACCCGGAGCCGCCGGCGTCCCGCACTGGCGCCGCCCTGTCGACCGGAGGGAGGCGGGCGCGGACGCTCCGGATCCTCGGAGCGGCCGGCCGCCGGCGCCGCGTCGGGCGCCGGTGCCAGGCATCGGTTAAACAATTCCCTGTTGTAACTCGGCAACGCCGGGCCGGAAACCGCCGGGTCCCAGCTTGGCCGTCTTGCTTCGGCCGGGCCTGACCGTCTACCCAGAGGGGGATCGTTGCATGTCTGCGACAGTTGGGGGGGTTGGTATGTCGGTTTCCGTCCGGGGCGTGTCGGGCTCCAATGTGAGGTCCTTCGTGGTGCGCTCAGGCCTGCTCGGAAGCACCGCCCTCGCAGTCGGCGCGCTCGTGGGTCTGTTCGGAACGAGCCCTGCGCTCGCGGCCTGCGACGGCTTCACGGCCGGCGTCGAGACCTGCTCCAGCGAGACCGTCGCCAGCAAGGACATCGTCGCGACCGGCGACCTGCTTGTGAACTTCATCGACTATGCGGTCACCGACAACGGCGTCAGCATCACGTCCGCCGGCAATGCTTACGATCTGACGTTGAACGCGACCGGGGCCGGTCCCATCACCAGCACGACCGATCAGGGCGTCCTGATCGTGAGCAGCGGCGGGGATGTCGGCCTCCAGACGTCTGGTGGCGTGACGGTTACGTCGTCGGCCGCCGAGGGCGTCCTGATCACGACGACCGGAGCCGGCACAGTCACGGTGGCGACCAGCAATATCGTGACATCCACCGTCAGCAGCGGCATCGTCGCGAGCGGCGTGGACGGCAATGTGCTGGTGACTGCGGGCGCGAACGTGCAGGGTGCCACGATCGGCATCTCCGCGCTGACCAGCGGCGCCGGCGCGGTGACCGTGAACGGCGCCGGGGACGTCTCGGGCACGAACGTCGCCGGCATCATCGCCCAGCAGACCGGCGCGGGAGCGGGCGGCGGAACCGGCGTCCTGGTGAGCGGCACGGGCGCGACCACGTCCCTGAACGGGACCGGCATCGTCGCGACGATCAACAATGCCGCCAACACCTCCAGCGTCGTGGTCGACCGCGCCGGCGCCGTGACCGGCGGGACGAACGGCATCGTGGCGGCGACTTCGGGCGCGACCGCGGTGGCCACCGACGCAACCGTGACCGTGACCGGCAACGGCCCCGTCACGGCCGGCTCGGGCGTGGGCATCGTGGCCCTGGCGACCGGCGGCAACGTCACGGTCACCCGCGGCGGCACGGTTTCGGGCGCGACCGGCATCGTCGCCACCACGTCCAATGCGGGTGCGGCCGTCGGTGCCGTCAACGTCACGACCAATGCGGCGGTCACCGGCACCAGCGGGGCCGGCATCATCGCGGTGGGCGAGAACGGCGCCGTGAACGTCACCTCCAACGGGGCTGTGAACGGCTCCACCGAGGGCGTCATCGCCACCACGAGCGGCACCGGCGCCGTCACGGTCACCGGATCGGGCACGGTCACGGGCACCTCGTCGACGGGCATCATCGCCGTGCAGAGCGGTGCGGGCGCCGGGGGCACCGGGGTCCTCGTGAGCGGCAGCGGCAACACGGTCTCCAATTCGGGGACCGCCATCATTGCGGCGATCACCGACGCGACGAACACCTCGAACATCCTGGTGAATCGCTCCGGGACGGTGAGCGGCGCGGTGAGCGGCATCCAGGCGGGCACGGCCGGAGCCGGAGCCGTGACCGTGGTCACGGGCGGCGCCGTGACGGGAACGGCCCAGACCGGCATCGAGGTGCGCACCACCACGGGCACCGCCGACGTCACCGCCAACGCCGCGGTGACCGGCGGCACGTTCGGCATCGACGCCCAGGCCTCGGGCGCCGCCACCGTCAACGTCTCGGGCCCGGGCAACATCGCAGGCGGCGTCACCGCAATCGCGGCCGGCTCGCAGGGCGGCAAGGTTTCGGTCACCCCGACCGGGACCGTGACGGGCGGCAGCAACGGCATCGTGGCCGCGACGAACCAGGCCGGCACCGTCACCGTGACGACCGGCGGCGCGGTCTCGGGAGCCACGGGCCTCGGCATCTTCGCGACGTCCTTCAACGGCAACACCGCCGTCACCGCCAACGCGGCCGTCAACGGCAGCACCTACGGCGTCTTCGCAGCGACCAGCGGCGCCGGCACCGTCACGGTGGGCGGCTCCGGCGCGATCGCCGGCGACGGCATCGCGGGCATCCGCGCCGAGCAGGCCGGTGCCGGCGCCGGGGGCGTCGGCGTGCTCGTGACCGGTTCGGGCACGACCACCTCGATCGCCGGAACCGGCATTCTCGCCCTGATCTCCAACGCGGCCAACACGTCGAGCATCGTGGTCGACCGGTCGGGCGCGGTCAGCGGCGCCGTGAACGGCATTCAGGCGACGACGCCCGGCAGCGGCGCCGTCACCGTGCAGGGAGCCGGGCCGGTGACCGGCACGGCCGGCGTCGGCATCCTGGCGACATCGGGCGCCGGGGCCGTGACGGTGACGCGCTCGGGCGCGGTGACCGGCGGCACCGACGGCGTGCGGGCGACCACCGGCGGCGCCAGCGCCGTGACGGTCACGGGCACCGGCAACGTCGTCGCGGGCGCCATGGGCATCCTGGCGACGTCGAACGGCGGAAACGTCGTCGTCGCGCCGGCGGGCAGCGTCCAGGCCGGCGCGAACGGCATCAGCGCGTCGACGGTCGGCGCCGGCACGGTCTCCGTCACCACGGCCGGCGCGGTCGTCGGCACGACCGGGACCGGCCTTCTCGCGTCGGGCGTCAACGGCGCCGTCACCGTGACGGCCAACCAGGACGTCACCGGCGCCAATTTCGGCATCCAGGCCACCGCCACCGGCGCAGGCCCGGTCTCCGTGACCCTCGACGGCGCCGACGTATCCGCGACGGCGGCCAACGGCATCGGCCTCCAGGCCACGAGCGGCACCGGCGCGGTGACGGTCGTGGTGGACGGGAGCTCGTCGGTCTCGGGCGCGGGCGGCGTGCTGATCGGCACGGCCGGCCAGGGCTCTCTGACGAACCGGGGCTCCATCGAGGGCGGCACGGACTTCGGCGTGCGGGCGGCCGGCGGCGTCGTGACGGTCGCCAACAGCGGCTCGATCACGTCCGCGAACCGCACCCTCGACACGGTCAGCGGCCGGCTCGAGTTCACCAACCTGAGCGGCGGCCTCGTCGTCGGCTCCGCGAACGCGGCCGGCGGCACCACGTCGAACTACACCAACGCGGCGGGAGCGACCTGGGACTTCCAGGGCGCCGGCGTGCTCGCGGGCCAGGAGACGATCCGGAACGGCGGCACCTTCGTGCTCGGGCAGAGCGCCTCGCTGACGGGCCTCGAGACGTTCGTCAACACCCGGAGCGGCCTGTTCGTCCAGGAGGGCGGGACCATCTCGGTCGGCGAGTTCCGGAACAGCGGCGTGGTCGACGCCACCTCGGGCAACACCACGATCGACGCCGTCACGTTCGTCAACCGCGGC
>DATAGO010000075.1:0-95040 GCA_036263675.1 Microvirga sp. | reverse complement strand
GGTGGGGTGTTCGCCGAAGGCGATCTTCCTGCCGCTGACGTGCCGGATGCGCTTCGCGCAACACCCCACCCCGCGCGGCTTCGCCGCGTCGCCCTCCCCTGAGGGGAGGGAGGGGGTCGTCCTGCAACATCGTGCCCGACGTCTGACAGCCCCTGTCCCGACCCTCGCTGACGCGAGGGCCACCCTCTCCCGCTTAAGGGGAGAGGGACGGGGGTGGTGCCGTCGGACGGGGCGGCCCTCCCGTCCGGCGCCGCAGCCCCCCTGACCGGCCGCCCGTCCCCGTGTAGTCTCCGCCCCGATGCCCGACGCACCCGTCCTCGCGATCCAGAACCTGACCCTGGCGCTGCCGCGCTTCGCGGACCGGCTCCACGCCGTGCGCGACCTGTCGCTCACCGTCCGCGCGGGCGAGACCCTGTGCGTCGTCGGGGAATCGGGCTCGGGCAAGTCGATGACCGCGCATGCCGTCATGGGCCTGCTGCCCGGCAGCGTGGCCGCGACCGCGGGGGCGATCCGGCTCGCCGGCCGCGACATCCTGGGCCTCGGCGAGGCCGCGATGGGCGGCGTGCGCGGGCGCGAGATCGGCATGATCTTCCAGGAGCCCATGACCTCGCTCAATCCGGTGATGCGGGTCGCGGACCAGATCGCCGAGACCTTCGCGACCCACGGCCTCCTCGATCCCGCCGCGCGGCGCGCCCGCGTGCTGGCGCTCCTCGACGAAGTCGGCCTGCCCGATCCCGCCCGAATCGCCCGCGCCTATCCGCACGAGCTCTCCGGCGGCCAGCGCCAGCGGGTGATGATCGCCATCGCGCTCGCCCTCGAGCCGAAGCTCCTGATCGCCGACGAGCCCACCACCGCGCTCGACGTCACGACCCAGGCCCAGATCCTGCGCCTCATCGCCGAGCTTCGGCGTAAGCACGGCACCGCGGTGCTGTTCATCACCCACGATTTCGGCGTCGTGGCCGAGATCGCCGACCGGGTCGCCGTGCTCCAGGACGGGCTCCTCGTCGAGGAGGGACCGGTCCGGGACGTGCTGGAGCGCCCGCAGCACGCCTATACGAGGCGCCTCCTCGCGGCCGTGCCTTCGCTCGACCCCCCGCCGCCGAAGGACCTCGCCGCCGCGCCGCCGGCGCTCAGGGTCGAGGACCTGTCGAAGGTCTACGGTGGGCGCGGTCTCTTCCGCCGCGGGCGCCGGGTCGAGGCCGCCGCCGGCGTCACCTTCACGATCCGCCGCGGCGAGACCCTGGGCCTCGTCGGCGAATCGGGCTCGGGCAAGTCCACCGTCGGGCGCTGCCTGCTCCGCCTCGTCGAGCCCGACGGCGGCGCGATCCGCATCGGCGAGCTGTCGATCCTCGGGCTGTCGCAGGGCGCGTTCCGCCCGCACCGGCGCCGGATCCAGATGGTGTTCCAGGACCCCTTCGCCTCGCTCAACCCGCGCCGCCGGGTCGGCGCCCTCATCGCCGAGGGCCCGGTCGCGCTCGGCGCGACGCCGCCCGCCGCGCTCGCTCGCGCCGCCGAGCTCCTCGCCCTCGTCGGCCTGCCCCCGCAGGCGATCGACCGCTATCCGCACGAGTTCTCGGGCGGCCAGCGCCAGCGCATCGGCATCGCCCGGGCGCTCGCCCTCGAACCCGAGGTGCTCGTCGCCGACGAGCCGGTCTCGGCGCTGGACGTCTCGGTCCAGGCCCAGATCCTCGACCTCATCCGCGATCTTCAGGCCCGCCTCGGGCTCGCGATCCTGTTCATCACCCACGATCTTCGCGTCGCCGCCCAGGTCTGCGACCGCATCGCCGTGATGCAGCGCGGCCGGATCGTCGAGGAGGCCGCGACGGCGCATCTGTTTTCCGCGCCCGATCACCCCTATACACGCCAGCTCCTGGCCGCCGTCCCGGGGCGAGGCGGCGGCTCCCTCTCCCCGCCTGCGGGGGGAGGGCTGGGGTGAGGGGCGGGTCGGTGGGGCTCGGTGCATCCGGTAGGTATCCCTCCCCTCAGGGGAGGGTGCCCGAAGGGCGGGTGGGGTGTTCGCCGAAGGCGAGCTCTGGCCGCTCTCTTGCAGGATGCGCTTCGCGCAACACCCCACCCCGCGCGGCGTTGCCGCGTCTCCCTCCCCTGAGGGGAGGGAGACCATCGGAGACCGCTCGCTCCACCGACCGGCCCCTCACCCCAGCCCTCTCCCCGCCGGCGGGGAGAGGGAGCTACACACGTCGAGGAGAACACGATGGACGATCTCGCCCCGCAGCGTGAAGCCCGCACGATCTACCGCCACATCATCGGCGGGCGCGACCGCGACGCCTCCGACGGGGCCGCGCTCGACGTGCTGTCGCCGATCGACGGGCTGCCCTTCGCGGCGATCCCCGCCGGCACCGCGGCCGACATCGACGCCGCGGTCGCGGCGGCCCGCGCCGCGCTCGAGGGCGCCTGGGGCCGGCTCACCGCGACCGAGCGCGGGCGGCTCCTCATGAAGCTCGCGACCCGGGTCGAGGGCGAGGCCGACGCGCTCGCCCTCCTCGAGACCCGCGACAACGGCAAGCCCCTGCGCCAGGCCCGCGCCGACGCGATCGCGCTCGCGCGTTATCTCGAGTTCTACGGCAGCGCCGCCGACAAGCTGCACGGGGACACGCTTCCCTATCTCGCGACCCATTTCGTCGGGGTCGAGCGCGTGCCGCACGGGGTCACGGGCCACATCGTGCCGTGGAACTACCCCATGCAGATCTTCGGCCGCTCCGTCGGCGCCGCGCTGGCGGCCGGCAACGCCACGGTCGTGAAGCCCGCGGAGGACGCGTCCCTGACGATCCTGCGGGTGTCGCAGCTCGCCCGCGAGGTCGGCCTGCCGGACGGGGCGCTGAACGTGGTGACGGGCCTCGGGCGCAGCGCCGGCGCGGCGCTCGCCGGACACGCAGGGATCGATTTCCTCTCCTTCACGGGCAGCCCCGAGACCGGCACCGCCGTGCAGACCGCCGCCGCGCGCAATCATGTCGGCGTCACCCTCGAGCTCGGCGGGAAATCCGCGCAAGTGGTGTTCGACGACGCCGACCTCGACCTCGCGCTGCCGTTCCTGGTCAACTCCATCATTCAGAACGGCGGCCAGACCTGCTCGGCCGGCAGCCGTCTGTTGATCCAGCGCTCCGCCTTCGAACGCGTCACGGCTGCGGTCGCGGAGCGCTTTCGGAACCTCAAGGCGGGGCACCCCGAGCGCGATCCGGATCTCGGGCCGATGATCAACGGGGCGCAGCAGCGCCGGGTGCAGACCTACCTCGCCCGCGCCCGCTCCGAGGGCCTCGCGGAGGCCGCGGTCGGCGCCGTTGCGGCCGACGTGCCGGCGGGCGGCTATTACGTGCCCCCGACCTTCCTGGCGCCGGTGCCGCACGGCAGCGCGCTGTCGCAGGAGGAGGTGTTCGGGCCGGTGCTCGTGGCGACCCCGTTCGAGGACGAGGCCGAGGCGGTGGCGCTTGCCAACGGCACCCCGTACGGCCTCGTCGCCGGCGTGTGGACCCGCGACGCCATGCGGGCGACGCGCGTCGCGCGGCGCATGCGGGTCGGGCAGGTGTTCGTGAACTGCTACGGCGCGGGCGGGGGCATCGAGCTGCCCTTCGGGGGCTTCGGCCGCTCGGGCCACGGGCGCGAGAAGGGCTTCGAGGGGCTGATCGAGTTCACGACCACGCGCACCATCGTGATCGCGCACGGCTAGAGTTTCGGATCTTCAGGCACGGCAAAAAGGGGAGACACGCGTGACGAAGCGACTGGAGGGCAAGAGCGCCCTGGTGACGGGCGGAGCGTCCGGGTTCGGTCTCGGGATCGCGGAGACCTTCGCGCGCGAGGGCGCACGGGTCGCGGTGGTGGACGTGAACGGGGACGCGGCCAAGCGGGTCGCGGACGGGATTCCGGGCGCGATCGCGATTCAGGCCGACGTCGCCAAGGCCGCGGACGTGAACCGGGCGGTCGCCGAGACCGTCGCGGCCTTCGGGAGCCTCGACGTCCTCGTCAACAACGCCGGCATCAGCCACCGCAACCGGCCGATGCTGGAGGTCGAGGAGGACGAGTTCGACCGCGTCTTCGCGGTCAACGTGAAGTCGATCTACCTCTTCGCCCGCGCCGCAATCCCGCAGATGCGCGGGCAGGGGAGGGGCGTCATCGTCAACGTCGGCTCGACCGCGGGCCTGCGGCCGCGCCCGGGGCTCACCTGGTACAACGGCACCAAGGGCGCGGTGCATTCGATCACGAAATCGATGGCGATCGAGCTCGCCCCCGACCGCATCCGCGTCTGCGCGCTGGCCCCCGTGGCCGGCGACACGCCGCTGCTTGCCACCTTCATGGGCGAGGACACCCCGGAGAAGCGCGCCGCCTTCAAGAGCACGATTCCCCTGGGCCGCCTCTCCCGCCCCGACGACATCGCCAACGCGGCCCTGTTCCTGGCCTCCGACGAGGCCGATCTCGTCACCGGCGTGGTGCTCGAGGTCGACGGGGGGCGCTGCATCTGAGGGTGGGCTCGCTCTGCGCGTGTAGGACTCCCTCTCCCCGTGAACGGGGAGAGGGGGCAGGCCCTTCCCCCGTGCTCCGCCCTGCGCTTATGCTGCGGGTCAGCCGCACCCGCACGCCAGGGGACACCGCCCATGTTGAAGCGCCCGCTCGCCGCCGCCTTTCTCCTCGCCCTCGGGCTGATGCCCGCCGAGGCCGCCAAGACCTCGCTCGTCGTCGGGATGGCGGTGGAGCCGCCCGGCCTCGACCCCACGATCGCGGCGCCGGTGGCGATCCGCGAGGTCACCTGGGTCAACCTCTACGAGGGCCTGGTCCGCATCGACCGCGAGGGCAAGGTGCAGCCGCTCTTGGCGAAGAGCTGGGAGGTCTCGCCCGACGGGCTCGCCTACACGTTCCGGCTCCAGACCGGCGTGAAGTTCCACGACGGCTCGGCCTTCGATTCGGCCGACGTGAAGTTCGCCTTCGACCGGGCGCGCGATCCGAAATCCACCAACGCCCAGAAGCAGATCTTCGCACCCATCGACGCCATCGAGACGCCCGATCCCGCGACGGTGGTGATCCGGCTCAAGCAGCCCTCGGGCAACTTCCTCTATTATCTCGGCTGGGGCGACGCCGTGATCGTGGCGCCCGAGACCGCGGAGAACAACAAGGCCACGCCCGTCGGCACCGGCCCGTTCAAGTTCAAGGCCTGGACCCGCGGCGACCGGGTCGAGCTCGTCCGCAATCCGGATTACTGGAACAAGGACCGGATCAAGCTCGACACCGTCACCTTCCGCTTCATCAACGACCCCCAGGCCCAGGTCGCGGCCTTGCGCGCCGGCGACGTCGACGCCTTTCCGAACATCGGCGCCCCGGAGCTGTTCGCGGAGCTCAAGAAGGACGCCCGCTTCACGGCGATCGCCGGCAACACCGAGGGCGAGATCGTCGCCGGGATGAACAACGCCAAGAAGCCCTTCGACGACCCGCGGGTGCGCAAGGCCCTCATGCACGCGATCGACCGCAAGACGCTGGTCGAGGGCGCCTATTCGGGCTTCGGCCGGCCGATCGGCGGCCACTTCTCGCCGAACCACCCGGCGTTCACGGACCTCACGAACGTGGTGCCCTACGACCCCGCGAAGGCCAAGGCGCTCCTGAAGGAGGCGGGCCACGGCAACGGCCTGTCGATCACCATCAAGAGCCCGCAGATGGCCTATGCGAGCCGCTCCGCGGAGCTCATCAGCGCCATGCTCTCGGAGGTCGGCGTCGAGCTCAAGATCGTGCCGACCGAGTTCCCGGCGAAATGGATCGAGGAGGTGTTCCGCAACAAGGACTACGACATGACCATCGTGGCCCATGCGGAGCCCCTCGACATCGACATCTATGCGCGGGACAACTACTACTTCAACTACAAGGGCGAGCGGCTGAAGGCGGTGCTCACTGAAGCCGGAAAGATCGCCGACGAGAAGGAGCGCTTCGCCAAGTACGCGGAGGCGCAGAAGATCCTCGCCGAGGACGTGCCGGCGCTGTTCCTGTTCCAGCTGCCGAAGCTCGGGGTGTGGAACGCGAAGCTCAAGGGCCTGTGGGAGAACACGCCGATTCCGTCGAACGACGTCACGGAGGCGTATTGGGTGGATTGAGGCCGCGCACGATCAGCAACCCTCATCCTGAGGAGCGGCGCGAGCCGCGTCTCGAAGGATCGGGGTTGCGGGTCGCTCGCGTGCAACGAGACGCCCTCGTCCTTCGAGACGTTTCGCTCCGGCGAAGCTCCTCAGGATGAGGGCTTTGCTTGAGGGCTGCACCCCGGCACCCCTCGCGATCCAAGGCCCCCTTTGCTCCGTCTCCTCCTCACCCGCCTCGCCTCCCTCGCCCTGACGCTGCTCGCGGTCTCGGCGGCGATCTTCCTGGTGCTCGAGGTGCTGCCGGGCGATCCCGCCGCGATCATGCTCGGCACCGCGGCGCGCGAGGACACGCTGGCGGCGTTGCGCCTGGAGCTCGGCCTCGACCGGCCCGCCATCGAGCGCTACCTCGCCTGGATCGGCGGCGTGCTCACGGGGGATCTCGGGACCTCGCTGACCTACCGGATGCCGGTCGCGGATCTCGTCGCCGAGCGGCTGTGGATCACGATCCCCCTGAGCCTCCTCGCGATCGGGATCTCGACCGCGATCGCGCTGCCCCTCGGCGTCCTCGCCGCCGCCAACCGCGACCGCGCCGCCGACCGGGCCGTGCTGGTGTTCAGCCAGCTCGGCGTCGCGGTGCCGAATTTCTGGCTCGGCATCCTGTTCATCCTGCTGTTCTCGACCGTGCTCGGCTGGTTCCCCGCCGGGGGCTTTCCGGGCTGGGACAAGGGCGTCGGTCCCGCCCTCCGGGCGCTGCTGCTCCCGGCGGTCGCGCTCGCCCTGCCGCAGGCCGCGGTGCTGACCCGCGTGACGCGCTCGGCGACGCTGGAAGTGATCGGCGCCGATTTCGTGCGCACCGCGCGGGCCAAGGGGGTCGACCGCGCCCGCACGCTCACCCGCCACGTGGTTCCGAACGCGCTCATCCCCGTGACCACGATCTTGGGGCTCCAGCTCTCGTTCTTCTTCGGCGGCGCGATCCTGGTCGAGAACGTGTTCAACCTGCCGGGCCTCGGGCGCCTCGCCTTCCAGGCGCTGAGCCAGCGCGACCTCGTCGTCATCAAGGACGTGGTGCTGATCGTCTCGGCGCTCGTGATCGTCGTGAACTTCCTGGTCGATCTCGGCTACATGCTCCTCGACCCGCGCCTGAGGCCACGCTCGTGAGGGGGCGGGACGTCCTCACGGTTTGTGGAACGGGTCGCTTCGCGAGCATCCCTTCGGGATGCGGTACCCCCCTCCCTGCCCTCCCCCGCAAGGGGGGAGGGGTTCGCACGGCCGTTGCCGCTCGAAGGCCAGGCACCGTGCTGCGGGACAGGCGCTGTCGGCCCTCTCCCCCCTTGTGGGGGGGAGTTGGAGAGGGGGGTGCAGCCGCCCGCGATGCCGGTCCCGTCGCACCGCACGACACGCCACCCTCTCCCTCCCCCCGCTTGCGGCGGGCGGGGATGAAGGGTGGGGGGTGTCCGGCCTGGAGCGCCGACCCGGCAAGTGCCGCCACACTCCTCCCTCCCCTCAGGGGAGGGCGACGCGGCGAAGCCGCGCGGGGTGGGGTGTTGCGCGAAGCGCATCCGGTAAGGCTGCGGCCAGAGCTCGCCTTCGGCGAACACCCCACCCGACCTCCGCTTCGCTCCGGCCACCCTTCCCTGAGGGGAGGGAGGAGCCGCACCCGATCACAGGGTGGTCGTCCCCGGCACCCCCCACCCCTGACCCCTCCCCGCCGCAGGCGGGGGGAGGGGAATGGCGGAGGGGTCGCATGAGCCGGCGCTTCCGCCCCAGCCTCGCCCTCGTGCTCGGCGGCGCGCTCACCGCGGCCCTGATCGCGACCGCGATCGTCTCGACCGTCTGGACCCCCGAGGTGCCGACCCGCGTCCGCGTCGCCTTACGGCTGCGGGGGCCGCTCGAACAGGGCCTCCTCGGCACAGACCATTTCGGCCGCGACGTCGCCTCGCTCCTCATGGCGGGCGCCTGGAACTCGCTCGCCATCGCCTGGCCCGCGGTGCTGCTCGGCGCCGCCATCGGGATCGCGCTCGGCTGCGCGGCCGCGGCGCTGAAAGGGATCGTGGACGAGGCCGTGATGCGGATCTCCGACGTGGTGTTCGCCTTCCCGGCCGTGCTCTCCGCGATCATGATCGGCGCGCTGGTGGGCTCGGGGCCGCTCGCCGCCGTGCTCGCGATCGCGGTGTTCAACATCCCCGTCTTCGCCCGCGTCACGCGGGGCGTCGCGCTCCAGGTCTGGACCTTCGACTACGTCGCGGCCGCGCGCTGCGTCGGCAAGCACCCCTTGCGCATCACCTGGGAGGACGTGCTGCCCAACATCGCGGGCGTGCTGATCGTGCAGGTGACGATCCAGCTCGCGCTCGCGATCCTGACGGAAGCCGGCCTGAGCTACCTGGGCTTGGGCGTCCGCCCTCCGAACCCGAGCTGGGGCCGCATGCTCGCCGACGCGCAGACCTACCTCTCGCAGGCGCCGCACCTCGCCATCGCGCCCGGAGTGGCGGTGGCGCTCTCGGTGCTCGGCCTCAATCTCCTGGGCGACGGCCTGCGCGACGCGCTCGATCCGACCCTGCGGGCGCGGGGGGACTGAGCGCGCCGCCCTTACCCTCCCCCTTGCGGGGAGGGTGCCCGAAGGGCGGGTGGGGGTTGGCGCAGGAGGCACCAACCAGCTAATCCTGCGAGAACCCCCACCCCTGACCCCTCCCGCAAGGGGGAGGGGATCGTTCCTAGAGCACCGGCCAGGGCTTCTGCGGACCGCGCAGGCCTTCGAAGGCCCGCGACAGGCGCAGCACGCCGAGGTCGTCGAAGCGCCGGCCGACGATCTGCAGGCCGATCGGCAGCCCCTCCGCGGTGTAGCCCGCATTGATGGAAGCCGCCGGCTGCTCCGACATGTTGAAGGCGACCGTGTAGCCTATGTGCTCGAAGGGCTGCATGGGATCGTCGAGCGGCGAGGCGAGCTCGGCCTCGTAGGCCGCGACCGGCGCCACCGGCGAGAGCACGAAGTCGAAGGGCTGGCAGGCCCGCACCGCCGCGACCCGCATCGCCATCATCTGGTGCATGCCGTGGTAGACCTGATCGCCCGTGAGGTTGCGCCCGCCCTCGGCCCAGACCCGGATGTAGGGCAGGATGCTGTCCTGCCGCTCCTCGTCCAGCGCGCCGATGTCGGCCCAGGCGCGCTGGCGCCAGAAATGGTCGAGCCCGTCGAGCATCTCGCGCGTCAGGAACGGCGCCATCGGCTCAATCGTGGCGCCGGCCGCCGCGAAGGCGCGCGCCGCCGCCTCGACCGCGGCGCGGACCTCCGCGTCGAGCGGCATGCCGATTCCCGCCTCCATCATGACGCCGATGCGCAGGCCCCGGACCTCGACGGCGAGATCGAGCCAGGGCAGGTCCTGCGGCGGCAGGCTCATGGAATCGCGCCAGTCGGGTTTCGACAGCTCGCGCATCATCAGCGCGGAATCCTCGACGGTGCGGGTCATCGGCCCCGCGACCCGGCCGTAGGTGGGCGGATCGATCGGGATGCGCCCGAGGCTGGGCTTGAGGCCGAAGATCCCGCACCAGCTCGCGGGCAGGCGGATCGAGCCGCCGATGTCGGTGCCGAGATGCAGGGGCCCGTAGCCGGCCGCGGCGGCCGCGCCCGCGCCCGCCGAGGAGCCGCCGGGGTTCCGGGTCAGGTCCCACGGGTTGCGGGCGAGCGGGTGGAAGCTCGAGAGGCCCGAGGAGAGCATGCCGTAATCCGGCATGGTGGTCTTGGCGAAGATCACCGCGCCGGCCTCGCGCAGACGGGCGGCCGGCGGGGCGTCCTCCGCGGCGGGCTCCAGGGCGCGGGCCGCGGTGCCGAGCGGGGTCGGCGTCCCCTTCGTCGCGATGTTGTCCTTCACGGTCGCAGGGATGCCGTCGAGGGGCAGGGCGTCGCCGCGCCGCCAGCGTTCCTCCGAGGCCGCGGCTGCGCGCAGCGCCCCCTCGGGATCGAAGGCGTAGAGCGCCTGGAGTTCGGGCTCGTAGGATTCGATGCGTTCGATCAGGGCCCGCATGACCTCCACGGGCGAGAGGCTCCGGCTCGCATAGGCGTCGAGGAGGGCGCGGGCGGTGAGGTCGGCGGGATGGGTCAAGGACGGGGACTCAGCGGAAACGGGCGCGGATGATGCCACCCGCGGATCGTCCGGTCGAGCGTCCGCGGCGGACATCAGGGTCCGGCGGCGGAGAAGACTGCGGGCTTCATGGGCGTGTCAGGGTCCGGCAGAGAAGGCTGCGGGCCCGCCAGCGCGTCAGGGGCCGGCGGCGTAGAGCAGGTCGCGGAAGAACAGCGACACCTGCGGCACGTAGGTGATCACCATCAGGCACCCCAGGATCGTCAGCACGAAGGGGACGAGGCGCGGGACGATGCGTTCCAGGCTGATGTTCGCGACCTGGCAGGCCGCGAAGAGGTTCACCCCGAAGGGTGGAGTGATCATGCCGAGGGCGAGGTTCACCACGATGATGAGCCCGAAATGCACCGGATCGACGCCGAACTGCTTCGCGACGGGCGCCAGGATCGGGGCCAGCACGATGATGGCGGCCGAGGTCTCGATGAACATGCCGACCACGAACAGGAAGGCGTTGACGGCGAGCAGGAACGCCCATTTCGAGCCGATGGTCTCGGCGATCCAGGCCCCCACCGCCGCGGGCACGCCCGCGCGGGTGATCAGGAAGCTGAACAGCCCGGCCGCCGCGATGATGAACATGATCATCGCGGACGAGATCACGGATTTCTTCAGGATCGGCCCGAGGTCGGAGAACGAGATCGTGCGGTAGACCGCCATGCCGACGATGGCGGCGTAGAACACCGCGACCACGGAGGCTTCCGTGGGCGTGAACACGCCGCGGTAGATGCCCCCCAGCACGATCACGGGCATGAGCAGCGCGAGCATGGCCCGCTCGGTCGCCTTGACGAAGCTCATGCGGTCGGCGGCGTCGTCGCGGCCCCAGCCGTTGAGCTTGCAGGTGATGTAGACGAACACCGTGAGGACGCCGCCGATGAGCAGGCCCGGGCCGATGCCGGCCACGAACATCTCGCCGATCGAGACCTCGGCCGAGACCCCGTAGAGGATCATCGGGATCGAGGGCGGGATGATGACGCCGAGCTCCGCCGAGGTCGCCTGCAGCGCCGCCGCGAATTCGCGGGGGTAGCGGTGCTCGATCATGGCCGGGATGATGATGGCGCCGATCGCGAAGGTGGTGGCGACGCTCGACCCCGAAACGGCCGCGAAGATCATGCAGGTGAGCACGCAGGAGCAGGCGAGCCCGCCCTGCACGCCGCCGATGATCGCCTTGGCGAACTCCACGAGCCGCCGCGAGATCCCGCCCGCCTCCATGAGGTTGCCCGCCAGGATGAAGAACGGCACCGCCATGAGCGGGAAGGAATCGATCGAGGTCATCATCTTCTGCGCGACCACGATCAGGGGGATGCGCTCGAAGAGGACGATGCCGCCGATGGCGGCCGCCGCGACCGCGATCGCGATCGGCACGCTGAGCGCGAACAGCGCCACCATGGCGGTCAGCATGAAGCTCGTCATCGGTTTTCCTAAGGCTTCGCGGGCGCCGGCTCAGACTTCGAAAATCTCGCGCCGCCCTTCCGGAGACGGGGCGTCGGAAAGCGAGAGCCGGATCTGCTCGGCCGCGCGGGCGAGCGCCGCGATGATCGCGAGCGTCGCCCCGACGGGAATCGCGGCATAGACGAAGCCGATCGAGATCTCGTCCCCCGTGAACGGGTTCATCATGCCCGCGAGCGACTGGAACCGGACCCGGCTCACCATCGCGATCCCGAACCACACCATCACGCCGAGCACGCCGAGCGACACCCCCGTGATCACGGCGACGAGCACGGCCCGCGCCCGGCCGCGCAGGCGGTCGAAGGTGAAGTCGACCGCCATCAGCGCGCCGGTCCGGAAGGCGACCGCGACGCCGAGATAGACCATCCAGATGTTGAGGGAGCGCGCCGCGACCTCCGACCACACGGACGGCTCCTCGAACACGAACCGCGTGATCACCTGGTAGAACGACACGAAGCAGGTCAGGACGAGGAGCGCCATGGCGGCGCGCAGCGTCCAGCGCATGAGGGCCCGTTCGAAGCGGACGAAGAGATCAGCCACGTAGGGGTCCCCTGCGGCTCGGTGACGGGGCGACCGCGAGGGCCGCCCCGCTCTGTCGGGATCGGCTCAGTACTTGTAGTTCCGGATCTCGTCGATCTTGTCCTGGCCGAACTTCTTGGCGTATTCCGCGAAGGCCGGCTTGAGGGCGTCCTCGAAGGCCTTGCGGTCGAGGTCGGTCACGACCTCCATGCCCTGCTTCCTGAGCTCCGCGACGCCGTTCTCGGCATCCTCGGCGGCCTTTTTGCGCATGGCCGCGGCGCCCGCCTTGGCGGCTTCCTTGAAGGCCTGCTTCTCCCCGTCGTTGAGCTGGTTCCAGACAGACGGCGCCAGGATGATGAGGGCCGGCGAGTACACGTGCTGGGTCAGCGTCAGGTACTTCTGGACCTGCGGGAACTTCGCCGAGAGGATCACGCCGATCGGGTTCTCCTGGCCGTCCACGGTGCCCTGCTGGAGCGCGGTGAAGAGCTCGGGGAAGGCCATCGGGGTCGGGAGCACGCCGATGGTGCGGAAGGCCGTCATGTGGACCTGGTTCTCCATGGTCCTGACTTTCAGGCCCTTGGCGTCCTCGGGCGTCTTGATGGGGCGCTTGGAGTTGGTGAGGTTGCGGAAGCCGTTCTCGCCCCAGGCGAGCGCGATGAGCCCGTGCTTCGGGAACTGATCGAGGATGCGCTGGCCGATCGGGCCGTCGAGCACCGCATGGGCGTGCTTCACGTCCTTGAACAGGAACGGGATGTCGGTGAGGAGCGTGTCGGGCACGAAGTTGCCGACCGGGCCCGTCGAGGTCACCACCACGTCGACGGTGCCGATCTGGGCGCCCTCGACCATCTCGCGCTCGCCGCCGAGCGCGTTCGCCGGGAACTGCTTAATGGTCCACTTGCCGTTGGTGCGCTTGGCGAGCTCCTCCGCCATCGCGGTGGCGCCGACGCCGTAATGCGAGGTGGGCGCCAGCGAATAGCCGAGCTTGAGCTCGGCGGCGCCCGCCGCCGTCGCGGCCGCCGCGAGGCCGAGGCCGACGAGGCCGGCCGTGAATGCCTTGAACATGGTGATTCCTCCCTTGGTCGCCCGCCTTCGCCGTTCGGGACGGCGCGGGGCCGGTCTCGGCCGCGGGTGCCCGGGCCGTCGCGAGGGCCGCAACTTGCGACACAACGGACCGGGCCGCAAGGCTCGACCTTGGAGGGATGCGCGTGGGCCGGAGGGAGCCGGCTGGTCCGAAACGAGCCGGAATGAGCCGGAAGGGACCGCGCCGGTTCAGGCGCCGATCCGGCCCTTGAGGGCCTCGAACACGCTCGCGGGCAGGATCTTGCGCTCCACGAGCTCCTCGGCGGCCGCGAAGGGCCGCCCCTTGAGAATGGCCTCCGCCCGGGCCGCGCCGATGCCCGGCAGGGCGATGAGCTCGTCCTTCGAGGCCGTGTTGAGGTCGAGGGAAGGCGTGGCGGGGGCCTCGTCCCGCGCCGTCGCGGCGCCCCCCTCCCCCGGCCGAGTTCGCTCGGAGCCTGGGGCGGGCTCGGGCAGGGGGGCCGCGAGAGCGGGTCCCGCGGCGGTGCCGGGCCGTTGGGGATCGAGGACCCGGGTGCGGAAGTGGCGGACGGCCCGCGCCGCCTCGTCCTTGGCGGCCTGCACGAGGAAGCTCTTCACGCGGCCGCCGACCGCCTTGGCGAGCGACCGGATCAGGTCCTTGTTCATGGCCCGCGCCCCGGATGCGGTTCCGGCCTCAGCGGAGGCCGAGGAAGGAGAGGATCGCCACGACCACGACGATCAGGCCGATGATGTAGATGATGCGGTTCATAAGGTGCGCTCCTGCGATGCACCCTTGAAACGGCAAAGCTGCCGTTTTCGTTCCGGCCGACGCCTCCTAGCGCTTCCGCCGCGTCAGCCGGCGCTCGTTCGCCTGCACATGGGTGCGGTAGCGCCGGAGGACCCCGTGGGCGGAGCCGCCGGCCGCCAGCGTCACCGCGGCCTCCGCGAAGGCGGCGACCTTCTCGGTCACCATGAGCTGGGCCTCCGTCTGGGCCGCGGTTCCGCCCGCCGCGAGCTTCATGAGGCGCAGGCCCACCACGCGCTGGGTCTCCAGGCCGAGAAAGGCGGCGTTCAGGGTGAAGTCGAGCCAGGGCTTCAGCATGCGGGTCTCCGGACCGGGTGCGGGTCCAGGGTCAACGGCGCGCCGCCCATCCGGGTCCAGCGGCCGTCCCCCAAGGTACGGGAAATCGGCTGATCCGCCTGCGCGCCGCCGGCAGGTTCCCGGGGCTGCGCCCGAATCGACCGATCCGCCCGGGGATCCGGGGTTCGGGTCCGAATCAACTGATCCGCCCCCGTGCGGCCACCGGGATCTCGCCCACGATCTCGTCGCCCCGGGTGGCGATCAGCCGGTCCACCATGTTGACGACGACGCAGACATGGTTCGGCACGATCCGGACCACGTCGCCGACGTTCGGCCGGTCGTTGCAGGCCGAGAGGTCGAGGAAGCCGTGCTCCTCGGCGAAGCGCGCGATGCGGGCCTGGGGGTGCTCCAGGATGAGCCCGTGCCCGTCGAGATTGCCGATGTCGGAGGTGAGCGTCTTCGAGCCCGCATCGAGGATGCCGCGGTCCGGCCCCGCCCGGCTCACCACGGTGGCGACCACGTGGAGCGCGAGGTCGTCCGGGGTCGCGGCGCCGCAGGCCAGCATCATGCGGTCGTTGAAGATGTAGGTGCCGGCCCGGTGCTCGGTCACGCCCGTGAGGGCGCCGAGGTTGCGCAGGTTCGGCGTGCCGCCGCTCGAGATCATCGTGGGCTCGAGCCCCGCCTCGCGCACGCCCGCCAGCGCCTCGTCGAGGAAGGCCTGCGTCTCGGAGATCCCGTCTTCCGGCGGATAGAGCATGAAGCCGCGGAACTCGAGGCCGGGGCGGCTGGCGATGTCCTTGGCGAGCTGGACCGCCTCCGCCACGGTCTCGACGCCGGCGCGCTTGCGGCCGGTGTCGCACTCGACCACGACGCCGAGAGGGCGCTCCGCGACCGCGGCGGCGTGGGGCAGGCCCGCGACCGTCACGGGATTGTCGGCCGCGACCGTCACGTCGGCGCGGCGCATCACCGCCCCGAGGCGCGCGAGCTTCTCCTCGCCGAGGATGTTGTAGCTGATCAGGATGTCGTCGAACCCGGCCTCCGCCATCACCTCGGCCTCGCCGACCTTCTGACAGGTGATGCCCTTCGCGCCGGCCTCGCGCTGCATCTGCGCGATCATGGGGCTCTTGTGGGTCTTGATGTGCGGCCGGTTCGCGACCCCGGCCGCATCGCAGGCGGCCTGGAGCCGGGCGATGTTGCGCTCGACCCGATCGAGGTCGATCACGACGGCGGGCGTGCCGTAGCGGCGGGCGATTTCGCGGGCGAGGGCCGTCATAGGGGTCTCCGAAGGGTGCTTCGAGCGGGTCTGCATGCGCGGGCGAGGGCCCTCATCGGGCTCTTCAAACGGCGCTTGGTGCGGTTCTACAGCGGAATCGGCCCGGCACCATGCGCGGAAGCGCGCTCAGGATGCCGCAGGAGGCGCCCCGCCGTCGTGGGCAGGGGCCGGAGGAGCGGGCTTGCGGGACGAAGCGCCGGCGGCGCCGCCCGGCGGGTCAGGCGTTCGGGACGACGCAGACGCCCTGGTCGGCGAGCGTGATCGAGACCTCCGTTCCGGCGGCAATGGGCGCGCGTGCGCGGTGATCGACCACGAAAAGCCCGCCCACCGGGCTCTCCACCTCGTACTCCACATGCGTGCCGAGGTAGGAAGCCTTGTTGACCCGGCCCGCCATCGCGGGTGTGCCCGGAGGCGTCTCGTGGAGCGCGAAGGCGTCCGGGCGCACCGCGAGCTTCACGCTGCCCGGGCCGGCGCCGCGCCGCGGCAGCGTCTTGACGAGGGGGCCGATCCGGATCGCGGCCGCCTCTCCGCGCTCCTCCGTGATCGTCCCGGTCAGGATGTTGGCGTCGCCGATGAAGTCGGCCACGAACAGGTTCGCGGGCTCCTCGTAGAGCTCGCGCGGGCTGCCCTCCTGGGCGATGCGCGCGTTCGACATCACGATGATGCGGTCCGAGACCGCGAGCGCCTCCTCCTGGTCGTGGGTCACGTAGGCCACGGTGAGGTTGAGGCTCTGCTGCAATTCGCGGATGTCCTCGCGCACCCGGCGCCTCAGCTTGGCGTCGAGGTTGGAGAGCGGCTCGTCGAAGAGCAGGACCTGCGGCTCGAGCACGAGGGCGCGGGCGACCGCGACGCGCTGCTGCTGGCCGCCGGAGAGCTCGGAGGGCGAGCGCTTCTCGAGGCCTTTCAGGCCGATGAGGGCGAGCTTCTCGAGCGCCATCTCCTGGGCCTGACGCTTGGGCACCCCCTGAACGGTCGGGCCGTAGGCCACGTTGTCGAGCACCGACATGTGGGGGAAGAGCGCGTAGGACTGGAACACCATCGAGACGTCCCGGTCGGCCGCGGACAGCCGCGTGACGTCGCGGTCGCCGATGAGGATCTGACCCTCGCTCGCCATCTCGAGCCCGGCGATGAGGCGCAAGGTCGTGGTCTTGCCGCAGCCCGAAGGGCCGAGCAGGGTCACGAGCTTGCCGGACTCGATCGTGAACGAGACGGTGTCGACCGCCGTCACGGTGCCGTAGCGCTTGGTGACGCCGCGGAACTCGACCGAGGCCGGGCTCTTGCTCTTCAGCGGCCGGACGTCGTTGGCGGCGAGCGGCGGGAGCGTGTCGGCATGGGTCATCGGACGGCCTGAAGATGGGAGCGGGAGGGCAGGGTCGTGACGCGGCCCGGACGATCGGCGGCGGATCTCAGGGTCATGAGGCCGCCTGCACGGCGAGCGACGGCGCGGTCCGGCGCCCGAGGCGGCGCTCGCCGACGAGGGCCTGGATGCCGAGGATCGCGAGCAGCATGACGAAGATCAGCACCGTGGAATAGGCGATCGCGAGGCCGAACTCGCCGGCCTCCACGCGGCCCACGATGTAGGTCGTCGCCATGTTGTATTCGGCGGTCACGAGGAAGATCACCGCGCTCACGGCCGTCATGGCGCGCACGAAGCTGTAGACCAGGGACGCCACGATGGCGGGCCTGAGCAGCGGCAGGACCACCCGGCGGAGCGTCGTGGCCGAGCGGGCGCCCAGCGTGAGCGAGGCCTCGTCGAGGCTCTTGTCGATCTGGCTCAAGGTCGCGATGCCGGCGCGCACGCCGACCGGCATGTTGCGGAACACGAAGCACATCACGAGCACGAAGCCCGTGCCGGTGATCTCGATCGGCGGGACGTTGAAGGCCAGGATGTAGGACACGCCCACGACCGTGCCGGGGATCGCGAAGCTGAGCAGCGTCCCGAACTCGAAGGCGCGCTGGCCCGAGAAGCGCTGGCGCGTCAGGAGGTAGGCGGTCAGGAGTCCGATCGCCGCCGTGAGCGGGGCCGAGAGCGCCGCGACCTTCAAGGTCGCGAAGAACGAGTTCCAGGCCGAGCCCGCGAAATAGAGGCCCCGGTCCGTGCTCTCGATCCGGAAGCCGGTGAGGAGGTGCTGCAGGGTCGGGGTGTAGTCGCGCCCCATGGAGCGCACGAAGCCGCCGACCGCGATCACCACGTAGACCACGAAGGTGAAGACGGCCCAGGGCAGGGCCGTCGCGAAGGCCGCGAACGCGACCCGCCGCGGCAGCGGCAGCGGCAGGCCGGAATCGCCCTTGCCGGTGACCGTCGTATAGACCTTCTTGCCGAGCCACGCGTGCTGGAGCCAGAAGGCGCCGAGCGTGAAGGCGAGCAGGATGAGCGAGAGCACGGCGGCGCGGCCTTGATCGTGCGCGGCGCCCACGACCGCGAAGAAGATCTTGGTGGAGAGCACCTCGAAATTGCCGCCGAGCACGAGCGGGTTGCCGAAATCCGCCATGCTCTCCACGAAGCCGAGGAGGAAGGCGTTGGCGAGGCCGGGGCGCATCAGCGGCAGCGTCACGGTCACGAAGGTGGTCCAGCGCCGGGCGCGCAGGGTCTGGGAGGCCTCCTCGAGCGACGGGCTGATGCCCTGCACGACCCCGATCAGGACCAGGAAGGCGATCGGGGTGAAGGCGAGGAGCTGCGCGATGAAGATGCCCGGCAGGCCGTAGATCCAGCGTGAGCGCGGCACCCCGAACCACTCGAACAGGATCGCCGAGACCGCGCCCGAGCGGCCGAAGAGCAGGATGAGCGCGAGGCCGATCACGAAGGGGGGCGTGATGATGGGCAGAACGCTCAGGATCCGCAAGGCGCCCTTGAACCTGAACCCCGTCCGCGTCGCGATGAGCGCGAAGGCGAGGCCGAGCACGGTGGTGCCGACCCCGACGAGGACCGCGAGGAAGAGGGTGTTCCAGGCGACCCCGCAGCGCAGGTCCGAGACGAGGCAGTCGAGGCCCCAGATCGAGGAATCGAAGAATTTCGTCAGGAACTCGCGCGGCGCGAACGCGCCGTCGTTGTCCTGCACCGCGCTGACCAGGATCCGGGACACGGGGAAGAACACGAAGAGCGCGATCAGCCCCACGATGGCGCCGATCGCCGAGACTACGAAGGCGTCGCCCCGGCACCAGCCCCTCATGGCGAGCCCGTGGCACAACAGCATCAGGAAGGCCACCGCCGTGAGGCCCGCGCCGAGCCCCATGCCGGCCTGGGACGGGCCGGGGCGGACGCCCTCGATCGGGCTGGCCCAGGTCCAGCCGTTGAGACCGATCGTGAAGCCCTGCAGCGTGATCCAGGCGAGGCCGAGCCCGCCTGCGGCGACGAGCCAGGGGCCGGCCGCGTCGAGGCCCGTCGACCGGAAGGCCGGCCGCAGCGCGAGGATGAGCGGCACGGCGAGCGGCAGGAGCCACGGCGCCCCGGCGAGGCCCGAGACCAGACCCGAGCGGGCCGGGTCGACGAGCCAGGCAAGGGCGTGAGCGCCCGCGCCGTCGGCGATGTACCAGGGCAGGACCGCGAACGCGATCCAGCCGAGAGCGATCCAGGCGAGAGTCGCCCGAGGCAGGGTGGCCGCCGCCTGGTTCACGTGCGCGATGTCCTCTGTGACCGGACTACTTCGGCAGGTTCTTGACCTCGGCGTCCCACTTGGCGAGGAGCCGCCGGCGCTCGTCCGACGAGCCGTACTTGGCGAAGTCGTAGGTGATCAGCTTGATGTCGCCGAGCTTCGGGGCCTCGGGCGGGGTCGGGGTGTCCTTGTTGGAGGGCACCTGGTAGGCCTTCGCGTCGGCGCCGAGCTTCTGCGCCGCCGGCGTCAGGGCCCAGTCGTAGAACTTCTTGGCGTTGTCCAGATTCTTGGCGCCCTTGATGATCGACATGGAGCCGATCTCGTAACCCGTGCCCTCGCAGGGCGCGACCGTCTTGATCGGCGCCTTGTCGACCACCATGGTGACCATGTCGTGCAGGAAGGTGATGCCGACCGTGGTCTCGCCGAGCGCCGTCGCCTTGGCGGGCGCGGCGCCGGACTTGGTGTACTGGTTGATGTTCTTGTGCAGGGCCTTGAGGTACTCGAAGCCCTTCTCCTCGCCCATGATCTGCACCATGGTGGCGAGCAGGGTGTAGGAGGTGCCGGACGAGTTCGGGTCCGCGACCTGGACCTCGTCCTTCAGCTTCGGATTGAGGAGGTCCGCCCAGCACTTGGGCTCCGGGACGCCCTTGGCCTTGAGCTGCTCGGTGTTGTAGCCGAAGCCGAGCGCGCCGGAATAGATGCCGACCGTGCGCCCCTTCGACTGCTCCCACTGGCGCTTGGCCCAGTCCTGAAGCTGGTCGAGGTTCGCAGACTTGTACTCGAGGGTCAGCCCCTCTTCGGCCGCCTGCATGTGCGGGTCGCCGGTGCCGCCCCACCAGACGTCGCCGCGGGGATTGGCGGCTTCGGCCTTCACCTGCGCGTAGAGCTCGCCGGAGCTCTTGCGGGTCATCGCGACCTTGATGCCGGTCTCGCGCTCGAACGCGTTCACGGTGGCACGGCACCATTCCTCCTGCACCGTGCAGTACATCACGAGCGCCCCTTGCGCGCTCGCGGGCGCGGCGGAGCCGATGGAGAGAGCCGCCAGACCCCCGAGCAGGGTCGAGGCCAGGATGGAACGGTCGCGTCGCGTCATGGGGTCCTCCCGAGAGTTTTTCTTTAATTGGCTAAAGTCGCCCGGCTTGCCGGAACGGGTCAAGGGGCTAAGTCGATCCGTGCACGCCGGACCTGAGGGCCGGGGATCCCGCCGGGGCGCTCCCCCGGGCCGGCTTGCCCCGGACTACGACGAAAGCGTCATCGATCGCGCCATGACCGGACCCCGCCGGCACAGCCCCCGATCGCCGCCGGCGGGCCCCGCGCCGAGCGGAGGCCCTTCGTCCAGCCGCCGGCCTCCCGACCGGGGCTCCCGGGCCCTGCGCCCGCGGCCCCAGGACGAAATATGCCTGCAACAGAGCAGACCTATTCACCCGGCCCGGGCCCGTGAGCTTTTGGCGCCCCGGAGGATTGCATGCGTCGCTTCGATCTCCCCTTCCTGTTCCTGGCGCTCCTGTCCCTCGCCGTCGGCGTGTCGCTCGGCATCTGGATGGGCATCGTGCACGACTTCCAGTTCGCGCCGGTCCATGCCCATCTCAATCTCCTGGGCTGGGTGTCGCTCGCGATCTTCGGCCTCTGCTACCGGGCCTACCCGTCGCTCGCCGGATCCTGGCTCGCGCCTGCGCATTTCGGCTTTGCGGTCGCGGGCGTCGTGGTCTTCCCGGTCGGCATCGCCCTCTCGATCACGGGGGTGACGGTCGCGGTCGCGATCGTGGGGTCCCTGATCTGGCTCGCGGCGGTGCTCCTGTTCCTCGCCAACCTCGCGCGCATCGCCTTCGGGGCCCCCGCTCCCCTGGTTCTGGCGCCGGCGGAGTAGGGCGCCGTCCGGGCCGGGTCCGGTCAGGCGCGACCACCGGCGCTGTTTACCTTCACGGCGACAGAACCCATAGTATTGCCGGACAGCGAGCCCGGGACGGGGCCGGCGGGCAGGGAGCGAGAGCGTGTTGCGATGATGGACGACAACGATGTGCTCCATCTCGTCGACGACGAGCCCCAGGCCGCGCAGGGGCAGGGGGACAAGACCTGGACGGTCGCGGTCATCGACGACGACCCGGCGGTTCACGAAGGCACCCGCTTCGCGCTCTACGACTATTCCCTGCACGGCCAGGGCCTGCGCATCCTCTCGGCCTATTCGGCCTCCGAGGGGAAAGCCCTCCTGGAGCGCGAGCGCGACATCGCGGTGGTGCTCCTCGACGTCGTGATGGAGACCGACAGCGCCGGCCTCGATCTCGTGGACTACATCCGCAAGGAGCTCAAGAACGAGACCGTGCGCATCGTCCTGCGCACCGGGCAGCCCGGCCAGGCGCCGGAGCGCCGCGTGATCGTCGATTACGACATCAACGACTACAAGGCCAAGACCGAGCTCACCGCCGACAAGCTCTTCACCACGCTGACCGCGGCGCTGCGCAGCTACCAGCAGCTCCAGCGCATGGTGGACACGCGCCGCGGGCTCGAGATCATCATCGAGGCCGCTTCGACGCTGTTCGACTTCCAGTCGATGCAGCGCCTCGCCCAAGGGGTGCTGACCCAGCTCGCCTCCCTGCTCCAGGTCGATTGCGCCGGCATCCTCGTGGTGCGCGACGCGGGCGAGGCCGACGGGCGCTTCTCCGTGCTCGCGGGGTCCGGCTGCTACCGGGACGTGATCGCCGCCGATGCCGAACGCCTCGACGGGGAGACGCGGGATCGCCTCGCCCAGGCCTTCCTCCTGCGCCGCAACGCGTTCATGGACCGCCGGACCACCCTCTACATCCGCACCGGCAGCGGACGCGAACTCGTGGTGCTGCTCGAAGCCGACAAGGAGATTTCGCAGACCGACCGGGAGCTCATCGAGCTGTTCTCGAGCCGCCTCTCCGTCGCCTTCGACAACGTCATCCTCTACGAGCAGCTCCAGGAGGCCAATACGCGCCTGGAGGATCGGGTCTTCCAGCGCACCTCCGAGCTCTACAAGGCCAACCAGCGCTTGGCCGCCCAGCGCGCGGACCTGCGCCGGGCGAACCAGTTCAAGACCGAGATGCTCGGCACCGTCGCACACGACCTCAAGAACCCGCTCGGCGTCATCCTGGGCCGGGCCGAGATCCTGAGCGACCTCCTCGAGACCACCCCGCCCGCGATCGAGCCCATGCGGGCGCAACTCGGGCACATCCGCGATTCGGCGAAGCGCCTCACCAACATGGTCGACGAGCTGATCGCCGACGCCATGAACGACGCCCTCGACATCGCGATCCGGCAGGAGCCGTTCGACCTCGCGGCGCTGGCCGGCGAGGTCGTGGCCGCGAACCGGCCGCTCGCGGAGCGCAAGGAGCAGCGCATCACCTTGAGCGGCCTGTCCTCGCTGCCGCTCAACGGCGACCAGGAGCGCCTGCGCGAAGCGCTCGACAACATCATCGGCAACGCCATCAAGTACAGCCCGATCGGAGGCGCGATCGACGTCTCGGTCACCGCGACCGCCGCCGAGGCGGTCTGCACCGTCAAGGACCAGGGGCCGGGCCTGTCGCCGGAGGACATCGGCCGGGTGTTCGGCCGGTTCCAGCGCCTCTCCGCCAAGCCGACGGCGGGCGAGGGCTCCACGGGCCTGGGGCTGTCGATCGTCAAGCGCATCGCCGAGCTCCACGGCGGCCGCGCGGCCGCCGAGAGCGGCGGGCCGGGGCTCGGCGCCGCCTTCTCCCTGATCCTGCCCCTCGGCCGCCCGCCGGGGACGGCCTGAGGGCGGTTCGGCATGATTCTCGTTCAGGGAGCCGCCTCCCGCCCGGCGGGTGCGGGGTTCGGGAGCGAGCCGCACGCCGCCCTCTTCGTTGCTCCGCCGCACCATTTCGGATTTCATGATGCGGGCGGGAGCCGGGTGACGAGGGCGTCCGCCGGCGTCCCGACGAGCCTGTTCCAGCCCATCAGCGGATATCGCAACCCATGAGCGCCACCCAGCACATCTTCGTCGTCGACGACGAACAGGCCGCCCGCGACATGGTGGGCGACTACCTCAAGATGCACGGCTTCGAGGTCACCCTCTGCGACGGCGGCGCGAGCCTGCGCAAGAGCATGGGCTCGACGCAGCCCGACCTCGTCGTGCTCGACCTCAACATGCCGGAGGAGGACGGTCTTTCGATCGTCCGGGACATCAAGTCGAAGAGCAACATCCCGATCATCATGCTGACCGCGACCGCCAGCCCGATCGACCGGGTGGTCGGCCTGGAGCTCGGCGCGGACGACTACATCCCGAAGCCCTGCGAGCTGCGCGAGCTCGTCGCCCGCATCCGCTCGGTGCTGCGGCGGGGCACCGCGCCCGCCGCAGCACCGGCCGAGGCCCCCACCGCCCCGACCAACACGGTGCGGGTCGGCACCAAGTGGTTCGATTTCGACACCCACCGCCTGCGCGACGATTCGGGCCAGGAGCAGATCCTGACCCGGTCGGAATACGCGCTGCTGCGCGCCTTCACGGACAACCCGAAGCGCGTCCTCTCCCGCGACCGCCTGCTCGACCTCGCCGACGCCCGCGACCCGGACGCCTTCGACCGCTCCATCGACGTGCGCATCAACCGGATCCGCAAGAAGGTCGAGCCCGAGCCCGCGCATCCCCGCTACATCCGCACCGTGCGGGGCCTCGGCTACGTTTTCCGGCCCGAGGGCGACTGAGCGCACCGAAACTCCCGCTCGCCCGGCGAGGCGCCGGGTCTCGCCGCCCTGGGCCATATGCGGCCTCCCGCCTGTCGCAAGGGTGAATGTTTCGTTAAGGCGCCCGAGACGAAACAAATCGTGCCGAAAAGCGGGAGCATTCCGCAGCGGCACGAAAAACATCGGCAAAACAGGACCGTTACACATCCCTCCATCGAAGGGCTCGTCCAAGAGCCGCCGCGGAGGATGTCATGTTCGGCTTCGTCAAGATGGCTGCCGTGAGCGCCGTTCTGTCCTACGGCGTGGTCACGGCCTACGGCCCCACCCCCGCGGCCGGTGAAGCCGGTCCGGCGAAGCCCTACCAGGACCGCGCGGTCCTGGCGGCCGGCGCACCCGCGGTGCGGACCGCCGCGCTGACGACCGGCTCCGGAGCGGCCGAGCGCGTTTCCCCCGCCGGCAAGGGCGACCGCCTCGCGCCGAAGCCCGAATGCGCCGACCAGACCTGGCCCTACATCTCGGCCGCGTGCGCGCGCCGGGCCGACGGGGCCGTGCAGCCCAAGGCCGTGCGGGTGATCACGATGGAGAGCCGCGTCGGCGCCAATACCTCGGCGCTTGCCCGCATGCCCCAGGCCGGCACGATCCAGCGCTGACCCCGGACCCATTCCCGACGCCGTCGCCCCGCACCGGGCCCGGAGGCCGATCCCATGACCTCGCTCGACGCCAACGCCCTGCAGACCGACCCGGAGGGGCTCGCCCTCCTGCGCGGCGTGCTCGGCACCGCTCCCGCCGCCCCGCCGCAGGACAAGCGGCCGGGCCAGACTTCCCCCTCCGAGCCCGCGAAAGCCGCTATGCCCCTGACCCGCACCACCCGCCGCCTCGGCCTGATCGGCTCGACCGCTCTCGCCGGCCTCCTGATCGCCGCATCGCCCGCCAAGCCCACCGTCCCGCGCGAGGATTCGGCCCGTCCGGCCGCGACGGAGATGCGCCAGGAAGAGATGCGCCAGGAGGCGCCGCGGGAGACCCCGACCCCGTCCCGCCCGGTCCGCGCCGTCACGAAATACGCCGCGGTCGAGGCGGACGCGCCGGCGTGCCCCCGCGTCCGGCGCAAGCTCTGGGTCGATGGGGAGGGCTGGATCGTCCGCTCCGTCAGTCGGTGCTGAGGCGCAGCGGCGCGGGCCGCGGCGAACCGCCTGCAACTGGCCCGCAGCCGGCACCGTGCAGGCCGGCGTCCCGGCGCGCAGAACCCTTGGGCCCGACGCCGCACGTGATCGAGGATGCGCAGTGGTGCGAACCGGCCTGACCGGGTTGGGGTCGGGAGCGCCGCGGACGGCGCCTCGGCTCAGGAGAGCGCCGGCGCAGCCTCGGCGGCGCGGTCGGCGACGCTGAGGGGCAGGTCGATGACGAAGCGGGTGCCCTCTCCGGGCGTGCTCCGCAGCTCGATCGCTCCCTGGAGCTTCACGGTCACGAGGTTGTAGACGATGTGGAGGCCGAGCCCCGTGCTGCCCTGGTCGCGCCCGGTGGTGAAGAACGGATCGAACACCTTGCCGAGGTGCTCCGGCGCGATGCCCCGCCCGTCGTCCGCGAAGGTCAGGCGGATTCCCGACTGACGCAAAGGCGAGACCTGGATCGAGAGCTGTCCGGTCGCGCCCGCCGGGTAGGCGTGGACGATGGCGTTCATGACCAGGTTCGTGAGCACCTGGGCGAGGCTGCCCGGATAGGTGTCGAGGACGATGTCGTCCGGACATTCGACCGCGACCTTGTGGCCGCTCTTGCGCAGCACCGGGCCGAGGCTCGTCAGCAGCTCGTCGAGCCAGGCGCGCATCTCGAAGCGCCGGCGCTCGCCGCTCGCCTGGTCGGCCGCCACCTGCTTGAAGCTGTAGACGAGATCAATCGCCCGGGTGAGGTTGCTGAGGAGGAGCTGCGATCCTTCCGTCAGGCGGGCGACCGCGCCCGAGAAGTCCGACTTGGCGAGCCGCCCGCTGGCGGCGCGCTCCTTGAGACCCTTGACCTCGCGCTCCAGCGCCGTCGAGGTCGTGAGCGCGACGCCGAGCGGCGTGTTGATCTCGTGCGCGACGCCGGCGACGAGCTGACCGAGGGAGGCGAGCTTCTCGGCCTGGATCAGGTTGGACTGCGTCTCCTGCAATTCGCGCAACGTGGCGTCGGCCCGGTCCTTGGCGAGGCGCAGCGCGTCCTCCCGGCGGCGGATCTCGCTGATGAAGAAGTTCGCGGCCCGCGCCATGGAGCCGAGCTCGTCGCGCCGGGCCGAATCCGCGATCGGGCCGGCCGCCGGGTTCGCGGCGAGCTCCAGCATGCTGTCCTTCAGGCGCTTCAGCGGTTCGGTGATGGAACGCGCCACGACCAGCGCCGTGCTGGAGCCGAGCAGAAGGCCGATCGCCGCTCCGAGCAGCAGGATCGTGCGCACGAAGCCGCCGATGCGCTCGGCGTCGCTCGTGAACAGGTCGTTGAGGAGGTCGGCGCTGCGGATCATGGCGCCCGCGGTGGTGTCCATGTCAGCGAGGATCACGTTCTGCTCGCGCAGCCCTTGCGCCGTGGTCTTTAGCCCCTCGCGCCAGCGCGCGATGGCGTCGATCATCTCGGACTGGATCAGGGGCGAGATCGGCAGCGAGCCGACGGTGCCGGCGAGCGGGCTCGCTTCCTCCAGGATGCGCTCCGCCGCGGCGGGATCGCGGTTGGCGAGCGCGTCGGCGGCCTGGCGTCCGAACTTGAGGCTCGCGATCGCGATGTTCTGGGTCACCTGCTCGGTCTCGGCGGCGGAGACCGAATAGGTCAGGAGCTGGGCGACCTCCTCGTGCTGGGCGCGCTGCTCGGTGGAATGGACCTTGATGAGCCGCTCGACCCATTCGGCGAGGCGCTGCTGCGTGCCGCGCTCGCGGATTGGGGTCACCGCGGTGGCGCTGCCCGCGCCCGTGCTCTCGGCTTCGGCGCCGCGCACGAGCGCCTCGAGATCCCGCGCGGTGGCGGCGCGGCCGTCCTCCCGCAGCACCTGCAGGAGGTCGGTCGCGGTGTTGCGCAGCCGCGCGAGCGCGAAGCTCAGAGGCTGGGCGGGCGCCGCCGTGGGCCCGGAGGCCGCCGCTTCGGCGCGCGCCTCCTGGAGCCAGACCGCCGCGATCGCGGCGCGCAGCTCGTGGGCGCGGTCGACGATGTCGCGCGACAGGCGCAGCTTGCGGTCGCCCTCCGTCAGGGAGGCCACGATGTCGGCGTTCGAGCGGTGCTGGCGCTCGCGCGCCTCCTCCGACAGCCCGATGAGCGAGGTCGCGCGGGTGCCCATTTCGGCGATGAGCCGGTCGTTGCGCTCCGTGACCGCGACGAGCTCGCGCATGCGGTCGCGGTAGCGGATCAGGGTCTGGCGCGTGTCGGCGATCATCGCCTTGTGGTTCGGGTCGCGGGCGAGCTCGGCGAGGGCGTCGAGATGGGCGAGCCCTTCGCCGGTCGTCGCGGTGAACCCCTCCGCATGGCGCGGGCGGTCGGAGGGCTGGGCGCTCACATAGGTGTTGCGCTCGGTGAGGCCGGCCAAGAGGTCGCGGTAGACGGCGCCGGCCAGCACGGCGCCCTCGCGGGTCCGCTCGGCCTCGTTGAGGAGCAGCCAGGCGATCACCGCGATCGCCGCGGCGATCACGATGGGAATGCCCCCGACGAGCGCGACCTTCGACCGGATGCGCATCAACCCCCCGCTCCGAGCCCAGGCGCCGGCCCCGCCCGGCGCGGCATGCCGTCGGACCGCCTGACCCGAGTCCGGACCCGGTTCTACTCCAGAGGGAAGCCGGCGCGAACCGTCCGCGGCGGACATTGTTGTCTCAGGCGCGGTTATCTCAGGAGAATGGGGGTGCGCACGGGCGGCCTCGCCGGCCCGGGCCGGAGACCGGGGCAGGCCGACGCGGGCCTGCAGGAACGGCAGCCCCGCCAAGGGGCTCAGCCGACCTCGTGGAGTGCCGAAATCCGGGCTTCGATCGGGGCGAGCCTTTCGCCGTGCCGGTTGCCTGCGGCCTCCCGCACGGCCTCCCCGACATCGGCCGGGCCGGGGGCGCGGATCTCCTCCAGGAGCGCAGCGATTTCCCGGCGCCGCGCCTCGAGGCGGTCATGGGACGGGGTGTGCGAGGGACGGGCCCGCATGGTCCAGGAGCCGGTCGGCCGGTCGGCTGGGGCATCGCAGAGCATCGTCACCTCCTTGTCTCGTGCCGACGCTATCGGGGCGATGTTTCGCAAATGTTTCGTCGGCTCCGCGCGCCCGCTGAGCCCCGGCCGCGCGGGGGGCGGGACTGTTGCGTCCCCGCAACCCGGCGCGACATCGGTCTGCAACGCCGGCCTCCTAGAGGATGGGTGCAACGGAGGGGCCACGATGTCGTCGATTCTCAGTTTCCTGCTCGGCGCAATCGCCCCGGTGGGCCTCGTGAGCTGGCTCCTCCTCGCCCATTGAACGCAAGTGCCGGCCGGCACGGTCCCCGAAATCCTCACAGCCCCGACCTTCCAGGACGATCCGCCATGATTGCCGACCCCGCTCCGACCTTCGGCCGCGCCGCCTGCGGCTTCCTCGCCTCCACGGTCCTGACCTCCTTCGTGATGGTGCTCCTGAGCGCGCTCTGACCTCCCGTCCCGGAGGCGCAGCGCCCGTGTCGCGACCCGCTGCGCCCTGAAGGAGACACCCGTCCCGAGCGACGCACGGCCGGAGCCCGTCCGTACGGTGCCCGGCCCGGAACACGGCTCCCGGCTTGCGGGTTGAAGATCCTGCAAGGAGGGACGCCCCGCATGGCATCACGGCGCGAGTCCGCGAAGACCGCACGGCCCCGGCTGAAGCGCGCCTACGCACGCAGCACCACCAATCTCGCCTGGGCCGTGTCGGCCGACCCCGCCGGGGCTCCCGGCAGCGAGCCGGGCCCCGGCACCGGCGCGCCCGGCCGGGCCGCCCGCCTCGTGGTGGTCTCGAACCGGGTGCCGCTGCCCGACAAGTCCGGCGCCTCGAGCGCCGGCGGGCTCACCGTGGCGTTAGAGGGCGCCCTCAAGCGCCAGGGCGGCCTCTGGTTCGGCTGGTCCGGCAAGACCGTCGAGCGGACGCCCGGTCCCCCGACCGTGATCGAGGCCGACAACGTCACCTTCTGCGTCCTCGACCTCCTGAAGCGCGACTACGACCGCTACTACGCCGGCTTCGCCAACCGGGCGCTCTGGCCGATCTGCCATTACCGGCTCGACCTGCTCCAGATCGACCGCAAGGATCGGGACGGCTATTTCCGGGTCAACCGCACCTTCGCCAAGACGCTCGCGCCGCTCCTCAAGGAGGACGACCTCGTCTGGGTGCACGACTACCACTTCATCCCGCTCGCCGCGGAGCTGCGCCGCCTCGGATCCCGCAACCGCATCGGCTTCTTCCTCCACATCCCCTGGCCGCCCCCGGACGTGGCGAGCGCGCTGCCGGCCTACCGCCGGCTGATCGAGGGCCTCGCGGCCTACGACGTGGTCGGCTTCCATACGCCTCAGGACGCCGACAACTTCGTGCGCTGCCTGATCCGGGAGCGGATCGGCCGCACGATCGCCCCGGGCGTGCACGAGATCGGCGGGCGGCGGCTCCTGATCGGCGCCTTCCCGGTCGGGATCGACAACGAGTCCTTCATGGCGATGGCCGCCAAGGCCGAGCGCAGCGCGGTCGTCAAGGGCATGGCGGCCAGCATGGGCGGGCGCAGCCTCATCATCGGCGTCGACCGGCTCGACTACTCGAAGGGCATCAAGGAGCGCATCGAGGCCTTCTCGTGCTTCCTGCGCGCCAACCCGGACTTCCGCAACAAGGTGACCTACCTGCAGGTGACGCCGAAGTCGCGCTCCGAGGTGCCCGAATACCAGACCATGCAGCACCAGATCGCCGAGCAGGTCGGGCGCACCAACGGCAATCTCGGCGAGGTCGACTGGGTCCCGGTGCGCTACATCAACAAGACCATCGCCCATGCGAGCCTGGCGGGCCTCTACCGTCTCGCCGATATCGGCCTCGTGACGCCGCTCCGGGACGGGATGAACCTCGTCGCCAAGGAGTTCGTCATGGCCCAGGACCCGAAGCGGCCGGGCGTGCTGGTCCTCTCGCGCTTCGCGGGCGCCGCGCACGAGCTCGACGCCGCCCTCCTCGTCAACCCCTACGACACCGAGGCCACCGGCGTGGCGATCCGACAGGCGCTCGAGATGCCGCTCGAGGAGCGTCGGGAGCGGTGGCAGACGATGGCGGCCCGGCTCAGGGGGAACGGCGTCGAGACATGGTGCCGGAATTTCCTGGCGGTGCTGGCCGAGGGCGCCGACGCCGCTAGTTTGTCGGATGAGGCGTCGTAGGGCGGCCCCCGTCCCGGCGGCCGCGATCGAATCCTCCACCGGACAGGCATCGTTCCATGATGGGCGACGGACACGGGGCGCCGCGGCGCCGGACGCGATAGGCGTCGATGCGGATCGACGACGGATCGCCGGCGCCGCTCGGCGCCACCTGGGACGGGCGCGGCGTCAACTTCGCCCTGTTCTCCGCCCACGGCACGGCCGTGGACCTCTGCCTCTTCGATCCCACCGGGCGCCGCGAGACCGACCAGATCCGCCTGCCGCGCCGCACCGATCAGATCTGGCACGGCTTCATCCCGGGCCTGAGACCGGGCCAGCTCTACGGCTACCGGGTGCACGGGCCCTACGATCCCCGGGCCGGCCACCGCTTCAATCCCCACAAGCTCCTGATCGATCCTTACGCGCGCCTGCTCTCGGGCCGCATCCGCTGGCACGACGCGCTCTTCGGCTACCGGCCGAGCGCCCATCGCGGCGACCTCACCATGGACCGGCGCGACAGCGCGCCCATGATGCCCAAAGGCGTGGTCGAGGACCCCTCGCACCATTGGGGCGACGACCGCCCGCCGCGCCGGCCCTGGACTGACACCGTGATCTACGAGGCCCACGCGAAGGGCCTGACCGAGTTGCATCCCGAGGTGCCGGCGGCGATGCGCGGCACCTATGCGGCTCTCGGGCACCCTGCCGTGATCGAGCACCTGGTGCGGCTCGGCATCACGGCGGTCGAGCTCCTGCCGATCCACGCCTTCGCGGACGACCGCTTCCTGGTCGAGAAGGGCCTGCGCAACTACTGGGGCTACTCGACGCTCGCCTACTTCGCGCCCGAGCCGCGCTACTTTAGCGAGGCCGGGGCCATGGACCTCAAATGCGCGGTCCGGGCGCTGCACGATGCGGGGATCGAGGTGATCCTGGACGTGGTCTACAACCACACCGCGGAAGGCAACGAGCTCGGGCCCACCCTCTCCTTCAAGGGCGTCGACAACGCCTCCTACTACAAGCTCGTGCCCGAGAACCGGCGCCTCTACTGGGACTCCACCGGCACCGGCAACACCCTGAACCTCGACCACCCGCGCGTGCTCCAGATGGTGACGGATTCCCTGCGCCACTGGGTTGAGGCCTATCATGTGGACGGGTTCCGCTTCGACCTCGCGCCGAGCCTGCTGCGCGAGCCCTATGCGGTGTCGGAGCGGGCGAGCTTCCTGCGCGCGGTCGGGCAGGATCCGGTCCTGTCCCGGGTCAAGCTCATCGCCGAGCCCTGGGACGTCGGCGAGGGCGGCTACCGGGTTGGCGGCTTCGGGCCGGGCTGGAGCGAGTGGAACGACCGGTTCCGCGACACCGTGCGGGCCTACTGGCGCGGCGACCCCGACCAGCTCCCGAACCTCGCCCGGGTGGTCGCCGGCTCGCGCGAGACCTTCGAGGTCACCGGGCGCCAGCCGTCCGCGTCGGTGAACTACGTCTGCTCCCATGACGGCTTCACGCTCGAGGACCTCGTCTCCTACAACGAGAAGCACAACCACGCGAACGGCGAGGACAACCGGGACGGCCACGGCCACAACCTGTCCTGGAATTGCGGCGTCGAGGGCCCGAGCCGGGACCCCAAGGTCCAGGCCCTGCGCGGCCGGCTCAAGCGGGCGCTGCTCGCGACCGCGTTCCTCTCGCAGGGGACGCCGATGCTGCTCGCCGGCGACGAGCTTTCGCGCACGCAGGGCGGCAACAACAACGCCTACGCCCAGGACAACGAGACGAGCTGGCTCGACTGGGAGGTGGGCATCGGAGCCGATCCCGCCCTGCCGGACTTCGTCCGAACCCTGATCGGGCTGCGGCGGCGCTTCGACGCCTTCCGCCGGCGGACCTTCCTGACCGGCGCAGCCCTCCCCGGCACCGGCCTCAAGGACGTCTACTGGCTCGCCCCCGAAGGACGGGAGATGTCCCATGGCGACTGGAGCGACGGCGGGCGCCGGGCGCTCGGCCTGCAACTCGGCAACGACGCCGCGGACGGGGCGCGCTTCCTGGTTCTCATGAACGCGGCCGCCGAGCCCGTGCCCTTCCGTCTGGCGGCGGATTTCCCTCTCGGGCCCTGGGCGACGGTCTTCGACACCACGCTTCCCGACGGGCTCGTGCGGGGCGAGCCGCCGATCCTGGAGCCGGGTGGAACCTTCCCTCTGCCGGCCCGTTCATTGGTGCTTTTCCAGCACGCAAGGGCAGGGGTCTGAGGCGGCCGGATCCGATCCGGCTCCACAAAGGCGAAAGCCCCAACCGATGGCCGGCGTCCTGTCGGCCGGGACACAAGGGGATCGATGTGACGACGCGCGCGCACCGGATGCCTTTCGGGGCGGAGATGACTGCGGAGGGCGTGCGCTTCGCGCTCTGGGCTCCGACGGCCGGGGAGGTCGCGCTCGTGCTCGACGGCGCGGACCATCCGATGCCGGACCAGGGCGACGGCTGGCGCCGCCTCGTGGTGCCGGATGCGCGGGCGGGGAGCCGCTACGGCTTCCGGATCGACCGCGACCTCCTGGTGCCGGACCCCGCGTCCCGCTTCCAGCCCGACGACGTGCACCGCGAAAGCCTCGTGGTCGATCCCGGAGCCTATGCCTGGCAGGACGCCGCCTGGACCGGGCGCCCCTGGGAAGAGACCGTCCTCTACGAGGTCCATGTCGGCACCGCGACGCCGGAGGGCACCTATGCGGGCCTGATGGGCAAGCTCGAGGAGCTGCGCGACGTGGGCGTGACCGCCATCGAGCTCCTGCCCGTCAACGAGTTCCCGGGCCGGCGCAACTGGGGCTACGACGGCGTCCTGCCTTACGCGCCCGACGCGGCCTACGGCACGCCCGACGACCTCAAGCGCCTCGTGGACCGGGCCCACGGCCTGGGCCTCATGGTGTTCCTCGACGTGGTCTACAACCACTTCGGCCCGTCCGGGAACTACCTCCAAGCCTACGCCAAGACCTTCTTCACCGACCGCCACCCGACGCCCTGGGGCGCCGGCATCAACGTGGACGGGAATGATGCGCGCCCGGTCCGCGACTTCTTCATCCACAACGCCCTCTACTGGCTGGAGGAATTCCATGTCGACGGCCTGCGTTTCGACGCCGTGCACGCGATCGTGGACGACGGCCCGACGCATTTCCTGGAGGAGCTCGCGACCCGCATCCGCGCCGCGGCGCCTCGAGGCCGCGAGGTCCACCTCGTGCTCGAGAACGAGGCCAACCAGGCCCGCTGGCTCGGGCGCGACGACGCGGGGCGCCCGCGCCTCCACACGGCGCAATGGGCCGACGACAGCCACAATTCCTGGCATCCGCTCCTGACCGGCGAGGCCGAGGGCTATTACGAGGACTTCGCCGACAAGCCGGTGGAGCGCCTCGGACGTGCCCTGGCGGAAGGCTTCGTCTACCAGAACGACCCCTCCCGCCACCACGGCGGCAAGCGCCGCGGCGAGCCGTCAAGCCATCTGCCCCCGTCGGCCTTCGTGGGCTTCCTCCAGAACCACGACCAAGTCGGCAACCGCGCCTTCGGGGAGCGCCTCTCCGACCTCGTCGATCCGGGCCGCCTCGCGCTCGCCCGGGCGCTGTTCCTGCTCAGCCCCCAGGTGCCGCTCCTGTTCCAGGGCGAGGACTGGGCCGCCACGGCGCCCTTCCAGTTCTTCGTCGATTTCGAGAGCGAGCCCGATCTGGCAGAGGCGGTCCGCAACGGCCGGCGGCGGGAATTCGCCAAGTTCAAGGCCTTCGCGGACCCCGAGACCCGCGACCGCATCCCGGATCCGACCGCGATATCGACCTTCGAGAACTCCCGCCTCGACTGGGGCGAAGCCGCGCGCGCCCCGCACCGGGAGATCCGCGCGGAGACCCGGGCGCTCCTGCGGCTGCGGCAGGAGGCGGTCGTGCCGCTGACGAAGAGCCCCTATCGCGGCGGCGCCTGGTCGATGCCGCAGGCGGACGCGCTCGACATCCTCTGGCGGTTCGAGGCCGGACACCTGCGGCTCGTCGCGAATTTCGGCACCTCGGAGGCGGCTTTCAGCGCTCCGGGTCTGGCTCCGGTCTGGTCGAGCCCGGAGGCGCGGCGGGAGGGCGACAGGATGCTTCTGCCGGCCTGGACGGGCGCGGTGCTCCGGGGAGTGGCGGCATGAGCGAGCACGAGGTCCTGATCGATCGCCTCGGCGCGCTCCTCGGCATCGCACACAGCTATGCGGACGCGTTCGGGCGCTCCGTCGACACGTCGACGGAGACGCGGCGGGCGATCCTGGCCGGCTTCGGTCTCGACGTCGCGACCGAAGAGGCGGCGCGCCGCAGCCTTCGGGAGGTCGAAGCGCTCCGCAACGGCCCTGTGCCGGCGCTGATTCCGGTCGAAGCGGGCCGGCCGGCCCGCATCCCGCTGCGGGATGCGGACGAGGCCGGATGGCGTCTCGTCGAGGAGAGCGGCGCTGTGCACGAGGGCCGCGCCGCCGGCGGCACGCTCGAACTGGGCCCGCTGCAGGCGGGCTATCATCGCCTGACGGTGGAAGCCGGCGACCGGCGCATCGAGGCGACCCTGATCGCAGCGCCCGCGACCTGCTGGCAGCCCGACGATCTGGCGTCCGGCGTCCGGCTGTGGGGCGTCACCGCCCAGGTCTACGGCCTGCGCTCGGACCGCAATTTCGGCATCGGCGACTACACCGACATCGCGCAGGCCGCCCGCGGCGCGGCGGCGCTCGGGGCCTCGTTCCTCGGCTTGAGCCCCGTCCACGCCCTCTTCGCCTCCGACCGCACGAAGATCTCGCCCTACTCGCCCTCGACCCGCCTCCTGCTCGAGACCGCCTTCCTCGACCCGAGCGCGGTTCCGGGTTTTGCGGGCAGCGACGCGTCGCGCCTCTTCGCGGACGCGGGCGTGCAGGAACGCCTCGCGGCCTTGAGGGATGCGCCGCTCGTCGATTACGAGGCCGCCTGGGCAGTGAAGCGCCCGCTCCTCGACGCGCTCTGGGCCGCGTTCCGTTCCGGCCGGGGCGATCCCGCCTTCGAGGCCTATCGGCGCGAGGGCGGCGAGGTCCTGGAGGCGCACGCGACCTTCGAGGCGTTGTCCGAGCACTTCCGCGGCGAGGGCCGCTGGTGGCTCGGCGACTGGCCGGAGCCATTCCGGAACGTGGCCTCGCCGGAGGTGCGCGCGTTTCGGGAGTCGCAATCGGACCGCGTCGCCTTCCACGCCTGGCTGCAATGGCTCGCCGACGTCCAGCTCGGCGCCGCCGGGCGGGCCGCGCGCGAAGCCGGCATGAGCATCGGCCTCTACCGCGACCTCGCGGTCGGGGCCGACGCGGGCGGGTCCGAGATCTGGGCGCATCCGGACCGCTATTCCGCGACGCTCGCCGTCGGCGCGCCCCCCGACCCCCTCGGCCCCCTCGGCCAGAACTGGGGCCTGCCCCCGTTCAATCCGCTCAGCCTCGAGCGCCAGAGCCTCGCGGCCTTCCGCGACCTCGTGCGCGCCAACATGCGCCATGCGGGCGCGATCCGGATCGACCACGCCTTCCAGCTCCAGCGCCTGTTCCTGATCCCGCACGGCATGAATGCGGCCGAGGGCGCCTATGTGGATTTCCCGTTCGAGGCCATGCTCGCGGTGCTGCGGCTCGAGAGCCACCGCCAGGGCTGCCTCGTCATCGCGGAGGATCTCGGCACGGCCCCGAAGGGCTTCTCGGACGCCATCATGGCCTCCGGCGTGCTGAGCTACCGCGTGCTCTGGTTCGAGCGCGAGGGCGGCGGGCACGGGGGCGGCGCCACCTTCGCCCGGCCGAAGGATTATCCCGCGAAGGCGCTCGCGGTCTTCACCACCCACGACCTGCCGACATTCGCGGGCTGGTGGCGCGGGCTCGACATCGACCTGCGCCAGTCCCTCGGCATCTACGACGCCGAGACCGCGGAGCGCGAGCGGGCCTCGCGCAGCGCCGATCGGCGCTACTTCGCGGAAGCGCTCGCCGAAGCGGGCCTCCTGCCGGAGCCCGAGCCCCCGGAGGAAGCGCCGCTCGAGCCGATGACGCGCTACCTGGCGCGCACGGCCTCCGCGCTCGTCGGCCTGCAATTCGAGGACGTGCTCGGCGACCTCAACCAGCCGAACCTGCCCGGCCCCGACGTCGGCCATCCCAACTGGCGCCGCCGCCTCTCGGCGGATGTCGCGACCCTCACGGCGCCCGGCGGCGATCTCGCCAAGCTCGCGGCCGCCATGAGCGAGGAGGGCAGGGGCGCCCGGCCCCGCTCCGGCGCGCTCGCGGCGCCGCCGCCGCGCGCGACCTACCGGATCCAGTTCCACGAAGGCTTCACCTTCGACGACGCCGTCCGGATCGTGCCCTATCTCAAGCGGCTCGGGATCAGCCACCTCTATTCCTCGCCGATCCACAAGGCGCGGCCGGGCTCGACCCACGGCTACGACATCGTCGACCATGCGGCGATCAACCCGGAGCTCGGCGGCGAGGAAGGATTCCTGCGCCTGTCCGATGCCTTGCGCGAGCATGGCCTCGGGCTCGTCCTCGACATCGTCCCGAACCACATGGGCGTCGGCGGCTCCGACAACGGCTGGTGGCTCTCCGTGCTCGAATGGGGCGAGCTCTCGCCCCATTCCAAAGCCTTCGACATCGACTGGGAGCGGTTGGGGGCCAACCGCAAGCTCGTGGTGCCGGTGCTGGGCGACCGCTACGGCGACGCGCTCGAAAAGGGGAACCTCAAGCTGACGTTCTCGCCGGAAGAAGGCAGCTTCAGCGTCTGGCACTACGAGCATCGCCTGCCGATCTCGCCGCTCGCCTATCCGATCGTGCTGGAGCGCGCCCTGGTGGCGCTCGAGGAGGGGGAAGATTCCGGCCGCGCCGAGGTGCTGGCGGTGAGCGGGCGCCTGCGCAGCATGGACGAGGAGACCGCGCCCGAGCGCCGCGCCGCCTTCCCCGAGGAGGCCGAGCGCCTCAAGGGACGCCTGCGGGATGCGGTCGCCGGATCGCCCGCTCTCGCCAAGGCGATCGACCGCGCGGTGTCGCTCGTCAACGGGGCGGCCGGGGTCCCGGAGAGCTTCGGCACGCTCCACCGCATCCTGGAGATGCAGTCCTACCGCCTCGCCCATTGGCGCGTGGCGGCGAGCGACATCAACTACCGCCGCTTCTTCGACATCAACGCGCTCGCGGGCCTGCGCGTCGAGGACCCGCAGGTCTTCGAGGACACGCACGCCATGGTGTTCCGCCTCGTCCGCGAGGGCCGGATCCAGGGCCTGCGCATCGACCACATCGACGGGCTCGCCGACCCGGAGGGCTACGCCAAGTCGCTCCAGCACGCGGTCGGGCCCGGCTTCTACGTCGTGGTCGAGAAGATCCTGGAGCCCGGCGAGGACCTGCGGCCGTGGCCGGTCGCCGGCACCACGGGCTACGACGTCCTCAACCTGATCGACGGGGTCTTCGTCGACACCCGCAACGCGCAGGCCTTCGAGCGGGTCTACCGCGAGCGCACGGATCTCGAGGGCCGCTACGGCGAACTCCTGCGCGGAGCCAAGACCGAGATCCTGCAGACGAGCTTCGCGAGCGAGCTCGAGGTGATGGTCTCGGACCTGAAGCGCATCGCCGACGCCGACCGCCGCACCCGCGACTACACGGCCTACGCCATGCGCCAGGCCCTGGCCGAGATCGTCGCGCGCTTCCCGGTCTACCGCAGCTATATCGCGGGCGACGAGCCCTCGGAGGAGGACCGCGCGCTCGTCGAGGGGACGATCGCCAAGGCCAAGCGCCGCAGCGCGCTGCCCGACCTCTCCCTGCACGACTTCATCGCGGCGGCCCTTCTCGGCGGCATCGAGACCGACGCTCCGGGGCGCCCCGATCCGGACCTCGTGCGCCGCTTCCGGAGACGCTTCCAGCAGCTCACCGGTCCCGTGATGGCGAAGAGCCTCGAGGACACGCTGTTCTACCGCTACGTCCGGCTCCTGTCGCTGAACGAGGTCGGCGGTGATCCCGCCCATTTCGGCGGAACGGTCGAGGACTTCCACCGGGCGAACGCGGACCGCGCGGCCGCCTGGCCGCACGCCATGATCGCGACCGCGACCCACGACACCAAGCGCGGCGAGGATGCGCGCGCCCGGCTCAATGCGCTGTCCGAGATGCCCGACGTCTGGCGCGATGCGATCGAGCGCTTCGAGCGCATCGCCGCGCCCCATGTCGCGAACCTCGACGGCGAGGAGGGCCCCGACGCCAACGACCGCATCATGCTGCTCCAGGCGCTGCTCGGCGCCTGGCCGGTCGAACTCCTCGAGGAGGGCGAGGCGCCCGAGAGGGCGGAGTCCTTCCGCGAGCGCATGGAGGGCTATCTCCTCAAGGCCCTGCGCGAGGCCAAGCGCCATACGAGCTGGGTCCACGGCAACGAATCCTACGAGAACGCCGCCACGGCGCTGCTCGCCGCGCTCCTTGCTCCCGGCGGCCCGTTCCTGGCCGAGTTCCGGCCGCTCGCCCGGCGCCTCGCGACCTTCGGGATGCTCAACGGACTGGCGCGCACGGCCCTGAAGGCGACCCTGCCCGGGATCCCGGATGTCTACCAGGGCACCGAGTTCTGGGACTTCTCCCTCGTCGACCCCGACAACCGGCGGCCGGTCGACTACGAGGCGAGGGTCAGGGCCCTCGAAGGGGGCGAGACGCTGCCGCGGCTGCTGGAGCGCTGGCACGACGGACGGGTCAAGCAGGCCCTCCTCGTGCGGCTCCTAGCCGATCGGGCCGAAACCCCGTCGCTGTATGCGGACGGCGCCTACCAACCCCTCGAAGCGAGCGGCGAAAAGGCCCGGCACGTGCTCGCCTTCCAGCGCTCCTGCGGCCCGGCCTCCCTCGTGGTCGTGGTGCCGAGGCTGGTGGCCACGCTCGTCGACGGGGAGGCGCTGCCGCTCGGCCCGGCATGGGGGGACACGGCGCTCTCCCTCCCGCCCGGCCGCTGGCGCAACATCCTGACAGGCGGGAGCGTCGGGGCCGGCGGGGGCGGCTGCCCCTTAGGGGAACTCTTCGCCGATTTCCCCATTGCGATCCTGAGGAATGACGCGTGACCGCGCGGGGAGCGCGGCCACGGGCGGACGGACACGACGACACCGGTGAGACCGGGCCACGCTCCTTCGGGAACCGGCGCCGCGCCTGCCGGCAGCCGCTTTGGGGCGGGACGAGAGGCGCGCAAGGGCGCTGCGGTCCGAACCAGGGTGAAACCTTGCACGGGGAACGCTCATGAACCTGCAGAAGCGCATCGGCCCGGCTGCGAACGAGACGGTCAGCACCGGCGTCGCGGCCGCCGGGCCCCGCATCTACAACCTGTTCCCGCTCCTCGTGGGAACGGTCTCGGCCTGGCGGGCGGAGCTGCCGCGCATCGCAGGGATGGGCTTCGACTGGGTCTACCTCAACCCGTTCCACGAGACCGGCGGCTCGCGCAGCCTCTACGCCGTCAAGGATCCCGCCCGCCTCGACCCGCGCTTCCGCGACGCCACGGCCGAGGACGACGACGCGCAATTGCGCGGCTTCGTCGAGGCGGCAGCCCGCCACGGCCTGAAGGTCATGACCGACCTCGTGGTCAACCACACCGCCCGGGAGGCGCATCTCGCCGGGGAGCGCCCGCATCTCTACCGGCGCGACGAGCATGGCGAGATCGAGAGCCCGTTCGCGGTCGATCCCGATGATCCCACGAAGCGCACCGTCTGGGGCGACCTCGCGGAGCTCAACTACGATTCGGACCAGGCCCGCGACGAACTCGTGGCCTACTGGGATGCCTACATCGCCCGCCTTCAGGGGCTCGGGGTCAAGGGCTTCCGGTGCGATGCCGCCTACAAGGTGCCGCCTGCGGCCTGGCGGGCGCTGATCGGGCCCGCGAAGGCGCGCGACCCCTCCTGCCTCTTTGCCGCCGAGACGCTCGGCTGCACCCTCGACGAGGCGAGGGCCACGGCCTCGGCCGGGTTCGACTACCTCTTCAATTCCTTCGCGTGGTGGAACGGCCGCGAATCGTGGGCGCTCGACAACTACGAGGCGCTGCGCGTTGCCGCGCCTTCGATCGCCTTCCCCGAGAACCACGACATGGCCCGCCGCGCGGCGGGCGTCGAGGGCGGGGCGGACGCGGTCGCCCGGGACCTCAAGGCGCGCTATGCGCTGGCGAGCTTCTTCTCCGCCGGCGTGCTGATGCCGATCGGCTATGAATGGGGCTACCGCCGCCCGCTCCACGTGGTCGAGACCACGCCGCGGGACCGCGAGGACACCGGGGTCGACATCTCGGACTTCGTCGGCCAGATCAACCGGCTGAAGGCCGAGGTCCCGGCCCTCAACGTGGAGGGCGCGCAATGGCGCCTGAGCCCGCCCGGCGCCGGCTATCTCGCGCTGCTGCGGCTGGAGGGCGGGCACCCGGTCTCGGCCCGCTCCGCCGTGCTCGTGCTCGCGAACCTCACCGGCGCGCCGGTGACGATCGATGCGGCCGACATCCTCGCCCGCGCGGCGGCGTTCGGCCCCTTCCGCGACCGCACCCCGGGGCAGGCGCCGCTCGATCTCGCGCCTGGCGGATCGGTGATCCTGGCTGCCGGCGAGGTGCGCCTCTTCGAGGCGCCCCCCGCGGCGGCCCGCATCCGCACCCGCGGCACCACGCCGACCGGCAAGGGGCGCGTGATCGTCGAGCGCGTGTCGCCTGAGCTCGACGGCGGCAAGACGCCGGTCAAGCGGGTCGTGGGCGAGGTCCTCGCCGTCGAGGCCGACATCTTCACGGACGGTCACGAGAAGTACGGCGCCGAAATCCTCTACCGCGTCGCCGGCGAGAGCGAGTGGCGGCGCGCGCCCATGCACTTCGTCGACAACGACCGCTGGGCCGGCGCCATTCCGCTCGAGCGCAACGCGCGCTACCAGTACACCATCGAGGCCTGGCGCGACCCCTTCGCGACCTGGCTCAGCGAGGTCCAGAAGAAGCAGGCCGCGGGCCTGAACCTCAGGCTCGAAACCATCGAGGGCGTGCGCATCGCCGAGAAGGCGGCCGCGCTCGCGGGCGAAGCCGGAGGGCCTGACGCCGCCGCTCTCGCCGCGCTCTTGGAGCGCGTGCGTGGTGCCGAGGAGGGCTCGGAGGCGCAGCTCGGCCTCATGACGGATCCCGCCAACGCCGCCCTCCTGGCGCGGCACGCGGAGCGGATCAACCTCACGCGCTACGAGCCGGTGCTCGAGGTGATCGTCGACCGCCTCGCGGCCCGGTTCTCGGCCTGGTACGAGATCTTCCCGCGCTCGCAGTCCGGCGATCCGAACCGCCACGGCACCTGGGACGACGTCATCCGGCGCCTGCCCGAGATCCAGGCGATGGGCTTCGACGTGCTCTACTTCCCGCCGATCCACCCGATCGGCTTCAAGAACCGCAAAGGGCGCAACAACACGCTCACGCCGCAACCCGGCGATCCCGGCAGCGTCTACGCGATCGGCTCGGAGGCGGGCGGGCACCGGGACATCCACCCCGAGCTCGGCTCCTTCGAGGAGTTCCGGCGCATGATGGCGGCCGCCCATGCGCATGGGCTGGAGATCGCCCTCGACTTCGCGATCCAGTGCTCCCCCGACCATCCCTGGATCAAGGAGCATCCGGAATGGTTCGACTGGCGGCCCGACGGCACCATCAAGTTCGCCGAGAACCCGCCGAAGAAGTACGAGGACATCGTCAACGTCCATTTCTACGGCGAGGCGTTGCCCTCGCTCTGGATCGAGCTGCGCGACGTGGTGCTGTTCTGGGCCGAGCAGGGGGTGCGCATCTTCCGGGTCGACAACCCGCACACCAAGCCGATCCCGTTCTGGGCCTGGATGATCCGCGAGGTGAACGACCGCTTCCCGGACGTGCTCTTCCTCGCGGAAGCCTTCACGCGTCCGAAGATGATGAGGAAACTCGCCAAGGTCGGCTTCCAGCAATCCTACACCTACTTCACCTGGCGCAACACGAAGCAGGAGCTGATCGAATACTCGACCGAGCTCGCGGGCGAGATGGGCGAGTACTACCGCCCGAACTTCTTCGCCAACACGCCGGACATCAACCCGGTCTATCTCCAGACGAGCGGGCGCGCCGGCTTCATCGTGCGCGGCACGCTCGCCGCGACCCTGTCCTCCGTGTACGGCATCTACAACGGCTTCGAGCTCTGCGAAGGCCGCCCCGTCCCCGGCAAGGAGGAGTACCTCGATTCCGAGAAGTACGAGATCAAGGCCTGGGACTACGACCGGCCCGGCAACATCCGCGAGCACATCACGCGGCTCAACCGGATCCGGCGCGAGAACCCGGCCCTCTGGGACTTCCGCAACATCCTGTTCCTCAACGCCTCAAACGACAGCATCCTGGCCTATGCGCGCCTCACGCCGAATAAGGACAACTGCGTCCTCGTGCTCGTGAATCTCGACCCGCGCAACCGCCAGGAATGCACCTACGAGGTGCCGCTGTGGGAGTGGGGCTTGCCCGACCACGCCTCGATCCAGGCCGAGGACCTGCTCAACGGCGGACGCTTTACGCTCTACGGCAAGACGCACCGGATCGCCCTCGACCCGGGCGAGCGCCCGGTGGTGATCTGGCGGCTCGTTTCTCAGGGTTAGGCGAATGGCGAATGGCGAGTGGCGAATGGAAGCTGACGGGCGGGCCTGCCCGGACCGGCACCCGCTCGTCCACCCATTCGCCACTCGCCATTCGCTCCTCTCGTCCCCTCTCACTGACGAAGCGCTCTCATGATCGACCGCAGCGACCCCCAGTGGTACCGCGACGCCATCATCTACCACGTGCACGTCAAGTCGTTCTTCGACTCCAACAACGATGGCATCGGCGACTTCGAGGGCCTGACCCAGAAGCTCGACTACATCAAGGATCTCGGGGTCTCGGCAATCTGGGTGATGCCGTTCTATCCCTCGCCCCTGAAGGACGACGGCTACGACATCGCCGATTACCGCGGCATCAACCCCTCCTACGGCGTCATGCGCGACTTCCGCCGCTTCGTGAAGGAGGCGCACGATCGGGGCCTGAGGGTCATCACGGAACTCGTCATCAACCACACCTCGGACCAGCATCCCTGGTTCCAGAAGGCAAGGCGGGCCAAGCCCGGCTCGGCGGCGCGGGACTTCTACGTCTGGTCCGACACGGACCAGAAATACAGCGACACCCGCATCATCTTCGTCGACACCGAGCCGTCCAACTGGTCCTGGGATCCGGTCGCGAAAGCCTATTTCTGGCACCGATTCTACAGCCACCAGCCGGACCTCAACTTCGACAACCCGAAGGTGCTCGAGGCCGTGCTCGACACCATGCGCTACTGGCTCGACATGGGCGTCGACGGCCTGCGCCTCGACGCGATCCCCTACCTGATCGAGCGCGAGGGCACGAACTGCGAGAACCTGCCCGAGACCCACACGGTCATCAAGCAGATCCGCGCCGCCATGGACGCGGGCTATCCCGACCGCATGCTGCTCGCGGAGGCCAACCAATGGCCGGAGGAGACCGCGGAGTATTTCGGCGAAGGTGACGAATGCCACGCCGCGTTCCACTTCCCGCTCATGCCGCGCATGTACATGGCGCTGGCGCAGGAGGACCGGCACCCGATCACCGACATCATGCGCCAGACGCCCGAGATCCCCGAGGGGTGCCAATGGGCGATCTTCCTGCGCAACCATGACGAGCTCACGCTCGAGATGGTGACCGACAAGGAGCGGGACTATCTCTGGTCCTTCTACGCCGCCGAGCGCCGCGCCCGCATCAACCGCGGCATCCGCCGGCGCCTCGCGCCGCTGGTCGAGAACGACCGGCGCAAGATCGAACTCCTGAACTCGCTCCTGCTCTCGATGCCGGGCACGCCGGTGCTCTATTACGGCGACGAGATCGGCATGGGCGACAACATCTATCTCGGCGACCGCGACGGCGTGCGCACGCCCATGCAGTGGTCGCCCGACCGCAACGGCGGCTTCAGCAAGTCCGATCCCGCGCGGCTCTTCCTGCCCGCGATCCAGGATCCGATCTACGGATTCGACGCCGTGAACGTGGAGGCGCAGCTCCGCAGCCCCGCGAGCCTCCTCAACTGGACGCGGCGCATGATCGCGATCCGGCGCAACCACCGCGCCTTCGGCCGCGGAACACTGCGCTTCCTCTATCCCTCGAACCGCAAGGTCCTGGCGTACCTGCGCGAGTTCGAGGACGAGCGGATCCTGTGCGTCGTCAACCTGTCGCGCGCGCCGCAGGCGGTCGAGCTCGACCTCGCCGAGTTCAAAGGCTCGATTCCGCTCGAACTCACCGGCGGCAGCGCCTTCCCGGCGATCGGCGAGCTCACCTATCTCCTGACGCTGCCGGCCTACGGCTTCTACTGGTTCGATCTCTGCCCCGCCGACGCGGAGACCGCGAGCGTGGCGCCCGCGACCGCGCCGGAGCTCTTCACCCTCGTGCTCACGGGCAAGCCCGAGACGATCCTGAAGGGGCGGGAGCGCACGGCCTTCGAGCGCACCATCGTGCCGCGCTTCATCGCGAGCCGGCGCTGGTTCGCCGGAAAGGGCGCGGGGTTGAAGAGCGTGCGCGTGCTCGATTTCGCAAGCCTGCAGAACCGCGCCGGCCAGGACGTGTTCCTGCTGCCCCGCGTCGCGGTCGAGCTCTCGAACGGCGAGCGGCAGGCCTACTTTGCGCCGCTGGCGGTCGAGGAGGGGCACGAGGAGGAAGACCTCATGGCCTATGCGGTGGCGCGCGTCCGGCGCGGCCCCCGCGTCGGCCTCCTGTTCGGCGCCGCCTCGTCGCCCGATTTCGGCCTCGCGATGCTCGACGCCCTGCGCCAGGGCACGGAAATCCCGACCGACGGCGGTGGCCGGATCCGCTTCCTCGGCGGCGACGCGTTGGGCGAGACCCCGGACGTGGAGGCCGCCGAGGTGCGCCGCCTGCCGGCCGAGCAGAGCAACACCTCGATCGCCTTCGGGACCGGCATGATCCTGAAGCTGTTCCGCCGGTTGCAGCCCGGGATCCATCCTGAGATCGAGGTCGGCCGCTTCCTCACCGAGGTCGCGGGCTTCCGCAACACGCCGGCGCTTCTCGGCTCCGTCGAGCATGTGGCGAGCACCGGCACGCGCACGGCGCTCGCGGTGCTGCAGCAGTTCGTTCGCAACCAGGGCGACGCCTGGAGCTGGACCCTCGACGCGCTCCGGCGCGAGCTCGACAGCCTCGCCCTCCTGCCCGAGGGCTCGTCGACGGAGCTCGCCGAGGTCTTCGCGACCTATCTGCCCTATGCCGAGATCCTCGGCCGGCGCACGGCCGAACTGCACCTCGCCTTCGCGACCCCGACCGACGATCCCGCCTTCAAGGCCGAGCCCATGGCCGAGAAGGACGTCGCGGCGGTGGCCGAGGACGCCCGCAAGATGGCCAACCGCGCCTTTGCGGCCCTGAAGCGCATGGGCGACGGCGCCTCCGAGTCCGCGCAGGCCGCGATCGCGTCGCTGCGGGAGCGGCACGACGAATGCATGGCGCTCGTCGAGAGCCTCGCCGTGGTGCCGGAAGGCGCGGTGAAGACCCGCATCCACGGCGACTACCACCTCGGTCAGGTGCTCATCGTGCAGAACGACGTCATGATCGTCGATTTCGAGGGCGAGCCGTCGCGGCGCTCGAACGAGCGGCGGGCCAAGGGCTCGCCCCTGCGGGACGTCGCCGGCATGCTGCGCTCCTTCGACTACGCGGCCGCGACCGCGGCCCGGGAGGTGGCGCAGCGCTTCTCGGAGGCCGAGGCGCCGCGGATCGCCGAGGCCGCGCTCGGCTGGCGCAGCCTCGCGACGGATGCGTTCCTGCGCGCCTATGCGGGCACGCTCGAAGGGAGCCCGGTCTGGATCGGGGACGAGGCGGCACGGGACGCGCTCCTGCGCCTCCATCTCCTCGCGAAGGCCCTCTACGAGATCAACTACGAGGCCAACAACCGGCCTGACTGGATCGAAACCCCGGTCCGGGGCGTTCTCGCGATCCTGGACGAGGCCGCCTCGGAGGCATGACGTCCCCGCGGCAGCCATTTCCCGGCCGATCGAGACAAGGAGAAGGGGCATGACGGAAGACGACAAGAAAGCCGCCCGCCCGCGGACGCGGACCCCGTCGGATCCGATGGTGGCCACCTCCGGGACGCCCGAGCGGGCCGCGGGCCCGCAGGGCGCGACCGCGCCCGTGGCGGCGCCCGAGGCCGCGATCCCGGTGCCGCCCGCTGCAGAGGTCGCCTCGCCCGCAGCGCTCGATGCGCCCGGCAAGCGCCCTGCATCGCCCGCAGGCGGGTCGGCTGCCGTCTCCGAAGCGCCCGGCAAGCCCCGGGCCGCGCGCGCGGCGCCGGCACGGCCGTCCGTGCATCCCGACGCGATCGCGGCGATCGTCCATGGCGATCACGGCGATCCCTTCGGCATCCTGGGACCCCACAAGGTGGGCGAGGACGAGTGGGAAATCCGCGCCTTCCTGCCGGAAGCGCTGAACGCCGCGGTGATCGCGGCCGACGGCGACGCGGTGCTCGCCCCGATGGAGCGGCGCCACGAGGCCGGGTTCTTCGTGGCGCGCCTCTCCGGCGCCTTCCGCCCGAGCTACCGCCTGCGGGTCGAGACCTCGGGCGGCACCTTCGTGCGCCACGATCCCTACCGCTTCGAGCCGTTCCTCACCAACGACGACCTCTACTTCATCCGCGAGGTCGGCTCGGACGCGCATTACAAACGGCTCGGCGCGCAGCGGGCCGTCATCGACGGGATCGAGGGCTTCGCCTTCGCGGTCTGGGCCCCGAATGCGCGCCGCGTCAGCGTCGTCGGCGACTTCAACCACTGGGACGGACGGCGCAACCCCATGCGCCTGCGCCACGACGCCGGCATCTGGGAGACCTTCATGCCCGGGCTCGAGCCTGGCCAGCGCTACAAGTACGAGATCAAGGGCGCGGGCGGCGACATCCTCCTCAAGGCCGACCCGATGGCCTTCGCGGCCGAGCGGCCGCCCGCGACCGCGTCGGTCCTGCACGGCCTGCCCGAGATCCCCTGGCGCGACGAGGCCTTCATGGCGGGCCGCGGCCGGAAGGATCCGCGCAAGGCGCCCATGTCGGTCTACGAGTGCCATCTCGGCTCCTGGGCCCGGGTGCCCGAGGAGGGCGGGCGCTACCTCACCTACCGGGAGCTCGCCGAGCGCCTGATCCCTTACGTGAAGGATCTCGGCTTCACCCATATCGAGCTTCTGCCGATCACCGAGTATCCGTTCGACGGATCGTGGGGCTACCAGCCGGTCTCGATGTTCGCGCCGACGAGCCGCTTCGGAGGGCCTGAGGACTTCGTCGCCTTCGTGGAGGCCGCGCATGCGGCCGGGATCGGGCTCATCCTCGACTGGGTGCCGGGCCACTTCCCGATCGATCCGCATGGGCTGGGCTATTTCGACGGCACGCATCTCTATGAGCACGCCGACCCGCGCCAGGGCTTCCACCAGGACTGGGGCACCTACATCTACAATTACGGGCGCCAGGAGGTGGCGGCGTTCCTGGTCGCCAACGCCCGCTTCTGGCTCGAGCGCTACCACCTCGACGGCCTGCGCGTCGATGCGGTCGCGTCGATGCTCTACCTCGACTACTCGCGCAAGCACGGCGAGTGGGTGCCGAACCGCTACGGCGGCAACGAGAATCTTGAGGCCATCGACTTCCTGCGCCGCTCCAACGAGGCGGCCTACGCCCATTCGCCCGGCGCGGTCACGATCGCGGAGGAATCGACCGCCTGGCCCGGCGTCTCGCACCCGACCTACACGGGCGGTCTCGGCTTCGGCTTCAAGTGGAACATGGGGTGGATGCACGACACCCTGCGCTTCATCTCGAAGGATCCGATCCACCGGCGCTACCACCACCACGACCTGACCTTCGGGCTCCTCTACGCCTTCACGGAGAACTTCGTCCTGCCGCTCAGCCACGACGAGGTCGTGCACGGGAAGGGCTCGATCCTCGGCAAGATGCCCGGCGACCGCTGGCAGCGCTTCGCCAACTTGCGCGCCTATTACGCCTTCATGTGGGGGCATCCCGGCAAGAAGCTGCTCTTCATGGGCGGCGAGTTCGGCCAGGAGCGCGAGTGGAACCACGACGCCAGCCTCGACTGGCATCTCCTCGACGATCCCTTCCACCGCGGGGTCCACAACCTCATCCGCGACCTCAACCGCCTGCACCGGGACCTGCCTGCCCTGCACGAGCGCGACACGGAGGCCGCCGGCTTCCAGTGGCTCGTGGCGGACGATGCCGAGAACAGCGTCATCGCCTGGGCGCGCAAGGGCGACGACGAGGGCCGCGTGGTCGTGGTGGTGTGCAACTTCACGCCCGTGCCCCGCGAGGGCTACCGCATCGGCGTGCCGCTGCCGGGCTTCTACCGCGAGGCGCTCAACACCGACGCGGAGGTCTATGGCGGCGGCAATGTCGGCAACGGCGGCGGGCTCCACACCGAGGAGGCCGAGAGCCACGGACATCCGCAGGCGCTCTGCCTCACCATCCCGCCGCTCGGGGCGGTCTACCTCGAGCGCGTGCCGTAAGAGGGGAGGGGCGGGCGGCGCCCGGCCTCTCCCGTCAGGCGCGGCCTGCCGCGAGGCGCTTCTTGAAGCGGGCGAGCGCGCCGTCGAGATGCGACGCGGCCTGGGCGAGGTCGGTCGCGAGCGCCGCGAGCCGGCGCAGGCGGTCCGGGTCGAAGCCGGCGGAGCGCTTCGCCTCGAGCCCCTTGTGGGCGGCGTCATACTCGGCGAGCGCGAGGTCGACCTCGTCGGCGAGGTCGGCGAGCGGCGTCCCCATCACGATGTCCTCGAAATGGAACTCCGCCTCGCCGTCGCGCTCCACCACGGCGTCGTAGCGCAGGCACAGGAGCTGGACCTGATGGCCGCACCAGCCCTCCGCGGCGCTCGTCCGGCAGGTGCATCCGATCCGCACCTGGCCGCCGCGCACCCGCTCGGCCGTGACCACGTGCCGGTCGCCCCCATCGGCAACCTGCAGCGCCACCGGATTCTCCGGCAGTTCACTCCTCGTCAGCATGGCGTTCCCCCGAGCATCGTTCTCGCGCGAGCGTGCTTCGTGCTTTGTTGACCTATGTTATGCCGAATGGCCGCCATGGCTGTCCAGACCGGCAACGCCCGACTGGTTACCCGACGGCGAACGGCTGCCCGGCCGATAGGGCCGGGCAGGTTCAGGGTCGACGGGCGGGGATGAACGGGCGCTGACCGCGCGACGCCTCAGGCGGTGCCGGCGGGGAGGGGCCCGCGCCGGCGGCGGCAGCGTGCCGGGCGGCTCGTCCCGGGGATCAGGCGCTCACGGCGGCGGCGCGGTTGTAGGCCGCGTGATAGCGCAGGGCCGACTGGCCCCAGCCCGAGGGCCGGCTCATCGCGGCCTTGCGCATGGCGTGCAGGCGCTTCTGCGACTGGAACGCCTGCATGCCGCGGCGGATCGCGCCGAGGAAGCCGGTGAGCGACAGGTCGCCGAACAGGAAGCCGGTGACGTCGTCCTCGATGGTGTCGGCGAGCCCGCCGGTCCTGTGGGCGATCGGGAGCGAGCCGAAGCGCTGGGCATACATCTGGCTCAGGCCGCAGGGCTCGAACCGCGAGGGCATGAGGAGGAAGTCGCTGCCCGCATACATGCGCCGCGCCTCGGTCTCGTCGAAGCCGATCCGGACCCCGACATTGCCGGGATGCCGGGACGCGAGCGCCTCGAGCGCCTTCTCGAACCGCGCCTCGCCGCGCCCGGTCACCACCACCTGCCCGCCCTGGGACACGATGGATTCGGCGGCCGCAATGGCGAGGTCCACGCCCTTCTGGTGCACGAGGCGCGACACCACGGCGAAGAGCGGGCCGCGCGAGACCGCAAGCCCGAAGGCGTTACGGACCTCCTGGGCGTTGACGAACTTGCCCTCCCAGTCGTCCGGGGTGAAGGGGGTCGCGAGGTGCGGGTCCGTGCTCGGATCCCAGCTCTCGTCGATGCCGTTGAGGATGCCGGTGAGTCGGCCCTCCTCGGCGCGCAGGCGCAGCAATCCGTCGAGGCCGCAGCCGCTCTGGGGGGTCGTGATCTCCTTCGCGTAGGTCGAACTCACCGTCGTGACCGACGAGGAGTAGAAGATCGCGGCCTTCAGGAAGGAGAGCTTGCCGTAGAACTCGACCCCGTCGACCTGGAAGGCGTCGTCCGGAATGCCGAGGCGGCCCAGGCTGTCGCGCCCGAACAGGCCCTGATAGGCGAGGTTGTGGATCGTCAGGATGCTGGGCGTGCGCACCCCGCGCCAGGCGAGATAGGCGGAGGCGAGGCCGGAGGGCCAGTCGTTGAGGTGGAGGAGGTCCGGCTTCCAGGTCCGGTCGCCGGCGCCGCAGGCGAGATCCGCCGCGGCGAGCGCGAGCCGCGCGAAGCGGACGTCGTTGTCGACCCAGTCGATGCCGGCGGCGTTGCCGTAGGGCGTGCCTTCCCGGTCGTAGAGCTGCGGGCAGAGCAGCACGTAGATCTGCAGGCCGTCCTTGGTGACGACGCGGCCGAGGTCGCAGGGCGGAATCCCGAAGGCGCCGGGCAACCGCGCCACGACCGGGATCGGGCCCGTGGCCTGCAGCACCTGCCGGTAGCCCGGGATGAGCACGCGCACGTCGTAGAGGCCGCGCAGGGCGCGGGGCAGGGCGGCCGAGACCTCGCCGAGGCCGCCAGCCTTGACGAAGTCCGACATCTCCGAGGTCACGAAGAGGATGGATTGCGGAGAGAGGTCGACCGCGACGTTGACGGAGGTCGAACCCGGCTTCAGCCGATCGTCCGTCCACCGGGCCTGTGCAGGCCGCGCGAGAGCCGCTCCGGAATTGATGTCCGTAGGTCCAAACATCCGTTTTTGCTTAGGGGCGCGGTCCCCGCCGACCCGTCGCGCCCAGACGTGGTCGGCTCCTCAACGCTCGAACGCTCGGTTAGTTCCAATTTTTGTCCGCTTCATGACGGTGATTTCCGAAACGGAAAGCGGAACGCAAAACAGGTCTTCCCTTGCGGCCTCGGTCAGAAGCCAAGCAAGCGTCGTGCCAATTTCTGATAGCTGGTCATCGGAGCCCGGAGAATTCAGCCGCCACGGCCAAGGGCCAGGTCGGATTCGGGCGACGGGCGTTCGAATGCTGCTCGAGATGCACCGAACGCCGGGAACGGTCAAGCTTCATCTCGTCCCGGCGTCCGCTCCGATGCGACGGGGATCGGGCGGGGCGGCCCGCGTGCCATGCGGCGAGGATCGCGCAAGCCGGTGCGGCCCGAACCGGACGAGGAGCGGGCGAACGGGCTCAGGGGGAAGCGAGCCCCGGCGGGCGGTCAGTGCGCGTCGAGCGGCTTCGCTCCCCAGATCTCGTCCGCGTACTCCGCAATGGTGCGGTCGGAGGAGAACCAGGCGACCCGGGCGGTGTTCAGGATGCTGCGCCGCCACCATGCCGCGGGATCCCGCCACAGGGCGTCGAGACCGCGCTGCGCCGTCCAGTAGGCGTCGAAATCCGCGGTCACGAGATAGCGGTCGCGGGCCAGGAGGTCATCGACGAAGGTGCGGTAGCGGTTGCGGTCCTCGGGCGAGAACAGGCCGGTGAACAGGCTGTCGAGGACGAGGGTGAGGCGGGGCGAGGCCTGCACCGCGGCGCGAGGGTCGTAGCCCGCCTTCAGCCGCGCCTCCACCTCGGCGACCGTCAGGCCAAAGATCGCGATGTTCTCCTCGCCGACATGGTCGCGGATCTCCACGTTGGCGCCGTCGAGGGTCCCGATCGTGACGGCACCGTTGAGGGCGAACTTCATGTTGCCGGTGCCCGAGGCCTCCATGCCGGCGGTGGAGATCTGCTCGGAGACGTCGGAGGCCGGGATGATCGCCTCGGCCAGGCTCACATTGTAGTTCGGCAGGAACACCACCTTGAGGCGGTCGGCGACGAGCGGATCCGCGTTGACGACGCGGGCGACGTCGTTGGCGAGCTTGATCACGAGCTTCGCCTGGAGATAGCTCGCCGCCGCCTTGCCGGCGAAGATCTTCACCCGCGGCGCCCAATCGGCGCCCGGATCGAGCCGGATCGCCTGATAGAGCGCGATCGTCTCAAGGACGTTGAGGAGCTGGCGCTTGTACTCGTGGATGCGCTTGATCTGGGTGTCGAACAGGGCGCCCGGGTCGACCACGACTCCGAGCCGCTCGCGGATCAGGCCGGCCAGTGCCTCTTTCTTGAGCCGGCGCTGGGCGGCGAAGCGGCGCTGGAAGGCGGGATCGTCGGCGAAGCGCTCGAGGCCGCGCAGCGCTTCCGGATCGTCGAGCACCCGCTCGCCCAGGGTCTCGACCAGGAGCCGGGTCAGGCCGGGATTGGCCTGCTGGAGCCAGCGCCGGAAGGTGACCCCGTTGGTCTTGTTGGTGATGCGGTCCGGATAGAGGGCGTGCAGATCCGCGAACAGGGTCGTGCGGACGAGATCGGAGTGAAGGGCCGAGACGCCGTTGACCTTGTGCGAACCCAGGAAGGCGAGGTGCCCCATGCGGGCGCGCTTGCCGTTCGACTCGTCGATGAGCGAGATCGCATCGAGATTCACGCCCTCCAGGCACCCGGCCTCGTTGAGCGCTTCGAGATGCAGCCAGTTGATGAGGTAGATGATCTGCATGTGGCGCGGCAGGAGCCGCTCCAGCAGGGCGACCGGCCAGGCCTCGAGCGCCTCCGGCATGAGGGTGTGGTTGGTGTAGCTCAAGGTGGCCGTGCTGACGCGCCAAGCCTCCTCCCACGCCATCCCGTGCTCGTCGACGAGGAGGCGCATGAGCTCCGGGACGGCGAGCGCCGGATGGGTGTCGTTGAGCTGGATCGCGGCGTGGTCGGCGAGGTTGCTCAGCGTGCCGTGGCGGTCGAGGTGGCGCTTGATGAGGTCCTGGAGCGAGGCGGAGGTGAAAAAGAACTCCTGCTTGAGGCGCAGTTCGTGGCCCGCCGAGGTGGCGTCGCTCGGGTAGAGCACGCGGGAGATCGCCTCGGCGCGCGCCTGCTCGGCCTGGGCGCCCACATGGTCGCCGCCGTTGAAGAGGTCGAGCTTGAGGGGGTCGGCTGCACGGGCCGACCACAGGCGCAAGGTGTTGACGTGCCGGCCGCGCCAGCCCGCGACCGGGGTGTCGTAGGCGACCGCGAGCACGGTCTCGTCCGGATGCCAGATCGAGCGCAGGCCGCCCTCCGGGGTCGGGACGCGCTCGACGCGCCCGCCGAAATTCACCCGGTAGGTGACGCCCGGCCGCTCGAGCTCCCAGGGGTTGCCGCGGGCGAGCCAGTTCTCGGGCTCCTCCCGCTGCCAGCCGTCGACGACGGTCTGCCGGAACAGGCCGTAATCGTAGCGGATGCCGTAGCCCATGGCGGGCAGACGCAGGGACGCGAGGCTCTCCATGAAGCAGGCCGCCAGCCGTCCGAGGCCGCCGTTGCCGAGCGCCGCGTCCGGCTCCGCGGCGCGGATGCGCTCGAGGTCGACGCCGAGCCCGGCAAGCGCCTCGCGCACGGTCTCGGTCAGGCCGAGGTTGCACAGGGCGTCGGCGAGGAGGCGGCCGATCAGGAATTCGAGGGAGAAGTAATAGACCCGCTTGGCGCCGGCGTCGTCCGTGCGGCGGGCGCCCTCGCGCCAGATCCCGGTCATGCGGTCGCGCAGCGCCAGGGCGGTCGCGGCGAACCAGTCGTGGTCCGACGGCCGCTCGGGGTCCGCTCCGACCTCGGCCGAGAGCTTCGCCAGGATCGCCTCGCGCCAGCGGCGCACCTCGTCGGGCGAGGGGCGCACGGCCCCGGCAACGGTCCCGGGCCCGGCCGGCCCCGCGGAGAGATCGGTGGGGTTCACGGCAGTCTGGTCCAATTCGAGCACGGCTCTTCCCCCTGGGCGGCGGTCGCAGGGCCTTGGGCCGCGCCGTCGCTCCTTTGACGCTCGCGGCGGCCCGGTCCGGGCCCGCGGCGGCGATCATTTTCACGTATGTTAAATGAACACTCCCCGGACGGCCGGTACAGGGGGCGCCGTGCCGCAGGTTTCTTCCCCAAGGTTAACGGCCCGTCGCCGGGCCGGCCTCGCGGACGGGGCGAAACGCAAAAATTGCAGGCTGCGCCGTAACGCCCGGGAGCTTTTCGCGCGGCCTCGACGTTGATGCAGGCTTCGACCCGTGCCCCTCCCGTCACCATCCGAGCTCAGCATGAACGCCGAAATCCCGAACGCCCGCACCCTGTCGGCCGCCCCGCCCACCCCGCTCGTCGGGCGCAGGGCCCGCATCCGCGAGGGGCGCCCCTATCCGCTCGGCGCCACCTGGGACGGGCTCGGGGTCAACTTCGCCCTGTTCTCCGCTCATGCCACCAAAGTCGAGCTCTGCCTGTTCGATTCGGAAGGAAAGCGCGAGGTCGAGCGGGTGGAGCTGCCCGAATACACCGACGAGGTCTGGCACGGCTACCTGCCCGACGCCCGTCCCGGCACCACCTACGCCTACCGGGTGCACGGTCCCTACGAGCCCAAGGCCGGGCATCGCTTCAATCCCAACAAGCTCCTCCTCGACCCTTACGCCAAGCAGCTCGTCGGCGAGCTCGTCTGGGATCACGCGCTCTTCGGCTACACCATCGGCTCGCCGGACGCGGACCTCTCCTTCGACGAGCGCGACAGCGCCGCCTTCATGCCGAAATGCCGGGTGATCGACCCCGCCTTCAGCTGGGGCAACGTGCGCCCGCCGCAGACGCCCTGGGAGCGCACGGTGGTCTACGAGGCGCATCTGCGCGGCTTCACCATGCGCCACCCGGCGGTGCCCAAGGAGCTGCGCGGCACCTTCTCGGGCCTCATGAACCCGGAGGTCGCGGACTACATCAAGAGCCTCGGGGTCACCGCGGTCGAGCTCCTGCCGATCCACGCCTTCGTGGACGACAGCTACCTCGTCGAGAAGGGCCTGCGGAACTACTGGGGCTACAACTCGATCGGCTTCTTCGCGCCGCAGCCGCGCTACCTCGCGACGCCGTTCGTGAACGAGATCAAGGAGATGGTCGCGCATCTGCACGATGCGGGGATCGAGGTGATCCTGGACGTGGTCTACAACCACACCGCGGAGGGCAACGAGCTCGGGCCGACTCTCTCCTTCAAGGGCATCGACAACGCCTCCTATTACCGCCTCGCGCCGGATCCCCGCTACTACATCAACGACACCGGCACCGGGAACACGGTCAACCTGAGCCACAGCCGCGTGCTCCAGATGGTGCTCGATTCCCTGCGCTACTGGGTGCAGGACATGCACGTGGACGGATTCCGCTTCGACCTCGCCACGATCCTCGGCCGCGAGCCGCACGGCTTCGAGGAGGACGGGCGCTTCCTCGACGCCTGCCGGCAGGACCCGATCCTCTCCCGCGTCAAGCTCATCGCCGAGCCGTGGGATTGCGGGCCGGGCGGCTACCAGGTCGGGCGCTTCTCGCCCGGCTGGGCGGAGTGGAACGACCGCTACCGCGACACCGTGCGGGCCTACTGGAAGGGCGACGAGGGCATCCTGCCGGAGCTCGCCGCCCGGATGACGGCGTCCGCCGACTTGTTCGACAAGCGCGGACGCCGGCCCTGGGCCTCGGTGAACTTCATCACCGCCCATGACGGCTTCACCCTGAACGACCTCGTCTCCTACAACGACAAGCACAACGAGGCGAACGGGGAAGGGAATCGCGACGGCCACTCCCACAACCTGTCCTGGAACCACGGCGCGGAAGGCCCCACGAAGGACCCGGAGATCCGCGCCCTACGCCTGCGTCAGATGCGCAATCTCCTCGCCACCCTCGTGTTCTCGCAAGGCACGCCGATGATCCTGGCCGGCGACGAGTTCGCCCGCTCCCAGCAGGGCAACAACAACGCCTATGCCCAGGACAACGAGATCTCCTGGATCGACTGGGAGGGGATCGACGAAGAGGGACACGCCCTCACCGATTTCGTGCGCCGGCTGATCGCGCTGCGCCAGTCGCAGCCCATGCTCCGGCGCGGGCGCTTTCTGACCGGCGCCTACAACGAAGAGCTCGACGTCAAGGACGTGACCTGGCTGACTCCGACCGGCGAGGAGATGGCGCCCGAGCATTGGAACGACGCGCGGGCGCGCGCCATGGGCGTCCTGCTCGACGGCCGCGCGCAGCCGACCGGCATCCGCCGCCGCGGCACCGACGTGACCCTGCTCCTCCTCTTCAACGCCCACCACGACGTGGTGTCCTTCACCCTGCCCGAGGTGGTGGGCGGCACGGGCTGGCACTGCCTCGTCGACACCAATCAGCCCGACCTCGACGAGCCCGTCTCCTATCCCTTCGGCAAGGAATACGACGTGACGGGACGGTCCCTGCTTCTGTTCGAGCTGAAGCCGGAGCGGCGCAAGGGCTGAAGGCTCGCCTGCTCCGTCCGTGAGGGCTTTCCTTCCGGGCCGGTCCGCTTCAGAAACGGACCGGGAAGGCGGAGACCTCACATGCGCGATCGCGGGCCGTTGCTGCTGCAGATGTTCCAGGCGGCGGTGCGCGCCGCCGATCCCGCCGCCTGCATCCCGGCCGCGATTCCCGAGCCCCCGCGGGGCCGCACGGTGGTGGTCGGCGCCGGCAAGGCTTCGGCCGCGATGGCGCGCGCCCTGGAGGGCGCCTGGCCCGGGCCGCTCGAAGGGATCGTGGTCACGCGCTACGGCCATGCGGCGCCGTGCGAGCGCATCCGCATCGTCGAGGCCGCGCACCCCGTTCCGGACGCCGCCGGGCTCGCGGCCGCTCAGGCCATCCTCGACGCCGTGCAGGGGCTCACCGCCGACGATCTCGTGATCGCGCTGATCTCCGGCGGCGGCTCCTCGCTCCTGACGCTGCCCGCGCCCGGGCTGACGCTCGCCGACAAGCAGGACGTGAACCGGGCCCTGCTGCAATCGGGCGCCACCATCGGCGAGATGAACTGCGTCCGCAAGCACCTCTCCGGCATCAAGGGCGGCCGGCTCGCGGCCGCCGCGGCGCCGGCCCGGGTCGTGACGCTCGCGATCTCGGACGTGCCGGGCGACGACCCGAGCGTGGTGGCCTCGGGACCCACCGTGCCGGACGCCTCGACCCGCGCCGAGGCGCTCGCGATCCTCGATCGCTACCGCATCGACAACGCGGCCGCGCGGCGGCGCCTGGAGGATCCGGCGAGCGAGACCCCGAAACCCGGCGACCCCGCCTTCGCGCGCGCCGAGACCCGGCTCGTCGCCACGCCGATGATGTCGCTGCGCGCTGCCGCCGAGGCAGCCCGCCGGGCCGGCTACCGCACCCTCGTCCTGGGCGACGCCCTCGAGGGCGAGGCGCGCCAGGTCGGCATCGTCCATGCAGGGATCGCGCGCTCGGTCCTCGCCCAGAGCGAGCCTGCCGCGGCCCCGCTCGTGATCCTCTCGGGCGGCGAGACCACCGTGACGGTGGGGGCGGAGGGCCGGACCTCCGGCAAGGGCGGGCGTAACACCGAGTTCCTGCTCGGCCTCGCGCTGGCGCTTCAGGGCCAGGCGGGGGTCGCGGCGCTCGCCGGCGACACGGACGGGATCGACGGATCCGAGCACAACGCGGGGGCGCTGCTCTTTCCCGACACCCTGGAGCGCATCCGGGCGCAGGGCCTCGACGCCCGCGCCCTCCTCGACCGCAACCAGGCCTTCACGGCCTTCGAGGCCGCGGGCGACCTCGTGGTCACGGGGCCGACGCTGACCAACGTCAACGACTTTCGCGCGATCCTGATCGAAGGGCCGTCCGCCGGGCGCTGAGCCGGCCGTCGGGGCGAACTATTCCAACCCGCCCCCTCATCCTGAGGAGCAGCCGAAGGCTGCGTCTCGAAGGAGGCCTCCAGCTCGTTCGCGGGTCCTGGAACCCTCCTTCGAGGCTCGCTCCGCTCGCACCTCAGGATGAGGAGGTGGGTTGGGGTTTCCGCTGTTCGACTGTGAGAAATCAGCCCGGCCGCTCACGCCCGTGCGGCGCGTCGAGATCCAGGATCGGCCCCAGCGGCACGACGCCGGTCGGGCTGATGGTGGCGTGGCTCTCACAATGGTGGTCCTTGATGTGGCCGCATATCGACGGTCTCGCGCACGCCCGGCGTCTGGTAGAGGTCGCGCAGGTATCCCGACAGGTTCGGGTAGTCGGCAATGCGGCGCAGGTTGCACTTGAAGCGGCCGACATGGACCGGAGGAGCCGCGGCCGCGGGCGCCTGAGCGGGGTCCGGCCTGCTCTGAGGGTATGGCGCTCGCCTTGACACCCAGGCCCTGCGCCGACATCAACGCCTCCACCTTTCGACGGAACCCTGAGGGAGAGCCCCCGTGACCATCCACGCCAAGAATTTCATCGCCGGCGAGTGGGTCGAGGCCGCCAATGCCGCGCCAGACCTGAACCCCTCCAACACCGGCGACGTGGTCGGGCACTTCCCCCGCGCCTCGCGGGCCGACGCCGAGCGGGCGATCGCGGCCGCGAAGGCCGCCTTCCCGGCCTGGTCGCGCTCGACGCCCCAGGAGCGGCACGACGTCCTGAAGCGGATCGGCGACGAGATCATGGCCCGCAAGGACGAGATCGGCCGGCTCCTGTCGCGCGAGGAGGGCAAGACCCTCCCCGAGGGCATCGGCGAGACCGTGCGCGCGGCCCAGATCTTCCTGTTCTTCTCCGGCGAGTGCCTGCGCATGGCGGGCGAGAAGGTCGGCTCGGTCCGGCCCGGCGTCGACATCGAGATCACCCGCGAGCCCGTCGGGGTCGTCGGCCTCATCACGCCGTGGAACTTCCCGATCGCGATCCCGGCCTGGAAGATCGCGCCCGCGCTCGCCTACGGCAATTGCGTGGTCCTCAAGCCCGCCGACGTGGTGCCCGCGACCGCGCATGCGCTGTCCGAGATCATCGCCAAGTCGGGCATCCCGGCCGGCGTGTTCAACCTCGTCATGGGCCGCGGCTCCGAGGTCGGCCAGGCGCTCCTCGAGCACCGCGACGTGCAGGCGATCTCGTTCACGGGCTCGGTCCCGACCGGCCGGCGCGTCGCCGCGGCCTGCATCGCCGCCGACCCGATGAAGAAGGTCCAGCTCGAGATGGGCGGCAAGAACCCGCTCGTGGTGCTCGACGACGCCGACCTCAAGGTGGCGGTCGAGTGCGCGGTCAACGGCGCCTTCTTCTCCACGGGCCAGCGCTGCACCGCCTCTTCGCGCATCATCGTGACGGAGGGCATCCACGACAAGTTCGTCGCGGCCATGAAGGAGCGCATGAGCGGCCTCGTGATCGACGACGCCCTGAAGGCCGGCACCCATATCGGCCCGGTCGTGGACCAGAACCAGCTCGACCAGGACCTGTCCTACATCAAGATCGGCCAGGACGAGGGCGCGACGCTCGCGTTCGGGGGCGAACTCCTGAAGCGCGACAATCCGGGCTTCTACCTCTCGCCGGCTCTGTTCACGGATGTGGACAGCCGCATGCGCATCGCGCGCGAGGAGATCTTCGGCCCGGTCGCGACGGTGACGCGGGTGAAGGATTACGACGAGGCGCTGCATGTGGCCAACGACACCGAGTTCGGCCTGTCGGCGGGCATCTGCACCTCGAGCCTGAAATATGCCGGCAACTTCAAGCGCAACGCCGAGGCCGGCATGGTGATGGTCAACCTGCCGACCGCGGGCGTGGACTACCACGTGCCGTTCGGCGGCCGGAAGGGCTCCTCTTACGGCCCACGCGAGCAGGGCCGCTACGCCCAGGAGTTCTACACCACGGTCAAGACCGCCTACACCTTCGACGGCAACGGCTCCTACGTGCCGAAGACGCGCGGGAGCGAGTAAGAGGGACGGGAGCGGCTCCTAGGGGCCGGGCACCCTGCTCACGCTGACGCAGGGTGCTCCAGGGCCGGCTCTGCAAGCCTCGTCCCACCCACACACCTCATCCTGAGGAGTGAGCGGAGCGAGCCTCGAAGGAGGGTTCCAGTGCCAGCGCGGCTTCTGGAGCCCTCCTTCGAGACGCAGCCTTCGGCTGCTCCTCAGGATGAGGGAGTGGGTGGGATGATCTGTGCCGTTCGAGGTCAGCTTCTCAGCTTGAGGGTTGCCAATAACGCGGTCTTCCCGCACCCTCATCGTCGCTGTACGGCGACGGTGAGGCGCCCATGCCAGGCTGCTGGCTCTACATCCTGCGCTGTGCGGACGGCAGCTATTATGTCGGGACGAGCCGCGCCGAAGACCTCGACACGCGGGTGAGCCAGCACCAGCAGGGCACGTTCGGCGGGTACACGGCCAAGCGCCGGCCGGTCACGCTCGTGTATTCGTCCCATTTCGACCGCATCGACGAAGCCATTGCCTCCGAGCGGCAGATCAAAGGGTGGGCCCGTGCGAAGAAGGAGGCGCTGATCCGGGGCGACTTCGAGGCGCTGCCCGGCCTCTCGAGGCGGGGACCCAAACAGGCTCGTGGCGCGTCTGCTTTGCCTAACCTTCGCCCCGAAAACAGCGACAGCGACGGGGCTCTCCCACCCACCTCCTCATCCTGAGGAGCAGCCGCAGGCTGCGTCTCGAAGGAGGGCTCCAGAAGCCGTGCTGGCACTGGAACCCTCCTTCGAGGCTCGCTCCGCTCGCTCCTCAGGATGAGGTCGGGGATGGGAGCGCCGGTTCTTGGCTCCGCTCGCACCTCAGGATGAGGTGTGTGGGTGGGCCGGCCGCTGTTCGGCCCTGAGGCGCAGGTGAGAGGTTAGCCCAGACCTTCCCGCCCGTGCGGCGCGTCGAGATCCATGATCGGCCCGAGCGGCACCACCCTGGTCGGATTGATGGTGGCGTGGCTCTCGTAATAGTGGCCCTTGATGTGCCCCATATCGACCGTCTCGGCGATACCCGGGGTCTGGTAGAGGTCGCGCAGGTACCCCGACAGGTTCGGGTAGTCGCTGATGCGGCGCAGGTTGCACTTGAAATGGCCGACATAGACGGGGTCGAAGCGCACGAGCGTGGTGAAGAGGCGCCAATCCGCTTCCGTCTGCCGTGAGCCCGTCAGGAAGCGCCGGGTCGCGAGGCGCGCGTCGAGCCCGTCGAGGGTGTCGAAGAGCGGCGCCACGGCCTCCTCGTAGGCGCCCTGCGTTGTCGCGAAGCCCGCCTTGTAGACCCCGTTGTTGACATTGTCGTAGATCCGGGCGTTCAGCCCGTCGATCTCCTCGCGCAGATCGTCCGGGTAGTAGTCGCCGGGCGCGGCGCCGACGCGGTCGAAGGCCGCGTTCAGCATCCGGATGATCTCGGAGGATTCGTTGCTGACGATCGTCCCGCGCTTCCTGTCCCACAGCACCGGCACCGTGACGCGGCCGGTATAGTCGCGCTTGGCCGCGGTGTAGACCTCGTGCAGGAAACCCGCGCCGTGGATCGGGTCCGGCACCACGCCGGGGCCGTCCGCGAAGGTCCAGCCCTTCTCGCGCATGATCCAGTGCACCACCGAGACCGAGATCAGATCCTCCAGGCCCTTGAGCTTGCGCAGGATCAGGGTGCGGTGCGCCCAGGGGCAGGCGAGCGAGACGTAGAGATGATAGCGGCCCGCCTCCGCTTCGAACCCGCCCTCGCCGGTGGGGCCCGGCGAGCCGTCCGCGGTGATCCAGTTGCGGAAGGCGGAATCCTTGCGCACGAAGCGCCCGCCGGTGCTCGTCGTGTCGTACCACTGGTCGTGCCAGACGCCGTCGATCAGAAGCCCCATGGCGGTCCTCGTTTCCGTTCGCTGGGGCCTAGCTAGGCACCCCAGCGCCCGAATGCGAGGCGCATACCGGGACAAAGCGGCCCATTGACCTTTGCGCGCCTGCAACCGCAAACCCGCCCGGGGAGCGGGAGGGTGAAGGCCATGGCCGCGGACACTTATGACGTCGTCGTCATCGGGGCGGGCCATAACGGGCTCACCTGCGCGGCCTATCTCGGCATGGCCGGGCTCAAGGTGAAGGTCGTGGAGCGCCGGTCCGTCGTCGGCGGGGCCGCGGTCACGGAGGAGTTCCACCCAGGGTTCCGCAACTCGGTCGCCTCCTACACGGTCAGCCTGCTGAACCCGAAGGTGATCCGCGACCTGAAGCTCCACGAGCACGGCCTCAGGATCGTCGAGCGCCGCGCCGCGAATTTCCTCCCCGCCCGCGACGGGCGCTATCTCCTCGCCGGCGAGGGCCGGACCAAGAGCGAGATCGCCCGCCATTCGGCCCGCGACGCCGAGCGCTACGACGCCTTCGGAGCGGAGATCGAGGCGATCGCCGACGTGCTGCGCGGCCTCGTCCTGCGGGCGCCCCCGAACGTGGTCGAGGGCCTCAACCCCCGCTCCATCGGCGAACTCCTGAAGGCCGCCGCGCTCGGGCGCGAGCTCGGCCGTCTCCCCATGGCGGAGCGCCGCGCCCTCCTCGACCTCTTCACGAAATCCGCCGCCGACTACCTCGATCCCTGGTTCGAGGGCGACCTCGTCAAGGCGCTCTACGGCTTCGACGCCGTGGTGGGGAACTACGCCAGCCCCTACACCCCCGGCACGGCTTACGTCCTCCTCCACCACGCCTTCGGCGAGGTGAACGGCAGGAAGGGCGCCTGGGGCCACGCCATCGGGGGCATGGGAGCGATCACGGGCGCGATGGCGAAGGCCGCTCGGGCGGCCGGCGTCGAGATCGAGCTGGACGCCCCCGTGCGCGAGGTGATCGTCGAGCGCGACGCCGCCGGCGGCGTGGTGCTGGAGGACGGGCGCACGATCCGCGCGCGCGCGGTGGCCGCCAACGTGACGCCGCGCCTCCTCTACACCCGCCTGGTGCCGGAGGACGCCCTGCCGCCTGATTTCGTGGAGCGCATCCGCCGCTTCCGCTGCGGCTCCGGGACCTTCCGGATGAACGTCGCGCTCTCAGGATTGCCGAGCTTCACGGCCCTGCCGGGCCGGGTCGCGGCCGACCACCACACGGCCGGGATCATCCTGGCTCCGAGCCTCGCCTACATGGACCGGGCTTATCACGACGCCCGCGCCCACGGCTGGAGCCGGGAGCCCATCGTCGAGATGCTGATCCCGTCGACCCTCGACGACAGCCTCGCCCCGCGGGGCGCCCATGTCGCCAGCCTGTTCTGCCAGCACGTGGCGCCGGAACTCCCCGACGGGCAATCCTGGGACGACCACCGCGAGACGGTCGCGGACCTGATGATCGACACCGTCGAGGCTTACGCGCCCGGCTTCAGGGCGAGCGTGGTGGGGCGGCAGGTGCTCTCGCCCCTCGACCTCGAGCGGGTCTTCGGCCTCACGGGCGGCGATATCTTCCACGGGGCGCTGTCGCTCGACCAGCTCTTCTCCGCCCGGCCCATGCTCGGCCATGCGGATTACCGCGGGCCCGTGCGCGGCCTCTACCATTGCGGCGCCGGCGCCCATCCGGGCGGGGGCGTCACGGGCGCGCCCGGGCACAACGCCGCCAAGGCGATCGCGGGCGACCTCAAGCGGCCGCGCTGGCTCAGAGCTGGTTGACACGTCCCCGCTCTCCGACCTGCGTCCCGCCCGCGCAGGCGGGACCGGCGGTTCACGCCGGGCGTTACTCTTGGTAAGCTCGGGCCAACGGCCCCGAATGCCGGCCCTGTCAGGAGAGGAGCGACCCGTGACGAGCCAAGCGCGCACGACCGTCAACGAGAACACTCACGGTTTCGACCTCGGGGAGCATGTCGACACCCTCTACCGCGATGGGATCACGGGTCTGAAGGGCGCCTTCTCGCGCGACTGGGCCGAGGGCATGCGCGAGGACATGATGAGCGCGTTCTGGGACGCCATCCAGCGCCCCGGCGGCGCGGTCGGGCGCGGGCCCCGGCGCTGGTACGTGGAGGTGCACCCGCAGGACATCCGCGGCTTCGTCGACCTCGTCACCCACCCGTGGGTGACCGGCATCTGCGAGCGGGTGCTCGGGCCCGATTACGAGATCGTCGAGGTCGGCTTCGACACGCCGTTCCAGGGCGCCAAGTACCAGCCCTGGCACCGGGACTTCCCGTCCCCGCCCGAAACATACGAGCAGCGCCGCATCACCTCGCTCGCCTTCAACCTCACGGGCGTCGACGTCACCGAGGACATGGGTCCCTTCGAGGTCTCGCCCGGCACCCAGTGGATCGACGGGCGCGAATGGAACTACGAGATGTTCCCGCCGCAGGAGATGTGGCCGCGCTTCGCCGAGAAGGCGGTGCGCAAGTATCCCCGCATGGGCGACATCTCCTGCCGCTCGGCGCTCACCATCCATCGCGGCACCGCGCACCCGTCGCCGATCTCGCGTCCCGTGCTCGTGCTCGGCGTCGACGCGCCCGGCGCCGGCCACGCCGCGCTGCACGACATGATGGTCACGCAGGACTACTACGACGCCCTGCCGGATTCCGTGAAGAAGCACCTCGTCTGCCGCGTGGTCGACAAGCTCATCCCCGTGACCCAGAAGCACGACATCGAGGGCCTCGTCATGGGCGTCGAGGCCGACGCCCCGTCCATGGGCGGGTCCTCGATGGGTGGACCCTCGATGGGTGGCACGTAGGAGCGAGCCTGCGGAGCGGGTCCCGCGGGGCCCGCTTCGCTGCGCCGCGGCATCTTCCGAAACCGCCCCCGCTCCCTAGATGTGCGTGAAACCAGACCGTCAGCGGCACCCCCGTGCCGAGGAGTTGCGATGGCTTCACCGGAGGAGTGGCGGATCCCGCCCGAGTTCCAGCCGGACCCGGGCCGGGTCGGGTACGATCTGAAAGCGGCGCTCGGCGCCGTGGTGTCCCTGCGGGCCCACGTGCCGGAGGACGCCTACACCGCGGAGACCCTCGGCACCGAACGCGAGGGCCAGGGCGTGGTCATCCGCGCCGACGGCCTCGTGCTCACCATCGGCTACCTCATCACCGAGGCGAGCGAGGTCTGGCTCACCACGAGCACGGGCCGGGTCGTGCAGGGCCACGCGCTGGCCTTCGATTTCGTCAGCGGGTTCGGCCTCGTCCAGGCGCTGGGATCCCTCGACGTGCCGGTCCTGTCCCTGGGCGACTCGCGCCGCCTCGGCATCGGCACCGACGTGGTGGTCGCGGGCGCCGGCGGCCGGCCGCATTCGGTCTCGGCCCGGGTGGTGGCGCGGCAGGAATTCGCGGGCTACTGGGAGTACCTCCTCGACGACGCGATCTTCACCGCGCCCGCGCACCCCCATTGGGGCGGCACGGCGCTGATCGGCCCGCGCGGCGACCTGCTCGGCATCGGCTCGCTCCAGCTCCAGCACCAGGCCGCGGGCGGGCGCATCGTGCCCCTCAACATGATCGTGCCGATCGACCACCTGAAACCCATCCTGGACGACCTCCTGACGCTCGGCCGGGTCAACCGCCCGCCCCGTCCCTGGCTCGGCTTCTACGCCCGCGAGGACGAGGGCGATCAGGTCGTCATCATCGGGCTGGCCGGCGACGGGCCGGCGCGCCGGGCGGGGCTGCAGGTGGGCGACATCGTCCATGCGGTCGCGGGCGACGCGGTGCCCTCGCTCGCCGACCTCTACCGCAAGGTCTGGTCGCTCGGCGAGGCTGGCGTCGACGTGCCCCTCACCTTGGAGCGCGAGGGCGACCGCTTCGACGTCACGGTGACGTCGTCCGACCGCGCCCGCTTCCTCAAGGCGGGTCGTCTGCACTGAGCGTTCGCCCGGCACGCGCCGCGTCCACGGGAGCGGCGCTGCGCCTCGACGTCCCGCCCCGACCGACACCCGGGAGAGCCCCGCATCCATGGCCGCCAAAGCCGTCTACTGCATCCGCCACGGCGAATCGACCTTCAACGCCGCCTACAGGGCCACGGGGGTCGATCCGCTCCACCCGGACGCGCCGCTCACCGAGGAGGGCCACCGCCAGGTCCGCGAGGCGCGGGCGGCCTTGCACGACATCGCCTTCGAACTCGTGGTGACCTCTCCGCTGACCCGGGCGCTCCAGACCACCACGGGCCTCTTCGGCGACCACCCGGCGCGGCCCGCCTTCCTGGTCGAGGCGCTGCACCGGGAGCACGGCGGCAGCAGCTGCGACATCGGCCGGGCGCCGGCGCTGCTCACGGCCGAGTTCCCGCATTTCGCCCTCGACCATCTGCCCGACGTCTGGTGGCACCAGGAGGGCGAGCCCGACCCGAACGGCATCTGCTACGAGCCGATCGAGCGCCTGCAGGAGCGGGTCGAGGCCTTCAAGGACTGGCTGCGGGCGCGGCCCGAGCGCACCATCGCGGTCGTCGGCCACGGCACCTTTTTCTATCACCTCACGGGCGAATGGCTCGCCAACTGCCAGGTGCGGCCGCTCGACCTCGATCCGCACGAGCGCTGAACCGCCCTTGCGGGCACCGCCCCGGCCGCATGGTGCCCCGCCGGATTTTGCGGGCCTCGCCCGGAAGCGCGGTGCTAGGGTGCGGCGACCCCGTCGAGACCGCCCGTGACCTCCTCCGCCCGCGAGGCCGCCCGCCCGGCCGCTCCCCTCAGCTCCACCTCCTCGCGCCCCGCGCCCGCCCGCATCGAGCGGCCGCTCCACGGGATCCTGCTGGTCACCGCGGCGGTGTTCTGCTTCGCCTGCTCAGACGCGTTCGCCAAGACCCTGATGGAAATCCTGCCCGCCGTGCAGGTCACGTGGCTGCGCTTCGTGGTCTTCGTGCTCGTGCTGGCCCCGGTGGCGCTCCGGATGGGCGCGCGGTCCCTGCGCACGCGGCATCCCGTCCTGCAGGTGCTGCGCGGCGTCGGGGTCTCGGTCTCGGCGCTCCTGTTCATCCTGGCGCTCGGGGTCGTCCCGCTCGCGGAGGCGACCGCGATCGCCTTCGTGTCGCCGCTCTTCGTGACGGCCCTCTCGGTGCCGATCCTGGGCGAGAGGGCGGGCGGACGCCGCTGGGCCGCCGTGGCGATCGGCTTTCTCGGCGTGATGATCGTCGTGCGGCCGGGCTCCGAGGCCTTCGATCCGTCCGCGATCCTGCTGATCCTCGCGGCCTTCATCTGGGCCCTGTCGCTCGTGATCACGCGGCGCATGAGCGGCGGCGACCATCCGCTCACCACCATGGTCTATTCCGCCGTGGTGGGCTGCCTCGTCATGAGCGCCGTCGTGCCCTTCGCCTGGGCCGATCTCGGCTGGCGCGAACTGGGGCTCGGCCTCGCCACCGGCCTCACCGCCACGGCCGCGCAATGCCTCATCGTCCTGGCCTACCGGCAGGCGAGCGCCTCGGTGCTCGCGCCCTTCTTCTACAGTCAGCTCGTCTGGTCGGCGCTGCTCGGCCTTCTCGTCTTCGGCAACGTCCCCGACCTCTGGACGCTCGTCGGCACGGGCGTGATCATCGCGAGCGGGCTCTACACCGCTCACCGGGAGCGGCTCCAGAGCCGGGAGCCGGGCTGACGCGCCGCGCAGCCCCGACGGACGACCCCGCAGGCCTGCTCAGGACACCCGCGTCACGTCTTCCCGGAGCGCGCCGCGCATCCCGCACCCCCGCTCAGGACGCCTGCGTCACGTCTTCCCGGAGCGCGCCGCGGACGAGGTGGTCGGGGCCGAGATCGTCGAGGGTGTCGAGGTGGAGCAGTTCGGCGAGCCGGGTGCGGGCGCGGTTGACCCGGCTCTTGATCGTCCCGAGATGGGTGCCGCAGACCCGCGCGGCCTCCTCGTAGGAGAGGCCCTCGGCCCCGACCAGCAGCAGCGCCTCGCGCTGGTGCGAGGGCAGCTTCGCGAGCGCCGTGCGCAGGTCCTGGAAGTCGAGCCGGGCGCCCTGCTCGGGCAGGGAGGCGAGCCGGCCCGCGAACAGCCCGTCGGGATCCTCGACCTCCCGCCGCCGCTTGCGGAACTCGGTGTGGAAGAGATTGCGCAGGATCGTGAAGGTCCAGGCCTGCAGGCTCGTGCCGGGCTGGAACTTGTCGAGGTTGCTCAGGGCGCGCAGGAGCGTTTCCTGGACCAGGTCGTCGGCATGGTCCAGGCTGCCCGTGAGCGAGATCGCGAAGGCGCGAAGGTGGGGGACGACCAGGAACAGCCCGGCGCGGACATCGGCATCCGGGGTCACGGCCTGTCGTCCTCCGGGCGCTCGTCGAGGCGCTGGAGGATCTCGAGGAAACGGTCGGGGACCGGACGGTTGAGCAGGTCGGCATACATGCCGCGCAGGAGCGAGCCGAGCTGCTGCTGGACCTGCGCGTCGAGCGCGGGTTCCGGAGCCTGATCCGCGCCCTCTTCCTCGAGGGCGGCATCCTTGGGCAGGGGAGCGGTCATGGTTACTCGACAAGAACTGGGCAGGATCGGCCGGCGAACGGTCGTCGGGCGAGAAAGGGGCCGCCAGCGACGCCGATGGTCCACATACGGAGCGACACTGTCACTGGATCAGAGCATCGTCGCACGCGGGGGCCCATGCATTAACGTGGGCTAAGCTTGGCCGGCGCGCATGCCGGTCGGCGGCCGAAGATTGTGCGGCGTGGTTTCACCTGGGTTAAGGTGCGGCCGGACCCGTTCGTCTAGAACACGAAGGCCCGGTGGTGACGACCTTCCGCCTGGGCTCAAGCCTGGCGGCGAGGTCCGTGCCGCCCTTCGAGATCCTGCCCCGCCCCGGGTTCCTCGCCCTGGCGGGGCTCTTTCGTTTTGCGGGGCAAGCTGGGCCGGTGCGGCCCGGCCCGTGACCCCCGCGGGGCGATCCCGTACCGTGGCCGGCCGAGGGCCGGCAGAGTTCGAGAGACCATGACCCTATCTCGTCCCCGTTGCCTCATCGTCGAGGATCAGGCCCTGATCGGCATGTCCCTCGAGGCCTCCCTGGAGGAAGCCGGCTTCGACGTCGTCGGCCCCTTCGGCCGCAGGGCGCAGGCGCTGGCGTGGCTAGGCACCGATACCCCGGAACTCGCGCTCCTCGACATCATGCTGCCCGACGGGTCCAGCGTCGATCTCGCGCGCGAGCTGAAGCGGCGCGGCGTGCCCTTCGCGATCTATTCCGGGCTGCGGCCGGAGGCCGGTACGCCGGAGTTCCAGGGCGTTCCCTGGCTCGAGAAGCCGGTCTCCCGGCGCGCGCTTGCCGAGACCCTGAGCCGCCTCGTGCCGGGCAGCCGGGACCAGAGCGCCGCCTGAGCGGCGCGGCCCGCCCCCGGGCCTCGTCGAGCGTGCATCCGCCGACCCGGCCCGGCCGGTTCGGAGCACCGCATGCGGGATGGGCGCAGCCCGCGGAGGCGGTCCTGCTCGTCGGATCGACGCGACGTCCATCCATCGATCCCGGATCGGCCATCCGTGGAGGCCGTGAGAGCCTCCACGGCTTCTCGCACCCGCGGCGGCGCGATCGAAGGCCGGGGATCCCGCAAGGGGCCTCGGTCGCCCGCAGGCGGGGCGTCAGTCCTGCACGGCGGCGAGCGGCGCGTCGACGGCGCAGACGACGCCCTCCGGCGCAAAGGCGAGGCGCACGTCGCCGCGGTCGCCCGCGAGCCCGCGCTCGATCAGCCGCGAGCCGAAGCCCTTCCGCGCCGGCGGACGCACGGGAGGCCCGTCGCGCTCCGTCCAGTTGAACCGGAAGCGGGCGCCGTCCGACAGGGTCTCCACGCTCCAGGCGAGATCGACCCGGCCGGATTCGTTCGACAGCGCGCCGTACTTGATCGCGTTGGTGCCGAGTTCATGGGCCATCATCGCGAGCGCGAGCGCCGCCCTCGGGCTCAGGCGGATGTCGGGCCCGCTCGACCGGATCCGCTCGGGACCCCCCTCGACGGCGTGGACGGAGAGCGCGCTCGCGAGCACGGCCCGGATGCCGGCGCTCGTCCAGTTTTCCCGGGTGAGCACGTCCTGGGCGCCTCCGAGCGCCAGGAGCCGCGCCTCGAGCGAAGCCCGCGCGGCCTCGAGGCCGTCGGCGTTGCGCAGGGTCTGGAAGGCGATCGACTGAACGTTCGCCAGGATGTTCTTCACCCGGTGGTTCAGCTCGCCGATCAGGAACTCCCGATGCTCCTCCGCGACCTTGCCGTCCGTGATGTCGATGTTGCAGCCCGTGTAGCCCAGGAAGAGCCCGTCGCCGTGGTAGCGCGGCACGCCCTCGCAGCGCAGCCAGCGGGTGCGCCCCGCATGGTCGCGGACCCGCACCTCGGCCTTGAAGGGCAGACGCTGGGCGAAGGCCGACAGGAACGCGCCGTGGAAGCGGTCGAGGTCATCCGGGTGGACGATCCGCATCCAGCCGTCGCCGAGGATGTCGCCGGCCGGGCGGTCGAACAGCGTCTCGTAATGGCGGTTCGCGAAGGTGATCCGGCCGTCCGCATCCGTGGTCCAGATCAGCGCGGGCGCGCTGTCCGCCAGGGTGCGGAAGCGCTCCTCGCTCTCGCGCAGCGCAGCGTTGGCGCGCAGGAGGTCCCGGTTCAGGGCCTCGGCGGAGGCGAGCTCCGCCCGGCCGTCGGCGAGGCTGCGGCGATGGAAGGCCGCCGCTTCCGCGGCCGCATTCTGGGTCTTCCTGAGGCGGTCGAGGGCGTTCTGGGCCGTGAGGCGGCTCGCCGCCACCAGGCCGGCCGGACTGCCGTCGGGCTCGAGGCCGGCCTGCTCCAGAATGGCGAGCAGGCGGGCGACTTCCGCCTCCAGAGCCTCCTCGCGGGAGAAAGCTGCCTCGATCTGCCCCATCGCCTTGCCCCAGGCCTCGGTGCCTCATTCTGGCCTTTTCGCGATTCGGGCGCAATCCGGGGGCGAAACGCCTGCGGATGCGGCAGATTGCCCTGTCGGCTAGCCCTTCGTCAGCTAAATTCCCGCGAAACGGCGCCTTAACGCGGCGCCTTCCGGATGCGGAAGACCAGCCGGTCCGCGGACGCCTCCTGGTGCTCGATCCGGTCTCCGGTTTCCCGGATCAGGTTCGGGATGTCGATGGCGGCAAGCGGATCGGTGCAGGTTACCTCGAGGCCGTCGCCCGGTGCCAGCTTCTGCAGGGCCTTGCGGGTCTTGAGCGCCGGGAGCGGGCATTTGAGCCCTGTGAGATCGAGCTTCGTCTCGGGCATGGGTCGCGGGGCTTGGGAGGGGAGGGCCCGGATATCCGCCGTCGCGGAGGGCCGGACGGCGCCTCGCGGCGGCTCTGGACAGGCGAGGCCCGTCACAGAACACTGAAGCACGCCGCTTGTAAACGCTCCCTCCTCCCGCGGGCCCCCTTCGCCATGGCATCCCCCGTCCCGGTTCTGAGGCCGCTCGCCGCCGTCCTGGCCGAAGCGAAGGCCGCCTGCGGCTCCCTGCCCGCCGCGGCGGCGGCGGTCGGGGACGCGGTCGGGGGCGTTCTCGCCGCGCCCCTCGTCGTCCCGGGCCCCGTGCCGGCCCGCCCGCAGGCGCTGCGGGCGGGCTTCGCGGTCGCCTCGCGCGACCTCGTCGGCGTCTCCTCCTATGGGCCGCTCCTCCTGTCCGAGCCGCCGCCCCGGGTCGCGGCCGGCGATCCGCTCCCCGCGGGCTGCGACGCGGTGCTGCCGGAGGACGGCCTGGCGCGTACCGGCCCGCTCCTCGAACTCGTCGCCGCCGTCGGCCCGGGCGAGAATGCCGTGCGGGCGGGAGAGGACGCCGCCGCCGGAGAGGTCCTGGCGGAAGCGGGCACGGTGCTGCGCCCGCAGGCGGCGGCGGCCGCACGGGCCGCCGGCCTCGGAACGGCCTCGGTCCGGCGTTGCGGCTGCCATGTCGTCGCCGCGGGCGACGCCTCGCTCGTGCGGCTCGGCCTGGCCGGAATCCCGGGCCTCCATGTCGCCGCCGCGACGGACGACCCGGACCGTGCCCTCGCCGCCGCGACGGCTCCTCTGGTGGTCGTCGCCGCCGGGGCCTGGCGGCCGGCGGCCGGGGACCTGCATCCCGTGGCCCGGGGCCTCGCGCTGCGGCCCGGCGAGACCACGCAGGTGTTCCTGCGCGGCGCGCAGGTGGTCGTCGTGGTTCCCGAGCGCGCTGACGCCGTGTTCGCCGTCGCGCGGACGCTCCTCGCTCCCCTGGCGGCGCATCTCACGGGGCTGGCGCCGGCGGGCCTTGCCTGGAGGCGGCCGCTCGCCCGCAAGCTCGCGTCGACGATCGGGTTCACCGAGGTTGCCGTCGTGCGCAGGAGCGAACGCGGCTTCGAGCCCCTCGGCATCGGCAGCCTGAGCCTCGCGGCGCTGGCAAGGGCCGATGCGTGGTTCGCGCTCGCGCCGGAGAGCGAGGGGGTGCGGGAGGGCGATACCGTGGAGGCGTACGGGCTCTGACGGGCGCGGGCTGCCCGCGGCAGCGTGGGCCTATGGTCTCCTGCGTCTGACCCACATGGGGCTGTCCGCGTCAGCGTGAGCCTATGGTCTCCGGGCGTCCGCAAGGGTATCGAAGGGAAGGCGTCGCCGCCTCCCGAGAGGTTCGATGGATCATTCCCCGCCCCCCGGCGCTCCGCACCCTCCCGCGGGCGAGGCGATCCGGCAGGAGCAGTTCCTGACGGTCCTCGACCGCGACGAGGCCTTGCGCCGCTTCACGGCCGCCCTGGCGCCGCGGCCGCTCGGCCTCGAGACGGTCGCCCTTGCCCAGGCGCTCGGGCGCGTGCTCGCCGCGGACGTCGCCTCGCCCACCGACGTGCCGCCCTTCGACCGCTCCGGCGTCGACGGCTTCGCGGTGCGCAGCCTCGATTGCACGGATGCCGCGCAGGCGCGGCCGGTGCGCCTGCGCCTCAACCCGGAGGTGATCGCCTGCGGGACTACGCCTCTGCTCGCGGTCGCGCCTGGCACCGCCACGCCGATCGCGACCGGCGGGCCGATCCCGCGCCGGGCCGACGCGGTGGTGATGATCGAGCACACCGAGCCGGTTGCCGACGGCGTGATCGAGCTGCGCCGGGCGCCGGCGCCCGGCGCCTTCGTGGCTTTTGCCGGCTCCGACATCGCCCGCGGCGAGACGCTCCTGCGGCGGGGCACCGCGGTCGGCTCGCGCGAGATCGGCATGCTGGCGGCCTGCGGGATCGCCGCGGTGCCGGTCTGGCGCCGGCCGCGGATCGCGGTGCTCTCCACCGGAGACGAACTCGTGGCGCCGGGCGAGTCCCTGCGCCCGGCCGCGATCTACGACGCCAACGGTCCGATCGTCGCCGCGGCCCTGGCCGAGAACGGCGCCGAGCCCGTCGCCTACGGCGCCTGTCCCGACGACGAGGCGGTCCTCGAGGCGGCGTTGCGCCGGGCCTTCGCCGAGTGCGACGGGGTGGTGCTCTCGGGCGGCACCTCGAAGGGCGCGGGCGACCTCACGCACCGGCTCGTGGCGCGGCTGGGCGAGCCCGGCATCGTGGCGCACGGGGTCGCGCTCAAGCCCGGCAAGCCCCTGTGCCTCGCGGTCTGCGGGGGCAAGCCCGTCGTGGTGCTCCCGGGCTTCCCGACCTCGGCGATGTTCACCTTCCACGACATCGTGGCCCCGGTGCTGCGGATCCTCGCCGGCCTTTCGCCCCGCAGCGAGGCGCGGGTCCAGGCCGAGGTGCCGGTGCGGGTCGCCTCCGAGATCGGCCGCACCGAGTTCGTGATGGTCTCCCTCGTGGAGCGCGAGGGCGGCCATGCGGCCTACCCCTCTGCCAAGGGCTCGGGCTCGATCACGGCCTTCGCCCAGGCCGACGGCTTCTTCGCGATCGACGCGCTCGCCGATCACCTGCCGGCCGGCGAGCGCGTCCCCGTGACCCTCTTCACGCCCCAGGTCCGGGTGCCGGACCTCGTGATCGTCGGCAGCCATTGCCTCGGCCTCGACGCCCTCGTGGGGCGGCTGGCCGAGCGCGGCTTCTCGGCCCGCCTGATGGCGGTCGGCTCGCTCGGCGGCCTCGCCGCGGCGCGGCGCGGCGAATGCGACCTCGCACCGATCCACCTCATGGATCCCGCCACGGGGCTCTACAACGAGAGCTATCTCGCGCCCGGGCTCGAACTCGTCCCCGGCTGGCGGCGCATGCAGGGGATCGTCTTCCGGCCGGGCGACGCGCGCTTCGCGGGCAGGGCGCCGGCCGAGGCGGTCGCCGCGGCCTCGGCCGATCCCGCCTGCCTGATGGTGAACCGCAACCAGGGCGCGGGCACGCGCATCCTGATCGACCGGCTCCTCGGCGGCGCGCGCCCCGAGGGCTACTGGAACCAGCCGAAATCCCACAACGCCGTCGCGGCCGCGGTCGCCCAGGGACGCGCCGATTGGGGCGTCGCGATCGCGCCGGCGGCGGAGGCTTACGGCCTCGGCTTCCTGCCGCTCGCCGAGGAGCATTACGACTTCGCTCTCGTGGCGGAGCGCCGCGCGAAACCGGCCGTCGCGGCCTTCCTCGACATCCTGCGCGAGCCCGGGACGAGTGCCGCCCTCCGGGCGCTCGGCTTCCGCATCGCCTGAACGGGACCCCCATGCTGCGCTTCGCCTGTCTCCTGCTCGCGCTCCTCCTTCCGCACGCCGCCCGCGCCGAACTGCGCGGCCATGGCGGGCCGGTGCGGGCGCTCGCGGTCTCGGCCGACGGGCGGCTCGCCATGTCGGGCTCCTTCGACCAGTCGGCGATCCTGTGGGACGTGGAGGGCGGGGCGGCGCTCTCCGTCCTGCGCTTCCACGAGGGCGCCGTGAACGCGGTCGCGAGCCTTCCCGACGGGCGCTTCGCCACCGGGGGCGAGGACGGCCGCATCGCGCTCTGGCGCCTCGGGCGGCCCGAGCCCGAGGGGGTGATCGAGGCCCACAAGGGTCCGGTCGTCTCGTTGACCGTCGCGCCCGACGGCCTCGCGCTCGCCTCGGCGTCCTGGGACGGCACCGCGCGGGTGACGCCGCTCGCCGGCAGCGGGGCAGGGATGCCCGACGCCGCCGGGGCCGCGCGGGTGCTCGAAGGGCACCAGGGCCCGGTCAACGCGGTCGCCTTCCTGCCGGACGGCCGGATCGTGACCGGGGGCTACGACGCCACCCTGCGGATCTGGCCGCGAGGGGAGGGCGCGACCGCGATCCATCAGCTTCCGACGCCCCTCAATGCGATCGCGGCCGCGCCCGACGGCGAGATCGTCGCGGGCGGCGCGGACGGAATGGTGCGGATCCTCAAGCCCGACGGCCGCGTGCGGGCGCAGGCCGAAGCGGAGGCGAGGCCGGTGATCGCGCTGCGCCTCTCGCCCGACGGGACGCGGATCGCCGCGGCGTCCGTGGGCGGCTCGGTGGCGGTGCTCGACCGCGCGGAGGCCCGGCTCCTGTTCCGCCTCGTGGGCCCCGGCCTGCCGGTCTGGTCGCTCGCCTTCCGCCCCGACGGCGCCGAACTCCTCACCGGGGGCAGCGACCGCCTCGTGCGGCGCTGGGACATGCGCACGGGCGAGCACATCGGCGCGGTGGTGATCGCCCGCCCGGAGGACGTCCTGGCGGGCTTCCAGGGCGAGCGCGGCGCCGAGGTGTTCCAGGCCTGCGCGGCCTGCCACACGCTCACCCCGGACGGCGGCAACCGCGCCGGCCCGACGCTGCACGGCGTGTTCGGCCGGCGCATCGCCACGGCGCCGGGCTACAATTTCTCGCCGGCCCTGCGGCAGCTCGATATCGTGTGGAACGCGGAGACGATCGCGAAGCTGTTCGAGGTCGGGCCGGCGCAATACACGCCCGGCACCAAGATGCCCGAGCAGCAGATCGGCAGCGCCGCCGACCGGGAGGCGCTGGTGCGCTTCCTCGAACGCGCGACGCGCTGAGCCCTCGCGGCGCGCTCAGGCCTGCTCGCCCGATGGCAGCCGGGCCGCCTCGCGCTCGCGCAGGTAATCCTCGGTGGTGCGGGGGTTGGGACGCGGCATCGCGTGCGGATCGAAGCTCTCGTTCACCACCGCCTCGACCCGGCAATCCTCGCACATCATCAGGACGCGCACCCGCGCCTGGCCGGCTGTCCCTGAGAACATCCAGTGCTGGTCCTGGAGCTTGCGCACCACGCGCTCGACCGTGCTCTTCGTCCCGAAGGGCTTGGCGCAGGCGATGCAGTGGAAGGGCTCCTCCTCCTTCAAGAGCCGGCGCGGGCTGTCCCAGGCCTTGAAGTCGAGCTGCGGCACGAGAGCGATCGCGTCCTCGGGGCAGGTCGCGGCGCACAGGCCGCACTGGACGCAGAGCGATTCCGTGAAGCGCAGCATCGGCTTCTCGGTGTTGTCGGTGAGCGCGTGGGTCGGGCAGGCGGAGACGCAGGCCAGGCACAGGGTGCAGGCGTCGGCCCGGTGGTCGAGGCCGCCGAAGGGCGAGCCCGCGGGCAGCGCCACCACGTCGACGGGGGCGGGCGCGGCGCGATGCAGTTCCCGGAAGGCGAGTTCGAGCACCCCGCGCTTCGCCCCGTGCGGCTGGAACCCGGCCGGGCTCGCGGCCGGACGGCCGAGCGGCGCCCGGTCGAGGGCGGCGCGCAACGCATCCGGGTCGTCGGTCTCGATCACGGAGACGATGCCGCTGCCGTAGCCGAGCCCGTCGAGGATGAGGTTCGCGGTCCCGGCGGCGCGGTGGAGGCCCGAAAGATCGTGCTTGGGCCTGCCCCGCGTCAGGAAGCGCACGCCCGCGGCCCCGTAGGCGAAGAGCGCCGCGACCGCTTCGGGCCCGACCTGCGTGACCTCGTTGACGCGGACCGGCAGCACGTTCGCGGGCAGGCCCGCACCAAATCGCGCGAGCGCGTCGATGAGGGGCTCGCCGTGGTCGCCGTCGTGGAACAGCACGACGCCGTTGCGCCCGCCCGCGAGGGCGTAGGCGTTCATGAGCGCCCGCAGGCGGCGGATCAGGGCGTCGGCCGGGGGCAGGGCGTAGGCGGCGGCGCCCGTCGGGCAGGCGGCCGCGCAGGAGCCGCAGCCGGCGCAGACGTATGGGTCGATCGCCACATGGTCGCCCGCCGGGGCGATCGCGCCCGTGGGGCAGAGATCCAGGCAGCGGGTGCAGCCGGTGATCTTCGAGCGCGAATGCGCGCACAGCCCTTCCGAGAACGTGATGAAGCGCGGCTTGTCGAAGGTGCCGACGAGGTTCGCGGCCTCGGCCAGCGCGCGCTCCACCGCCGCCGGATCGCGCGGGTCGGGGCGCAGATAGCCGCTGCGCAGCTCGTGCGCCGGGAAGAGCGGCACCCCGCCCGAGAGGTCGAGGATGATGTCGCAGGACGAGGTCGCGCCGTTGCGGGCCTCGCCGAAGACGAGGCGGCTGCGCGAGGACGGGGAGGGGAGGGCGTAATCGTCGACGCGCAGCTCGAAGGCGCCGAGATGACCCTTCGCGCCCGCGATCGTGCCCTTGAGCACCGGGAAGTCGGTCGTCCGCGGCGGGGCGACGTCGCCGGGCCGCGTCAGGAGCAGGGTGACGTCGAGGTGGTCGGAAAGGCGCCGGGCCGCCTCGATCGCGGCCTCGTCGCGTCCGTAGACCAGGGTGACGCCCCGGCTCTCCATGGAGACGAGCGAGACCGGCGGCGTCGCCTCCGCGCTCGCCGCGAGCAGCGCCGCCATCTTGGGTCCCGCGAGCGCCGCCTCGTCCGACCAGCCCGCCTGCTCGCGGATATTGGCGAAGATCACCCTATCCGCGGCGCCGAGTTCCTCCGCGGCCTCGGTGAAGAGCGGGGCCTCCTGCGTGCAGCCGATGGTGAGGGGCGCGCCCGTGCCGAGGAGGCGGCGCACCCGCTCGATCTCGCCCCGGCAGGCCTGGGTGCAGGCCTCGACCCGGGCGCCGGTCCCGGCCGCGATGGCCTCGGTCGCGAGCGGCATCGTGCCCTCGCAGGAGCAGGCCACGACGATGCGGTCGGACGTCGTCATCGGCCGATCCTCGGCGAGGATGCCGGGCCGGCGGCGGACGAGGCCACGACGATGCGGTCAGTTACGGTCACAGGCGGATCCTCGGCCACGGGTCTGATTCATCGGAGGCGTTTTGACGCCTCTCGCGTGCGTTCCTCCGAGGCTTATACTAGAACCGGTCCAAACTGCGACAGGGCGCTTCCCGTCGCAGCAGAAGCATCGGAACGCCGAGCCCCCATGGTCGCCGCCGCCCTCGCCCCCGCGCTTTCTCTGCCGCCGGCCTATCGCCTGACGACCCTTCGGGAGCACGGCGACGCCGTGCGGCATGCCTGCCGCATCGCGCCCGAGGAGGGGGCGGGGGCCTTCGTCTGGGTGCGCCGCTTCGACGTGCTCGAATTCGCCGTGGTGCTGGAGCCCGAGGAGGCTCTGGCCTCCGCCCGCCGGGCCGTCTTCGCCGGCATGAGCGCGATCGTGGAGGCGCTCGCGGCCTTCGTGCCGCCCGAGAAGCCCGTGACGCTGACCTGGCCCGCGACCGTGCAGGTGGATGGCGGGCGCCTCGGCGGCGCCCGGCTCGCCTGGCCGGAGGGCTGCGCCGAGGATGCGGTGCCGGACTGGCTCGTGTTCGGAGCGCAGCTTCTCGCGGTGCCGGTCCGGATCGCGGATACCGGCGCTCACCCCGCGGTGACCTGGCTCCAGGAGGAGGGGTTCGAGGCGGACGAGCATGGGGCCGTGATCGAGAGCTTCGCGCGCCACCTGATGGTGGCCTTCGACGCCTGGGCCGATCGCGGCTTCGAGGCCGTCGCCGAGACCTATCTCGCCCGCCTCCCGAAGCACACGGCCGGCGAGCGCCGCGGCATCGACGGCAACGGCGATCTCCTGATCCACCGTGCCGGCGGCGTCGAGCGCGTGCCCCTGCTCGGGCCGCTCCGGGAAGCGGCCTGGTTCGATCCCGCCACCGGCCTGCCGCGGATCGACTGATGGCCCGCCTGGAGCCCCGTCCTGCCCCGACCTCTGCCATGACGCGGCTCCCGTGCTGCCCCTGGCTTGATGGCTTCCCGCTCCGGGAGGTGGCCGCATGACGCGGCTCCTGCGCTGCCTGCGGCTCGACCGCTCCCCGATCCGGAAGGTGCCCGCATGATGCGGCTTCTGCGCTGCCTGCGGCTCGATCCGTCCGACACCTTCGTGTTCCCCCGCGCCGCCGAGCCCGGCGAGTGGGCGGTGCCCGGCTCGGCGATGTTCTGGGGCGCGGACCCGGCCGACCTCCTCCCGAAGGAGCGTGCCGCCTTCCGGGCCGGCTTCCTCGGCACGACCACGCTCGGGTTCTCGACGCTCGTCGAGATCGCGGAAATCGCGGAGCACGAGGTCGCGCGCGTGGTCGAAGCCTTCGCCGACCAGCTCCTCGCGCAAGCCGGCGCGCCCGACCGGGAGGCCGCGCTCGCCGCGTCCCGCGACGAGGTCGCCTTCGCGCAGTCCCTGTGCGACGGGCCGGCGGGCACCGTGATCGCGATGCACCGCACGGTCGAGGACGGGGCGGTCCGCGAGCAGTTCCGCACCCTCCAGCGCCGCGAAGGCGCCAATCCCGGCGGCGACCGGATGCACGCCTATGCGCGCGCCTTCGAGTTCGTGGAGGTCGAGGAGCCCGAGGAACGCGTCGACCTCCTCGGGATGATGGGAAAAACGTGATGCGCGAGTTCTGGGTCTCTTCGGGCCACCACCTCACCCGCCGCACGGAAGGCGGAGGGCTCGCGGTCACGGACGAATTGCTGCTCGCCTATCTCGCAAGGCCCGAGCTGATGCCGCCCGAGGAGGCGTGCGACGCGGAGCGCGCCCTCCACGCCGCCTTGATGGCGGCGCCGCGCCGGCCGGTCCCGGGCGCCGCGATCGCCGCGATCGCCGACCCGGACGCGCGCGAGAACTGGAGCTTCATGGTCGCCTTCCGCGACCGCCTCCTCGCCGCCGCGACCGTGGAGGCGGCCTATCTCGGCCTCGTGCGCCAGGCGCCCGGCTCCGTGCCGCCGCTCTTCCTCAACCAGCTCGTCCACCTGATCCTGCGCAATGCCCTCGACGCCTGCGAGGATCCTTACGTGCTGCGCGCCGCCGAGCTGTTCTTCCGCGTGCAGCGCGCCTCGCTCCACGACGGCACGCTGCTGCTCGCCGATGCGGAGGTGATCGAGAGCCATGCGCTGGGGGGAAGCCAGTCGCCCCTCGTCGCCATGCTGGGCAAGGATCCGGCCGGCGAGCTCGACGTGCTCGACGACGCCAGCGCCTGGACCTACTGGAGCCGCTCCGACGCCTTCACGATGGCGCTCAACCTGGGCTCCAACCCGCGCAGCCGCGAGGGCCTCGCCCGGGCGATCGAGGTCTGGGTGCGCCACCTCCTGCACATCGACGTCGCGGTCGAGCCGGTGGAGCGGATCGAGGACCGGGACTGGCGCTGGTTCGTCGGCCTCGACCCGGAGGGCACCCGCATCGGCAACGCCCTGTGGAACGGCGAGGCGCCCGATCCCGAGGCCGCCGCGCGGGTGCTGGCGCTGTTCCGGCTCGTGCTGCCGGGGGATGCGCCCGTCGAGCCGCGGGTCGCGGGCCATCCGGTCTACCTCCTCCTCGCCATGGCGCCCGACAAGTCCGTGCGCCTCAAGCCGCAGAACCTCGTCATGGGGCTGCCCCTGAAGGCCAATGCGAGGGCCGCATGATCGCGAAGGATCGGGACGGCTGCATCCAGATCGGCTCCGGATCGCGCTGCAATCAATGCGAGGGCCACATGATCGCGAAGGATCGGGACGCCCGACCCGCTGCGAGGCGCGCATGAGCGCCCCGGTGCCGAACCATCACGAGATCGGGATCGTGGTGGAAAAGCGTCCGTTCAAGGGGCCGTGGGGCGGCCACGAATGGCGCCCGGTCGCGATCCTGCCCGCGGCGCCGTCGCTCGCGGTCGGGGCCCGGCTCGGCTCGGAGGCCGGCGGCGAGACGTTCTATGCCGGCGCCGCGACCCTCGACCTGCACCTGCGGGCGACGGGCCATTACCGCGACAACCTCGTCTCCGGTCGCCCGAGCGTCTGGGTCGTGGTGCGGCCCGTGGGCGAGGAGGTCGAACTCGTCTCCGCGACCGTGGACCCCTACGAGGGCGAGGCGCTCGCCGAGAGCATCGGCGACGTCGTCGAGGCGGTGCCGATGCCGCAGGCCGTCCAGGACTGGGTGCAGGCCTTCTTCGACGCCTTCCACGTCGAGCAGGTGTTCTTCAAGCGCAAGCGCGAACGCGCCGACCCCGACGCGCTCGCGCGCCGGAACCGGGCCTCGCGGGAGGATGGGGAATGAGCCGGGGCGGGCGCCGCGCCGGAGGCGTGCGGACGTGAGCGAGCGGCCGGACGGATTCCTGGCGCGCTGGTCGCGGCGCAAGATCGAGGTGCGGCGCGAGGAGGAGCAGGCGCCCGCGCCCCGGCCCAAGGAGGCGCAGGCGCCCGGTGCGGCGGCCGAGCCCGAGGCGGCGCTGACGCCCGAGGAGATCGCGGCCCTGCCGAAGATCGAGGAGCTCACGCCGGAGGCCGACCTGACCGCGTTCCTGCGCAAGGGCGTTCCGGAGGCCCTGAAGAACGCCGCGCTGCGGCGCATGTGGTCGCTCGACCCGGCCATCCGCGACTACGTGGGCGACGCGCGCGACTACGCCTATGACTGGAACGTGCCGGGCGGCGTGCCCGGCAACGGCCCGCTGCTGCCGGGCGACGACGTCGGCGCGATGATGCGCCAGATGTTTCCCGAGGACGGGCCCGGACTCGATGTTGCCGACGCGCCGACCGTGTCGACCCGCCTCCCGTCACAGGTTCGTGACCGCGCGGGGCCGGCCGCGGACGGGGACGGCGCGCCGGCGGCCTCGCATGGCGGGCCGGGCGGGGAGGGCGCCGGCGACGCGCACGGGCCGAACGCCTTGCCGCCCAATGCGATCGGCGCGCCGGGCGATCCCGGAGCGGCGCCGCTCCCGGCCTCTTCGGGCGCAGAACCGGCCGAAAAGCCGCCTCGGCGGCGGCACGGCGGCGCAATGCCAGTCTGAAACTGTTCAAAACTGGGCTTGCTGCGCGATCATAGCCATCTATTATGTGCCCAAGGAAACAGCACGGAGGCCGTTCCAGCGGCGTCCGCACGAGACGGGTCGGAAATGCGAGAGGGTGGTCTCGACCACGCCATCCGGGCAGCGGGCGGCATCGGAGCCCTGGCGCGCGCGCTCGGGATTTCGCAGCCTGCCGTGTCGAGCTGGCGGCGCGTCCCGTCCGAGCGCGTGCTCGCGGTCGAGTCGCTGACCGGCATCCATCGGACGGTGCTCCGTCCCGACCTCTATCCCATGACCGATGAACCCCTTCCGCACGACGCGGACGTCGACGAGGTCGACCTCCTGCGCGCGCACGAATACGGCCTGCTCGCGCTGCTCTTCGGACGGGCGCCGTCCGCGGAGGTGCTCGCGCGCCTCGCGGAGCTGAAAGGCGACGTGAGCCCGCTCGGGCTGGCGCATATCCGCCTCGCCGAGGAGGCAGCCGCGGCCGACCCGGACGCGGTGTCGCGCGAGTTCTTCGACCTGTTCATCGGCGTCGGCCGCGGCGAGCTCCTGGGTTACGGCTCCTACTACCTCACGGGCTTCCTGCACGAGCGGCCCCTCGTCCGCGTGCGGGAGGATCTCGCCCGGCTCGGGATCGAGCGGGTGGAGGAGCAGCGCGAGCCGGAGGATCACATCGCCATCCTGTGCGAGGTGATGGCCGCGCTCGCCGCGCGCCGCTTCGGCACCGAGGAGGGCGCCGACCGGCCGTTCTTCGAGCGGCACCTGAAACCCTGGGCCGCGCGCTTCTTCGCCGATTGCGAGACCGCGCGGCACGCGCGCTTCTACCGGGCCGTCGGCACGGTGGGGCGCCTGTTCATGGAACTCGAGGCGGAGGCGTTCGCGCTCGACGCGTGACGGTTCCGCGGGATGCGTCCGCTCGCGCATCCGGACTGGTTTTTCGAGGCGGCCTCGCGCCGCCGGCAAGTGGCGGGCAGGATCGCCTGCTCGACGGGAGGACCCGATGACCGAGAAGAACGACAAGGCGATGGACCGCCGCAACTTCCTCCGCGGCGTCGGAGGCGCCTCGACGGTCGTGGCCGCCGCCGTGGCCTCGCCCCTCGCGGCGACCGACGCCGAGGCCTACAACCCGGGCTCCGAGGAGGCGAAGGCGCGCTACCGGGAGACCGACCACGTGAAGGCCTATTACCGCACGAACGGCTACGAGACCCTGAAGAAGTAGGGTCTCGCCCGCCGGCGAGGACCGCCGGCGGGCGAGCCTCGACGACGCGGCGGCCGGCCCGCCGGCCAGGATCCCAAGGCACCATCCCAAGGCACCGAGACCCCGAAGAAGTGAGGGCCATTCCATGCTGATCAAGCGCAAGAGCGGCGAAGCGAGCCGCACGAAGCTGCAGGCCGTCACGGCGGGCCTCGCCTCCGCAACCCTCGACCGCCGCACCTTCCTGAAGCGCTCGGGCCTCGCGGCCGGCGGATTGGCGGCCGTGGGGTCGATCCAGTTCGGCTCGATCCGCAAGGCGACGGCCGCCCCCGCGGCGGCGGGCGCGCCGGTCCAGATCAAGAAGAACATCTGCACCCATTGCTCGGTGGGCTGCACGGTGACGGCCGAGGTCCAGAACGGCGTCTGGATCGGCCAGGAGCCGTCCTGGGACAGCCCGATCAACCGCGGCACCCACTGCGCCAAGGGCGCCGCGATCCGCGAGCTCGTGCACAGCGAGCGCCGCCTGAAATACCCGATGAAGCTCGCGGGCGGGCGCTGGCAGCGCATCTCCTGGGACCAGGCCATCAACGAGATCGGCGACAAGATGACGGCGATCCGTCAGGAATCCGGGGCGGATTCCATGTACTGGCTCGGATCGGCCAAGTTCACCAACGAGGGCGCCTACCTGATGCGCAAGTTCGGCGCCCTGTGGGGCACGAACTCCATCGACCACCAGGCCCGCATCTGCCACTCGACCACCGTGGCGGGCGTGGCCAACACCTGGGGCTACGGCGCTCAGACCAATTCCTACAACGACATCCGCAACGCCAAGACGATGGTTTTCATCGGCTCGAACGCCGCGGAGGCGCACCCGGTCGCGATGCAGCACCTCCTCGCCGCGAAGGAGGTCAACCGGGCCAACATGATCGTCATGGACCCCCGGTTCACGCGCACCGCCGCGCACGCGACCGAGTACGTGCGGTTCCGCTCCGGCACCGACATCCCGCTGGTGTGGGGCCTGCTCTGGCACGTGTTCGAGAACGGCTGGGAGGACAAGGAGTTCATCGCCCAGCGCGTCTACGGCATGGACGACGTCCGCAAGGAGGTCGCCAAGTGGACGCCCGAGGAGGTCGAGCGCGTGACCGGCGTCCCGGGCGCTCAGCTCAGGCGCGTCGCCGAGAAGTTCGCCAAGGAGAAGCCCGCAACCATCATCTGGTGCATGGGCGCCACCCAGCACACCGTCGGCACCGCCAACGTGCGGGCGTTCTGCACCGCCTGCCTCGCCACGGGCAACGTCGGCAAGCCGGGCACCGGCGCCAACATCTTCCGCGGCCACACCAACGTGCAGGGCGCGACCGACCTCGGGCTCGATATCACCTCCCTGCCGCTCTATTACGGCCTCACCGAAGCGGCCTGGAAGCACTGGGGCCGGGTGTGGGACATCGACTACGAATGGCTCCAGGGCCAGTTCGACGAGGTGCCCGCCAAGGCCGGGCGCAAGGCCCGCACCCGCAAGGAGAACATGGAGGCGCCGGGCATCACCTCGACCCGGTGGTTCGACGCCGTGCTCCTGCCGGAGGACCAGGTCGACCAGAAGGCCAAGATCCGCGGCATGCTCGTCATGGGGCATGGCGGCAACACGGTCAGCCGCATCCCCGAGATGGTGAAGGCGCTCGAGAAACTCGAGCTCCTGGTCGTGGCGGACCCGCACCCGACCACCTTCGCGGCCATCGGCGACCGCAAGGAGGGCACCTATCTCCTCCCGGTCGCGACTTCGCTCGAATGCGACGGGTCGCGCACGGCCTCGAACCGCTCGCTGCAATGGGGCGAGAAGATCGTCGAGCCGACCTTCGAGTCGAAGGACGACTACGAGATCATGTACCTTCTGGCCCGCAAGCTCGGACTGGCCGACCGGCTGTTCAAGAACATCAAGGTCAACGGGACGCGGCCGGTCCCGGAGGACATCCTGCGGGAGATCAACCGCGGAGGGTGGTCGACAGGCTATTGCGGCCAGTCGCCGGAGCGCCTCAAGGCGCACATGAAGAACCAGCACAAGTTCGACCTCGTGACCTTGCGGGCGCCCAAGGACGATCCGGAGGTGGGCGGCGACTATTACGGACTGCCCTGGCCGTGCTGGGGCAAGCCGGAGATCCGCCATCCCGGCACCGCGATCCTCTACAACACCAACCTTCACGTGAAGGACGGCGGCGGCACCTTCCGGGCCCGTTTCGGAATCGAGCGCAACGGCCAGTCGCTCCTGGCCGAGGGCTCGTACTCGCAGGGCTCGGACATCACCGACGGCTATCCCGAGTTCAACATGGGGATGCTCAAGAAGCTCGGCTGGGACAAGGACCTGACCCCGGAGGAAACCGCGACCATCAACCGGATCGGCGGCAACAACGTCGATGCGGTGAGCTGGGCGATCGACCTCTCCGGCGGCATCCAGCGCGTCTGCCTGGAGCATGGGGTGATGCATTACGGGAACGGCAAGGCGCGCGTGAACGCCTGGAACCTGCCCGACCCGATCCCGGTGCACCGCGAGCCGATCTACTCGCCGCGGCCCGACCTCGTCGCGAAGTACCCGACCCGGCCGGACGAGCGGCAGTTCCGCCTGCCCAACATCGGCCATACGGTCCAGAAGGCGGCGCTCGACAAGAACATCGCCCGGAGCTTCCCGATCGTGCTCTCGTCCGGCCGCCTGGTCGAATACGAGGGCGGCGGCGAGGAGACGCGCTCCAATCCCTGGCTCGCCGAATTGCAGCAGGACATGTTCGTCGAGATCAACACCCAGGACGCGGCCGACCGCGGCATCAAGGACGGGCAATGGGTCTGGGTGCTCGGCGCCGAGAACAACGCCAAGGCGCGCGTCAAGGCGCTGGTGACCGACCGGGTCGGCCGCGGCTCCGCCTGGATGCCCTTCCACTTCTCGGGCTGGTACCAAGGCCAGGACATGCGTTCACGCTATCCGGAGGGCACCGACCCCTACGTGCTCGGCGAGAGCGTCAACACGGTCACGACCTACGGCTTCGATCCCGTCACGGGCATGCAGGAGACGAAGGCCACGCTGTGCCAGATCCAGGCCGCGTGAGGGGGACGGAGCGATGCGAACGACCGGCTTCGTGCCACATGATCTGACCCAGAGGAGCGCGGCGGCCCGCCGCGTTCCCGCCGCAACGGCCGCGTGACCGGAAGGGACGAAACCATGGCCCGCATGAAATTTCTCTGCGACGCGGACCGCTGCATCGAGTGCAACGCCTGCGTGACCGCCTGCAAGAACGAGCACGAGGTGCCCTGGGGCATCAACCGCCGGCGCGTCGTGACGCTCAACGACGGCAAGCCGGGCGAACGCTCGATCTCCATGGCCTGCATGCACTGCACCGACGCGCCCTGCGCGGCGGTGTGCCCGGTGAACTGCTTCTACACCACGGCCGACGCGGTGGTGCTGCACTCCAAGGACCTGTGCATCGGCTGCGGCTACTGCTTCTACGCCTGCCCGTTCGGCGCGCCGCAATATCCCCGCGTCGGCAACTTCGGCTCGCGCGGCAAGATGGACAAGTGCACCTACTGCGCCGCCGGCCCCGAGGCCGACGGCTCCACGGCCGAGTACGTGAAGTACGGCTCGAACCGCCTCGCGGAAGGCAAGCTGCCGCTCTGCGCCGAAATGTGCTCCACCAAGGCCCTGCTCGCCGGCGACGGCGAGATCATCGCCCGCATCTACAAGGAGCGGGTGGTGCAGCGCGGCTACGGCTCCGGCGCCTGGGGCTGGAAGACCGCCTACCGCGAGACCGTCGCGATCTAGCACTTCTACCCTCCCCCTTGCGGGGAGGGTGGACTGCGGAGCAGGCCGGGTGGGGGTTGGTGCAGGAGGCACCTCGAAGCCCAATCCTGCACCAACCCCCACCCCCGGCCCCTCCCCGCAAGGGGGAGGGGATGCCGCGCGCAGACAGAACGAGCGAAGGAATTTCTCATGCGTTTTGCTTCCATCAGAAGCCTCGTCCTGGCCTTCTCCCTGCTGCTGGCGGCGGCCGTTCCAGTCCTGACGCCGGCCTTCGCGCAGGGCCCGGCGAACAGCGGCGGCACGACGCAGAACGCGGTGCAGGGGCCCGCCAGCGGCTCGAACCCGACCGCGAGCGCGGTGTCGGAGGAGCAGCTCTTCCGCCAGCTCGACAAGCTCACCGGGCGCGTCACGATCCCCGACGCCAAGGCGGCGCTGCTGCAGCAGCCGCAGGGGCGCGACTATCGCGGCTTCCGCGAGGGCGTCCTGCCCTGGCTGGGCGCCATCTTCGTGCTCGGCATGATCCTGGCGCTCGCGGCCTTCTACTTCACCAAGGGGCGCATCCGCCTGGAGCACAGCGAGGAATCGGGACGCAAGATCCTGCGCTTCAACGCCCTCGAGCGCTTCGCGCACTGGCTCACCGCCATGTGCTTCATCGTGCTCGCGATCTCGGGCCTCAACTACATCTTCGGCAAGCGCCTGCTGATGCCGATCATCGGCCCGGACGCCTTCGCGGTCTGGTCGCAATATGCGAAGTACGCCCACAACTTCCTGGCCTGGCCCTTCATGCTCGGCCTCCTCGTCATGATCGTGGTCTGGATCCGCGACAACCTCCCCGACCGCACGGACGTGGCCTGGCTCAAGCAGGGCGGCGGCTTTCTGGGCGGCGGCCACCCGCCGGCGCGCCGCTTCAACGCCGGGCAGAAGCTGATCTTCTGGTCGGTGGTGCTCGGCGGCCTCGCGCTTGCGGCGTCCGGACTCATCATGCTGTTCCCGTTCTCGGCCTCCGGCATCCAGGGCCTGCAGTTCGACGTGAACGGCATGCAACTCGCCCAGTACGTCCACGCCACGGTGGGCGTGATCCTGATCGCGATCATGATCGCCCACATCTACATCGGCTCGCTCGGCATGGAGGGCGCCTACGACGCCATGGGCTCCGGCGAGGTCGACCTCGCCTGGGCGCGCGCCCACCACTCGCTCTGGGTCGAGGAGCAGCAGGCCAAGACCGCGAGCGGACCCCAGGTCGGGACCGGGCGCGCCGCGCCCGCCGAGTAGACGCGCCGCGCGGCACACGCCCGACACGCTCAAACCGCCCGGGGCCTATCGGCCTCCGGGCGGTTTCGCTTTCAGCGGCAGGCGACCCGGCGTCGGCATCGAACGATGCGCGACCCTCCGGCCTCCGGGCGGTTCCGCTTCCATGGCTCAGGGGACGGCCCTAGCCTCGCGCGGCGGCTCGTCCCTCTGGCGCCCGGGCCCGTTCGCTTTTATGGCTTGAGCCCATGAGGGTGATCGGACTGGCGGGCTGGAGCGGAGCGGGCAAGACGACCCTGCTCGTGAAGCTCATCCCTTTCTTGCGCGCGCGCGGCCTCGCGGTCTCGACCCTCAAGCACGCCCACCATGCCTTCGAGATCGACCGGCCCGGCAAAGATTCCTTCGAGCACCGGCAGGCGGGCGCGAGCGAGGTCCTGATCGCCTCCGGGCGCCGCTGGGCCCTGATGCACGAACTGCGCGACGAAGCGGAGCCCGCCCTGCCCGACCTCCTGCGCCGCCTGTCGCAGGTCGACCTCGTGGTGGTCGAGGGCTTCAAGGCCCATGCGCATCCGAAGATCGAGGTCCACCGCGCCGCGAACGGCAAGCCGCTGCTGGTCCGGGACCTTCCCAACGTCCGCGCGGTCGCCACCGACGCGGCCTTGGCGGACATCCCCGTGCCGGTGGCGGATCTCAACGACACCGCCGCGGTCGCCGACCTGATGCTGGCCTCCGCCGATCCGCTCGACCGGGTGCTCGCCGACCTCGACGCCCGACCCCGCCCCGCGCGCGTGCGTCTGCACGACGGGGCGCCCTGAGCGCACCGCATGTCCCACCTGATCTTCATCACCCATCCCGAAGTCGTCATCGATCCCGCCGTCCCGGTGCCGGACTGGCCGCTCTCGCCCACGGGCCGCGCCCGCATGGAGCGCTTCGCGCAGCGCCCCCTCGTCGGCGCCCTCACGGCGATCCATGCCAGCGCCGAGCGCAAGGCCCGCGACGGGGCCGAGATCCTCGCGGGCGCCGCGGGGCTCGCGGTCGGGATCGATCCCGACCTCGGCGAGAACGACCGCTCGTCGACGGGCTACGTCGCCCCGCCGGAATTCTGGGACATCGTGCGCGCCTTCTTTGCCGAGCCGGAGGCGAGCGTGCGCGGCTGGGAGCGGGCGATCGACGCCCAGCGCCGGATCGTCGGCGCCGTCGAGCGGGTCGCGAGGATCGCGCCTCCGGGCGACGTCGCCGTGGTGTCGCACGGCGGCGTCGGGGCGCTGCTGCTCGCCCATCTCGAGCAGGCCCCCATCGGCCGAGAGTTCGGCCAGCCCCACCCCGGCGGCGGCTGCTATCTGCTGGTCGACCGCGAATCCCTGACACTCCGCTCCGGGTGGCACGTGCTCGAGGAGGCGTGAGCCGGGAGCGGCGCCGAGGCTCGAGGCCGGCCGGGGCGATCGAACGGTGACCGACGCCGAGGCTTTGAGTCCGGCCGGGGCGCGGTTAGAGCTATCCTGACCGCAACGAGGTTCGGCACCGGCCCATGGCGCAACTCTCCAACGACTGCTTCGCCTTCGGCGGCCCGCTGCTGTCGGTCGACGAGGCGCGGGCGCTGATCCGGGAGCGCCTGCAGCCGGTCGCGGCCGTCGAGCGCGTCTCCCTGAGCGAGGCCGACGGCCGGGTGCTCGCGGAGCGGATCCTCGCCCCCGTGAACCTGCCGCCCTTCGACAATTCCGCGGTCGACGGCTACGCGGTGCGCTTCTCCGACCTCGCAGCCGGCGTCGAGACCGTGATGCCGCTCCAGGGCCGCGTCGCCGCAGGATCGAGCCTCGCGGCGGCGGCGGATCCCGGCCACGCGGTCCGCATCTTCACCGGCGCCCCGATCCCCGCGGGCCTCGACACCGTGTTCATGCAGGAGGACGTGACGCTCCGGGACGAAGCCGTCGCGCTGCCCGCGGGCCTGAAGCGCGGCGCCAACAGCCGCCCCGCGGGCGAGGACCTCGCGCAGGGCGCGGTCGCCCTGGAGGCCGGCCGCCGGCTCTCCCCGCGCGAGATCGCGCTGCTCGCCGGCCTCGGGATCGCCGCCGTTCCCGTGCACGCGCCCTTGCGGGTCGCGGTGTTCTCGACCGGCGACGAGATCGTCGCCCCGGGCGAGCCCCTGCGTCCGGCGGCGCTCTACGACGCCAACCGCTTCATGCTGACCGCGATGCTGAAGCGCCTCGGCTGCCGGGTCACGGACCTCGGCATCCTGCCCGACAGCCGCGACGCCGTCGCGGCGGCGCTCCGCAGCGCCGCCGGCGGGCACGATCTCCTGATCACCTCGGGCGGGGTCTCCACGGGCGAGGAGGATCACGTCAAGGCGGCCGTGGAGGAGGGCGGGGCGCTCACCTTCTGGCGGCTCGGCATCAAGCCCGGCCGCCCGGTCGCGCTCGGCGTGGTGCAGGGCACGCCCTTCATCGGCCTGCCCGGCAATCCGGTCGCGGTGTTCGTCACTTTCACGCAGGTCGCGCGCGCGCTCATTGCGCGGCTCGCGGGCGAGGATTTCGCGGCGCCCGCGGCAATTCCGGTGCGGGCGGGCTTCGCCTACCGCAAGAAGGAGGGGCGGCGGGAATTCGTCCGGGTGCGGATCGAGGCCGGCGCCGACGGGCCCGTCGCCCGCAAGCATCCGCGCGAGGGCGCCGGCGTCATCACCTCATTGACCGAGACCGACGGCCTCGTCGAACTGTCCGAGGCCGTGACCCGGATCGAGCCCGGCGAAAGCGTCGGCTTCCTGCCCTACGCGTCGCTCCTCTAGGCTCTGTCTGCTTGCGATGGAACCGGGAGGGGCGGGCTGTCAGCTCCGCGACTCCGTCCGGATGCGATCCTGAAACAGCCGGACGGACTCTAGCGAGCCGCGCGAAGCATGGGCCGGCGCGGACCCCATGCACGCGGAATGGTCCGAAATGGACCGGATTGGACCGCCGGTCCACGCGGCTCCGGGACCGCCGGCGTGGCCGGCCTCAGGAGCGGGCCGGGGCCGCGCGCGCGTTGCCGTCCCAGTTCGGCCCGACGAGGTTGGTGCCGGGATGGTCGCCCACGCGGGCGCCGGAGCCCACGAAGGCCTCGTAGGCGGGCCGCTGCTCCCCGTTCAGCACGAAGGACGCCGCATAGGCGAGCACGAGCGCCGCGACGGCCGAGAGAATGATCACCTTCAAGGGCCTGCCCTCCGTTATCGTTGTTCTCTCCAAGATGTGCCGCGAAACCCGTGCGCTTTCAAGGACTCGGGGCCCCTGTCGCGGTGGATTCCGGCGCCCGGCGCTACGAATCCCCGTAGCGGGCCAGCAGGCCTTCCGCCTCGGCGATGTCCTCGGGCGCGTTGGCGTTGAAGAACGGGTCGTAGGGCTCGGTCGTCCAGGCCGCATGGGCGATGCCGTGGCGGGCGGTCCAGCGGTCGATCTTGCGCAGGTCCTCGACCACGAGGGCATGGCGCAGATCCTCGCGTAAGCGCACGCTCCAGAGCGCGTTGACGGGGTGGGCCTGCCCGCCCGACTCCGCGCAGGCGAGCGGCGTGCCGGCCGCGTCCCGCGCCGCGTGGAGCCGGCTCACGAGGTCGTGCGGCAGGAACGGCGTGTCGGCCGCGACGCTCGCGACCCACGCGACCCCCGGCCGGTGCGCGGCCGCCCAGTCGAGGGCGGCGAGGATGCCGGCAAGCGGGCCCGCGAAGCCCGGCACGTCGTCGGCGACCACGGGCAGGCCCGTGAAGGCGAAGCGCGCCGGATCGCCGTTGGCGTTGAGGATCAGCCCGTCGCATTGGGGCTCAAGACGGGCGATCACCCGCGCGAGGATCGGCCGACCGCCGATCGTGCGCATCGGCTTGTCGCCGCCGCCCATGCGCCGCGCGAGCCCGCCGGCGAGGAGAACGCCGAGCGTGGGGGGCGAGGTCACTCCTCCGCCCCTTTCCGCCGGTGCTTCGCGCTCTCCTCCTCGACGTAGTCCAGGCTCTGGTCGAAGACGATGCGCTCGGCGCCCGAGAGGGCGAGGAAGCGCTTGCCCTTGGCCCGGCCCACGAGGGTGAGGCCGCACTGGCGGGCGAGCTCGACGCCCCAGGCCGTGAAGCCGGAGCGGGAGACCAGGATCGGGATGCCCATGCGCACGGTCTTGATCACCATCTCGGAGGTGAGCCGGCCGGTGGTGTAGAAGATCTTGTCGGCGCCGGTCTCGCCGTGGCGGAACATCCAGCCCGCGATCTTGTCGACCGCGTTGTGGCGGCCGACGTCTTCCATGTAGACCAGCGGCCGGTCCTCGCGCGCCAGCACGCAGCCGTGAATCGCGCCGGCCTCGAGGTAGAGCGAGGGCGTGGTGTTGATGGCGTGGTTGAGACGGTAGAGCCAGGAGGTCCGGAGCGGCGCATCCGGCAGGCGGATCGTCTCCAGGGCCTCCATGAGGTCTCCGAAGGCGGTGCCCTGCGCGCAGCCGCTCGTCTGGGTGCGTTTCCTCAGCTTGTTCTCGAAGTTGGTCTGGCGCTCGGTGCGCACCACCACGACCGAGAGGTCGTCGTCGTAGTCGACGCCCGTCACCACGTCGTCGGCCTTGAGCATGTTCTGGTTCAGGAGATAGCCCAGCGCCAGGTCTTCGGGGTAGTCGTTGATCGTCATCATGGTGACGATCTCCTGGGCGTTGAGATAGAGCGTCAGCGCCCGCTCGATCGGCACCGCGGTCTCGACCGGCTCGCCCGCTTCGTTCACGCCCGAGACCTTCTGGGTCAGGCGCGGATCGTCGGGCTTCGGGGCGACGAGGAGGCCGGGGCGGTGATGGGTCATGAGCCCCATTCTAGCGGCCCGAAACCGCAAGTCATGCCGGTCGGGACCGCTACTCGATCACGATCCGGGGCGCCGGCCGCGCCCCGCGCCCGCCGGAGAGCGCGCCCCAGACCTGGGCCGCGATGTCGCGGTAGATCCGGGCGTGCGGCCCGTCCGGGTCGATCGCCGTCACGGGCCGGCCGGAATCGGAGGTCTCGCGGATCGTCATGTTGAGGGGCACCTCGCCCAGGAACGGCACGCCGAGGCGGGCGGCCTCGGCCCTGGCGCCGCCATGGCCGAAAATGTGGCTCGTGGTGCCGCAATGGGGGCACACGAAGGTCGCCATGTTCTCGACGATGCCGAGGATCGGGATCTCGGTGCGCTTGAACATGGCGACGCCCCGGCGGGCGTCGATCAGCGCCAGGTCCTGCGGGGTCGAGACGATCACGGCGCCGGCGAGCGGGGTCGCCTGCGCCATGGTGAGCTGGGCGTCGCCGGTGCCGGGGGGCATGTCGACCACGAGCACGTCGAGCTCGCCCCAGGCGACCTCGCGCAGCATCTGGGTGATGGCCGACATCACCATCGGCCCGCGCCAGATCATGGCGGCGTCCTCGTCGACCATGAAGCCGATCGACATCACCCGGATGCCGTAGCCGTCCATGGGCTCGAGGATGCGCCCCTCCAGCACCCGCGGCTTGCCCTGGATGCCGAACAGCTTCGGGGCCGAGGGGCCGTAGATGTCGGCGTCGAGCAGCCCGACCTTCAGCCCCTGCGCCTGCAGCGCGAGCGCGAGGTTCACGGCGGTCGTCGACTTGCCGACGCCGCCCTTGCCGGAGGCGACCGCGATGACGTGCCGGACGCCGGGAATCGCCTGGGCGCGGGCGGTCGGCGCGTTGGCGGGGCGGCCGGGTTGCGGCTGCGGCGTGGTCGCCGGGCCTTTTCCGGGCGCCCGGTCGGCCGTGAGGCTCGCGAACACGCCCTTGACGCCGGGCAGGCCCTGCACCGCGGTCTCGGCGGCCTGGCGCACCCGCTCCAGGGCGGCGGCCTCGTTGGGCGCGATCGCGATCGAGAACATCACGCGCCCGCCCGGATCGACCACCACCTCGGACAGGCGCCCCGACGCCACGAGGCTGGTGCCGCCGGCATCGACCGCCACGGTGGAGAGGGCCTGCAGGACATGCTCGCGGGTAATGGCCACCGGGAACTCCATCGCGGGGGCGGACCGTCCGGTCCGCCCGGGATCTGATCCCGCGTGGATTAAGGCGCCCGGGCTCTCAAGTCACGCGCGGCGACGATTCCACAGCGAAAATCGCGGGGTCGAGGCACAATCACCCGCCGGAACCGGCCCTTTCGCGGAGCGAAACCAAAGGTCACCTGTGCCGTTGTCCCCGGGCCCATGGCCGGGCGGCGGTTGCGCCGCGACCGGCGCTGCCGCCCCCGTCCCGCCTCCGAGCGAAAGGACCCGACATGCACCAGCACGGCCACAACGATCCGAACGCGGCCAAGCTCTACGAGCTCATCAAGGACGTCGCGATCGCGATGATGACCACGATCGACACGGACGGCACGCTGCATTCGCGCCCGATGCACGGATCCAAGACCGACGAGCACGGCGACCTCTGGTTCTTCACCCGGATCCAGAGCCCGAAGATCACCGAGATCTCGCGCGAGAACCAGGTCAACCTCGCCTATTCCGACCCGAGCGGCCAGAACTACGTCTCGGTCTCGGGCAAGGCCGAAATCGTCCGCGACCGCGCGAAGATCAAGGAATTGTGGTCCGAGCCCCTGCGGGCCTGGTTCCCGGACGGCCAGGACGACCCCACCATCGCGCTGATCCGCGTCCATCCCGTCAAGGGCGAGTACTGGGACAGTCCGAGCTCGACGCTCGTCCACCTCTACGGCTACGTGAAGGCCGCGGTCATCGGCGAGTCCCCGAAGCCGGGCGACCAGGCCAAGGTGAACCTGCGCGGGTAGGGGAGTCGCGCTCTCCCCGCGGTGTTCCCCCTCTCCCCGCCTGCGGGGAGAGGGTCGGGGTGAGGGGCCGCTCGGTGAGGCGCGATCTTTCCCGTGTCATGGCCGGGCTCGACCCGGCCATCCCGATGCGGAGCCCGCAATGCTTGTCGCTGCGGGGGCAATGCGCCCCTCCGGTCGAGGTGGCCGGGTCGCGCCCGGCCATGACACGCGTGAGGCGGAGACCGCTCGCTTCACCGAAAAGCCATGACAGGCGTGAGGCGGATGCGTTGAGCTTTTCCGAGCAAGCCATGACAGCCGTGAGGCGGATGCACCGGGTTCATCCGACCGGCCCCTCACCCCAGCCCTCTCCCCGCTCGCGGGGAGAGGGAGCGAGGCAGCGGGTCGGGGGAGCGTGCTGCGATGATGCAAGCACGTCTGCCCCCGCGCCCTGCTCGGGCCGGGGCTGCTTTCGTCTCCTGACCTCCTCGTGCGAGGGAGAGCGGGAGGCGTGCGATCCCGGCTCCCGGGCAGGAGCCGGCGGTGGAAGG
>DATAGO010000074.1:0-29172 GCA_036263675.1 Microvirga sp. | reverse complement strand
GTAGGCCGTGAACGTCGCACCGCCCGTCTCCGCCAGAACCTTCGTGATCGCCGCCGTCAGCGACGTCTTGCCGTGGTCAACGTGCCCAATCGTGCCAATGTTGCAGTGCGGCTTCGTCCGCGCAAACTTTTCCTTCGCCATTTCTTCTTTCCTGACGCCGTAAAGTCGGGTTGGGAGGCGGGGCTCGCTTAAGGCTCTTTGCCTAATTCTGCAAGAGCCAGTTCCGGTAGGCGCTCACGTACTCGGTCACCATCGGGTGACCCGTGTCCGAGGGGTCGATCCCGACGGCGACCGGAGCCAGGAGCCCGCCGATCAGGCGCCGCAGGCGGAGGGGCCCCTCGTAGCGCAGGATCGTCGCGCCCGTCCTCGCGTCGACCAGATCGATGTCGGCCTGGATCTTGGTGTCCTGATCGACGAAGACGCGGCGCGCCGTCGAGGGGACGTCGAAGACCTTCAGCCGCACCACGGCCCGGGCCGGCTGGGAGCCGGTGAGGACCGGCCCGGCCTGCGAGGTGAGCTCGACCCGGAAGCGCTCGCCGAGCACGCGCTGGAAGTGGGCCGTCACCTCCGGGAACGTGTTGGCGGGCTCGCCCCGCAGCCGGTCCACGAGGTCCGCATTGAGAGGGATGGACGCAAGGTAGTTCGCCTCCTCGGCGGGCCACGACCGGATCACGCCGGCCCCCTCCACGACGACCTCGGCCAGTCTGTAGCGCTGCAGGTCGCCGACGCTCAGCGTGTGCGGCGCGACCGTGACGCAGCCGGAAACCAGCAACGCGACGGAGAGCAGCGCGAAACGTCTTGTCATCATGTCGAAAGAGCCCCCGGGACGCGCCGTTCCGGCGTCGTCGTCCGGCAGGCGTCTAGCGCCCGGTCCCGGCGCGATCAACCGGCGGTCATCCTATGGTCGGTGCGGCGTATTGGTGCGGGAGCCGGGCCTCGGAGCCGGGAGCGTTTCGACGCGGAGGCGGGGTGCGGGTCGTTGGAGCGGGTGAAGGGAATCGAACCCTCGTCATCAGCTTGGAAGGCTGTTGCTCTACCATTGAGCTACACCCGCAGGGTCCGTGGGTGGGTGGTGGGGGAAGTAGGACTCGAACCTACGAAGGCTTAGCCAGCGGATTTACAGTCCGCCCCCTTTGCCGCTCGGGACATTCCCCCAAAAGCCCAGCCCGACGCGTCGCGCCGCGGCCCCGGTCTTAAGACGAAAGACCCCGCCGTCAGGGGCAGGGGTTCCGCGGGCGCTCTTATGGTGACCGGCCAACGCGGTGTCAACTGGAAACCGCCGGTCCAGGCCCCGGCCCGGGCGACCGGCCGATGCGGCGTCACCCGGGAACCGCCGACGCCGTCTCCGGCCCCGCGGCGGCGCGAAACGGCTCCGCGGCCGCGCCCGATATGGTATGGGCGGGCTCCCGTTTCGAAACGGCGCCGCGCCGCACCCCTGGTGCGGGACCGCGCGCCGACCCGCCGAGATGAGCCCGACGATGAGCAGCCGCCCGTTCAAGACCCGCAAGCCCGGCTCCGGGCGCCCTCCCGGCGGCCGGGGTGGCGCGGGAGGAGGCGGCGCGGGGGGAGGCGGCGGGCGAGGACGGGGCGGCTTCGGCGGGCGGCGCCGGGACGAGGACGAGGTCACGATCCTCTACGGCTGGCACCCGGTCGCGGAGGCCCTGCGCAACGAGGGCCGGGTCCTGCACCGGCTTCTCGCCACCGAGAACTCGGCCCTGCGCCTCGCCGAGGAGGTGGGGCGCCTGCGGATCGAGCCCGAGATCGTGCGCCCGCACGACATAAGCCGGCTCGTGGAGCCCGACGCCGTCCATCAGGGGCTCTACCTGGAGGCGGATCCCCTCCCCTCGCCGACGCTGGACACCCTGCGGGGCGACCGGGTCGTGCTCGCCTTCGACCAGATCACCGACCCCCACAACGTCGGCGCCATCGTGCGCACGGCCGCGGCCTTCGGGGTCGAGGCCATCATCACGACGGCGCGCCACAGTCCCGCCGCCACGGGCGTTCTCGCCAAATCGGCCTCCGGCGGCCTCGAGCACGTGCCGTTCCTCGTGGTGCGCAACCTCGCGGACGCGCTCATCACGCTCGGCGAGCGCGGCTTCCAGCGCATCGGCCTCGACTCGGAAGGCGACGCCCCGATCGACGCGATCCCCCTGCGCCGCCCCGTGGTCCTGGTCCTGGGGTCGGAGGGCAAGGGCCTGCGCCAGCGGACGCGGGAATGCTGCGACGCCGTCGGACGCCTCGACATGCCGGGGGCGATCAAGAGCCTCAACGTCTCCAACGCCGCCGCGATCTCGCTCTACGCGGTGACGCGGCGCCTCGAAGACTGAGGCCGAAAACGGCCGAAGGTCGTCGCGTCCTCGCCCGCGCGGCGAGCCTCACCGCGATGGCACCCTGGCGGCCGATGCGGCTATATGGCGGTGGAGGCAGGAGGAGCACGATCGATGGCTAAGGCATATTGGGTGGCGACGTACCGCTCGGTCAGCAACCCCGAAGCCCTGGCCGCCTATGCCAAGCTCAGCGGCCCGGCGATCGTCGCCGCCGGAGGCCGCATCCTGGCGCGCGGCGTCCCGGCTCATGTGTACGAGGCGGGCCTCCAGCAGCGCACGGTCGTGATCGAGTTCGACTCCGTGGAGCAGGCCCAGGCGGCGCATGACAGCGCGGCGTACCAGGAAGCCCTGGCGGTGCTGGCCGGCGGAGCCGAGCGCGACATCCGCATCGTCGAAGGCGTCTGACGGGGGCGCTCGGCTTCGGCCGACCGACGCCCGGGACCGTCCGTCACCCCGCTGCGAAGCGCTCCTCGCACGCGTCGCGGCCAGCTTCTTCGTGCGCCGTTTCCCAAGAAAAAGCCCCGCCGAAGGGCGGAGCCTGTCGTCTGCGGCGCTGAGGCCGGGATCAATAGCAGGTCGTCACGCGGCGCACGATCCAGCCTTCGCCCTCGACCCAGAGGCGCCGGCGCGACTGGGCGCAGTTCGGCTCCAGGGTCGAGGCCTTCTCGACCGAGCCGGTGGTCTCCGGCTCCTTGACGGCCGCCTGGGTCGCGGCCACGGGCGCGGCCGCGCTCTTGGCGCGCACGGCCGCCGCGCTCGCGGCCTGCGCCGGTGCCGTCCAGGCCATGGCCGACAAAACGAGGGCAAGGCCGGCGGCCGAAGCCGCTGCCGAGATCGAACCACGACGTGTCACGGTTGCTTCCTTTTCAGGGGTCTAGGCCCGGGGCGTAGGACCCGAAATTGCTGTCTTGCCCAGACAATCCGCGAGCCTGGCTTTGGTTGCGGTGCGGCGACGCACATTATTTGTCACGTTTTCGGGAACCGCGGCGCTTGCGGTCGATTGCGGGCGCTGGTACCCGAAAAGCCCTTGAAAACGGGCTCTCCGGAGCGCTTTGCGACCCCGCGGCGCCCAGGCAGGCCTTAGCCGGCGTAGCACAGCGGTAGTGCAGCGGTTTTGTAAACCGAAGGTCGGGAGTTCGATCCTCTCCGCCGGCACCAAAGGTTTCAAAGATTTCGCCTTTAGCGGCATTTGGTTGGGACTTAGCCACCGGCGCCTGTGGAACACACAGACGCCGGTGGCGAGCATCGTACCCGGAGCCGGTGCACTGACCGCGGGCTGCTTTCAACGGCGCCCAAGCGGAGTTCCCGTTCTAACGCAGCGTCCCCAAGGACCTCTGGCCTCAGCACGGCGGCAAGCGGTTCATCATCCGCTGCCTTAAGATGAAACGCCTTGGCAATGCCGCCGAGCGTATCGCACAGCTCGCGGCAACGGATGATGCCGGTTGGACTACCCATCTCCTTTCCGCGGGTCGAGTCGCTCGGCTGACGAATCCTGAAGTCTGTAAGGCCGCCAAGACTGTCCTCGACCACGTAGGGCTCTCGCGATTGCGCGGTCCCCGATGCTGCGCAGGCGTTCGATCGCTAGGTCCTTACCGGCAAGCTCCGATGAGGCCATGGGAGAACTGGACCAAGACCTCTTTATCAAACAATCTCCTACCAGCTATCGTACGGATTGTTTGAAACAGAGGCGGATCCACATGCCTGTTCCTGTTCTCGTAGCGGCTTATTTCACGAGCGGCGCCTCGAATCTTGAGATGAGCAGGAAGCCGAATGGAGGAATATCGACATACAAGAAAGGTCTGTATTGTGGACCCGGGTGGGGGTTCACTATCCAGGATCTTCTCGACGGCAAAATAAAGGAAATGCCTAAGGCAATAGACGCTATCGACGAGGCTTGCAGGCTGCATGATACCTGCTACCAAGAGCATGGCTATTTCACACAAGGATGTAATCTTGTTCTTACTGTAGATTTGGTGAAAGTTGTCTTTTCCAATAGCTCAACTCCCAATCAGAGAGTCGATGCCGCGATAATGGCTGCGATATTCCTTGTCGAATCCCAAACCATTGACCTTGGTAAGATGGCAAAACAAGAATACGATAGAATGCGGGATCGTATGATCGGCTACCTGGGCGAGTCTACGCACACTCTTGAACAGGCTATCAATCGGGAGATGATGCTGAGGACTGCTTCGCCATTTGGTAGATGACTTGAATATGTGCTCCCATAGCAGATTCAATACATATTGAGCGTATAGAGGGATCTCGCTTCCCCAGGCCTAATACTCTATCCAGGTTCAGATACTGCCGATGCTGTTGGCCGCCATGTCGACAGTGCCAAGTCACATGGAAGCCTGCGCTTGCTGGGCCGCGGGGGTGAACGACGAACCGGCCCTCTTTGGTGCAAGTGGATTCGTGGCGACCCTGAGCGAGGTCCCGGTGCCAGCCGGAGTCCCTTGATCTCGAATCTCAGTGCGGCGTCTCAAAACGAGACCGTCAATGACACTGACCGCTCGCACAAGCGATTTCGACGTCGACGACGGTCCGTTCCCATCATCCTGAGCCTCCTGCGTGCCGTTGATCTCTTGCGGAGCTTGGCATCAGGGCTCACCGACAGGTGATATACGCCCCTTCCCTCCCATTTAATTTCGATAGTTCAATGACTTTGGGCAAATCCAGCCCCAAGGCGCTCTCCATTGTCGCCACCCTCGCATCAAGCCCATCCCCTCTCGGAGGCGCCATTCCCTGCCCCTGTGCCTGCTCTCCATGTCTGACACTTTGCCGGCACGCCGGATCCAACCTCGGGGGACGGAGTTGAGTCGCCACGTCGAGCGGCGGGGGGGCGAGCGGATGGGACGAGCGGCGGGGACGGGGGCTTCCGATCGCAGCGAGGAAGCCGGCACCGCCTCCACGCTGACCGTTTCGGGCCTGTCGGGCGAGACGGCCCTGCGCCTGATCGCCCTGGCACGGGACGCGGGTCCGCGCGGGCTGATCCATCTCGCCTCGGGCGAGCGGCGCGCCGACCAGCTCGTGCGCACCGCCCGAGGCCTCGCCCCGGACCTCGACATCGTCCTCTTCCCGCCCTGGGACTGCCTGCCTTACGACCGCGCCGCGCCCTCGCGCGACGCGATGGGGCGGCGGATCGCGGTTCTGCACGCCCTCGGCAAGGCCGCCCGCGGCCCCCGGCTCGTGGTCACCACCGCCGATGCGGTGCTCCAGCGCGTGCCGCCCCGGGAGGTGTGGGCCGAGGCGCAAGTCGCGCTCGCCGTCGGGCAGGCGCTCGATTCAGAGGCCTTCCAGGCCGAGCTCGAACGGCTCGGCTACCGCCTCGACGAGCGCGTCGACGAAGTGGGCGAGGCCGCCATCCGGGGCCGCATCGTCGACCTCTTCCCGGGCGGCGCCGCCGCTCCGGTCCGGATCGAGCACGAGGAGGGCCGGGTCGTCGCCCTGCACGGCTACGATCCCGCGACCCAGCTCACCACCGGCGACCTCGATATGGTCCGGATCCTGCCGGTCTCGGAATGCGTGCCCGCGCGGGACGCGGAGGCGTTCGAGCGGTTCGCCGGCATCGAGCACTGGCTCCCGGACCACTACCCGCGCCTCGATACCCTCCTCGACACCCTCCCCGATGCGGCGCTCAGCCTCGGGATCGCGGCCGAGGAGCGCCTCGACGCCGCGCTGGGCCAGATCCTCGACGCCTACGAGAGCCGCACGCGCCTGCGCCCCGAACGCGCCGCCGGCCGGCGCCCGCCGCAGCCGAAGCGCCTCTATCTCGACCGGGAAGAATGGGATGCCCGGCTCCGCGAACGGCCGGTGACCCGCTTCCTGGCCGACGAGGACGCGGGCCCGGTGCGTCCCGCCCCCGCTTTCGCGGCAACCGCCCGCCCCTTCCTGCGCCTCTCCGCCTTCGTCCGGGAGGAGCTCGATGCCGGCCGCCGGGTCGCCCTCGCGGCGCCGTCGGAGCGCGACCTGAAGCAGCTCGCCCGCCGCGTCGGCGGGGAGCTGGACCTCGATCCGGAGCGCGTTCGCGATTGGGCGGCGATCGCGGCCGCGGCGCCGGGGAGTCTCGTGGCGGTCCGCCTCGATCTGGAGCGCGGCTTCACGGATCCGGAGGCCGGCGTCACCCTCGTGGCGGCGGCCGACGTGCTCGGCAGCCGGGCCCGCAGCGCCCGGGCGGGCCCGGTCCAGCCGGTCGCGATCGCCGGCACCGAGATCGAGTTCCGCCTCGGCGACGCGGTGATCCACCGGGACCACGGGCTCGGCGTCCTGCGCGGGATCGAGAGCGTCGAGGCCGAGGGCGCGTCGGCGGACGTGATCCGCCTCGACTATGCGAACGATGCCACCCTGATGGTGCCCGCCAACGAGATGGGGAAGGTCTGGCGCTACGGCGCGGCGTCCGACGCCGTCAGCCTCGACCGGCTCGACGGCGACGCCTGGGAGAAGCGCCGCGCCAAGGTCGAGGCCGAGGTGGCGGAGAGCGCGGTGCGCCTCGTCGCCGTGGTGCGCGAGCGCCAGGCCCTCGCCGCCCCGAAGCTCGTGCCGCCGCGCGCGGCTTACGAGCGCTTCGTCGCCCGCTTTCCCTTCTCCGAGACCGGCGACCAGCTCGCCGCGATCGAGGACGTCCTGCGCGACCTCGCCTCCGGGCGACCGATGAACCGGCTCGTCTGCGGCGACGTCGGGTTCGGCAAGACGGAGGTGGCGCTCAGGGCCGCCGCGGCGGCCGCGCTCGCGGGCAAACAGGTCGCCGTGGTGGCGCCCACCACCGTGCTGGTGCGCCAGCACGTGAAGACTTTCGAGAGGCGCTTCGCAGGCCTCGGGCTCAAGGTCGCGCACCTGTCCCGGCTCGTTGCGCCCGCCGAGGCCAAGGCCGTCAAGGCCGGGCTCGCGGACGGCTCGGTGCAGGTCGTGATCGGCACCCACGCCCTCGTCGCCAAGGGCATCCGCTTCCACGATCTCGGCCTGGTCGCGATCGACGAGGAGCAGCGTTTCGGGGCCGCCCACAAGGCACGCCTGCGGGCGCTCGGCGAGGGGGTTCACGTCCTGACGCTGACCGCGACGCCGATCCCGCGCACCCTGCAATCGGCGCTCGTCGGCCTGCAGGACATCAGCGTGATCGCGACGCCGCCGGCGCAGCGCCAGCCGATCCGCACCTTCCTGGTGCCCTTCGACGAGGCGACCGTGCGCGAGGCGCTCCTGCGCGAACGCGAGCGCGGCGGCCAGAGCTTCGTGGTCTGTCCGCGGGTCGAGGACATCGGGCCCATGAGCGCGCGCCTCAAGCAGCTCGTGCCGGAACTCGAGGTGCTGGCGGCGCACGGGCAGATGCCCGTGGAGGCGATCGACGACGCCATGGTGCGCTTCGCGGACGGCGAGGGCGACGTGCTGCTCGCCACCAACATCATCGAGAGCGGCCTCGACGTGCCCTGCGCCAACACCATGCTGGTGTGGCGCGCCGACCGCTTCGGGCTGTCGCAGCTCCACCAGCTCCGCGGCCGGGTCGGGCGCGGCCGCGTGCGCGGGGTCGCCTATCTCCTCACCGATCCCGCCTCGACGCTGCCGCGGGCGACGCGCAAGCGGCTCCAGACCCTCGAGACCCTCGACCGGCTCGGCGCCGGCTTCGCGATCAGCGCCCGCGATCTCGACCAGCGCGGCGCCGGCGACCTCCTCGGCGAGGAGCAGGCCGGGCACCTGAATCTGATCGGACTCGGGCTCTACCAGCACCTCCTCGGGCGCGCGATGGCGGAGGCGCGCGGCGAGGCGCCGGCGGAGGAATGGGAGCCCGAGCTCAATCTCGGCGCCACCGGCGGGATCCCGGCCGAATACGTTCCGGAAGCGGAGGTGCGGATCAACCTCTATGCGCGGGTCGCGGGCCTGGATTCGGCGGAAGCCATCGACGGCCTCGCGGAGGAGATCGAGGACCGCTTCGGCGATCCGCCGGCCCCCGTCGAGCGCCTCCTCGCGATTGCCCGCATCCGGCACCTGTGCCGCGAGGCCGGCGTGGCGCGCGCCGATGCCGGTCCGCAGGCGATCGCCGCGACGTTCCGGAGCGACCGCACCGGCGATCCCTCGATCCGTCGGGCGGTCGACGCCGCAAACGGCGCGCTCGCATGGCGCGGCGAGCGCCTCGTCTGGACGAAGCCGGGCGAGGACGAAAGCGACCGCCTGCGCAACGTGTCGCGCCTGCTCAAGCGCCTCGCACGGCCCTGAAGCCCAGGTTTTAGGCAGCGCCCGCTCCGTTTCGCACAGCAGCGCCCGGATTCCGGGGAGTTCTGCGGGCGATTCCATGCCTCGCGCCCGAACGCGCTTGACACTCCCCGCACCGCATCCGTCAATGGCGGCCTTTCAACGAACCTAAAACGGGGGAACACCCATGCGGCCACTGCCACTCCGCCTTGCCGCCGTCGCGCTCGGGGCGCTCACGGCTTCGACCGCGCTCGCGGCCGACCTCAAGATCGCGCTCATCGCCGGCAAGACCGGGCCGCTCGAGGCCTATGCCAAGCAGACCGAAGCCGGCTTCATGCTCGGCCTCGAATACCTCACCAAGGGGACGATGACCTGGAGGGACCGCAAGATCCAGGTGCTCGTGAAGGACGACCAGCTCAAGGCGGACCTCGCCAAGACGCTGCTCGAGCAGGCCTACAACGACGACAAGGTCGACATCGCGGTCGGCACCACCTCCTCGGCCGCGGCCCTCGCCATGCTCCCCGTCGCGGAGGAGAACGGCAAGGTGCTGATCGTGGAGCCCGCGGTCGCGGACGCGATCACCGGCGACAAGTGGAACCGCTTCATCTTCCGCACCTCGCGCAACTCGACACAGGACGCCTACGGCAACGCGGCCGCCGTGCCCGCGACCGGCGAGGTCAGCGTCGCGACGCTCGCCCAGGACTACGCCTTCGGCCGCGACGGCGTCGCCGCCGTGAAGGCCGCGCTGGCGCAGATCCGGCCCAACGCCAAGGTGGTGTTCGAGGAATACGCGCCCCAGAACGCGACCGACTTCACGGCCTCGGCGCAGCGCCTGTTCGATGCGCTCAAGGACAAGCCGGGCCGGAAGATCATCTCGATCATCTGGGCCGGCCAGCACCCGCTGCCGAAGATCGCGGACCTCAAGCCCGAGCGCTTCGGGATCGAGATCGCGCCCGGCGGCAACATCCTGCCCGCGATGCAGATCTACAAGAACTATCCCGGGATGGAGGGCGCGATCTACTACTACCACGCCTTCCCCAAGAACCCGATGAACGACTGGCTCGTGGCCGAGCACCAGAAGCGCTTCAACGCGCCGCCGGACTTCTTCACGGCGGGCGGCTTCGCGGCGGCGTCGGCAGTTCTGGCCGCGGTCGAGAAGGCGGGCGGCACCGACACCGAGAAGCTCATCGCCGCCATGGAGGGGCTCACCTTCGAGACCCCGAAGGGCCCGATGACCTTCCGCAAGGAAGACCACCAGGCGCTGCAGGTGATGTACCACTTCAAGGTCAAGGCCAACGGCAAGGACGCCAACGACCTCCTCGACCTCGTCGCGGAGATCCCGGCCGACAGGATGCCGATCCCGGTGCGGAACAAGCGCTGACCGCGCCGCCTCTGTGACAGAGTCCCTCGCAAGAGCAGGGCCCGCGCTCGAAACGCGCGGGCTCACGATCCGCTTCGGCGGGCACGTGGCGGTCAACGACGTGTCGTGCCGGTTCACGCCCGGCACGCTCACCGCCATCGTGGGGCCGAACGGGGCCGGCAAGACCACCTATTTCAACCTGATCTCGGGCCAGCTCCCCGCGACCTCCGGCACCGTGCTCGTGGGGGAGGAGGACGTCACGCGGCTGCCGCCGTCGCAGCGCACGCGAAAAGGCCTCGGCCGCGCCTTCCAGCTCACCAACCTCTTCCCCCAACTGTCCGCCCTGGAGAACGTGCGCCTCGCGGTGCAGAGCCGCGCCGAGGCCGGATGGTCGGTCCTGACGGTCTGGAACCGCCGGCGGGACCTGATCGAGAAGGCGGACGCCATCCTCGAGCGGGTGCGGCTCGCCGACAAGCGCAACGTCGCCCCGAAGGCGCTCTCGCACGGCGACCAGCGCAAGCTCGAAGTCGCGCTCCTGATGGCGCTCGAACCCAAGGTCTTCATGTTCGACGAGCCCACGGCCGGCATGAGCGTCGACGAGGTCCCGACCGTGCTCGACCTGATCCACGAGCTGAAAGCCCAGGGCGACCGCACCATCCTCCTCGTGGAGCACAAGATGGACGTGGTGCGCTCGCTGGCCGACCGGATCGTGGTGCTCCACAACGGCGAACTCGTCGCCGACGGCGAGCCCGGCGCGGTGATCGCCTCGCCGATCGTCCAGGAGGTGTATCTCGGGATGGAGCCGAAGCGTGGCTGACCTCAATCCGTGCAGGGGCCCAGGCTCGGGACCGAGGCGCATGAACGGCATGGAGCCGGAGCGTGGCTAGCTCCCCGGCCCGCCACGCTCCGCCGGCCCCGCGCCCGGCCGCGCCGATCCTGCGGCTCGAGGGCGTGCACACCCATGTCGGGCCCTACCACATCCTGCACGGGGTCGATTTCGAGGTGCCGAGCGGCGGCCTCACCATGCTGCTCGGGCGCAACGGCGCCGGCAAGACCACGACCTTACGCACCATCATGGGCCTGTGGCCCGCCTCGAAGGGCCGCATCACCTTCGAGGGCCAGGACATCACCGCGCGCCCGACGCCGGACATCGCGCGGGCCGGCATCGGCTACGTGCCGGAATCCATGGGGATCTTCGCCGACCTCACCGTGCGCGAGAACCTGATCCTCGCCGCGCGCTCCGGCCCTCTCGACAATACCCGGCTCGACTGGATCTTCTCGCTCTTCCCAGCCTTGAAGCGCTTCTGGGCCCTGCCCGCGGGCCAGCTCTCGGGCGGGCAGAAGCAGATGCTCGCGATCTCGCGGGCACTGGCGGAGCCGAGGCGCCTTCTCCTCATCGACGAACCCACGAAAGGCCTCGCCCCCGTGATCGTGCGCAACATGATCGAGGCCTTCCAGGCCCTCAAGGCGGCCGGCGAGACCATCCTCCTCGTCGAGCAGAACTTCTACGCCGCCTCGCAGCTCGGCGACTCCGTGCTCGTCATGGACGACGGCCGCATCGTGCATGCGGGCGCGATGCGGGACCTCGTCGCGGACGCGGGCCTGCAGCAGCGCCTCCTGGGACTGAGCCTGGACACCCACCAATGACCGCCACCGCCGCCCCCTCCCCTCCGACAGAGCTCCCGAAGCCGAAGACCGACTGGGTGCCGATCCTGCTCGTCCCGGCGCTCATGGTCCTGGCGCTGCCGTTCTTCGGCGACCCCTCGGCCTGGGTGACGCTGACGCTCGCCGGCCTCGCCATGGGGATGATGGTGTTCCTGATGGCCTCGGGCCTCACCCTCGTGTTCGGCCTCATGGACGTGATCAATTTCGGCCACGGGGTCTTCATCTCGCTCGGGGCCTATGCGGCGCTGCTCGTGCTCGGGCCGCTCGCCTCCTGGGGCCAGGCCGATTCCGTCCTGCTCAACCTCGGCCTGCTCGCCGCCTGCATCGTGGTGGCGGCGCTCGTCACCGGCGCGGTCGGGGCCGTGTTCGAGCGGGTGATCGTACGGCCCGTCTACGGCAGTCATCTGAAACAGATCCTCGTCACCATGGGCGGGCTGATCGTCGCCGAGCAGGCCATCCACGCGATCTGGGGCGCCTCGCCGATCCCGGTCGCCCTGCCCCAGACCTTCCGGGGCGCCTTCGTGCTCGGCGACATCGTCATGGAGCGCTACCGCGTCGCCGCGGTCGTGATCGGGCTCGCGGTGTACGCCCTCATGCATCTCGTCCTCAACCGCACCCGCATCGGCCTCATCATCCGCGCCGGCGTCGAGAACCCCGAGATGGTGGAGGCGCTCGGCTACCGCATCCGCCGCCTCTTCGTCGGCGTGTTCGTGGCGGGGTCGGCGCTCGCCGGCCTGGGCGGCGTCATGTGGGGCTTCTACCGCCAGACCCTCACGGCCGGCATGGGCATGGAGGTCATGGTCCTGGTCTTCATCGTCATCATCGTCGGGGGCCTCGGCTCCATCGGCGGCTGCTTCGTGGGCGCGCTCCTCGTCGCGCTCGTCGCCAACTACGTCGGCTTCCTGGCCCCGAAGCTCGCCCTCGTCTCCAACATCCTCGTCATGGCGCTCGTCCTGGTCTGGCGCCCGCAGGGGCTGTTTCCGGTGGCGCGGCGATGAGAGAGCAGCACGCATTCCCCTCCCCCCTCTGCGGGGGAGGGTGGCCCCGCGAAGCGGGGTCGGGAGAGGGGCCGTCCTCGCACGCCACTCCCTGGCCAATGCCGCGCCCTTCTCCCTCCCCTCAGGGGAGGGTGGCGCCCGCAGGGCGACGGGTGGGGTGTTCGCCGGAGGCGAGCTCCAGGCCCGGCGTCGAAGGATGCGCTTCGCGCAACACCCCACCCCGCGCGGCTTCGCCGCGTCGCCCTCCCCTGAGGGGAGGGAGGATCACGTGGCTATGGCAACGCCGTGGCTCACGGGCACGGCCCCTCTCCCGGCTCGCTCCGCTCGCCACCCTCCCCCGCAGAGGGGGGAGGGATCGTTCCCGGGTCACGATCCCATGCTGAACGCCCTCCTCTCCTCCGACCTCCCGCGCTCCCGGGCGCTCGGCGCGATCCTCGTCGTGATCCTCGTCGGGCTCGCGGTCACGCCCTTCGTGCTCACGGGCTCCCAGCCCCTGAGCACCGCGGCGAAGATCTGCGTCTTCATCCTGCTCGTGGCGAGCTACGACCTGCTGCTCGGCTACACCGGCATCGTGTCCTTCGCGCACACCATGTTCTTCGGCATCGGCGGCTACGGCATGGCGATCGCCCTCGACCGCCTCGGACCGGCCTGGTCCTCGATCGGCATCGGCCTCGTCGCGGCGCTCGCGCTCTCGGCGGCGCTCGCCTTCGCGATCGGCCTCCTGTCCCTGCGGGTGCGCGCCATCTTCTTCTCGATGATCACGCTCGCGGTCGCCTCCGCCTTCCTGGTCCTGGCCTCGCAGCTCTCCGCGATCACGGGCGGCGAGGACGGCAAGTCGTTCCAGTTGCCGCTCCACCTGCGCCCCGCCTTCCGGCCCCTGGCCGAGCCCCTGTTCGGGCTCACCGTCAACGGCCGCATCCTGGCCTATTACCTCGTCTTCCTCACCGCCCTCCTCTGCTTCCTCCTCCTGATCCGGGTCGTGAACTCGCCCTTCGGGCGCGTCCTGCAGGCGATCCGCGAGAACGAGTTCCGGGCCGAGGCCCTGGGCTACCGCGTCGTCGCCTACCGCACTGCCGCCTCGGTGCTGGCGGCGCTCGCCGCCACGGTCGCGGGCGCGCTCTATGCCCTGTGGCTGCGCTACAACGGGCCCGACACCACCCTGTCCTTCTCGATCATGATCGACGTGCTCCTCATGGTGGTGATCGGCGGCATGGGGACCATGTACGGGGCGGCCATCGGGGCGACCCTGTTCGTGCTGGCGCAGAGCTACCTCCAGGTCCTCATGGGCGCCGGATCGAAGGCGCTCGCGGGCGTCCCGCTGATCCCCGAACTCATCCACCCGGAGCGCTGGCTCCTCTGGCTCGGCGTCCTGTTCGTGGTGAGCGTCTACGCCTTCCCGGGCGGGATCGTCGGCAAGCTGCGGCGCGCGTGAGGGAGACCGTTCCGATCCTCGACGCGGAGGATCCGCGCATCGAGCCCTACCGCGCCGTGCGCGAGCGCGACCTGGTCGGGCGGCAGGGCCGGTTCGTGGCCGAGGGCGAGGTGGTGCTGCGGGTGCTCCTCGCGCGCTCGCGATTCGCGGTCGAGTCGCTCCTCCTCCTGGAGAGCCAGGTCGAGAAGCTCGCGAGCCTGCTCGCCGGACTGCCCCCGGTGGTCCCGGTCTATACGGTCTCCCGGTCCGTGATGGACGCCATCGTGGGCTTCGCGATCCACCGCGGCATCCTGGCGATCGGCCGGCGCGGGCCGGAGACCTCCGCCGACGATCTCCTCGCCCGCCTTCCCGATCGCGCCCTCGTGCTCGGGCTCGTGGGGCTGACCAACCACGACAATGTCGGCGGCATCTTCCGCAACGCCGCCGCCTTCGGGGCCGGCGCGGTGCTGCTCGATCCCGACACCTGCGATCCGCTCTACCGCAAGGCCGTCCGCGTCTCGGTCGGCGGCAGCCTCGTGGTCCCCTTCGCCCGGGCGCCGAGCGCGAGCGCCCTCTGCGACGCGCTCGACCGCGCCGGGTTCGAGACGGTCGCCCTCAGTCCGGCAGGCCGTGAATTCCTCTCGGCAACGGCCCGGGCTCCGCGCACCGCCCTGCTGCTCGGCGCGGAAGGACCCGGCCTGCCCGACGCGATCCTCGCCCGCTGCCGCACCGCGAGCATCCCGATGGCGGGCGGGTTCGATTCCCTCAACGTCGCGACCGCGAGCGGCATCGCGCTCCACCATTTCGCCGGCTTCGGCCGGGCGTGAAGGCCCGGGGGCTCGCCACGCTCCGCCGTCCTGCCAGGATCCTTCACGCCCGCGGGCCTGCTCTCGCGCTTGTGAGATGACAAGCGGAAGCGGCGCCTGACCATGGCGCGGAGCCCTCCCGCAGGCGAAGCGGAGGGTCGTTCCTCGGAGGCACACCTATGTCGATCACCCGCCGCACGATTCTCGCGGCCGCCCCTGCGGCTGCGGCCGCCACCACGATCGGGAGCGCCGCGCTGGCGCAGACCGCCGCCCCCGCGCCCGCGCCGGCCCAGCCCCCCGCCCAAGCGCCGGCCGCCGGAGCGGCCGGCGCGCGCCAGGCCCCCGGCTTCTACCGCTACAAGGTCGGCGACGTCGAAGTCACGGCCGTCCACGACGGCAGCTTCGCGATTCCCACCAAGGGCTTCGTGCGCAACGCCGAGCAGGACCAGGTCGACCAGGTCGCGCAGGACGTCTTCATGCCGGCCGGCCAGGTGGTGATCCCGATCACCACCCTCGTCCTCAACCAGGGCGGCCGGGTCACCCTGCTCGACACGAGCCGCGGCGCCGCCGCCCCGGGCGGCAACTGGATGGCGAACCTGCGCGCCGCCGGGTTCGATCCCGCCCAGGTCAATACGATCGTGATCAGCCATTTCCACGGCGACCACATCGGCGGCATCCGCGGCCAGGACGGCGCCGCCACCTTCCCCAACGCCGAGGTGATGGTCCCGGCCCAGGAATGGGCGTTCTGGATGGACGACGGCAAGATGAGCCAGGCGCCGGACGCCATGAAGGGCGCGTTCCAGAACGTGCGTCGCGTGTTCGGCCCCATCGCCAAGGACGTGAAGCAGTACGAGGGCGGCAAGGAGATCGTGCCCGGCCTCACCACCGTGGCGGCGCCGGGCCACACGCCCGGCCACACGGCCTTCATGCTGTCCTCCGGCCAGGGCAAGCTCATGGTGATGTCGGACACCACCAACCACCCGGCCCTGTTCGTGCGCAACCCGGATTGGGCGGCGGTCTTCGACATGGACGCCGACCAGGCCCGCCAGACCCGCCGCAAGCTGCTCGACATGGCCGCGGCCGAGAAGACCCGGGTCTCGTTCTATCACGCGCCCTTCCCGGCCACGGGCTACATCGCCAAGGAGGGCAACGGCTTCCGCTTCGTGCCCGCCCAGTGGACGGGGACGCTCTGATCCCCTGACCGGTACGGAGACGGCGGCCCTTGGGGCCGCCGTTTTCGTAGGCGCCCGGGAGGATTCCGGACCGGTGGCCCCGCCGGAACGGCCCTCCCTGCCGTCTGCCCGGTATCGACGCCGGGAAACGTCGTGTAGACGGGAAGCGGATCGTCCGTGCGGGACCCCGGGAGCGGCCCGAGGGGCTCAGGGACGCGACGGGAGCGACGAGAGGGCATGGTCCGCCGTTTCAGCAGGGTGGCGTTCGTCGCGAGCCCGACGCCCGACGCCCAGGAGGCGCTCGCCGCGCTCTCGGCGCTCTACCCCGTCACCGAGCCCGACGCGGCCGACGTGGTGGTGGCCCTCGGCGGCGACGGGCTCATGCTCCAGACCCTCCACCGCTTCATGGGAACCTCCAAGCCCATCTACGGCATGAACAAGGGCACGGTCGGCTTCCTCATGAACGAATACCGGGAGGACGGGCTCCTGGAGCGTCTCGAGAACGCCCATCGCGGCGTCGTGCACCCGCTCCTCATGGTGGCCCGCGACGGCGAGGGGGAGACCCACACGGCCCGGGCCATCAACGACGTCTACCTCTTCCGGCAGACGCACCAGACCGCGAAGCTCCGGATCAGCGTCAACTCGCATGTGCGCCTGCAGGAGCTCGTCGCCGACGGGGTGCTGGTCGCGACGCCCGCCGGGTCGACAGCCTACAACCTGTCGGTCGGGGGGCCGATCCTGCCCCTCGACGCCCAGCTCCTGGCCCTGACACCGATCTCCGCCTTCCGGCCGCGGCGCTGGAGCGGCGCCCTCCTGCCGCAGAACGCGCGCATCCAGATCGACGTGCACGAGCCCGAGCGCCGGCCCGTGAGCGCGGTCGCGGACCACACCGAGGTCAGGCGCGTCACGGAGGTGGGCATCTCGCTCGACCGCAGCATCGACCTCGTGATGCTGCACGACCCCGGCCACGGCCTCGACGAGCGCATCCTGCGCGAGCAGTTCGACCACTGAGCGAGCGTCCGCTCGAGAGCGCATTTCGCGCGAGCCGTTCGACCATTGGCCCGGCCGCCGCGCCCGCACCCGCTTGAGGCGGGGCCGATTCTGGCCGAAGAAGCGTCAAAGCCCGACACCCGGAGGACAGCCATGACCGAAGGCGCGCGCCACCCCCGCGGCGGCCTCTATTTCGAGGATTTCACCGTCGGGGCCACCATCCCGCACCGCCTGACCCGGACGGTGACCCAGATGGACAACATGCTGTTCTCCAACATGACCCTGAACCCGCAGCCGCTCCACATTGACGCGCATTTCTGCGCCACCGAGACGGAATGGGGCCGGCCGCTCATGAACTCGCTCTTCACGCTGGGCCTCATGATCGGGATCTCGGTCAACGACACCACGGTCGGGACCACCATCGGCAATCTCGGCATGACGGACGTGAAGTTCCCGGCGCCCCTGTTCGAAGGCGACACGATCAACGTGGTCTCCGAGGTCGCCGCCAAGCGCGAGTCGCGCTCGCGGCCCGACGCCGGAATCGTCGACTTCATCCACCGCGCCTACAAGCAGGACGGCACGCTGGTCGCCGAATGCCGCCGCCAGGCCTTCATGCGCAAGCGCCCCACCGCCTGAGCCCCGCGAGAACCCGCCATGCGCTCCCTCCTCTTCGCCTCCGAATGGGCCGCGAGGTCGGTTCCCGCCGCCGCGCTGTCCAGCCTCTGACGCCAAGGGAAATCCCATGCGCTCCCTCCTCTTCGTCCCCGGCGATTCCGCCCGCAAGCTCGAGAAGGGCCTGGGCTCGGACGCCGACGCACTCATCATCGATCTCGAAGACTCGGTCGCGCTCGCGGCGAAGCCCGAGGCCCGCGGGGTCACGGCGGGCTTCCTGAGGGAGGCGGTATCCCTTGAGCGCCGCCCGCGCCTCTTCGTGCGCGTCAACGGCCTCACCACGGGCCTCACCGATGCCGACCTCGACGGGGTCATGGCGGCGGCCCCGGACGGGATCGTGCTCCCGAAGGCGGTCGGAGGCCAGGACGTGTCGCATCTCGGCGCCAAGCTCGCGGTGCGCGAGGCGGAGTTCGGCCTCGAGGACGGGCGCACCCGGATCATGGCGATCGCGACCGAAAACGCGCGCGGGATCTTCGCCCTCGGCACCTTCGCGGGCGCGAGCCACCGCCTGGTGGCGCTGACCTGGGGCGGCGAGGACCTGTCCGCCGACGTGGGCGCGGAAGGGAACCGCAACGAGCGCGGGGAATACACCGACCCCTACCGCCTCGCCCGCGCCCTGACCCTCTTCGGCGCGACGGCCGCGGAGGTCGATCCGGTCGATTCGGTCTACACCAATTTCCGCGACATGGAGGGCCTCGCCGCCGAGTGCCGCGACGCCCGCCGCGACGGCTTCACGGCCAAGATGGCGATCCATCCCGCCCAGGTGCCCGTGATCAACGAGGCCTTCACGCCCTCGGGCGAGGCGCTGGCGCGGGCCCGCGCGGTGGTGGAGGCCTTCGCGCGCAATCCCGGGGCCGGGGTGGTCGGGATCGAGGGCGAGATGCTCGACCGGCCGCACCTCACGCGGGCGGAGCGGCTGATCGCCCGGGCCGAGGCCCTGCGCTGAGGCGCCTTCACCCGAGCGAGCAGGTCGCGCGCCCCTGCGCCTTCAGGGTCGCGACCTCCGAGGCTCCCGGCCGCAGGTGGTCCACCGTGAGGACGTAGCGGCCGACGAAGCTCGTATCCCCGCCGGCGGCCCGCGTCTCCAGCACCAGTTCGACCGCCCCGTGCGCCCCCTCGCCCCGCTCCCGGTAGAGGCGCAGCCGCACCTCGCGGCCGTTGATCCAGGAATGCGTCAGGTGCTCGGGCTCTAGGACGAGCGTGCCGAAATCCGCCGGAGCCCCTTTCAGCCGCACCCCGATCTCGCCGCGGAAGCCCGACAGCGCCTCGCCCATCCCGTGCGCGACGCTCGCCTGGACGTCGAGCTTGACGGCCTTGTCGTCGACCTCGCACGACAGGGTCGCGGTCGCCCCCGCCGGGGCGGCGCCGGCGACCAGGGCGACGAGGATCGCGGCGGGGGCGACGGCGGCGCGCATGGCCGCCCTCACCCGCCCTTGGGCCGGGTGATCGAGAACTTCGTCTCCGGGGTCGCGACGAAATAGTCGCGGTAGCCGGCCCGGGCGATCGGCGCCATGGCGGCCGTGTCGACGATCCCGTCGACGATGAAGCGGTCGTCGATGTGGATCCCGACGACTTGGCCGATGACCAGGAAGTACTTGGCCTCCCCGCCGATCGGCGTCAGCGGCACCGTCTGGATGTACTTGCATTCCAGCGCCGCCGGCGCCTCGGCGACCCGCGGCGGCTTCACGAGCCGCGAGGGGACCGGGGTGAGGCCCGCGGCGAGCATCTCGTTCTCGCCCCGCGGCAGCGGCGCCGACGTGGCGTTCATCGCAAAGCGCAGGTCGAAGGTCGCGAGGTTGCAGACGAACTCGCCCGTCTCCTCCACGAAGGTGAGCGCGTCCTTGCGGCCCGCGGACGAGAACACCACCATGTCGGGCCCGTCCGAGACCGCGTTGAAGAAGGAATAGGGCGAGAGATTCACCTCCCCCTTGGCGCTCATGGCCGTGATCCAGCCGATCGGCCGCGGCGTCACGAGCGCCTTGAAGGGATCGTGCGGCAGGCCGTGGTTGCGCAGGGGCGGCTCGTAGAACATCGGGTTCAGAGCCTCGACACGATGTCCGCGAGCGCCGGCCGCGGCCGGTCGGACGGCTTTTCGGACGCCGTCCCGATATGGACGAAGCCGGCGATCCGCTCGTCCGCCGCCAAGCCCAGCGCATCCAGCACCCGGCGGTCGAAGGCGTACCACTCGGTAAGCCAGGACGCGCCGTAACCCATCGCGGAGGCCGCCGTGAGCAGGTTCATGCACACCGCCCCGCCCGAGAGGGTCTGTTCCCATTCCGGGATCTTGGCGTGGGGCCGGACGCGCGACACCACGGCGATCACCAGGGGCGCGCGGGCGAGCCGGTTGCGCTCGAAGGCGACCTTGCCCTCGTCGGCTCCGGGCTGGTCGGCCCGGAAGGCGGCCGCGATCGTCTCGCCGATGCGGGTGCGCGCCTCGCCTTCGATCACGATGAAGCGCCAGGGCGCGAGGCGCCCGTGGTCGGGCACACGGGCCGCGATGGTGAGCAGCGTCTCGGTCTCGGCAGGGCCGGGGCCGGGCTCGGCGAGGAGCTGGGGCGCGACCGAGCGGCGCTGCTGCAGGAGGGCGACCGTGTCGTTCATCGTACTTTCATCCAGCTTGAGCGATCAGGAACCAGAGCCGAGGATCCGCTTGACCGGGGCAAATGCTCAATGTTTGATCAATTTGCCTTTGTCTTGCCGTCTTAGGCGCATCTAGGGGCGCGTAGAACGCCCTTCTCGGGAGGGTGCCGCCGAACGGAACACCGTCGGCGGCTGTATAGGGGGAGTACCGTGGTCCGCCAAGCCGGACTCGGATCGATGACGAGCGGGATGCCCGCCTCGATCACCAATCCAGCATGAACGCTTGAAGACCCGCGCCGAAGGGAGGCCGCCGGGCAGCGCCGCTGCCGGGCGAGTCCGCCTGCGCCGCTCACACATGCCATGAAGCTCGAAACCGCCTCAACGTTCGACCGGGTGCCGCACCCGGACGCCTGGACCGCCCGGGAAACCTGGATTGCGGTCGCGGCCGTGCTCGCGCTCTGGGCCGCCGCCGCGGCCGCGTGGCCGCTCACCGGCACCGTCGTGCCGTGGGATTCCAAGAATCACTTCTACCCCATGCTGCGCTATCTCGGCGCCGCCCTGGAGCACGGCGAGCTCCCGCTCTGGAACCCCTACCATTTCAGCGGCCATCCGGCGGTCGCCGACCCGCAATCGCTGCTCTTCACCCCGACGATGCTGCTCTTCGCCCTCGCGGTGCCGCAGCCCTCGATGCAGCTCTTCGACGCCGCCGTCTTCGCCCATCTCCTGCCGGGTGCGCTCGCCTTCATCCCGCTCTTCCGCCGGCGCGGCTGGCACAGCGCCGGGGCCGTGATCGCGGCCGCGATCTTCATGCTCGGCGGCTCCGCCACGGCGCGGCTGCAGCACACGGGCATCATCTTTTCCTACGGGTTCTTCCCGCTCGCGATCTGGCTCCTGGAGGAGGCGCTGGAGCGCCGCTCCTACGCCTTCGGCGCCCTCTTCGCGGTCGTGGCCGTGATGATGACGGTCGGGCGCGACCAGGTCGCGTTCCTGTCCGCCCTGACGCTGATCGGCGTCGTCGTCCACCACGCCCTGCGGGCGCCCGACCGGCTCGCCTGGCTGCGCGGGCGCATCGCCCTCCTCGCGGCGATCGCGGCGCTCGGCGGCGCCCTGCTCGCGGTGCCGACGATCCTGACCATGCAGCTCCTCGCGACTTCGACCCGGCCGTCCTTCGGCTTCGGGGTCGCGGCCATGGGCTCGCTGCCGCCCGAGAGCCTCGCCACAGTGCTGTTCGGCAACGTGTTCGGCTCGCTGCGCCTCACCTACGACTACTGGGGCCCCGACTGGCAGAGCCTCGCGGGCGGCACCTGGACCGACCGGGCGACCAACTACCTCTTCGCCGGCACCGTGCCGGCGCTCCTCCTCCTCTGGCACGGCGTCGCGGGCGGGCGTCTCCTCGCCCGCGAGTTCCGCTTCTTCCTGGTCGTCGGGGGCACGGCTCTGGTCTATTCGCTCGGCCACTACACCCCGCTGTTCGAGCTGATCTTCGACCATGTCCCCGGCGTGAAGCTCTACCGCCGGCCCGCGGACGCCACCTTCCTGATCAACGTCGTGCTCGCCTTCGCGGCCGGCTACCTGGTGCACCGCTACGTGCGGGAGGGCTCGCCCCGGTTCGCCGGCATGGGCCGGCGCGCCGCCGCGGCCCTTCCGCTCCTGGCCATGGGCCTCGTCGCCGCGGCCGTTGCCGGCGCGCTCGTCTTCGCCGCGAAGGCCGGCCAGCTCGGCCCGTCCCTGCGCGAGATCGGCTTCGGCCTCCTCCTCGCGGCGGGCGCGATGGCGCTGGCGCATAGCGGCGCGGCCGGGCGCCGGCGCGCCGCCGTCGCGGCGGCGCTCGTCGCGCTCACGGGCGGCGAGCTCGTCTGGCGCCATGCCGCCTCGGCCCTCAACGCGGAGCCGGCGGAGCGCTACGCGGTGTTCCGCGAACTGCCGCCCGAGCAGCTCCAGGGCCTTCAGGTCCTGAAGGCCGAGCTGGCCGAGCGCCACGCCAAGGGCGAGCGCCCGCGGGTCGAGATCCTCGGGCTCGGCGGCGCCTGGCAGAACGCCTCGATGGTGCTGCAGCTCGAGGACACCATCGGCTACAACCCCCTGCGGCTCGCCGATTACGAGCGCGCGGTCGGCCCGGGCGAGAACGCGGTCGATCCGAATCTCCGCCAGTTCCCGGCGACCTTCCGGGGCTACCGCTGCCGCCTCGCGAGCCTGCTCGGCCTCGAATACCTCCTGCTCGACCGGCCGGTCGAGAAGCTGCCGCGGCACTTCCCGCGCCTGACGGGCACGTCCCTGCTCTACGGCTCGGGCCAGATGTGGATCTACCGCCTCGAAGCCTCGAGCCCGCGCGTCTACCTCGCGAGCGTGGTCTCGCCCGTGGACTCCGACGCCGTCCTCGACCAGGACGAGCTGCCGGAATTCGACCGCAGCCAGGAGGCCCTCGTCGACGAGGCCAGCATGCCGCTCCTCGCCGGCTCCTACGGCGCCGCGGCCTCGGACGTCGGGCCGCTGCCCGCCCGCGCCAGCGCGCGGATCGTCGCGTACAGCGTCAACGACGTGGTCGTGGAGGTGGAGAGCGACAAGGCCGGCGTGCTGGTGCTGCACGACCTCTACTATCCCGGCTGGGAGGTCAGGGTGGACGGCGAGGCCAGGCCGCTCCTGCGCGCCAACCTGCTCTTCCGCGGCGTCGAGGTCCCGGCCGGGCGCCACCGGGTGGCGTTCAGCTTCCGGCCCCTCTCCATGGACAATCTGGTTGCCGCGGCCGCCGATCTCGTCGACAAGGACGGCGAACGGGCCGGCGAGCCCGCGACCCGGACCCAGTGACGCGCCCGGGCGCCCGCCGCCCCGCCAGGAACCGACCCTCCGGACCCGGCAACGGAGCCCCGACCGCCGCATCGCCATGAACCGCTGCCTCGCCGCTCTCCCCCGTCTCGCCCTCGCCGGAATCCTCGCCGCCGCCGCGGGCGCCGCGCGGGCCCAGATTCCGGTTCCCCAGGCTCCCCCCGCGGTTCCGCAGCCCGGGATCGGGGCCCCACAGGCTCCCCCGGCAGTTCCGCAGCCCGGGATCCCGGTCCCCCAGGCCGCGCCGCCGATCGGGGCGTCGCCGCTCCAGGGCTTGCGCGGGCAGGTCGGCGTCTCCTTGAGCGCCGCCTTCGCGGGCGAGGGCCAGCCGATCCGCTCAGGGCTGGTCTGGCGGGTCTACGAGGACCGGGGCGACACCGTCCCGGCGGCGGTCGCGGCGCGCTCGACCGACGCCGCGCCGACCTTCACCCTCGCGCCCGGCAGCTACATCGTCCACGCGGCCTACGGCTTCGCCGGGGCCTCGCGCCGCATCACGGTCCAGGGAAACCCGATCATGGAGCGCATCGTGATCGGCGCGGGCGCGCTGCGGCTCGGAGGCGTCATCAACGAGACGCCGATCGCGCCGAACCGGCTGTCCTTCACGGTCTACGTGCCGGTGGGCTCCAACTCGGAAGGGCGCCTCGTCCTCGCCAACGCCAAGGCGGGCGAGATCATCCGGCTGCCCGAGGGCCCCTATCACGTGGTCTCGACCTACGGCGATTCGAACGCGATCATGCGTGCCGACCTCAAGGTCGAGAGCGGCAAGGTCACGGAGGCGACCCTCAACCACCGCGCCGCCACCGTGACCCTGAAGCTCGTCGCCAATCTCGGCGGCGAGGCCTTCGCGGGCACCGCCTTCAGCGTGCTCACCCCCGGCGGCGACGTGATCCGCGAGGCGATCGGCGCCTTCCCCTCCGTGACGCTGGCCGAGGGCGACTACGTGCTCATCGCCCGCCACGAGGGCGACGTGTTCACCCGCGAGTTCAAGGTCGAGAGCGGCCTCAACCGGGACATCGAGATCCAGGCCGTGAAGTAGGCCCTTCCGGGCTCCCGGACATCGAGCCGGCCGGGAGATCGGGACCCGGACCGGTCCCGCGCGCCCGGCACTCCTCGCGCTGCAACCTTTTCCTCCCCCGCCGCATTGACCGGAATCGCCGATGCCGGACCCGGGCAGGCTCCTGCGCGCCCGAATCTCGCCGGCCCGTCCGTGCACCGATCACCCGGGAGGAAAGCCATGAAGATCGCCGACGTCATGACCCGCAACGTGCGCGTGATCCAGCCGGACCGCACCGTGCGCGAAGCCGCCCGCCTCATGGACGAGTTGAACGTCGGCGCGCTGCCGGTCTGCGACGGCCGCCGGCTGATCGGCATGGTGACGGACCGCGACATCACCGTGCGCTCGACCGCGGCCGGCCTCGCCCCCGATCAGAGCTACGTGCGCGAGGTCATGACCGAGGACGTGGCCTGGTGCCACGAGACCGACGACGTGGACGAGGTGGTCGAGGAGATGAGCCGCCTCCAGGTGCGCCGCATCCCGGTGGTCGACGGCAGCAAGCGCCTCGTCGGCATCGTGGCGCTCGGGGACCTCGCGACCGACAGCCACGAGGACGCGGCACGCGCCCTGACCCGCATCTCCACGCCCTCCGAGCCCGACCGCGACGCCGCGCCCTCCGCCGCCCGCGCCGACCGGACCCGCGGCGGCGGACGCGCCCGCCTCACCGAGGACGAGCGCCGCGAACTCGACCGGCGCAGGGACCGCGACGGCGAACGCCAGCCGGGCCCGGTCCGTCGGCTTCCGCCGTCGGCCTATCGCGGGCCGATGCCGGAGGACGACGCGGATTTCCGCTTCCGCGACGAGGACCACGTGCGCGCCGCCTTCGGGCCCTTCGGCCATCCCGGCGAGGAGCGCGCCCGGAATGCCCGCATGCGCGGCGGCTTCGGCGGCGAGGGCTACAACAGCTACGGCGAGGATTACGGCCGGGCCGCCCATGGCGGCGGAGCGGGCGGCGGGGGCTACCGTCCCGGCCAGGGCATGGGGAGCGACCTCACGGGGCGCCGGCGCCGGTTCGGCTACGCGGGCGAGGACGCCTCCGACCGCGGCGACGACAATTCGGAGCGCGAGCGCACCCTCCTCCAGCCCAACGACCGCAGCAACTACGGCGTCGGCCCGGGCAACACCCGCTTCGGCAACGACGCCACCGCGAGCCGCGGCGAGGTCCGGCGCGGCGAGCATCACGGCCGCGGCCCCAAGGGCTACCAGCGTTCCGACGAGCGCATCCGCGAGGACATCAACGAGCGCCTCACGGACGACGCCCTGATCGACGCCTCCGAGATCGAGGTCGCGGTGCAGGGCCGGGAGGCGACGCTCACCGGCACGGTCCGCACCCGCACGGAAAAGCGCCGCGCCGAGGACATCGCCGAGAGCGTCCCCGGCGTCGCGCACGTCCAGAACAACCTGCGCGTCGGCGAGCACGGGGCCGCGCCCGCGACGGGCTCGGGCGATGCGGCCGCATCCACCGGCAACCCGGGCATCGGCGGCGCCGGCGCACCGGGCACGACGGCCGGCGGGCGCACGGGAACGAAGGGACGGGCGCGGCAGGAGGGGTGAGGGGCCTAGCGCCCTCTCCCCGCAGCACACCCCCTCTCCCCGTTTACGGGGTGAGGGGCCGGTCGGTGAGGCGAGCGGCATCCGCCTCACGCGTGTCATGGCCGGGCTTGTCCCGGCCACCTCGACCGAAACGGCGCACGCTCCCCGCAGCAACACACATCGCGGGCTTCGCGCCGGGATGGCCGGGTCGAGCCCGGCCATGACAATGGAGAGATCGCGCTCCACCGACCGGCCCCTCACCCCAACCCTCTCCCCGCACGCGGGGAGAGGGGGTCCGCAGCGGGATGCGGGGACGGCTACTCCGCGGCCTGGGCCACCGGCGGCTCGGCGGCGCGCTTCAGGTCCGGCGGCACGGCCTCGCCGGCGAGCGTCCTGAGCGCCTCGTCGAGACTCGCCATGGTCTGGTTCGGGCTGCCGAGGCGGCGGATCGAGACCGTGCGTTCGGCGGCCTCCTTGCGCCCGACCACGAGCAGCACCGGGACCTTGGCGAGGGAATGCTCGCGGACCTTGTAGTTGATCTTCTCGTTGCGCAGGTCCGCCTCGACCCGCAGGCCCGCCCGGCGCAAGGCCGCCACGACCTCGGCCGCGTAGGCGTCGCCGTCCTCCGTTATCGTCGCGACCACGGCCTGCACGGGCGCGAGCCAGAGCGGGAAATGGCCGGCAAAGTTCTCGATCAGGATGCCGGCGAAGCGCTCCATGGAGCCGCAGATGGCGCGGTGGATCATCACCGGCATGGTCTTCTGGCCGTCCTGCGCGACGTAGAAGGCGCCGAAGCGCTCCGGCAGGTTGAAGTCCACCTGCGTGGTGCCACACTGCCAGTCGCGGCCGATGGCGTCGCGCAGCACGTACTCGAACTTCGGCCCGTAGAAGGCGCCCTCGCCCGGGTTGATCGAGGTCTTGATCCGCCCGCCCGACTGGTCGGCGATCTGCTGCAAAACCCGGGTCATCACCTCCTCGGCATGGTCCCAGAGCGCGTCCGAGCCGACCCGCTTCTCGGGCCGGGTGGAGAGCTTCACGACGATCTCCTCGAAGCCGAAATCGGCGTAGACCGAGAGGATCAGGTCGTTGATCTTCAGGCACTCCGCGGCCATCTGCTCTTCCGTGCAGAAGATGTGCGCGTCATCCTGGGTGAAGCCGCGCACGCGCATCAGCCCGTGGAGGGCGCCCGAGGGCTCGTAGCGGTGGACCGCGCCGAATTCCGCAAGGCGCAAAGGCAGATCCCGGTAGCTCTTGAGACCGTGCTTGAAGATCTGCACGTGGCCCGGGCAGTTCATGGGCTTGAGCGCGAAGATCCGCTTGTCCTCGGCCTCGTCGCCCGCGGACTGCACGCCGAACATGTTCTCCCGGTACCAGCCCCAGTGGCCGGAGGTCTCCCAGAGCGACTTGTCGAGCACCTGGGGCGCGTTGACCTCCTGGTACTCGCCGCGGAGGCGCCGGCGCATGTAGGCGACGAGCTCCTGGAACAGGGTCCAGCCCTTGGGGTGCCAGAACACGACGCCCGGCCCCTCCTCCTGGAAATGGTACAGGTCCATCTCGCGGCCGAGCCGCCGGTGGTCGCGCTTCTCCGCTTCCTCGAGCTGCCTGATGTAGGCGTCGAGGTCCGCCTGGTTGGCCCAGGCGGTGCCGTAGATGCGGCTCAGCATCGGGTTGTTGGAATCGCCGCGCCAATAGGCGCCCGCCACCTTCATGAGCTTGAAGGCGGTGCCGATCTTGCCCGTGGAGGTCATGTGCGGGCCGCGGCAGAGGTCGAACCAGTCGCCCTGGTAATAGATCTTGAGATCCTCGCCACCGGGAATGGCGTCGATGAGCTCGATCTTGAAGCCCTCGCCCTTGTCGCGGAAGACTTGGCGAGCCTTGTCGCGGCTCCAGACCTCCTTGGTGAAGGGCTTGTCGCGGGCGATGATCTCGCGCATCCGCGCCTCGATCGCCGCGAAGTCCTCGGGCGTGAAGGGTTCGGGCTTGGCGAAGTCGTAATAGAAGCCGTTCTCGATCACCGGGCCGATGGTGACCTGGGTGCCGGGGAAGAGCTCCTGCACGGCTTCCGCGAGCACGTGGGCGCAATCGTGCCGGATGAGCTCGAGCGCGCGCGGGTCCTCGCGGGAGATGAATTCGATGCGGGCGTCGCCCGGGATCGGATCGGCGAGGTCCACCACGGTGCCGTCGAGCGCCATCGCGACCGTGCGCTTGGCGAGCGACTTCGCGATGCCCTCCGCGACCTCGCGGCCGGAGATGCCGGCGGGGAACTGGCGCTGGGCGCCGTCGGGGAATGTCAGGGTGATCATTTGAGCTGCCTCGGGCTCACTCCTGCGTACGGAGCAGGTAAGCGGGGCCGACGGTTTGGCGTCATCGCCGAGGCCGGTCCCCGTCGGGTTCGACCGCCTCGCAGACGACCGGGGGCGCATGGGTGCCGCGCCAGCGGCCGAAGGCCCAGGGCTTATACCAGGCGGAATCGGGCGGCAACGCCTCGGGGACGAGATCGAGCCCGGAGGTCCCGAAGGGGCCGCAGCGGCAGATCCGCGACAGCCCCATCCAGCCCCCGGCCCAGAACCCGTGGCGCTGGATCGCCTCGTCGGTGTAGGCAGAGCAGGTCGGCAGGTGGCGGCAGGTGCGGCCGATCAGGCCGGAGAGCGTGAGCTGGTAGCCCCGGATCGCGAGATGCGCGGCCCGCTGGGCGGGATTGGCCATGTCACTCGGCGGCCGGCGCGGCGCGCTCGGCTTCGATGCGGTCGAGGGCGTCCACGACCGCGTCGAAGGTCAGGAGCGTCGAGGCGTGGCGGGCCTTGAAGTCGCGCACGGGCTCAAGCACCTGGAGGTCGGCCCACTTGCCCGCCGGCGGGGCGGCGCCCTCCTTGAGCATCCGCCGCATGGCGGCGCGGACGACCCGCAGCTCCTCGGCGGTGGAGCCGACCACGTGGCGCGCCATGATCGAGGACGAGGCCTGGCCGAGCGCGCAGGCCTTCACCTCGTGGGCGAAGTCGGTGACCACGTCGCCCTCGACCGCCACGTCCACGGTCACGGTCGAGCCGCAGAGCTTGGAATGTGCCGTGGCGCTCGCATCCGGCCGCTCGAGCCGGCCCAGCCGCGGGATGTCGGCGGCGAGTTCCAGGATGCGCTTGTTGTAGATCTCGTTCAGCATCGGCGGCCCCGGGGATTCCCCCGCAATATAAGAGGTGCCGGCCCGCTCCGCGACCCCGCGGGCCGCTCGCGCGGTGTCGGGCGGCCGGGCTTGCGCCGGAATTCGGTGCGACGCTGGTCCGAATGCGCCGGGCCTCCATATGTCGGGGCATCGCGCGAAGAGCATGCGAGGCTCCACATGGATGCTGTGGTTAAGTCCTTGACGAAGCCGCCGTCGGACGCCCGGGTGGAGCGCCCCACCCAGGAGGAGGCGGAAGCGGCGGTCCGCGTTCTGATCCGGTGGGCGGGGGACGACCCGGAGCGGGAAGGTCTGCGCGACACGCCCAAGCGCGTGGCCAAGGCCTACCGCGAGCTCTACGCCGGCTACGGCCAGGACGCCCGCGCGGTGCTCGAGCGGGTGTTCGAGGACGTGGAGGGCTACGGCGACATGGTGCTGGTGCGCGACATC
>DATAGO010000073.1:0-58935 GCA_036263675.1 Microvirga sp. | reverse complement strand
GTTGACGCGGGGTGGAGCAGCCCGGTAGCTCGTCAGGCTCATAACCTGAAGGTCACAGGTTCAAATCCTGTCCCCGCAACCAATCCTCAGAAAACACAGGAAAGCCCCGCACGGTGAAAACCAAGCGGGGCTTTCGTGCGTCTGGAGACCCGCGCGGAGCATGCCCGGATTCAGATCAACCCCCGGGCAGCAGGTCCGTGACCTGGAGAACAGTGCCCGGTGTGAAGGCCGCGAACTGGATCGCCTCCGCCGCTCCGCTGCCATCCGCGTCGAACAGCAACCGCCCGGTCACATCGTCATAAACGAGCCTCTGGTCGCTGGTCACCGCTGAAGCGCCGATGTGGAACAGGTCACTCCGGATCGCTGGCTTGATTTCACCTTCCGCAAGCAGGTGCCCGAAGATGATCTGGTTCAAAACAATATGGTCCTGCCCTGATTGGAAGCCGACGATCGTATCGACGTTGTCGGGGCCGATCAGAGTTCCGAAGATGAAATTGTCCAGGCCGATGCCTCCGACGAGGGTGTCGTTGCCGAGTTCGCCGCGGAGATCGCACGTCCCGCTCCCGGCATAGAGGATGTCGTCTCCGTCACCGCCCCACAGCTGAGCGTCACGGCCCAGGGCATGCACGGTATCGTCGCCTCCTCGGCCTGACAGCCGCATGCGATCCTCGTAGCCGTACACGATGTTGTTCAAGCCGTTGCCGGTGATCGCCAAGACGGACGAGTCTCTCGGCGCGATGATGACCTCGATCTCAGCCTGCTCCGGCAGAATGTAGTCGGAGAAAAATCCTTGAGCGACGATGACCGTATCGATCCCCTCGCCGGCAAGTTCGACAATGGTGTCGGCGCCCCAGTGATCCCCGCTCGTGTAGTAGATGTCGTCACCTTTGCCCCCGCGCATGACATCCACGTCAGCTCCGCCGTCCAAGATGTCGTTGCCGTCGCCGCCGTCGATCAGGTCGGTGCCGAGCCCGGTGGTCATCCGATCGTCGCCGTCGCCACCGAAGATCTGCTCCGCCCCCGCGCTCCCGGTGACGACATCCGCAAAGCGGGTGGCGACGACGTGCTCGATCCCTCTGACGTCATCGCCTGAAAGGGCCAGGGTGACGCCCCGCGTCAGGTCGGAGAGATCGAGGAGGTCGATTCCCGGGCCGCCATCGACCTGCCCGCGCGCGAGCGCCGCGTCGCCCGGCATCAGGGTGTCGTCCCCGGCGCCCCCGAACAGCTTGTCGATCCCCGGACCGCCGCGCAGCACGTCCGCTCCGGCGTAGCCCACGAGGGTGTCGTTGCCGGCATGCCCCGACACCATGTCGTTCACCGAGGTGCCGCGGATGACGTCCGCGACCGCCTTCCCGACCAACGTCAGGGTCTGGGACGCGGCGTCCCAGTTCCACGAGGAGAGATGCGCACCGTCCTGACCCGCATCGCCGTAGACCGCCCGCACGGCCGCCAGATCGAGAGGGCCGAGCCTGGGAACCTCGTCCCCGGTGTAGCTCATGACCGTCTCCGACTGGTCGTCGAGGTCTTTCCTGAGGAGCGTGTCGTTCCAGGGCGTCGCGGAGAACGGGTGCTTGAACCCGAGCGCATGCCCGATCTCGTGGAGGAGAACGAACAGCATCTTGTCCTTGGCCGCGAATTCCGACGCACGCTCCGCGAGGTTCATGAACACGTCACCGGAGAGCAGGGTATAGCTCGGCTGTCCGGGCTCCTCGGAGGCATCGTAGGGGTAATAGGCGAACGCCAGATCCTTCTTGTGACCCTTCAGGTCGGAGAAGTTCACCCAGTTGAACTGGATATCGCCCAACCCCGCGTCCACCTCGAGGAACACGAGCCCGCTCGCTTCGCCCCATTGTGCCAGGGCCTCTCGGGCCAGCTTCATGTCGGCTGCGGAGAACGGCGTCCAGGTTCTGGCCCTCCCGCCGAACTCATCCTTGACCTGAACAGGGATGGACGTGGGGAAAGAGTAGGTCAGGAAAGCGGGCTGCGGCTTTGCAGCGCCGCCGCCGGGCGGCTGCACCCAAGACGTATTCGCCAAGATCGCCGTGTAGTCCGACACGGTCTTCTTCTGCGATGCGGACGCCGAAGCATTGGCCAGCGAAGCATGGAAGAGGCTGCTCCCATAGTCGCGGTTACACTTGAAACACACTTTGGAGCGCCTCTAAGCCTTGAACGCCACTTGCCGGCAGATCAGCAGCACAAGCACCAGCTCGTCAACTAAGACCTATGTCGATCTTGGATCGAGGGCTATCGGCCCGAGGAAGCATCGAAGCACTGCTGCGGCGGCAACAGGCGGGGGCGCCGGTCCGGCCGCGACGGAAAACGGCACCCGCAGGCGCCGCGATCTCCGATCTCTTGTTTTTAAGGACGAGAGCGTTTTCGAGGGAGGTGGATGCGGCTCTCGTGAGGAAAGCGCGAGCACCAAGACCAGAGCTGATTCGACGCGGGTCGAAACTGCTCCAGGCGGGCTCTTGCTTGTCCTCCGGCACGCCCCCCTCTCGACGCTACTCGGCCGCGAGGCTGTAGGGATCGGCGACCGTCCAGTCGACCTCGCTGTCGCGGAAGAAGCGCTCCATGGCGCTCTCGAGCGGGGGCAGGAGGAGGCCGCGCTCGCTCGTGAGCGCGGCGATGCGCGCCGGCTCCTCCGCGTCCGGCCCGACGACCCGCGCGGGATCGAACCCGGCCCGCTCGGCCATGGCGGCGCCGAAGTCGCGCCAGGCGATCGCGCCGGGATTGGCGAGGTGCCACAGCCCCGCGCCGCCGTCGATCAGGAGGTCGAGGACGCCGTGGACGAGATCGGGCACGTAGGTCGGCGAGACCACGTCGCGGCCGGCCTGCGCGGTGCCGCCGGCCGCGAGCGCGCTCAGCACCGACCAGACGAAGTTGTGCCGGTCCCAGGGGCCGAAGAAGGCGCTCGTGCGCACCACCAGCGCCCCGGGATGGGCGGCGAGCACCCGCCGCTCGGCCTCCGCCTTGCTGGCGCCGTAGACGCCGGCCGGGCCGACCCTGTCGCTCTCCCGGTAGGCCCGCCCTGCGCGCCCGTCGAAGACGAGATCGGACGAGAAGGTCACGAGCGGGATGCCGGCCCGGGCGCAGGCCTGTGCCAGCACCTCGGCCCCGACCGTGTTGGCGCGGAAGCACGCATCGGGCTCTCCCTCCGCGTCCGCGACCCGGACATAGCCCGCCGCGTTCACCACCGCCCAGGGCCGGTGGCAGGCGAGCGCGGCCGCGACGCTCTCGGGATCGGCGATGTCGAGCTCGGGCCGCCCCACGAGCGCGTGGTCGAGCCCGCGCAGGTCGGCGACCCGCGAGAAGGCGCGGCCCAGCGTCCCGGTCGCCCCGGCGACGAGGAGCCGGCGCGGCGCGCCGACCAGCCGGCAGGCGTTCGAGGCCCGCGCCGGCGGGCGGTAGAAGCGGATGTCGCGCTTCCACCAGCCGGCGCGGTCGAGCACCGGGTGGTCGAAGGTGCCGGTCCCGGCCAGCGATTCGGTCGCGTGCGCGAGCGCCGTGCGCCGCGGCTCCGGCCCGCGCACGTCGAACGGCCCCGGCTCGTAGCAGCCGGCCTGCCGGGTCAGGAGCGAGTTCCAGTCCACGGTGCCGAAGAGCGACCACACGGTCACGGCGCGGATGTCGGCCCCCTCCGCCCGCACCGCCTCGGCGCCCTTCCAGACCTCCATGAGCCAGCGCAGCTGCTCGTCGCGGGTGCTGCCGTGATGGGCCTCCGTGACCGCGATCGGCCGGCGGTAGCGCGCCCAGGTCTCGCGCAGGCGCGCCGCCGGCCCGAGATCGGCCGGGTCGAGGGGCATGCGCACGGCCTCCGCGTCCGCATAGACGTGCCGGCCGTTGCCGCCCCGATGGTGCTCGGGATAGCGATGGAGGCGCTGGTCGAGGTAGCGCTCGCTCGTGAGATAATGGTTGATCCCGATGATGTCGGGGGCCGCGTCGGCTTCGAGCAGGAGCTCGAGATCGCCCTGCGGGACGCCGTTCTTCAGGAACACCTCCCACCAGGGATGGTCCCGGTCGACCATGCCGCAGAGCAGGTCGAAGGTGAGCCAGCGCCGGCGGTTCTCGTATTCGGCCTGATAGGCGAGGAGCGGCGTCGAGAAGGTCTTGCCCATGTCGTCGGTCTGCACGAGCCCGGCGGCCGGGTTGACCCGGCGGATCGCCCGCATGGACAGCACCGTCGCCTTGCACTCGTTGACAAGCATCGTGAGGAAGGCCTGGTCGGTGGTTCCGTGCGGATACCAGTGGCCGTAGAGCCCCGAGAACCGCGAGGTCGTGAGCGGCTCGTTGACGGGGGTGTAGAGGTCGAGGTCCGGATAGCGCTCCGCCACGTTGCCGGCATGGCGCGCCAGGAGCTCGGGCCAATGCGGATCGAGCATGTCGGTGTAGCGCGGACCGCTGCCGTGGTGGCACAAGCCCGCGATCGGCCGGATCCTGAGCGCGCGCAGCCGCGCGATGCGGGCGTCGTGCCAGGCGAAATCGGCCCTGTCGGGACTGTCGGGCGAGATCGATTCCCAGATCACCGGATAGCGCAAGGTGCGGATGCCGAGCGCGGCGATGCGGTCGAGATCCTCGATGCGGTCGCGGTGACCGGTCTCGAGGCTCTGGTCGCGGTACCCGTCGCCGATGCGGGCGATCGTGCACTCAAGTCCGCCCCAGACCTCCAGTGGCTTGCGTCCCATCCACTCCGCCTCCTTGCCCTTGCCGCTTCGGCCCGGCACCGGCCGGGCCCGTTTCAACTCGTCCCGATCTCCTTTTGATCCCGGCGGGCCGGGCGGAAATCACAGCAACCGGGTGCGCTTTCGCCGGATGGCGGCCCTGAAACGGCCGAAGCCCCCCGTCCGGGGACAGGGGGTTTCCCATCGATGGCTTTCGTTCAGGATGCGAGCGCGGCTGCGGCCGAGACGGCCTTGACCTCGGAGGTGTCGGCGCCGACGGGCAGGGTCTCGTTGATGCGTCGGAAGGTGGCGAGGGCCTGCCCGACGATCTGGTCCATGTTGTAGTAGCGGTAGGTGGCAAGCCGCCCCACGAACCACACGTCGGGGGTCGCCAGCGCCAGGCGCTCGTATTTCTTGAACAGCTCCTGGTTCTCGGCCTTCGGGATCGGGTAGTAGGGGTCCCCCTCGGCCGACGGGTACTCGTAGGTGAGCGCCGTCTTGGCGTGCTCCTGGCCCGTGAGGTGCTTGTACTCCGTGACCCGGGTGTAGTCCTGGGTCTGGGGATAGTTCACCACCGCGACCGGCTGGTGCCAGGCCTGGTCCAGGGTCACGTGCCGGAACTTGAGCGAGCGGTAGGGCAGGCGCCCGAACTGGAAGCCGAAATACTCGTCGATCGGCCCCGTGAAGATCACCCGCCGGTGCGGCACCACGTGGCGCACGTCCTCGAAGTCGGTCTGCGTCATCACGTGGATGTTGGGGTGGCGCAGCATGTTTTCGAACATGCGCGTGTAGCCGTGCTTCGGCATGAACTGGTACTCGTCGCCGAAATAGCGGTCGTCCCGGTTCGTGCGGGTCGGCACGCGCGCGGTCACCGACTTGTCGAGCTCGGAGGGGTCGAGGCCCCATTGCTTGCGGGTGTAGCCGCGGAAGAACTTCTCGTAGAGCTCGCGGCCGACCGCGGAGACCACCACGTCCTCGGAGGTGCGGATCTCCTCGACCGGCTCGGCGCGGCTCTTGAACCAGTCGACGAGCTCGTCCGAGGTGAGGTTGAGGCCGTAGAGCTTGTTGACGGTGTCGAGGTTGATCGGGATCGGCACCTGCATGCCGTCCACCTCGGCCAGCACCCGGTGCTCGTAGAAGCGCCACTCGGTGAAGCGGGAGAGGTGGTCGAAGATCTGCTTGGAGTTGGTGTGGAAGATGTGCGGGCCGTACTGGTGGATGAGCAGGCCCGCATCGTCGTAGCGGTCGTAGGCGTTGCCGCCGATGTGGGGGCGCCGGTCGATCAGCAGCACCCGCTCGTTGCGCTCGGAGGCGAGGCGCTCCGCCAGAACGCTGCCCGCAAAACCCGCCCCGACAATCAGCCAATCGTACATGTGCGTCCAGCTCCAGAAGAGGGCGTAAAGGGGATCGAGCCGGGCGGTACCGCCCGGCTCGAGACAGCATCGCGGGCGGGCGGAGCGCCTATTCGGCCGGGGCCGCGAAGACCGCCGGCCGGGTCGTGGCGGCGCGGTCCTTGAGGGCGTCGCCCGTCGCCTCGGTCATGAGCTTGTTCATGGCGGCCCAGGTCTTGTCCCAGGAGCCGGCCGCGAGGTGGCGGTCGACCTTCTGGAGCCAGGCCTCCTTGGGCCGCGCCATCAGGCCCTCGACCTTGCGGACCACCTCGAGCGCGGTCTTGGCGATCTCGACGAGGCCCTTCTCGCCGTAGGGGCGCACCACGTCGGTGATCGGGGTCGAGACCACGGGCACGCCGGCGGCGAGGAATTCCGGGGTCTTGGTGGGCGAGATGAACCGGGTGGATTCGTTGAGGGCGAAGTTCATGAAGCCCACGTCCCAGCCGGCGAGGTAGGTCGGGAGCTCCTTGTAGGATTTCGGCCCGAGCCAGTGGATGTTGTCGCGCCGGGGCAGGGTCGCGGGGTCGATCTTCACCACCGGCCCGATCATCACGAACTGCCAGTCGGGGCGCAGCTCCGCGACCTGGCCGAGGAGGTCCACGTCCATGCGCTCGTCGATGACGCCGAAGAAGCCGAGGCGGCGGCCCTGGATGCCGGCTTGGTCCGCGGGCTCGTCGGTGAGCGCGCGCGCCCTGGCGAAATGGTCGAACTCGATCGAGGACGGGAAGCAGTGCACGCTGCGATGGCGGTTGCGCTTGGCCTCGAAGAGGCTCATGCCGCCCGTGAAGACGAGGTCGGCGCGGTCGAAGAGCATGGCTTCGAGGTCGAGGAGCTCCTGCGAGGCGCCGCGGAAGAGCGAGAGCTCGTCCATGTTGTCATAGACGCACAGGTCGCATTCGAGCTCGCTCGAGAAGGCGAGCGCCATCGGGGTGTAGTACCAGAAGATCCGCGGGCTCAGGGCCTCGCGGCCGATCAGGATCTCGATGAGGGCGCGCTGCTCGAGGATCACGTCGGCGGGATCGAGGCCTTCGGGCAGCATCGGGACCGCGATCGTGACGCCCTGCGGCCGCTCGCTCACGTCCATGTGGGGCGTGATCCCGGGCTTGAAGATCGGCTCCTCGATGACGAGGACGCTGTAGTGCTTGGCGGCGCGGCTCAGGAGGTGCTGCGGGCGCTGCCAGACGAAGTCCCAGCGCAGATGCGAGAAACAGACCAGCAAGGGCGTCGGCGCCTCCGAACCGGGGGAAATCGAGGCACGCGACGTCGAACGCTCTTGCATAGCGCGATCCTTTCACAGTCCTGGCACAGTATGTCGGTCGGGCGGGCGGCGCCCGGAGGCGATGATCTTCTTCGTCGTGGATCGGCTTGGCAGGGATGGCGGCCGGCGCGATCAGTCCAGGAACGCCTTGGCAGCTCATTGGTTCCGCTTGGACCTGCGGCATTGCACGGCAATTGCCTCCCATTCGTGCGGAAGAGCCTTGCTCCGGAGGGCCAATTCATGGCGGTGCGTCATTACAACGCTCGATGGCGTATGGGATTGCATGGACGGGGTGCCGGAGCCGGAGCCGCCGGCGAGGCGGGCGGTGCCTCCCCGCTACGTCTTCCCCGGCATCAGGGGCCCTGCTTCTGGATCTACTTCTTCTCCAGCATCAGGGTGCCCTGCTTCTGGATCAGGCCCTTGGCCTTGTCGGCCACCATGGCGAGCACCCAGGGGAGCTGCACCTCGACCCGGACGCTGTCGGCGGCGACGTCGAGGTGGCCCGTGACGGTCTGCCCCATGGCGCCGACGCGGAAGCTGAGGCGGTCGCCCTCCCAGCGCTCCTCGACGGTCGCGATCTTGTTCCCGAACTGCGTCTTGAGCTGCCCGACCCCGTCGCGCAGGCGGCGTGAGGCCTCGGCCTTGCCGAGGCTGTGGGGGATCGACACGATGAGGGGCTTCGTCATCGAAAAAACCTTTGTGGCCGGGGCGCCGCGCGACCGGGCCGGAAGCGCAGCGTTCGCGGGCCCCGCCATGCGGTCGCCCCGGAGCGTGCCGCACGGGCGAGGCCCGGGGAGACAAGCGGAACCACGGGGTCCGGGTTCCCGCCGGGGCATCCCTCGACGCGCCCGGGCCCGGTGGCGCGGTCGCGCACCCGCTCTCGTCTCCGTCAGGCTGTTTCAGGATCGCATCCGGACGGGGGCGCGAAGCCGAGAGTGCCGCCCGATTCCCTCGCGAGCAGACAGATCCTAGAATGTCCCCGGGAGCGCACCGTGCAACGCGACCGGATCCGCCTGCCCTGACGGTCGCCAGCCCGGAGCGCGCCATGCATCTCGTCCAGATCCTGCTGCCCCTGACCGACAACGACGGCCGGGCGTTCGAGGCCGGCGATTACGCGCGGGTGCGCGGCGAGCTCGCGGAGCGCTTCGGCGGGATCACGACCTTCACCCGCGCGCCCGCGGAAGGGGTCTGGAAGGATGCGGGGCGCACGAGCCGGGACGACCTCGTGGTGTTCGAGGTCATGGCGCCGGCCCTCGACCGCGCCTGGTGGGAGGGCTACCGCGCGGAGCTCGAACGCCGCTTCCGCCAGGAGGCCATCGTGGCGCGCGCGATGCGGGTCGAGATGCTCTGAAATCCGCGCCGCCCCTGCGGAGCGCCGGGCGCGCGTCGGGAGGCTGCGCCCTGCCGGTTCCCGGCGGCGCGGCGCGGGTCAGGGATGATCCGACGCCATGGCGTGGAGGCGGCCGGCGGCGCGGTGGGAGGGTTTCGACACCCGCCAGGGCCGCGCGGCCGGGGCGCGCACCGCCTCGGAGGGGCGCAGGCGCCGCACCGAGCCGTCGCACTGCACCTCGTCGATGGTCACGAATCCGAAGATCGTCAGCCGCGTGGCGAGCACCTTGGTGGAGCGGTCGTCCGCCGCCACCGGCAGGGAGCCCGCGTCATAGACCGCGTCGAGGAAGCGGTGCTGGTCGACCGGGCGGGCGGACGGGGCGTGGGGTCTGCGGAACCGCACGATGTTGGTCGTCGGCGCCCAAGTGTCACTCATACGCAACCCTCACCTCGAATCGCGCACAAGATTCTCCGCCGAGGCTTAAGAAGCGCTTACGGCCGCGCGCTGCCGATCCGCGGCATCGGCATGGGAGGCGTTGACGGCCGCGCGGCGCGGATCCGCGGCGCCGGCATCGGAGGCGTCGACGGCAGCGGCGTTGCCTGTGGGGCGGCGGCGTGGAATGCTGGCCGCCTGCGCATCCGGCGCACGCGGCCGCCGGTGTCCGACGAGGGATGCATGACCGTCAATGTCAGGATCAGGGTCCGCCATCGCTACCGTGCGGCCGACGCGATGGAGCGCATCCGCAAGCGCGCCGAGGAGCTGAAGACGCAGTTCGCCTTCTTCCTCCAGAGCACCCATGCGGAATGGGGCCGCACCATGAGCCTCGTGCGCGTGAACGCCCTGTCGCACGCCTTCACGGCGACGATCGAGACCACCGACCGCGTCGCCATGCTCCAGATCGAGATGCCCGAGGCCCTGGGCCCGATGTCCGACAAGCTCGGAAGCGCCGTGCGGCGCGAGCTGCGCAGGGCCCTCGACGGGGCGGATTCTCCGCGGGCCGCGCGCTGAGCGAGGGTCCCCGCGCGGCCTGCGTCGTCTGATCGCGTCGCGCCCGCATCCGTCTGTGCTAGCTTGACCTCACCCATCGCGGCGCGGCCCCGCCGCACCCGATGGTCAGGCCGCGCGGACGCAAGCTCGCGCGGCCGTTTTTTTGATCCGGCTCCGATGCCGCCTGGAGCCTGATCGCTTCAGCCTGAAGCGATCAGGCTCTCTAAGCCTTTGTCGGTTCGCGTGATCTTGTCCGAAAAGTCTGCAGCTTTTCGGGATCATGCTCTAACGGGGGCGGCGGCTCGCCGTCTCGGGCTTGCGCATCATGAGCTCGACATAGATGCCGACGAGCACGGCGAGCTGCAGCGCGTCGTACGAGGCTTCCGTAATGAGACCCACCACCACGATCGCGGCGACCGCATAGCGCGTGAGCTGACGGCGCTTGCGCGGACGGGGCGTCCACCAGTCCACGAGGTCCCTCGCGCGGTCCAGGATTTCGACCCTCATGCTCATGCGCTGCGATTCTCCGCCGGTTCGGCCGCGCCTCAGATTAGGCGGGCTTCGCCCGGGAGGCGATAGCATCCCGGCGGGGGGCGTGAAAGCCGATGGTGGGCCACACTGCGCGAGGGGCGCGGGTCGCTCCGCGGCGGGCTGATCGTCGAGCCGGATCGTGCAGGGAGTTCCGGTCGCTCCGCCGAGGGCTGATCGTCGAGCCGGATTGCGGAAGGGGCGCCGGTCACTCCGCGGCGGGCTGGTCGTCGAGCCGGTGCAGCGCCACGTAGGCCGACCCCACGGAGGTGAGCCCGAGCATGCGGGCGGGGCCGGCCGCGAGGTCGATGATGCGGTTGCCGTGGAACGGCCCGCGGTCGTTGATGCGCACCACCACGGAGCGTCCGGTCGAGACGTGGGTCACGCGCACCCGCGACCCGAAGGGCAGGCTGCGGTGGGCGGCCGTCATGGCCTGGGGCTGGAAGCGCTCGCCGCTCGCGGTGCGCCGCCCCTCGAAGCCCGGCCCGTACCAGGAGGCGCGCCCGCGCTGGAAGAAGGCCGCGATCTCGGAGGCGAGGCTGCCGGCGGCCCGAGGGCTCTCGGCCGCCGCGGCGGCGGGCGCCCGCGCGGCGACCCGGGCCGCATGGCGCTCCGGGCTGCGGCGCGCCGCCTTGCCCGCGGGCGCCTCCGCGACGGCCGGCTCCTCCGCGGGCGCCACGGCCGCCGCCGAAAGGGGAGCGGATCCGTCGGGACTGGTCGTGCAGGCGGCGACGCAGAGGAACGGCACGAGAAGCGCGGCGCGGCTGAGGCTTGTCTTCACATCTCTGTCCGTCGTGATGGATCGAAACGCCAAGCTGACGCCAAACAAGGCAACAATATGGCATGGTTAACCCGGGATCCGCCCCGGATTTACGCTCAAGCTGCCACATTTCATCGTTCGCCCGACGCCTGAAATCCTCACCTGACACTGCGGCACCTCGCCGATCAGCTTGACCGTTCACCGGGCAGGCGCCGGAATTTTCATGCCCCTCCCGGTGATCCATCGCGTCGCGTCGCGACGTAGAGGGCTGCACCTGACTGACGCGTCTCCGAACGACCCGAGGCCTCATCGCTCATGCCGCCATCCTCCGCTTCCTCCCGCGTGGCCGTCGTCGGCGCAGGACCGGGAGGCCTCGCGGCCGCCCTGCTGCTCGCGGCCCGGGGCCTGCCCGTCACCCTGTTCGAGAAGGAGGCGGCGGTCGGCGGGCGCACGCGGACGGTGTCTGCGCCCGGCGGCTACCGCTTCGACATCGGGCCGACCTTCTTCCTCTACCCGCAGATCCTCGCCGACATCTTCGAGACCTGCGGCGAGCGGCTCGAGGACCACGTCGAACTGAAGCGCCTCGACCCGCAGTACCATCTCGTGTTCGAGGGCGGCGGAGACCTGCGCGCGACGCCGGATCTCGCGCGCCTCGCGACGGAAGTCGCGCGCCTTTGCCCCGAGGACGCGAAGAACATCCCCCGCTTCGTCGCCGACAACCGCGGCAAGCTCGAAGCCTTCAAGCCGGTGCTGTCGCAGTCGTTCTCGAAGGCGGCCGACATGGTCTCGCCCGCCATGCTCGCGGCCCTGCCGCACCTGCGGCCGTTCTCGTCCGTGGACGGCGACCTCAAGCGCTACTTCCGCGATCCGCGCGTGCGCCTCGCGTTCTCGTTCCAGACCAAGTACCTCGGCATGTCGCCGTTCCAGTGCCCGAGCCTGTTCACGATCCTGTCGTTCCTGGAATACGAGCACGGGGTGTTCCACCCCGTCGGCGGCTGCGGCGCGGTCTCGGAGGCGATGGCTTCGCTCGCCCGGCGCATGGGCGTCGACATCCGCCTGAACGCGCCCGTCGACCGCATCCTCTACGAGAACGGCGAGGCGGTCGGGGTCGAGGCCGGCGGCGAGCGCGTGCACGCGGGCTCCGTGGTCGTGAACGGCGATTTCGGCCACGCGATCCGCCGCCTCGTGCCCGAAGCCATGCGCCCGCGCTGGAGCGACCGAAAGCTCGAAAAGGCGAAGATCTCCTGCTCGACCTTCATGCTCTATCTCGGGCTCGAAGGGGAGGTCGGCGACCTCGCCCACCACACGATCCTCCTGTCGCGCGAATACGAGCGCAACATCCGCGAGATCACCGGCGGCATCCTGCCCGACCAGCCCTCGATCTACGTCCACAACGCCGGCGCCACCGACCTGACGCTGGCGCCGAAGGGGCACACCAGCCTCTACGTGCTCGTGCCGGTGCCGAACTTGCGCTGCGATCTCGACTGGGAGACGCTCGCCCCGCGCTACCGGCAGGTGGCGCTCGACCGCCTCAAGGTGCTCGGATTGAAGGACGTCGAATCCCGCATCCGCTACGAGCGTATGGTCACGCCGCGGGCCTGGGAGAGCGAGTTCTCGGTGTTCGAGGGCGCCACCTTCAACCTCGCCCACAACCTGACCCAGATGCTCTATTTCCGGCCGCACAACCGCTTCGGCCGCAACGTCTACCTCGTCGGCGGCGGCACCCATCCGGGCAGCGGCCTGCCGGTGATCTTCGAGGGCGCGCGCATCACCGCGCGGCTCCTCGTCGAGGACCTGGAGCGGCGCCGCGCCGGCGAGGCCGCGCCGGCGCCGGTCGCGCGGCCGGTGCCGCAGGCGGCGCGGATCTGATGGCCTCGTCGGCTGCCCCGGCTCCCGGCGGAACGGGTCCGATGGCCTCGTCGGCGGCCCTTGCCCCTGGCGCCGCGGGTCCGAGGGCCTCGACGTTCGCGCTCGACGCCGCCGGCCGGCGGCCTATTCTCACCTCATCACAGGGACGCTCCCCATGGCTCAGCACACATCCGTCGCGGTGATCGGCGGCGGCCTCGGCGGCCTCGCGTCGGCCTGCGTCGCCGCGGCGCGCGGGCACCGGGTCACCCTCTACGACAAGAACCCGTGGATCGGCGGCAAGGCCGCGGTGCTGCACGAGGGCGGATTCCGCTTCGACATGGGGCCGACGATCCTCACGGTGCCGCGGGTGCTGGAGCGGATCTTCGCCGAAGCCGGCCGCGACCTGCACGACTATCTCGACCTCGCGCGCCTCGATCCGCAATGGCGCTGCTTCTTCGACGACGGCAGCCGGATCGACCTGCAGGAGAACATCCCCGCGATGGCGGCCGAGATGGACCGCTTCGCGCCCGGCACCGGCGCGGGTCAGGGCTACACCCGCTTCCAGGGCCTCTCGGCCCATCTCCACGACGTGTCGAACCGCTTCTTCTTCTGGAAGCCCGTCGAGGATCTGTTCGACACCATCGACCTGCGCGCCAACCTCAATCCCTCCACGTTGCGCGACGTGCTTTCGCTCCGCATGGGCGCCTCGGTGGCGGGCACGATCCGGGGCAAGGTCAAGGACGCGCGCCTCGCGCAGATGCTCGACCACTTCGTGCAATATGTCGGCTCCTCGCCCTACGGCGCGCCCGCGGTGCTCTGCGCCATCGCGCACATGCAGGCGGCCGAGGGCGTCTGGTACCCCATGGGCGGGACGCGGGCGGTCGCGGAGGCGCTGATGAAGCTCGCGACCGAGCTCGGCGCCACGGTCCGGCCCGGCACCGACGTGAGTTCGCTCCGCATCGAGAACGGCAAGGTCACCGGCCTCACGACCGCGGACGGCGCGACCGCCGCTTACGATGCCGTGATCTCCAACATGGATTCGATCCGCACCTATTGCGAGCTCGTCGGCGGCGAGGCGGGCGAGCATTACGCGCGCAAGAATTTCGAGCCCGCCTGCTCGGGCGTGGTGCTCTATCTCGGCTTGAAACGGCGCTACGACCACCTCCTCCACCACGACTTCGTGTTCTCGCGCGACCCCAAGGAGGAGTTCGATTTCATCTACCGCCGCGGCGAGCCCGCGCCCGACCCGACCTGCTACATCGCCGCACCCGCCGTGACGGACCCGAGCGTCGCGCCGGACGGGGGCGAGGCGCTCTACGTCCTCGTCCACACGCCGTACCTGCGTCCGCACCACGACTGGTCGCAGATGTTCCCGGCCTATCGGCGGTTGATCCTCGACAAGCTCAAGCGCACCGCCGGGATGCACGACATCGAGGAGCGCATCGTGGTCGAGCGGCACCTGACCCCGCAGGACATCCACGATCGCTACAAGGTGCTCAACGGCGCGATCTACGGCCTCGCCTCGCACGGAAAGTTCCTCGGCGCCTTCAAGCCCGGCAACCGCTCGCGCCAGGTCGAGGGGCTCTATCTCGCGGGCGGCGCGGCCCATCCCGGGCCCGGGATGCCGATGGTGATGATGTCGGGCTGGATCGCCGCCGACGCCCTCGACGCCGACGCGCAGCGCGCACCGCAAGGCGCGAAAGCCTCCGCCTTCGTGCCCGTGCCCGACCTGCGGCAGGCCTCCTGACGCCCACCCCGCTCCCGCCTTGGCGAGGGCCGCGCGCGGCCTACCTTCGGGAGCCTTGAAGCCCCACACCGCGAGCCCCGAGTGGACAGCATCAGGCCAGGCGCCGCGCGACGCCGCTCCGTCTCCCCGACGGCGCGGCGCTCAGGCCATGTGCACCGCTTCATGGTGGCCTACTTTCGCCGCTACTTCGCGAAGCACATGAACGCGCTGCGGCTCGCGCATTGGGGCGCGCCCGAGCTTCCCGCCCGCGGGCCCGTGGTGGTCTATTCCAACCATCCCGCCTGGTGGGACGCGGCGCTCTACGTGCTTGCGGCCGACCGGCTCCTGCCCGCCTACGAGAGCTACGCGCCGATCGACGCCGCGATGCTGGAGCGCTACGGCGTCTTCGGCCGCATCGGCGCCTTCGGGGTCGATCTCGACTCAGCGCGCGGCGCGGCCGCGTTCCTGCACGCGAGCGCCGACATCCTCGCCGCGCCGGACCGGGCGCTGTGGATCACCGCGCAGGGGCGCTTCGCGGATGCGCGCCAGCGCCCGCTCGGGGTCAAGGCCGGGGTCGCGCGGCTGCCCGAACTCGCCCCCGAGGTCACGGTGCTGCCGCTCGCGATCGAATACGCCTTCTGGAGCGAGCGCGGCGCGGAGGCCCTCATCGCCTTCGGGGCGCCGCTGCGGGGCCGGAACCTCCTCGACCTCCCCCGCCCGGCGCGGCTCGCGCGGCTGGAGGGCGCCCTCGCCGATACCCTGGACCGCCTCGCCGCGGACGTGCAGGCGCGCGACCCCGCCCGCTTCCGCTCCCTGCTCGACGGCCGCGCCGGCATCGGCGGGATCTACGACGCCTGGCGCCGGGTGACGGCGGCGATCACGGGAAGGACGTTCGATCCGTCGCACGGGGCCGCGGCCGAGGGTGCCGACGCTGCGACCCGCCGGGAGCGGCGCCGCGCATGAGTCCCGGCCCATGAGCTTCGTCCTCGGCCTGCTCGCGCTTGTCCTCGCCGCGCTGCCCGCGGCGCTGGCGGCCGCGAACCTCGTCGCCCTGCGGCGCACGCCCCGCCACGCGCCCGGGCCCGAAACGCAGGTCTCGATCCTGATCCCGGCCCGCAACGAGGCCGCGAATATCGGACCGGCCGTGGAGGCCGCGCTCGCGAGCGCGGGCGTGCCGGTCGAGGCGATCGTCCTCGACGACGGATCCACGGACGGCACCGCTGCGATCGTCGAGGCGATCGCCGCCCGCGACGGGCGCGTGCGCCTCCTGGCGGGTCCGCCGCTGCCCGAGGGCTGGACCGGCAAGGTCCATGCCTGCCACCGGCTCGGCGAGGCCGCGAGCGGGACGCACCTCCTCTTCGTCGACGCGGACGTGCGCCTCGCGCCCCACGCCGCCGCGGCCCTCGCCGGCCATGCGCAGGCCGCCGGGGCCGCGATGGTGAGCGCGGTGCCGCGCCAGACCATCGGCTCGCTCGGCGAGGCGCTGCTCGTCCCGAACGTGAACCTGACACTGCTGGGCTATCTCCCGGTGCCGCTCATGCGGACCCGGCCGGACCCGAGCCTCGGCGCCGCCTGCGGCCAGATGCTGCTCGCGGACGCGGAGGCCTACCGCGCGGTCGGCGGGCACGGGGCGATCCGCCACCTCATCCACGACGGCATCCAGCTCGCCCGCGTCTTCCGGCGGCACGGGCTCATGACCGACCTCGTGCGGGGCGAGGACCTCGCCGCCTGCCGCATGTACACGCGCTTCGCCGACGCCTGGGCGGGCTTCGCCAAGAACGCCCACGAGGGCATGGCGACGCCAAAGGCGCTCCCGGTCTGGACCGTGCTGCTCTTCGGCGGGCACGTGCTGCCCTTCCTCCTCGTCGCGCTCGCCCCGACGGGGCCTGCGCTCCTCGCCGCGCTCCTGTCGCTCGGGACGCGCGCGGCCGTGACGCTCGCGACGCGCGAGCCCCTCGTCACGATCCCGCTCCATCCCCTGACGGTGCTGACCGGGCTCGGGGTGCAGTGGAGCGTGCTGCTGCGGATCGGGCGCGGCCGCAAGGCGGGCTGGAAGGGGCGGCTCTACCCGGTCTGAGTTGTGGGCTGGAGCGGGCCAGCCGAAAGGCCGGTGCCGCCAGGGGAAAGCGCGGCGGCGGGGCGGTTGGAAAGGGCGCCGGCCCGCGATAGAACAGCGCCATGGCCGAGACCTCCGCCCCCCCGACCCTTCCGCCCACCAAGGCGCCGGGCGACGAGAACTTCCCCGTCGCCTCGCTCCTGCTCGCCCGCGCCCACCGCGCCTCGATCCTGGCCTTCTACCGCTTCGTGCGCGAGGCCGACGACGTGGCGGATTCGGGCGCCCTGTCGCCCGAGGAGAAGATCCGGCAGCTCGACGCCATGGAGGCCGCGCTCATGGCCGGCGACGCCGCGGTGCCGTCGGCCGCGCGGCTGCACGCCGAGCCGGTCGGGCCCGACCAGGCCCGCGTGCTTCTCGACGCCTTCCGTCAGGATGCGGTGAAGACGCGCTATGCCGACTGGGCCGAGCTCCTCGATTACTGCCGCCGCTCCGCCAATCCGGTCGGCCGCTTCCTCCTGCGCCTCCACGGGGAGGGCCCGGAGGCCGATGCGCCGTCCGACGCGCTCTGCACCGCGCTCCAGATCCTCAATCACCTCCAGGACCTGGGCAAGGACCGCGACGCCCTGAACCGGGTCTACCTGCCCGAGCCCTGGATGGCGCTGGCCGGCGGCGAGGAGGCGTTCTTTACGCCCGCCAACGCCACCTTGCGCCGCGCCGTGCTCGACGCCGCCCTCGACCGAACCGACGTCATCATCGACACCGCGCGGGGGCTGCCGGGCCGGGTCCGGGACGCGCGCCTGAGAGCGCAGTGCATCGCGACGATCGGGCTCGCCGATGCCCTGAGCCGGCGCCTGCGCCGGGCCGATCCGCTCGCGCAGCGCGTGGAGGTCGGCAAGGGCGACGTGGCGCGCGCGGCGCTCGCCGGGATGATCGGAACCTTGCGCTCGGAGGAGGACCGCGACGCCCGCACCACGGCCGAGATCGTGCGGCGGTCGAGCTCCTCGTTCCGGCTCGGCATGCAGAGCCTGTCGGCCGAGCGCAAGCGCGCGATCCACGCGGTCTACGCCTTCTGCCGCGTCGCCGACGACATCGCCGACGGCCTCGCGCCGCTGGCGGAAAAGCACCGCTTCATCGACGAGTGGCGCGCCGAGATCGACCGCCTGCCCGGGAATCCGACCACCCCGATCGGCCGCGAGCTCGCGCGGGCCGCGGGAGCCTTCGACCTGCCGCTCGCCGAGTGCCACGCGCTCCTCGACGGCATGGCGACGGATTCCTCGCCTCGCGTGCGCATCGCCGACGATTCCGGCCTCGACCTCTACGCCCGCCGGGTGGCGGGGTCCGTGGGCATGCTCTCGATCCGCATCTTCGGCGCGCCGGAGGCGGTGGCGTTCGCCGAGACGCTCGGGCGCACGCTCCAGGTCGTCAACATCCTGCGCGACATCGACGAGGACGCCGCGATCGAGCGGGTCTACGTGCCGCTGTCGCGGCTCCGCGCGGTCGGGGTCGAGGACGGGCCGGCGCGCGCGATGGTGGCCGACCCGCGCTTCGCCGCCGTGTGCCGCGACCTCGCGGAGGAAGCGAGCGCCGGCTTCGCGGCGGTCGACGAGCAGCTCAAGAAGCTCGACCGCGCGACCCTCAAGCCCGCGATCCTCATGATGGAAGGCTACCGGCGCATCTTCATGCGGCTGAGGGAACGCGGCTGGGCCGAGCGCGGCCCGCGCCAGCGCCTCACCGCGGGCGACCGCCTGCACATGATCGGCCTCGCCCTGAGGCCGGCCTGATGGGTGTCCTCGAAACGAACCCCGCGCCCCGGCGGAGCGCGGGGACGACTCATATCGTCGGCGGGGGACTCGCGGGCCTCGCGGCGGCCCTGCGGGTCGTCGCGGCCGGCGGCCGGGCTGTCGTCTACGAGGGCGCGCCGCAGGCCGGCGGCCGGGCGCGCACGCTCCAGCCCGCGGACGGCTTTGGCCACGACAACGGCACCCACGTGCTGTTCACCGCCAATTATCCGGTGATGCGCTTCCTCGACGCGGTCGGTGCGCGGGCCGACTGGATCGAGCCCGAGCCCGGCGCGGTACCGGTCTTCGACGTGCGCACCGGCCGCCTCGCCCGCGTCGGCCTGTCGCCCTGGTCTTGGCTGCGCCCGGGCACCCGGCCCGCAGGCCTGGATCTCGCGGGCGCGCTGCGCCTGCTGCGGCTCGCGCTGCCCCTCCCGGACCGGCCGATCGGCGCGGTCATGGGCGACAGCCCGCTCGTCGACTCGCTCGTGGAGCCCCTCACGGTCGCGATCCTCAACACCCCCGTGGCGACGGCCTCGTCGCGGCGGCTCGGCCTCGCCTTGCGCCGCCTCGCCCGCCCGGGCGCCGGCCATCTCCTCGTCGCCCGGCGCGGCCTGTCCCCGGACCTCGTGGAGCCGGCCGTGCGCCGGCTTGCGGCCGCGGGCGTCCCGGTCGAGACCGGGCGGCGCCTGCGGGCGGTCGAGCAGGCCGAGGGGCGCGCGACCGCGCTCGTCTTCGCGGACCGCACCGTCGCGCTCGGCCCCGACGACCGGGCGATCCTGGCGCTGCCGCCCTGGGAGGTCGCCCGCCTGCTGCCGGGGCAGCCCGTGCCCGACGCCTACGAGCCGATCCTCAACCTGCATTACCGGATGGAGGGCCCGCCGAGCCCCCGCTTCGTCGGCCTCATCGGCTCCCTGTCGCAATGGGCGCTCGTGCGCGAGGACCACACCAGCGTGACGGTTTCGGCGGCGGGCGAGGCGGTCGATCTCGACCAGGCGACGCTGGCGGCCCGGGTCTGGGGCGAGATCGCGCCGGCGATCCGCGCGCTCGGCCTTCCCGTCCCCGCGGCGATGCCGGAGTTCCGCGTCGTGAAGGAGAAGCGCGCGACGATCCGCCAGGACGCCGGCCCCCTGCCGCAGCCGCTCGTGCGGCCCCTCGCGAACCTGACGCTCGCGGGCGACTGGATCGGCGCGCTGCCGGCGACGATCGAGAGCGCCGTGGTGGCGGGCGAGCGCGCCGTCCAGGCCTTCGCGGGCCCGGCGCCGCGGCCAGCGTCGGGCCCCCTCCCCTCCCCTCTCGCGGCGGGCGGGAAATCCTGAGCGGCTTCGGACCGGCATCAGGGCCAGCCGCTCGCGTCTCGTCACCATGAGGATCAGGCCGGCATCAGGGCCAGCCGATCGCATCTCGTCACCGTGAGGATCAGGCCGGCATCAGCCCGAGCCGGTCGCGTCTCATCCAGCGCCAGAGCATCAGCCCCGCCACTACGGCGAGGCCGAGCGCGAGGCCGATCCAGATCCCGACGCCGCGCAAGCTCGTCCCGAAGCCGAGCGCCACGCCCACGGGCAGCCCGACGCCCCAATAGCCGATGGCGGCGTAGATCATCGGCACGCGGGTGTCCTGGAGGCCGCGCAGCATGCCGGCCCCGACGGCCTGGGCGCCGTCGACGAGCTGGAACAGGGCGGCCATCATGAGGAACGAGAGCGCGAAGGCGACGACGCGCTCGTTCGCGGGGTTGCCGGTGTCGAGGAAGAAGCCGACGAGGGTCCGCGGCACCGCCATCATGAGGAGCGCCGTGAAGGCCATGAAGCCGGTGCCGAGCGCGAAGGCCGTCCAGCCCGCCCGCGTGACCCCGCCCGGGTCGCCGGCCCCGTAGGCGCGCCCGACCCGCACGGTGACGGCCTGCGACACCCCGAGCGGCACCATGAAGGCGAGCGAGGCGATCTGGAGCGCGACCGCGTGGGCTGCGAGCTCGCTCGCGCCGATCCGGCCCATGAGGAGGGCGGCGGCGTTGAACACCGTGACCTCGAAGGCGAGCGTCAGCCCGATCGGCACGCCGATGCGCCACAAGGCGCGGTAGCGCGCCCAGTCGGCGCGCCAGAAGCGGCCGAAGAGGTGGTAGCGCCGGAAGCGCCGGTCGAGGGAGACCACGGCGGCGAGCCCGAGGAACATGAAGGTGCTCGACAGGGTGGTGGCGATTCCCGCGCCCACGAGCCCGAGCCGCGGCAGCCCGAGGGCGCCGAACATGAAGCCGTAGGCGAAGCTGAGATTGACCAGGACCGCGACGAGGCCGATCGCGAGCGCCCAGCCCGGCCGCTGGAGCGCCGCGAGGTAGGAGCGCAGCACCAGGTAGAACAGGAACGGCAGCAGGCTCCACATGAGCGCGCGCATGTACTCGCCCGCGGCGGCCGCGAGCGCCGGCTCCTGCCCGATCGCGACGAGGATCGCCTCGCCGTTCCAGGCCGCGAGCCAGATCGGCACCGTGATGGTGACGGCCGACCACAGGCCCTGGCGGACCGTGCGCCGCACCTCGCGCACCGCGTGCCGGCGCCGTCCGAGCTCCTCGGCGACGAGCGGCGAGGTCGCCGAGACGAGGCCGATCCCGAAGATCATGAGCGCATGGTAGAGGTTGGTGGCGAGCGCGCCCGCGGCGAGCGCGTCGGGTCCGAGCCAGCCCATGAGCATCACGTCGGTGGTGAGGAGCCCGGTCTGGGCGAGGTTGGTGAGCACGATCGGCCAGCTCAGGGCGAGCGTCGCCCGGATCTCCGCGATCCAGGCGCGCCGGCGCTCGTCCCCGAGGGGCTCGGGCGGCTTGAGGGAGCTCGAGGGGGTGACCGCGTCCATGGCCGCGCTTGGTACGCGGTCTTCGACTTTTGTGCTATGCCGAAACCGCAGCACGGTGCTGCACCGGAGCGGCCGTCCGGGTCCGGGGCGGCCGCCCCGCGACGGCTCCGGCCCGGACTGCGGCTCGCAATTCCCGGGAACTTCCGCGGAAATGCGCTCGTTCTCCCCGGCACGCTCCGCTGGAGGCCTCCCCATGGCGCACGCCGCGCCGCTCGCCCCGACCGCCCTCGACTTCGCCAAGCCGCCCCGGCTCCACAACGCCGAGGGCCGGATGCGCTCGGTCGGGGTCGAGATGGAGTATTCCGGCCCGACCGCCGAGGAGACGGCGCGGGCCCTCGTGGAGGATCTCGGCGGCGAGGCCGTCATGGACGATCCGCACGCCTTCCGGGTCCAGGGCTGCTCGATCTGCGACATGTCGATCGAGCTCGACAGCCGCATGCTCCATCCCCAGAAGGACGGGACGCTGCTCGGCGGCATGGTGCCGAAGATCGCGGCCTGGATCGGCAACGCGGCGAGCGTCCTCGTGCCGTGCGAGCTCGTGACCGCGCCGGTCCCGGTCGACCGGCTGCACGAGGTCGACCGGGTGATCGCCACCCTGCGGCGCCTCGGCGCCAAGGGCACCCAGGACGGGGCCTTGTTCGCCTTCGGGCTGCACTTCAACCCGGAGGTGCCCGCGCGCGACGCCCGCACGATCGTGTCCTTCCTCAAGGCGTTCGTGCTCCTGAACGCCTGGCTGCGCAAGCAGGTCGCCCCCGACCCGACCCGGGAGATGCTGGGCTTCGCGGATCCGTTCCCGGAGGATTACGTGCGCCGGCTCGTGGACACCGACTACTGGCCCGACATCCCGGCCTTCATCGACGATTACCTCGCCGCCAACCCGACCCGGAACCGCGACCTCGACCTCCTGCCGCTCCTCCTCCATCTCGACGAGGCGCGGGTGCGGGCCGTGCTGCCGAACGAGAAGATCCGCGGCCGCCCGACCTTCCACTACCGCCTGCCCGACGCCCGGGTGAGCGACCCCGGCTGGAGCATCGCGCCCGACTGGAACCGCTGGGTCGTCGTGGAGCGCCTCGCCGACGATCCCGAGCGCCTCGAGGTCCTGTGCCTGACCTATCTCGCCTTCCGGGGCGAGGAGAAGAGCTGGGCCGACGCCGTCGAACGGATCGCGCTGTCATGACGACCCCGATCGCGGCCCATGGGACCCGTCGAACGGATCGCGCTCTCATGACGGTCCCGATCGCGGCCCGTGGGACCCGTCGAGCGGACCGCGCTGTCATGACGGTCCCGATCGCGGCCCATGGGACCCGGAGCCGTGGAACGGACCACCCGGCCATGACGGTCCGGGACGACGGACGACCGGCTCCCGCGCCGGAGGCCTGCGCCCCATGACCCGGCCGCTCATCGGCGTCACCACGTCCCGCCGGGGCGGGTGGCGCAGCTATCTCATGCACCGCCTGGCGCTCCGCCGCGCCGGCGCCCGCGCGGTCCGCCTCATCGCGGGAAGCCCGATGCCGCGGGAGCCCCTCCAGGGCCTCGTGATCGGCGGCGGCGACGACATCGGCGCCGAGATCTATGGCGGCCAGGTGCTGCCGGACGTGCGCCTCGATCCCGAGCGCGACACCCTGGAGCTGAAGCTGCTCGAGGCCGCCCTGCCGGCCGGCCTGCCGGTGCTCGGCATCTGCCGCGGCTCGCAGATGATCAACGTCTCGCTCGGCGGCACCCTCCATACCGACATCTACGAGGTGTTCGAGCACGCGCCGCGCATGCGCACGGTGCTGCCGAAGAAGACCGTCTCGATCGTGCCGGGCAGCCGCCTCGACCGCACGCTGCGCTGCAATCCCTGCCGGGTGAACGCGCTGCACCACCAGTCGGTCGACCGGCTCGGCCGCGGCCTGCGCGCCGTCGCCAGGGACGAGGCCGGGATCATCCAGGGCATCGAGGGCGACGGCGCCGCCTTCGTGATCGGGGTGCAGTGGCACCCGGAGCTGCTGGTGTGGAAGCGGCCGCAGCAGCGGCTCTTCGCGGCCCTCGTGGAGGCCGCCACGGCGGCCGAGACCGTGGTGCCGGCGGCCGTCCCGGCCGAGTGACGCGCCCCGCATCCGGCGTGGCACGGCGCCTGCGCGCCGGCAGGCTCTTCGACAGAAGTGACGCGGTCCGCGCCCGCACCGCCGGTGCCCAGGCCCGACGCCCCCTGCCCGAGGCGCGGGTTCTCGGGCGTGAGGCGGCCCCGCCGCGCCTGCCGTCCGCGGCTGTCCGTCCTCAGGAGTGACGGGGCCCCGGGGCGCCGTCCGGCGGGGGCCGGCGGCTCTCGTCGGAGAAGAGGGTCACCACGTTGTTCGACGGCCCGGGCGGCGCCAGGTGGCGCTGCAGGGTCATGTGGAGCGTCCGGCTCGCGATCGGCTTCTGGATCAGCGGGAACTCGGTGTCCGCGACCACCATCGGATTGCCCGTGATGAGCACCACGGGCAGGCCCGGGTCGCGGGCACGGATCTCGCGCCCGAGCGTCACCCCGTCCATCGAGCCCGGCATGGTGACGTCGGTGAGCACCAGGTTCGGCCGGCGCCGGCGCAGGGCCTCGATGGCCTCGTCGGCCCCGATGGCGATGCGGGTGGCGTAGCCGAGCTCGTCGAGCATGCCCTGGAGCGCCAGCGCCACCTCGACCTCGTCGTCGACGAGCAGGATCTCGGCCGATTGCGCCGGCACGTCCTCGTCGTCGACGAGATCCTCCAGCTCCGGCGTCGCCCCGATCCGCGCAGGCAGTTCCGCGCGGGGCAGGTAGACCGAGACCGCGGTGCCGTGGCCCGGGGAACTGGCGATCTCGACGGTGCCGCCGAGCTGCTCGGCGAAGCCGTGGACCTGGGACAGGCCGAGCCCGGCGGCGCGGGCCGCCTCCTTGGTGGTGAAGAAGGGCTCGAACACCTTGTCGAGATGCTCGGGCGCGATGCCCCGCCCGGTGTCCTCCACGGTGATGCGCACGTAGTCGCCCCAGATCTCCGGGTCCGACAGGGTGCCGGGCTGCACGACCACGTTGCGGGCCTCCACCGTGATGATGCCGCCCTCCTCCATGGCGTCGCGGGCGTTCACGGCGAGGTTGACGATTGCGGTCTCGAGCTGGTGCGGGTCGACCTCCACGGTCCAGAGGTCCTCCGGGATCTCGAGCCGCACCTCGACGGCGGCGCTCAGGAGCGACCGGTCGAGGAGGTCGGAGATCGATTCGAGGTGCTTGGAGACGTCGACGTATTGCGGGTGCAGGTCGCGCTGGCGCGCGAAGGCGAGGAGCTTGGACATCAGCCCGGCGGCCTGATCGGAGGCCACGAGGGCGGCGAGCAGCTTGCGGCGCAGATGCGGCTGCTCCTTGATGTGCTTCACGACCGCGTCGATGTTGGCGCTGATCACCATCAGCTTGTTGTTGAGATCGTGGGCGATGCCGCCGGTGAGGCGGCTGATCGCGTCCATCTTCTGGCTGTGGCGCAACTGCCGCTCGGCGCGGTGGCGGACCGCGGTCTCGGCGTTGAGCTGTTCCGTGGTCTCGGTGACCCGGGTCTCGAGCATGCGGTTGAGGCGGGCCTGGAGCTCCTCGGCCTGCTTCATCGGCTCGATGTCGACCGCGGTCGCGAGCCAGTAATCGTCCTCGTCGCCCTTGGCCCAGGGCCCGAGCGTCCCGAAGGCGCCGGCGCCGCCGAAGGGCGTGCTGGTCAGGTGGTGCCAGCGGTAGACCCCGTCGCGGCGGCGCAGGCGGAGCTGGACCTGGTATTCCCGGTGCTTGCGGTGCCCGGCCTCGCGCTGGGCGGTCAGCTCCGCGAGGTCGTCGGGATGGACGATGGAGCGCCGCTCCTCCCGGTCGATCAGCGGGGCGCCGGCGAAGTCGAGCGCCCGCTGGTTCTGGAAGATCGTGCGTCCGGCGCCGTCCATCATCCAGACGAGCGCGGGCAGGCTCTCGGCCATGGCGCGGGCGCGCCGCTCGCTGAGCTCTCCGGCCCCGCCCGCGGCCGGAGCCGGGCGTGCCTCGCCGATGGGGCGCGTCCGCCGCGGCGGCGCCTGAGCGGGAGCATCCGCGGCCGGCGCGGGCGCGCGGCCGAGGGCGGCGAGCACGAGGCCCACGAGGAGCCCGGCCGTCCCCAACCCCATGATCCATGCGCGCGGCGCCCCGGCCGTCACGAGGACCAGGATCGCCAGGACGGCCAGCGCCAGGACCGCCAGCGCCAGGACGATCAGCGCCGGGCCGGCGGAGCCCGCAGTCGTACCGAGAAAAGAGCGTCGCTTCGCCATCGGTCCCTGGCTGTCGGAGGAAGCTGACCTAGAGTTATGCCGCAGGCCGGGAGCCGGCTCCAAGCAGAATCCGGCCGGACCTGACGGCAAAACCACGCTCCTTGTCAAACGGCCCCGGGCGCGGGGGCGGGACCACGCCCTTTCCGACGGTCCGGAGGAGCGCGGGCGGCCTCCGGCGCGCCGAGATCGCAGGCGCCGGTCGGCTGCCGTTCAGGCAGGCTGCGCCACGAGAGGGATCCGGCTTCGGTCCTGAGTGTTCTTCAAGGCGGCCGGACCGGGCCGCCGCATGAGACGCGGATCGGGGCCCGGGATGGCCGCAGCGGCGAAGGAGACGGGATGAAGCTCATCGTGGGTGTGCTGCGCGCGCTTGTCGCCGCCATGATCGTCGGAGGAACCGCCCTGGCCCAGGCGCCCGGCGGCGCAGCGCCGGGCGTGGCCGTCGAGGCGCAAGCGCCGGGCGGATCCGGCGCGGGCGCCCCGGACCGGACGCCCGGGGACGCCGGGCCGGCCCCGGGCGATCCGCCGGTCCCGGCCTGGAGCCGCGACACCCCGCCCCAGACCGGGATGGCGCAGCGGCTCGACGTCGAGGCCCGCGTCGAGAGCCTCCTGGGGCGGATGACGCTGGAGGAGAAGGTCGGGCAGCTCAACCTCGTCTCGCACGGCGAGACCCTGAAATGGGAGGACCTGCCCACCGGGCAGATCGGCGCCCTCATCAACTTCAACAACGCCCAGGACGTCGCCCGCGCTCAAGCCCTCGCGCGCCAGAGCCGGCTCGGCATCCCGTTCCTGTTCGGCCTCGACGTGCTGCACGGCTTCCGCACCCAGTTCCCGGTGCCGCTCGCCGAGGCCGCGGCCTTCAACCCGCGCCTGTCGCGGCTCGCCGCCGAATGGTCGGCGCGCGAAGCCGCCTATGTGGGCGTCAACTGGACCTACGCTCCGATGGCCGACCTTTCGCGCGACCTGCGCTGGGGCCGGATCGTCGAGGGCTTCGGCGAGGACCCGCATCTCGGCGCGGTGCTGACCGCGGCGCGGGTCCAGGGCTTCCACGCCGGCGGGCTCGCGACGACCGCGAAGCATTTCGTGGGCTACGGCGCGCCGGAGGGCGGGCGCGACTACGACACCACGAACATCACGAGCTCGGATCTGCGCGACCTCTACCTGCCGCCGTTCCGCGCCGCCGTCGAGGCCGGGACCGAGGCCGTGATGGCGGCCTTCAACGCCGTCAACGGCCTGCCCTCGATGGCGAACCCGGCCCTGCTCACGGACCTGCTGCGGGGCGAATGGGGCTTCGACGGCATCGTGACCTCGGACTGGGCCGGCATCCACGAGCTCCTCGCCCACGGGATCGCGGCCGACGACGCGGAGGCCGCCCGCAAGGCGTTTCTCGCCGGGGTCGACATCGACATGATGGGCCGCTTCTACCACCGCCACCTCGCCGACGAGGTGCGCGCCGGCCGCGTCCCGCAGGCGCGGCTCGACGAGGCGGTGCGCCGGGTCTTGAGGGTCAAGTTCCGCATGGGCCTGTTCGACCAGCCCGTAATCGACGCAACCCGGGTCGACGCGATCTTCCCGACGCCCGAGACGCGGGTGGCGGCGCGCGCGGTCACCCGCGAGAGCCTGGTGCTGCTGCGCAACTGGAACGACGTCCTGCCCTTCCGGCCCGAGACCCGCTCGATCGCCGTGATCGGGCCGCTCGCGGACGCGCCGCGCGACCAGCTCGGGCCGCACGGCGCCCGGGCCCATGCGGAGGACTCGGTCTCGATCGTCGAGGGCCTGCGCCGGCGCGCGGCCGGCGCGAACGTCGCGGTCCGCCACGCGCCCGCCTGCGACCTCGCCTGCACCCGGCTCGACGGGCTCGACGCCGCGCTGCGGGCCGCGCGCGAATCCGACGTCGTGGTGGCGGTGGTCGGCGAGACCGAGAAGGCGTCCGGCGAGGCGGCCTCGCGCGCCTATCTCGCGCCGGCGGGTCGGCAGATGGAGCTCCTGGAGGCGCTCGCGGCCACGGGCAAGCCGCTCGTCCTCGTGATCGTGGCGAGCCGGCCGCTGGAGCTCGGCCGCCTCGCCGAGCGCATCCCGGCGATCCTGATGGCCTGGTTCCCGGGCTCGGAGGCGGGCGCCGTCGCGGACGTGCTCTTCGGCGACGTCAGCCCGAGCGGCAAGCTCCCGGTGTCGTGGCCGCGCACGGTCGGGCAGTTGCCGATGGCCTACAACCGCCTGCCCACGGGCCGCCCGCCCCGCGCCGACAACCGCTACACGCTGGGCTACATCGACGAGACGCTCACCCCCCTCTTCCCCTTCGGCCACGGCCTCTCCTACACCCGCTTCGCCTATTCCGGCCTCGCGGTCGCCGAGCCCCGGGTCGCGGCCGCCGACACCGTGGAGGTGCGCGTCACGGTGACGAATACGGGCGCAAGGGCGGGGCAGGAGGTGGTGCAGCTCTACGTCCGCGATCCGGTCGCGAGCCGCAGCCGGCCGGTGCGCGAGCTCAAGGCGTTCGAGAAGATCGCGCTCCAGCCCGGCGAGGCCCGCACCGTCGCGCTGCGCGTCCCGGTGCGCTCGCTCGGCTTCCACCTCGAGGACGGCACCTATCTGGTCGAGCCCGGCGCCTTCCAGGTCTGGGTCGGGGGCTCGTCGCTCGCGGACCTGGAGGGCCGGTTCGAGGTCCTGGAGGGTCTGCGGATCGAGCCGCGCCGCGCCGCCCCGCCGGAGCAGGTCGCGGCGCCGTCCGGCGCGCCGGGTCCCGAGCGGACGGGAGCGACGCGCTAGAATCTGTCGGCTCGTGATGGGATCCGGAGGGGCGGGGCTGTCGGCTCCGCGACTCCGTCCGGATGCGATCCTGAAACAGACTGACGGGCTCTCGACGCGGCTTCAGACCCGCTCGGTGCCGCGGTAGCGCGCGAAGCGGCGCTGGCCGGAAGGGCCGAAGAGCACGACCTCGTAGGTGTCGGGCTCCATGCCCTCCATCTCCATGCCGGGCGAGCCCATCGGCATCCCGGGCACGGCGAGCCCCCGGGCCGCTGGCCGCTCGGCGAGGAGGCGCCGGATCTCGGCCGCGGGCACGTGGCCCTCGACGACGTAGCCGCCGACCTCCGCGGTGTGGCACGAGGCGAGCGCCGAGGGCACGCCGAGCCGGGTCTTCACCCGGCCGATCTCCGCAGTCTCGACCACCTCGACCGGAAAGCCCGCGCCGCGCAGGTGCTCGGCCCAGGCCGCGCAGCAGCCGCAGGTCGGATCCTTCGTGACCACGACCCGGGGCAGGGCCTGCGCCCGGGCGGATCCGGCGAGGAGGACCGCGCCCGTTCCTGCGAGGATCGCGCGGCGGGTGAAGGGGGACGGCGCCATGGGGGATCTCCGGACAGGCTTGCGGGCGCGGGCGGGAGGGCCCGCGCCAGGGCTCATATGGAGGCTCGGGCGGATCCGGGAAGCGCGGTCAGGCCGATCCCGAGCCGGTGTCCTTGGCGGCATTGCGGGCGAGGATCCGGGCGGCCTCGGCCTCCTCGGCTTCGACCGGCCGGGACTCCGGCGCGGTCTCGGGTTTCGCGCGCAGGCCCTGGTCGTCGGCCTTCTTCGAGCCCGAGCGGGCGGCGTCTTCGAGGGAGGCCAGCGCCTCGGGCTGCTGGCCGCCGGGATCGCGGGTGGTCGACATGACGCTCCTCCTGGCATGCGGCGGGCCGGGCGTTCATCCGCACCCGACCCGCAAGGCGACAGGTCAGGCGTCCGCACGCGCCCGACCGGCAAAGCGACAGGTCAAGCCCGAGCCGGCGGCCGGGTTCCCAAGCGCCAGGCGCGGGCTATCTCCCCGGGCCAGGAGGCCCGAACCATGATCCCGATTCCCGCAGCCCTGGCGCTGCTGCTCGCGCTCCTCTCCACCCCGGCAGCGGCCCAGGAGGCCTGGGACGCGCTGCGGGCGGGCGGCATGGTCGCGCTCCTGCGCCATGCCCGCGCCCCGGGCACGGGCGATCCGGCCGGGTTCCGCCTCGCGGATTGCGCGACCCAGCGCAACCTCTCGGAGGAGGGCCGGGAGCAGGCCCGCCGCATCGGCGAGGCCTTCCGGGCGCGCGGGATCGGCGTGGCCCGCGTGCTGTCGAGCCGCTGGTGCCGCGCCCTCGACACGGCCCGGCTCGCCTTCGGGACGGCGGAGGCCGACCCCGCGCTCGATTCGTTCTTCGGCGACCGCGCCACGGAGGCCGGCCAGAGCACGGCCGTGCGCGCCCTCGTCGCGCGCTGGGCCGGCGAACCCGGCGTGCTCGCCCTTGTGACTCACCAGGTCAACATCACGGCGCTCACGGGCGTGTTCCCGGCCGAGGGCGAGGCGCTGGTCCTGCGCCCGACCGGAGACGGCTTCGAACTCGTCGGACGGGTGCGGCCCTGACCGCGCGGCCGGCGCCTCCATGGGCGGCGGGAGACGGCCTCGAGCCCGCCAGTCTCATGCGGTGCGGGCGCCGCCCGCGTCCGGATCAGAGCGGCGCGGCCGGATGGGGCGCGCCGTCGTAGGCGCCCCAGATCGACTGGTCGAAATTGATCATCGAACCCGTCATCAGGCCCGATTCCTCGGAGGCCAGGTAGGCGGCCGCGCGGGCGACCTCCTGGGGGTCGACGAGGCGGCCGAAAGGCTGCCCCGCGGCCGCTTTTTCGAGCCAGTCGGCTGGCGCGCCGTGGAACTCGCGCTGGATGCGGTCCTCGCCGTCGGACGCCATCCAGCCGATGTTGAGGCCGTTCACCCGGATGCGGTTGCGCAGCACCGCATAGGCCGTGTTCTCGGTCAGGGTCGCGAGCGCGCCCTTGGAGGCGCAGTACGCGGCCAGGAACGGCTGGCCGGCCTTGGCCGACATCGAGCCGATATTGACGATCGTGCCCGCGATGCGCTCGCGCCGCATGATCACGATCGCGTCCTGCATGAGGAAGAACGGCGCCCGCACGTTGATCGCGAACATGCGGTCGAAGAGGGCTGGGTCCGTGTCGAGGATCGTGCCGCGATCGGTGATCGCGGCGGCGTTGACGAGGCTGTCGACGCGCCCGAAGGCGTGGTCGGCAGCCGCGATCACGGCGCGGCAATCCTCGACCCGCTCCAGGTCGGCGGGCACGAAGCGGATGTCGGTGCCGTGCGCGGCCCGGATCCCGGCCGCCACCGCCTCGCCCTTGTCGCGCGAGCGGCCGCAGATCACGAGACCGGCGGCGCCGCGCTCGGCGAAGAGGCGCGCGACCGCGGCCCCCAGGCCCTGCGTTCCCCCGGTGACGACTGCGATCTTTCCGTCGAGACGGCCCATGGAATCCCCCTGCCGGCCGGCTTCGCGGCCGCGTCGTTCGTGGCGTCGCCGATTGTCGTTCATGCGGGCCCGGCCCGGCAAGGCTTCGGAGCGCTCACAGGCACCGCGCCCCTCCCGATGCATCAGGTGACAGGCGGCGCGCCATCCGCACCGCGTCCCTCCCGCCGCGCCGCTGTCGGGTGGACGGCCGCGGGCAGGCGCATGGGGGACGGCGCCCAAGAAAAAGGCCCGACCTTTCGGTCGGGCCCATCTCAGGCGGAGGAGGATCGTCGGGCGATCAGAAGCGGACGTTCACGCCGATCTTGCTGATCCAGCCGTCCTGCTCGACGCGCACGCCACGCAGACCGCGACCGCCGCGGCCGTTGCGGCCGTCGCCGTCCTCGTCGAGGCTGTAATAGACCGTCTCGGTCTTGAGCGAGATGTTGTTCGTGATGGCGTTCTCGGTGCCGCCGCCGATCACGAAGCCCATGTGGGTGTCTTCCTCCCGGGCGCGGAAGACGCGCGGGCCGGGAAGCGCGCCGGGGACCCGCACGGTCACGCCGTGCTCCATGCCGGCATAGCCGAGACCGCCGGTGACGTAGATCATCGACTGCTGGAAGAACGGCAGGAAGCTCGGGAACGTGACGCCGAGACGGCCCTTCACGGTGCCGAAGTAGTCCATCGAGGACTGGAGCGTGGCCGAGAAGCCGCCGCGGCCGAAGCGCCGACGCTGCTCGACATCGGTGGCCGTGATGTCGGCCTCGATGCCCGCGACGATGCTGCCGAACTGCATGAGGTAGCCGACCTGGCCGCCGCCGCCGAAGCCGTCCTCGTCGAGGACGATGCGGCGAGCGGTACCGCGCACGCCGATCTCGGTGTCGGGACGGATCCAGGCGCCGTGGACGCCGACGTAGAAGCCGGTCCAGGTGAAGACGGGAGCCACAGCCACGGGAGCCGGGGGCGCAGCGCGCATCGGCAGGTCGGCGGCGGCGGCCATGGACGAGAAGCCGATCAGGGCTGCGGAGGCGAGCAGAAGTTTCTTCATGGGAGGTCTCCAGGGTGTTGACGTTAAGCTAGCGCAAGCTCTGCGCTTCGACTGTCACTTCCGCGCAACACTGGGAAGGCTTGTGCAGGCCTGCACCGGACCGGAGCCCGCACGGCGCTCCGCATGGTTCACGAACCCTTTCCGGTCCGCCCGCCGGGACGCGATCCCGTCCCGGCGCCGTCAGCGGACGTGCCGCCAGAGATCGTCCTGCGGCGCGTAGCCGAGGAGCGCCCCCGTGGCGGCGATGTCCCAGGCCATGCCCGCATTGGCCGACATGCCGTTGACCACGATCCCCGCCGCGGGCCAGCGCGCCGCGTCGGCGAGAAGGGCCCGCTCCATCAGGTGCACGAAGTCGTGATTCGAGAGCCACATGTTGCGGAACCAGCGCAGGTCGCGCGCGTGGAGCGGGTCGCCGGCCTCCGGATTGTCCTCCGCGGAAACGCCGCTCGCGTTGATGGTCTCCGGGCGATTCGCGCCCGCCTGGCACCAGCCGATCCGGACCGCGACCGCGGCGAGCGCCCCGCCGGACAGCCCGGCGGCCGAGACGCAGAGGCGCTCGCCCATGAGCTTCGAGACCGCATAGGCCTCGTCGCGCACGACCCGGCCGCCCTCGCGCCGGCTCGTGCCGGGCCCGGGCGGGAGATCGGTCGAGAGCGTGCCGGGCGCGACCCGGTCGGCGAGCGGCGGGTCCTTGTACTGGCCCATGACGTGATTCGAGGAGGCGAAGACCAGGCGGCGCACGCCGGCGGCGCCGGCGGCGCCGACGAGGTTCGCGGTCTGGTCGAAGGACGCCGCCGCATCGGTCCAGGGGGCGCTCGGGGCCGGATTCTGGGCCGCGAGATGGACGAGCGCATCGGCGCGGGCGAGCGCCTCGCGCCAGCGCGGGTCGCGGGGGTCCGCGAGATCGGCCTCGACCCGCTCGAGCCGACCCTCGCGGGCCGGCAGGCCGCCCGCGAACGAGCGGTCGACGCCGATCACGCGCTCGCACCATTCCGATTCGAGGAGGTGCGCGATGAGCTTCGTCCCGAGATTGCCGCCCGCGCCAGTGACGAGGACGCGGCGCAAGGGAGGAGAGCCGCTCACGGGGCGCCGCCGCGGCCGGAGCCCGGCACGCGCATGCCGAGGAAATCGGCGAGTTCCTCGGCCTGGCCCTCCAGCATGGTCCGCCCGCCGATCACCCGGCAGCCGCATGCCCGCGCATGGCGCATGAGCGGCGTGACCTCGGGCTTCATGACGACGTCGACCACGAGGAGGCCGGGCGGGAGAGTCCCGAGGTCGGCCGGAAGCCCGTCGCCGGGCGCCATGCCGATCGGCGTCGCGTTGACGAGCATGTCGTGGCCCTGCACCTCGGGCGCGCCGACGCGCACCGCGCAAGAAGGGTAGGCCTCGCGGACCCGGGCCGCGAGCGCTTCCGCCTTCGTGCCGTCGACGTCGAACAGGGTGAGCGCGGCCGCGCCCGCTTCGGCGAGCGCCACCGCGACCGCGCTGCCGGCGCCCCCCGAGCCGATCACCATAGCGCGCGCGCCCTCGACCGGGATCGCCTGCTCCCGCAGGCCGCGGGTGAGCCCGCGCCCGTCGAACATGTCGGCGCTCCAGGTGCCGTCGGGCTCGCGCCGGAGCGCGTTCACGGCCCCGACCTGGCGCCCCACCGGCAGCACCCGGTCGGCCACGGCGAGCGCCCGCACCTTGTAGGGCACGGTCACGACGATGCCGTCGAGATTGCCGAGCGCCATCAGGCCGCGCACGCTCGCCTCGAAGCGGTCGGGGAGCACGTGGCAGGGGACGAGCACCGCGTTCAGCCCGGCCGCCGCGAGGATCGGGTTGAAGACCTGCGGCGAGCGCACCTGCGCGACCGGGTCGCCGATGATGGCGAACAGGCGCGTCGCGCCGTCGATGGCGGGAGGCGGGCCGCTCATGGCGCCGCTCCCGCCCCGGAGGCGAGGCGGGGGCCCTTCGGTCTCGGCGCGAGTCCGGCAACGGTCACTGTCACGCGCGTCTCCTCCCAAGGGCGGCATCCGCAGGCCGCGGTCCGGCGGATCGTTCTCCGTCCATAGTGGGCCGAAAGGTCCGGTCCTTGGCAACAGCCAATCGCCCCGCGCGGCCTGCGGGGCACCCATGCGCGGGCGGGGCGCCTGCCGCCGGGTCCGGCCGAGGAAAGGGCGTGACGCGGCTCTCCGAGCCGTTATGCTCCGGCCGCACTCCCGTGATCCCGGAGCGAACCCCTCCCGTGCCCGCCGACACCGATGCGTCCGCCGAACGCCAGGCCATGATCCGGGACGCCGCCCGCGCCTTCGCGGAGCGCGAGATCCGTCCTGTCGCAGGCGAACTCGACGAGAGCGAGCGCTTTCCCAGCGAGATCTACGAGGCCATGGCCGGCCTCGGCCTGTTCGGCATCACGGTGCCGGAGGAGCTCGGCGGCGCGGGCGCCGACATCCAGAGCTACGCCGCCATCATGGAGGAGCTGTCGCGGGGCTACGCCTCGGTCGCTGACCAGTGCGGCCTCGTGGAGCTCGTCGGCAGCCTCCTGGCCCAGCACGGCACGAAGGCGCAGCAGGAGCGCTATCTCGGGCCGCTGCTGCGCGCCGAACGGCGCTGCGCCTATGCGATCACCGAAGCGGAAGCGGGCTCCGACGTCTCCGGCGTCAGGACCACCGCGACCGAGACCCCCGAAGGCTGGCGGCTCAACGGCGGCAAGCTCTGGATCCACAACGCGCCCGTCTGCGACTTCGCCGTGGTGCTCGCCCGCACGGCTCCGGAACTGGGGAAGCGAGGCATGAGCATCTTCCTCGTCGACCGGGACCTGCCGGGCTTCCGGGTCGGCAACAAGGAGCACAAGATGGGCCAGCGCGCCTCGCCCGTGGGCGCGCTGCATTTCGACGAGATCGCGCTGCCGCGCGAGGCCCTGCTCGGGCCGTTGAACCGCGGCTTCCCGATGATGATGAGCGTGCTCGACAAGGGCCGCGTCGGCATCGCGGCGCTCGCCGTCGGGATCCTGCAGGCGGCCCTCGATCAATCGGTCGCTTACGCCAAGCAGCGGCGGCAGTTCGGGCAGCCGATCGCGGATTTCCAGGCCGTGCAGTGGATGCTCGCCGACATGGCGAAGGACCTGCACGCGGCGCGCCTCATGACGCTTGACGCCGCCGCCCGCATGGACCGGGGCGAGCGCGCCTCGGCGCAATGCTCCATGGCGAAGTGCTTCGCGGGCGACGCGGCGGTGGCCCACACCGCCAACGCGGTGCAGATCCACGGCGGCATGGGCTACATCCGCGGCGTCGAGGTCGAGCGGCTCTACCGCGACGCCAAGATCACGCAGATCTACGAGGGCACCAACCAGATCCAGCGCCTCATCATCGCGCGGAGCCTTCTCGCATGACGGACAGATCCTCTCCCCCGCAGCGCGTGCTCGTCACCGGCGGCCGCCGCGGCATCGGCCGCGGCATCGCCTATGCCTTCGCGGAGGCCGGAGCCGCCATCGTGGTCAACGACCTCGTCGAGGACGAGGCCGCGGCCGCGACGCTTCAAGGCATCGCGGCGCGCGGCGGGCGCGGCGCCTTCGTGCAAGGGGACGCCGCCGCAATCGAGGGCTTCGAGGCCCTGCTCGACCGGGCCGAGGCGGCCTTCGGCGGGATCGACGTGCTCGTCAACAATGCGGGCGTGTCGGTGCGCCAGCGCGGCGACATCCTCGACGTGACGCCGGAGAGCTTCGACCGGCTCGTCGCCATCGACCTGCGTGCGCCGTTCTTCCTCACGCAGGCCATGGCGCGGCGCTGGCTGGCACAGCCCGACAGCGCCGTAGCCCGCGCCGTGATCACGATCTCCTCGGCCAATGCCCAGATCGTGAGCGCGAACCGGGCCGAGTATTGCATCGCCAAGGCGGGCCTGCCGATGATGACGCAGCTCTTCGGGGTGCGGCTCGCCGAGGCCGGGATCGGCGTGTTCGAGATCCGGCCCGGCATCATCCGCACCGACATGACGGCCGTCGCCAAGGACCGCTACGATAGGCTCATCGCGGACGGCCTCACCCCGATCCGGCGCTGGGGCGAGCCCGAGGACGTGGGCCGCGCCGCGGTGGCGCTCGCGAGCGGCGCCTTCGGCTTCTCGGTCGGCGAGGCCGTGCACGTGGACGGCGGCCTGTGGATCCGCAGCCTGTGAGGCGGCTCGCCGCCACGACGAAACGAAGCTTGGAACGACGGGAGGATCCATGACGCGGAAGCGGCGCATCGCCATCGTGGGGCTCGGCATGGCGCACAAGCCCCATCTCGCGAGCCTGCGCGACCTCTCCGACCGGGTCGAGATCGCGGCCTGCTACACGCCGAGCGAGGAGCGCCGGCAGGCTTTCGCGAAGGCCAACCCGGACCTCAACGTCACGCACGAGCTGGAGACGAGCCTCGCGGACCCCAACCTCGACGGCGTGATCCTCCTGACGCCGCCGACCACCCATCTCGACCTCGTCCAGCGCTGCGCCGCCGCCGGCAAGCACGTGCTGCTCGAGAAACCGATCGAGGTCTCGGTCGAGCGCGCGCGCCGATGCGTCGAGGCCATGGACCAGGCGGGCCTGCGCCTTGCGGTCGTGTTCCAGCACCGCTTCCGCGCCGCCGCCCGCAAGCTGCGGGAGCTGGTGGATTCGGGCGAGCTCGGCGCGCTGGTCTCCGGCTCCGCCGCGATCCGCTGGTGGCGCTCGCCGGAATATTTCGCGCAAGCAGGGCGCGGCATGAAGGCCCGCGACGGCGGCGGCGTGCTGCTCACGCAGGCGATCCACACCCTCGACCTGTTCCAGAGCCTCACCGGCCCCGTCGCGCAGGTCGCCGCCATGGCCGCGACCTCGCCCCTGCGCGCCATCGACACCGAGGACGTCGCCGCCGCGGCCGTGCGCTTCGACAACGGCGCCATCGGGACGATCGACGCCACCACGGTGTCCTATCCCGGCCAGCCCGAGCGCATCGAACTCGCCTGCGAGAAGGGCACCGCGATCCTGCTCGCGGAGGGGCTCGAGGTGCACTGGAAGGACGGGCGCCACTTCAGGCACGAGGGCAGCGCGGCGGGCGGCGGCGGCGTCGACCCGATGGCGTTCTCGCACGAGGCCCACAAGGCGCTGATCGCCGACTTCCTCGACGCCATCGACGAGGGCCGCGATCCCCTCACCACCGGGCGCGAGGCCATCCGGGTGCAGGTGCTGATCGAGGCGATCCTTCAATCCGCCGCGGAAGGGCGCGTCGTGACGGTGCAGCGGGCATGGTGACGACCTTTCTCGCCCGGACGCGGGACGGCTTCGAGGAGGCACGATCGCCATGGTGACGATCTTTCTCACCCACACGCCCGACATGTTCGCGGGCTATTACGGCAAGCGGGCCAAGGCGGCCCTCGAAGCCATGGCCCCGGTCCGCATGAACGCGACCGGCGCGGTGCTCGGACCCGAGGATCTGGCGCGGGAGGCGGCAGGCTGCCAGATCATCGTCTCGGACCGGCAGACCGCGGCGCCGGCGGAGTTCTTCGACCGGGCGCCCGACGTGGCGGCGTTCCTGCGCTGCGCGGTCGATATCCGCAACATCGACCGAGAGGCGGCGAGCCGCAACGGCGTGCTCGTCACCCATGCCTTCCCGGGCTTCGCGGCGTCGGTCGCGGAGCTCGCGGTCGGGTTCATGATCGACCTCGCCCGCGGGGTGTCGTCCGCGGTTCTGGAATATCGCTCAGGGAGCATCCCGCAGGCCCGCCTGGGGCGCCAGCTCTCGGGCTCGACGCTCGGCATCATCGGCTACGGCGTCATCGCCCAGCACCTCGCCCCGATCGCGCTCGCGCTCGGCATGCGGCTCCTCGTGACCGATCCCTACAAGCGCATCCGGGAGAAGGGGATCACGCAGGTCGACCAGGAGACCCTGCTCGGCGAATCCGATTTCGTGGTCTGCCTCGCGGTCGCGACCGAGGAGACCGAGAACCTGTTCGGCGCCGCCGCCTTCGCGGGCATGAAGCGGAGCGCCTTCTTCATCAACCTGTCGCGCGGCAACCTCGTCGACGAGGCGGCGCTCGCGGACGCGCTGGAGCGGGGCCTCATCGCCGGCGCCGCCATGGATGTGGGCCGCGCGCCGGACCAGATGCCCGCCCCCGCCCTCGCCCGCCGCCGCGACGTGGTGGCGACGCCCCATACCGGCGGCCTCACCCCCGCCGCGGTCGAGAAGCAGGCCTTCGACACGGTCGAGCAGGTGCGCGCGATTCTGGCCGGCGAGATCCCGAACGGCGCCGTCAACGCCGAGCGGGCGACGCGCCTCGCGCGGCTGAAGGGCTGACCGGCATGACCGCCGCCTCGCCGGAACTCCAGGCACCGCCGCAGGCCTGCGACACCCATATCCACGTCTACGACCCGCGCTACCCTCTTGCGCCGACCGCCGCGGGCCCGGCGCCCGAGCGGGCAGGCTTTGCCGAGTACCGCGCAGTGCAGCGGCGCCTCGGGCTCGAGCGTGCCGTGATCGTGCAGCCGACAGCCTACGGCTTCGACAACCGCGCCACGCTGGAGGGCATCGCCATGCTCGGGCCGGAGCGGACGCGAGGCATCGCGGTGGTGGACGACGACGTCGCCGACGACGCGATGCAGGCCCTGCACGCGGGCGGCATCCGCGGCGTCCGCTTCCAGATGCTGCCCGGCGGCGCCCTGCCCTGGGAGCGGGCCGACCGGGTCGCGGCCCGGGCGCGGGAGGCGGGCTGGCACGTGCAGCTCCAGCTCGACGGGCGCACCCTGCCCGATCGCCTGCCTCAGATCCGCTCCTGGGCCGGGCCGATCGTGATCGACCATGTGGGCAAGTTCCTGGAGCCCGTGCCCCTGGATCATCCGGGCTTCCGCTGCCTCGCGGACCTCGTCGCGACGGGCCGGGTCTGGGTGAAGCTCTCGGCCCCCTACGAGGTGTCGAAGACCGGCGCGCCAGCCTACGAGGATGTCGGCCGGATCGCCCGCGAGCTCGTGCGGCTTGCGCCCGAGCGCATGCTGTGGGCCTCGAACTGGCCGCATCCGGGCGCGAAGAGCCGGCCCGACGAGGCCGCGCTCCTCGACCTCCTGCTCGACTGGGCGCCCGACGAGGCCGTGCGCCGGAGGATCCTCGTCGACAATCCGGCCGAGGTCTACGGGTTCTGAGCTGGGCTTGCGCCACGGCAGGCTCCGGGTTCCTCACCCGTTGCAAACGCCGTGCGACTCAGGTCGCGCGCGCTGCGGGCTCCTCACCCGTTGCAGGCCCCGTTCGACTCAGGCCGCCGCGGCTTGCGGGTTCCTCACCCATCTCAGGCTCCGTTCCACTCAGGCCGTCATGGCTTGCGGGTTCCGCACCCATTGCAGGATGTGCTCCGCGACCGCGACGACCTCGCCGCGCTGGTTCGTGACCTCGATCTGCGAGCGCGAGCGGCGCCGCTCCGGGTCGACCGCCTTGATCGTGTAGACCACCGTGATGGTGTCGTTGAGGAGCACGCCCTTGAGGAACCGCACCCGGTCGTAGCCGACCGAGACCGGCGTCTCGTCGATCTCGGCCGCGACCGAGCGGGCGCACATCAGGGTCGAGGCCGTCGACATGTAGCCGATGAGAAGCGCGCCGTGCGCGATGCGGCCGCCATAGGCCGATTGCTGCATGTAGGATTCGTTGACGTGGTTCGGCCCGAGGTCGCCCGTGATGCCGGCGAAGAGGTAGACGTCGCTCTCGCCGACCGTCTTGGAGAAGCGCACGCTCTCCCCGACCGCCACATGGAAATCGCTCATGGTCCCCTCCCCTCTTCTGCGGAGGCCCTCGTCGCCGGCTTCACGCGAACGCCCCGCCGTCGATCCGCAGCACCTCGCCGCTGACGAAATCCCCGAGCGGCCCTGCGAAGATCTCGACCGCCCGCGCGACCTCGTCGACGAGCGCGACGCGCTCCAGCGTGCCGCCCTCGACGAGGCGCTCACGTTCGACCGTGCGCGTGCCGAGGAAGCGGCCCGTGCGGGTGTCGCCGGGCGCGATGCAGTTCGCGGTGACGTCGTAGGGACGGAGCTGGACCGCCAGGCAGCTCGTGTAGTGGATCACCGCCGCCTTGGCGGTAGCGTAGATCGCGCCGGTCTCGCGGCCGCGATAGGCCGCGACCGAGCTCAAGGTGACGATGCGGCCCTGCCGGCGCTCCATCATGCCGCGCGCCGCCGCCTGGCAGGTCAGGATCGTGCTGAAGAGGTTGCGGTCGAGGACGGCGCGCACGTCCTCAGGGCTGATGAAGACCGCGTCGTTGGGGTCCGGCTTGCCGCCCGCGGCCGCGATGTCGCCGCCCGCGTTGTGGACGAGGATCCGTAAGGGTCCGAGCGCGGCCTCGACCTCGGCGACCATCCGGGCCGCGTCCTCGGGCCGTGTGAGATCGCCGAGAACGCGGTGGGTCGCGGTGCCGTGCGCGTCCGCGATCTCGCGCGCCGCGGCGGTGAGCGTGGTGCCCTCGCCGTATTCCGCCGGCCCCTCCTCGCGCATGCCGTGGATTCCGACCCGGCAGCCCAGAGCCGCCAGCCGCTCCGCAAAGGCGCGGCCGAGCCCGCGGCCCGCGCCCGTCACGAGGGCGACCTGGCCCTCCAGCGGCCGCGCCGGAGCGGAAGCGCCGGTCACGGGAGTGTCCTGCACGGGAACATGAGCGGAGCGGAGGATGGAGCCATCGCGGCGCTCCCCGTCAGGCCATGTACTGCCCGCCGTTCACCTCGATGATCTGGCCCGTCACGTAGCCGCTCATCTGCTCGGAGGCGAGATAGAGGAAGGCGCCGACGCATTCCTCGGCCTCGCCGAGCCGGTTCATCGGCACCGTGGCCTGCATGGTGGCGAGCTGCTCGGCCGTGGAGAAGCGCTCGTGGAAGGGGGTGAGGATCACGCCGGGCGAGACCGCGTTGACGCGGATGCCGTCCTTGACGAGCTCCTTGGCCCAGCCGCGGGTCGCGGTGGCGATGAAGCCCTTGGCGGCGGCGTAGAGCACGGAGCCCGGCCCGCCGCCGTGGCGCGCCGCGATCGAGCTCAAGTTGATGATCGAGCCGCCGCTGCCCTGCTTGCGCATCTGGAGCGCGCCCTCGCGGATGAAGCGCACCACCTGCTTGACGTTGAGATCCAGCACCGCCTCGAGATATTCGTCCGAGTAATCGGCCACGTGCGTGCGCTTGATCAGCGCGCCGGCATTGTTGACGATGACGTCGATGCGCCCGAAGGCCTCGACGGTGCGCGCCGTGATCTCGGCCGCGGCCTCCGGACGCGTGACGTCGCCCTGGACGAGGAGCGCCTCGCCGCCGCCCGTGCGGATCGCCTCGGCGACCGCTTCCGCCTGCTCGCGGCTGGCGTTGAAGTTGACCGCGACCTTGGCGCCGTTGCGCCCGAAGGCGCGTGCCGCGGCCGCGCCGATGCCCGTGCTGGCACCGGTGATCAGCACCGCCTTGCCCTTGAGGTCGGGGATGATCGCGGCGACTGCGGGGGCGGGAGCGTTCATGGGCGGAACTCCGGAGAGAAGAAGACGGATGGAGGGTCCCCTAGCGCGGGAACCCGGGCAGGGCGAGGCCTGCGGCGCAGGCCTGCGCCGACCTCAGCGCAGGAACTCGGGCGAGATGAGGCTGGGCAGGAAGAGCGCGACCTGCGGCCAGAGGATGAGGAGCGCCAGGACCGCGAGCATGGGGAGCAGCATGAGCAGGGTGTCCCACAGGGCGTCCTTCATGCGGATGCCGGCGATCGAGCAGGCGATCATGAGACACAGGCCGTAAGGCGGCGTCACGAGGCCGAAGGCCAGCGAGACGATCCCGATCATGGCGAAATGCACCGGATCGAGACCGGCCGCGCGGGCGAGCGGATCGAGGATCGTGCCCACGATGATGATTGCCGGGATCGCGTCGAGGAAGCAGCCCACGACGAGGAAGACGCCCGCGATGAAGAACCCCGTCGCGATCGGGCCCATCTCCCAGGCCGAGACGCCGGCGAGGATCGCCTTCGGGATCTGATAGTAGGCGAGGAGCCAGCCGAAGGCGCTGGCCGTCCCGACGCAGAACAGGGCGATGCCCGCGAACTTGCCGGTGTCGACGAGGGCCCGGTAGAGCCCGCGCATGTCCATCTCGCGGTAGACCAGGAGCGAGAGCACGCCGGCATAGAGGACGGCGATGCAGGCCGATTCGGTCGCCGTGAACCAGCCGAAGATCTTGCCCCCGATGATGATCCCGGGCGTCAGGAGCGCCGGGATCGCCACGAAGGTGGCGGAGAGGAACGCGCCCCAGGTGGAGCGGGGATAGGTGGGATAGCCGCGCGACACCGCGTAGGCGTGCACGGTCGCCATCTGGGCGAGCGCGATCAGGAGCCCGGGGATGATGCCGGCCAGAAACAGCGCGCCGATCGAGACCGTGAGGATGCCGCCCCAGACGATCATCAGGATCGAGGGCGGGATGATCACGGCGAGCACCGCCGAGACCGCCGTGATCGCGACCGAGAAGGAATCGTCGTAGCCTTCCTTGCGCTGCGCCTCGATGAACACCTTGGACTGGCTCGCGGCGTCCGCCGTGGAGGAGCCGGAGATGCCGGCGAAGAAGAGGGACAGCACCACGTTGATCTGCGCCAGGCCGCCGGGAAAATGCCCGACCATGGAGCGCGACAGGGTCATGAGGCGGTCGGTGATGCCGCCGACGTTCATCAGGTTGGCGGTGAGGAGGAAGAACGGCACCGCGAGCAGGATGAAGGAATTGTAGGCGTTGAAGGTCTCCTGCATGAGCGTGACGGCGGAGAGCCGCGGCTCGATCACGAGGATCGGCAGGCAGGCGAGCGCGAGCGCGAAGGCGACCGGCACGCGCAGGAACATCAGGCCGAAGAACACGCCGAACAGGATCGCCGCCGCCTGGCCGGAGGTGAGAAGAGAGCCGGTCACTGGTGGTCTCCGTGGAGGTGGGGCATCCGGCTTCCCGGCCCGGGCAGGTGCAGGTCCGCCATCAGACCGCTCCGCTCGCGCTGGGGAGGGGTTCCGGCGGCAGGTCGCCGCCGCGGCCCATGAGCGCGTTCCATTCGTCCCACATCTGCTCGCCCAGGAAGATCAGCCAGGTCGCGCCGGTGACCGGCCAGGCGATGTGGATCAGCCAGAGCGGCAGCTCGGCGAGTTCCGAGGTGCGGTACCAGGCGAACTGGGTGAACTCGATCCCGGACCAGACGAAGACCAGCGCGATGACGAGCACGCCGGTGCGGGCGACGACCCGGACGGCGGCCTCGCCGCGGCGCGACAGGCGCGGAAAGACGTCGACGTCGAAATGGGTGCTCTCGCGCACGCCGATCATGGCGCCGATCATCACGGTCCAGACCAGGAGGAAGCGCGCCATCTCCTCGGTCCAGATGTAGTGCGGGAGGATGGCGGTGAAGCGCGAGAAGACCTGGAGCGCGACGGGGATCACGAGGATCGCGGTCGAGAGCGCCACCAGCCAGTCGAGCAGGGTCGCGTAGCCCGCCGTGAACCGGCGCCACAGGCTGCGCCGCCGCGAAATCGCTTCAGCCATGGGACAGGCCCCCTCGCTTCGACCTCGAGACTAGCCCCGTGGCCTCGACCATGGAACGAGTCTTCTTGAAGAGAAGGGAGCGGCCGGGATGGTCCCGGCCGCTCCATCAGAACGTGACGCGGCGCGTCACTTCAGGTTGTTGATCTGCTCCAGGATCCCCTCCGCCTCGATCTCCTTGGCATAGGCCTGGAGCACCGGATCGACGAGCTTCTTCATCTCGGCCCGGTCCTTGAAGGCGATGCGCTTCAGCTTGCCGGCCTTCTCGAGGGCTTCGAGCTTGGCGGTGTCCTCGCTCGACTCGACCTGGCGGCCGTGCGCCCCGCCCTCCTTGCCGGCCTTGATCACGCATTGCTGCAGCTCGGGCGGCAGGTTGCGGTAGGTCTTGCTCGAGAACACGAGCGGCCGGATCGTGATGGCGTGCTCGGTCATCGCGAGGCTCGGGGCGACCTCGAAGAACTTCATCGACTCGACGCCGGCGGCCTCGTTCTCGCCCGCGTTGATGACGCCGTTCTGGATCGCGTTGTAGACCTCGTTGTAGGCGATCACGGTCGGGGACATGCCGGCCGCCGCGAAGGTGCGGCTCCAGATCGGCGCACCCTGGACGCGAACTTTCAGGCCCTTGATGTCGGCGAGCGTCGAGACCGGCTTGTTGACGAAGATGTTGCGGATGCCCCCGCCCGCATAGCCGATCAGCATCACGTCGGCCTTCTTGCCGATCTCGTCGGCGATCGGCTTCAGGAGGTCCTGGTCGAGCACCTTGTTCCAGTGGGCGAGGTCGCGGAACAGGAACGGCGCGTCGATGAAGGGCGCGGCCTTGGAGAAGGTCGACATGTGGGCCGGCGACACGATCGCGTAGTCGACGGCGCGGCCTTGCGACATGTACTCGAAATACTGCTTCTCGAGGCCGAGCTCGCTGTTCTTGTGCAGCACGAACTCGATCGGGCCCTTGTAGCAGCCCTTCACGACCTCCTCGAACTTCACGAGCGCCTTGGTGAAGGCGTGGTCGTCGTTGAACTGCGAGGCGCCGTGCAGCGTGATCTTCTGCTGGGCCAGGGCCGGCCCGGCGAAGACGGCGGCGAGCGCGAGGGCGCCCGTGAGGATATGGCGTTTCATCGGTGTTCTCTCCCTTGTGGGTCGAATGGCGCCCATCTGGCGGGGCGTTGGCGGCGAGTATGGCAAAGCGGCGGGGCCCGGCCAACCCGTAAAATGTTAGACCTCGCCCGGAGCCCGGGCGGGAGGCGTCCTACTTGAACAGGCTCGGCAGCCAGAGCGTGAGCGCGGGCACGTAAGTGACGAGCGCGAGCACGATCAGCATCGGGATGTAGAACACCATGATGCTCTTCGAGACCGCCTCCATGGAGACCTTGCCGATGGCGCAGCCCACCGCCAGCGTCGGGCCGACGGGCGGGGTCAGGAGGCCGATGCCGAGGTTGAGGATCATGATGATGCCGAAATGCACCGGATCGACGCCGAACTTGATCACGATCGGCAGGAAGATCGGGGTGCAGATCAGGAGCATCGGCGCCAGATCCATGAAGGTGCCGAGCAGGAGGAGCAGGACGTTGATGAGGAGGAGCAGGGTGTACTTGTTGTCCGCGATCGAAAGGAAGAACTCCGCGACCTGGGCGGGCACCCGCATGATCGCCATCATGTAGCCGAAGGCGACCGAGAAGCCGATCATGATCATCACGATCCCGACCGTGCGGACCACGCGGCCGACGAGGAGGGGCAATTCGCTCCACTTGTAGTCCCGGTAGATGAACATCGTGACCAGGAACGAGTAGATGCAGGCCACCGCCGCGGACTCGGTCGGCGTGAACACGCCGCTCAGGATGCCCCCTAAGATGATGAAGACCGTGAGCAGGCCCCAGAAGGCCTCGACGACGATCCGGCCGGCGTCGCGGATCGGGATCGCCTCGCCCTTGGGGTAGTTGTTGCGCTTGGCGATGATCAGCACCAGCACCATGAGCGAGAGGCCGAGCAGCAGGCCCGGGATCGCGCCGCCGAGGAAGAGGTCGGAGATCGAGATCGTGCCGCCGGCGGCGAGCGAGTAGATCACCGCGTTGTGGGAGGGCGGGATCAGGAGCGGCTGGAGCGAGCCCGAGACCGTGACGTTCACGGCGAACAGGCGCGGATAGCCGTTCTTGATCATCTGCGGGATCATCACCGAGCCGATCGAGGCGGTATCCGCCACCGAGGAGCCCGAGATGCAGCCGAAGAAGGCCGAGGCCAGGATGTTGACGAGCGCGAGGCCGCCGCGGATCCGGCCCACGAAGATGCGGGCGAGGTTGACGAGGCGCTCCGCCATGCCGCCCTCGGCCATGATGCCGCCGGCGAGGATGAAGAACGGGATCGCGAGCAGCGCGAAGTCGTCCATGCCGTCGGACGTCTTGAGCATGACGGCTTCGAGGGGGATGTCGACGTAGGCCGCCGCCGCGATGGCGGCGAGGCCGAGCGAATAGGCGACCGGCATGCCGAGGAGGCACAGCACCACGAAGCCGCCGATGAGAATGAGGATGTCCATGGGGAGGCGTCCGGCTTTCGGGCTTACTCGGTGGGGACGTGGCGGGGGAGGACGTTCATGGGGATAGTGCGCTTTCGCGCCTACTCGGTGGAGACGTGGCTCATGGCGTCGGTGTTGGCTTCCGCGAAGAGGTCGCCCTTCCACAGCCGTTCGATGACGAAGAGCGTGGTGATCGCGCCCCCGAGCGGCACCGGCAGGTAAGAGAAGCCGGCGGTGATGATCGGAAAGTCCGCGAGCGCGGAGTACCAGGTCGTCTGGACGAGGCTCATGCCATAGTAGAGCAGGAAGAGATTGGTGAAGGCCATGGCGAGTTCGATGGCCCAGCCGATCGCGACCTTCGCGGCGCCGCCGAGCAGGTCGGGGATGATCTTGACGCCGATGTGCAGCCCCTCGCGGTAGCAGAGCGCCGCCGCCATGAAGGAGAACCAGATCATCAGGAGCACCGCGGTCGGCTCCGGCCAGGACGAGCCGACGTTGAGCACGTAGCGGGTGAAGACGCCCCACGGAATGATGAGCGTGATGACCACGAGGCAGAAGCCCGCGATGATCATGCACAGCCGGTGCAGCGCGTCCATGAGCCGGACGTAAGCAGCCAACATGATGTCCCCCCGGCGGTGGTAGGGCTCGCGCCCCGTCCCGTCCCGCATTCCCCGTTCGACCGCGGGCGCCCCGGCGCCCCGGTCCGCCTCGCCCGTCCGGACCGGCGGATGCCCTCCCGGCCCGAAACGAGCGCTTCTCACAATAAGGCCGGCGCAAGCCCCTCGAGGCTTGGCCGGCCCTGTCGCGTCTTCAGACGAGCACGGGGACCCTTACTTGACGTTCTGGATCCGCTCGATCAGCGCCTTGTGCTGGGCGCCGTACTTGTCCCACACGGGCTTCACGGCGTCCTGGAAGGGCTTCTTGTCGGCGATCTGGACGATCTCGACGCCGTTGGCGCGCATATCGTCCAGGGCCTTCTTCTCCATTTCGTACCAGAGCTTGCGCTGCTCCTGCTGCGCCTCGGCCGAGAGCTTCATGATGAGCGCCTGGTCGTCCTTCGAGAGGGTGTTCCAGATCCGCTTGGAGAAGACGAGGATCTCCGGGATCATGAGGTGCCCGGTCTCGGAGTAGTACTTGGCGTAGCGGTAGTGCTGGCCGCTCGAGTAGCTCGGGTAGTTGTTCTCCGCGCCGTCGACCACGCCGGTCTGCAGGGCGTTGATGAGCTGGTCGAAGCCCATGGCGACGCCGTTGCCGCCGAGGGCGTTCATGGTGTCGACGAAGAGCGGGTTGCCCATCATGCGGATCTTGAGGCCCTTGAGGTCCTCGACCGACTTCACGGGCTTCTTCGAGTTGTAGACGTTGCGGGTGCCCGCGTTCATCCAGCACAGGCCGATGAGGCCGAGCGTCGGGTGGTCGGAGACCTTCTTGAGCAGCTCCTGGCCGATCTCGCCGTCGATCACCTTCTCCATGTGGGGGGTGTCGCGGAACACGAAGGGCAGGTTGAAGACGTTGAGGTCGGGCACGAGCGTGCCGATCGGGCCCACGCTGATGCGGGCCATGGCGAGCGCGCCGACCTGCGCCTGCTCGGTCATCTCCTTCTCGCCGCCGAGCTGCATCGAGGGATACATCTGGACGGTGAGGCGGCCCTGCGTGGCGTCCTCGAGCTTCTTGCCCATGCGCACCACGGCCTCGACCGTCGGATAGCCGAGCGGATGGACGTCGGTGGCCTTCAGGACCATCTTGGACTGCGCAAGGGCACCCGTGCCCCCGAGCGTGGTCCCGAACGTGGCGCCCGCGGCGAGACCGCCGAAGAGCGAAAGTACGTCTCTGCGCTTCATGTGCTTCCTCCTCATCCCCTTAGGACCGGCCCGGGGCTGTCGCCTCGGCCGGCGATTCTTGTCGGGCCCCTCGCGCCCTCTCATTGGACGCTAGCGGCAAGTTGTCAATTGGTCAAACAGGTTCGACCCCGCCGAAGCGCCCGAAAAACAGGCATGTTCCAGGCGGACGGCTCCCCGGCGGTCTGGGGATCATACAACCTCGCGGTGCCGGGCGATACAGGTGGCGAGCACCTCGTCGAGGGGCCTCGCCCACCAGTCGCGGGAGAAGATCTCGACCTCCGCGGGCCCGCGATAGCCCGCCGCCTCCACGGCGGCGCGGATCGCGCGGAGATCCACCACCCCGTCGCCCATCATGCCGCGGTCGAGGAGGAGGTCGCGGGTCGGCACGAGCCAGTCGCAGACGTGATAGGCGAGGAGCCGCTCCCGTCCTGCGCGGGCGATGCCGGCGGCGAGCTCCGGGTCCCACCATACATGATAGACGTCGACCGCGACCCCGAGCGCGCCGGAGCACGCCGGATCGAGCCGGTCGCAGAGGTCGAGGGCCTGGGCCAGCGTGTTCACGCACGAGCGGTCGGCCGCGTACATGGGATGCAGGGGTTCGATCGCGAGCGCCACCCCCGCGGGCTCGGCGTGGTCGAGAAGCGCGCCGATCCCGTCCTCGACCTGGGCCCGCGCGGCGCCGAGGTCGCGCGAGGGCGCGGAGCCCGGGCGGGAGAATTGCGGCAGGCCGCCGACCACGAGCACGAGGCAGGGCGCGCCGAGCGCCGCCGCCTCGTCGACGGCGCGCCGGTTGTCGTCCCGCGCGGCAGCCTGGCGAGCGGCATCGGCCGGGAACATCCCGCCGCGGCAATAGCCCGAGAGCGCGAGCCCCGCCTCGCGGATGGCCCGGACCGCCCGGGCGAGCCCGACGGCCGCGACCTGGTCGCGCCACGGGGCGATGGTGCGGATGCGGTGGCGGGCGCAGGCCTCGACGATCGCGACGAGATCGCCCTGCTCGCGCACCGTCGCGGTGTTGAGGGAGAGGGCGTCGTGATCGCGGCTGAAGTCGCGCATGCGGCGCGGGCTATTCCGCGGCCGGCTTCAGGCGAGCGCGTGCCACGCTCTCGCCGGTGATGCGCTCCTGCGCCTTGACGAGCCCGCCCACCATCTCGGACCCACACCCCAGGGCAGACGCCTGCACGAAGGCCTGGTGCACCGCCTCGCCCAGGGGCGAAGGCAGGTTCAGGCTCTCGGTGAGGTGGGTGTAGTAGCGCAGGTCCTTGCGGGCGAGGTCGAGCCCGAAGCGCATGCCCTCGTAGGAGCCCTGGAGGATCCCGGTGACGACCATCTGGAACACGCCCGAATTGGCGGCGCCCACGCTCACCACCTTGTAGAGCGCCTCGAGGTCGACGCCCGCCTTCTCGGCCGCGACCAGCGCCTCGGCGATCACCGCGGCCTGGCCCATGGCGATGAAGTTGTTGACGAGCTTGGTCTTGTGGCCCGCACCCGGGCCGCCGACGTGGAAGATGTTCTCGGCGAACGCCCGCAGCACCGGCTCGACCCGGTCGAAGACCGTGGCTTCGGCCCCCACCATCACGTTGAGCCGGCCCTCGGCGGCCTCCTTCGGGGTGCGGGCGAGAGGCGCGTCCACGAAGGTCACGCCCCTGGCGGCGCAATCCGCGAAGATGCGCTGAGACGAGTCCGGCTCGCTCGTCGAGCAATCCATGACGACGAGGCCCGGCCGCGCCGCGGCGAGGAGCCCCGTTTCGCCATAGACGACCGATTCGACCTGCGGCGAGCCGGTCACGCAGAGGATCACCACGTCGGAGCGGGCGGCGACGTCGGCCGGGTTCGCCCCCTCCGCGGCGCCGGCCGCCACGAGGTCCTCCACGGGCGCCCGGTTGCGGTGGCCCAGCACCGTGAGCGGGAAGCCCTTGGCGACGAGGTTCTTGGCCATGCCGTGGCCCATCATGCCGACGCCGATGAAGCCGATGCGAGGCTTGGTCATGTGAGGCGCGCTCCCCCTTCGAGATCCCGGCCGCTCGCCGGCCCGGCGACCATACAGACGGGCGGGCACCTGTCAAAATCTGTCGCGGGGCTTCAACCCTTGCCCGGCCACGCGAAGCCGAGATCGCGCAGAGCCTGCGGCAGGTCCGCGAAGGCGTCGATCACCCGGTCGGCCCCGAGGGTCGCGGGCGCCCCGTGCGCGTAGCCGTACCCGACCAGGACCGTCCTCAGCCCGGCGCCGTGCCCGGCCTCCACGTCGTGGTGGTTGTCGCCGACCATGGCGGCGGCCTCGGGCGCGATGCCGAGCGCGCGCAGGGCGGCCGCGACGGGCGCCGGATCGGGCTTGCGCCGGGGCAGCGTATCGCCGCCGATCACCACCTCGATCAACCCGGCGAGGCCAAGCGCATCCAGGATCTGCCGGGTCGCGGCCTCGGGCTTGTTGGTCACCACCGCGAGGCGAAGGCCCGCCGCCCGCAAGCGCCGGAGCGTGTCGAGCACGCCGGGATAGAGGACGGTCTTGCGGGAGGCGCGGGGCTCGTACGCCTCCAGGAATGCGGGGACCAGGTCCGCGGCACGGGCCGGATCGCCGCCGGTCCGCGTCAGGCCGCGCTCGACGAGCTTGAGGACGCCGTCGCCGATCATGGCGCGCACCTCCGCGGGCGTGACGGGGCGCAGGCCCTGGCGGCCGAGGATCTCGTTGAGGGCGTCGCGCAGGTCCTCGGCGCTGTCGACCAGCGTCCCGTCGAGGTCGAGGAGCACGGCTTCGAGAGACATCATGGCGGGCTCCTGCGGCAGCGGAACGGGGAGAGGAGAACGGCTTCGACGCGTGTCACGGCAGGTTCCTCCGGCAGCGGAACAGGGGGCGCACGGCGTCGAGGAACGTCACGGCGGTCATGACGCCCCTCGGGCCTCGAGCCTGGCGGCGACGGATCTCGGGCCAGGGGCCCGGGATCCAGCCGGAGCCGGGCGAGTAGCCGCCCGAAGGGCCCCGTGACAAGCCCACCGACCCCGGGCGTTGACGGCTTCGCGCCGCGCGGCGACAAGGCGTCGCTGCCCCGGCGCGGAACGGATCGCCCCGATCCCGCGTTGAACCCGCCAAGCTTCGGATTGCCTGCTCTCCCGATCGGACCCGAGTGCGAGTCGAGCGCGTGCCTCAGTCCACCAAATCGAACCCGATCTGGCCGCTGAGGGCCATCGCGGCCGCGAGCCTGATCGGCCCGGCGCTGCTGCTCGCCTATGCGGCCTGGAGCCATCACGGGGCGGTCGAGCAGCGCACGTCGGAGCGGATCGAGCGCGCCCTCGACGTCGTCCAGGAGCACACCCTCAAGGCCTTCCAGACCATCGAGCGCACGATCGCCGAGACCAACGAGGTGCTGCGGGGCTATTCCGACGAGGAGATCCGCGCCCAGGAGGCCCGCCTGTCGCAGCGCCTCAAGCGCACCCAGGCCCTGCTCCCGCAGATGCAGTCGATCTGGGCCTTCGACCGCGACGGCCGCCCGCTGGTGTCGAGCACGATCCTGCCCGTCCCGCGCGACCTCAACAACGCGGACCGGGACTATTTCCGGGCGCAGGTCCCGGCCGATGCCGGCACCTATATCGGCGACATCGTCCAGGCCCGGGTCGGGACGCTGCATTTCTTCGTGGTCAGCGGCCGGCGCACGGAGCGGCCGGACGGGAGCTTCGACGGCGTCATCGGGATCACGGTGCTCCCGGATCATTTCCGTCAGTTCTACGCAAGGCTCGCCAATGGGGTCGCGGATTCCTTCGGCCTCATCCGGGCCGACGGCGCGTTCCTGGCGCGCTATCCCCGCGTGGTCGATCGCCCGGAGCGGCTCAACCCGCAGAGCCGCTTCGTCCAGGCGATCCAGACCCGGCCCGATTCCGGCACCTTCGAGGCGGTGTCGCAGATCGACGGCATCGAGCGCCGGATCGGCTACCGCAAGGTTCCGGGCTATCCCGTCTACGTCCAGGCCGGGATCGAGACCGCCGCCATGCGGCGGGAGCTCAGGGAGGCCATGCTGGGCCACCTCGCCTTCGGCCTACCCGCGAGCCTCGCGATGTTCGCGCTCGCGCTCCACGCACTCGGGCGCGCCAAGCGGTTCCAGGCCGAGGTGGTGCGCCGCGAGGTCGCCGAGGCGGCCCTCAAGCAGGCGCAGCGTCTCGAGGCGGTGGGCCAGCTCACCGGCGGGGTCGCGCACGACTTCAACAACCTCCTCATGGTCGTGAACGGCAACGTGGACCGGCTGCGGCGCTATCCGGTCGCGGACGAGCGTCAGCGCCGGGCGCTCGACGCCATCGAGGCGGCAGCGAAGCGCGGCGCGAGCCTGACCCGGCAGCTCCTGTCCTTCTCCCGCCGCCAGACCCACGAGCCGGTCGCGATCGACCTCGCCGAGCGCCTGCCCCAGATCCAGGACATGCTGCGCTCCAGCCTGCGCGGCGACATCGTGGTCGAGCTCGACGTCGCCGACGGCCTCTGGCCCATCAAGGCGGACCCGAGCGAGCTCGAGCTCGCGATCCTCAACATCGCGGTCAATGCCCGCGACGCCATGCAGGCAGGCGGGCGGCTCACCGTCGCGGCCCGGAACGTGCTCTCGGATGATGCGGCCGCGCTCGGGCTCAAGGGCGCGTTCGTGGCGCTCGGCATGAGCGACACCGGCGCCGGCATCCCGCCCGACGTGCTCGCGCGCGTGTTCGAGCCGTTCTTCACCACCAAGGAGGTCGGCAAGGGCACCGGGCTCGGCCTGTCCCAGGTCTACGGCTTCGCCAAGCAGTCGGGCGGGACCGCGACGATCGCGAGCGAGCCCGGGCGCGGCACCACCGTGACCCTGTACCTCCCGCGCACGACGGAGGCCGTCCCGGCCGCAGCCGCGGACGAAGCCCGTCCGTCCGAGCCCGCGCCCCGGCGCGAACGGCGGGGCCGGGTGCTCCTCGTCGAGGACAACGCCGACGTCGCCGAGATCTCGCGCGGCCGGCTCGAGGAGTTCGGCTACGAGGTTCTCCACGCGCCCGACGCCGGAACCGCACGGGCCATGCTCCGGCAGGCGGGCGGCGCCGTCGACCTCGTGTTCAGCGACATCGTCATGCCCGGCGACTGGAACGGTCTCGACCTCGCCCGCGCGGTGCGCCGGGATTACGGCGGCGAGGTGCCGGTGCTGCTCGCCACCGGCTACAGCGACGTGGCGCAATCGGCCGCCGACGAGGGCTTCCCGATCCTGCGCAAGCCCTACGGGGAGGCGGAGCTGCGCGAGGCGGTCGCAAAGGCGATCCGCCCGCGCCGGCTGAAGGTGGTGGCCTGATCCCCCTGCATCGAGAAGGGCCGGGGAGCGCCCGCCCCGGCCCTTCCGTCTGTCCGGCAACCCTGGACGTCAGGCCGCGACCTTGCGGTCGATCCCGGCCTGCGGCGAGCGCATCTCGCTGCGCACGACCTCCGGGGCCGCGGCCTTGCGGTTGGCCAGGAGCGCGGCCTCGACGAGGGCGACGGTCCCGTCGACGACCGGGTGATGCAGGCCTCGGGCCGCGGCGACCGCCTGGACGAGCCGGTCGACCCGCTCGATCGCGACCGCGCCGGCGCTGAGCGCCCGGGCCGCGGAGGACGGGCGCGACAGGCCCTCGGCCGCGGCGGCGTATTTCTCGAACGGCACGAGGTCCTCGGGCGCGGCGCCGAGCCCGATGCACAGCTCCCGCACCCAGTCGTAGACCGCGCGCGACGCGTCGGGATCGGTGTGGACCGCCTCGCGGATCGAGCGCGCGCCCTCCGCCGTCACGCAGCGGTAGTTGCCGGTGAGCAGCATCGCCCACTTCGCGAGGGGCACGAACAGGCTGTCGTGCACTTTCAGCTTCACGGGCAGGTCGACGCTCTCCCCGTCCACCTCGTACCGGACCGCCTCGATGTCGGCCTCGAGCCGGCGCAGGAGCGCGGTGTCGGCGTCGGACTCGAAGCGCGCCACCTTGAAGTTCGTGGGCAGGGTCACCTTCAGGACGTTGGCGGCTTCCTCGGGCGGGCGGAAGGCCTGCGGGTCCGGGCTGCACAGGGTCAGCACCGCGGGGTCGAAGTTCTGCCAGACCGACGCGTCGGCGTAGCAGGATGTCAGGCTGCCGGCGTCGATGCCCGGCACGCGCTGCAGATATGGCAGCGGCGGCATGTTCATGATCGACAGGCAGGGCACGCGGGCGCGCGCCACCCGGTCGAGAAGCTCGCGCACGCCGGCGGAGCCGTATTGCGGCTCCTGCATGGCGAGCGCCACGAGGTCGTAGTCGCTCGGGTCGACGGAAGCGGGGGTCGAGGCCCAGAGCTGACCCGGCAGGGTGCGGGAATCGATCTCGACCGGCTCGCGGCCCTTCAGGGGCAGGCGGACGCGGGTGCCCTCGCGGTTGATGAGGTCGGCGGTGGCGGCGCGGCACACCAGGGTGGCGTTGTGGCCCGCGGCCAGAAGCTTCGTGGCCAAGAGCGAGCCGTAGGAGGCTCCGAGGATCAGGACGTTGAGGGACTTCTGCACGCGGCTTCCTCCGGGGCGGGGCCGGGAGACGAAGGCGGCGCCCTCGCTCCCGGCATTTACTTTCCATGACAGAGCACCGCCGATGGCGACGGTGGGAAGCGGTGCCTTGCCGTGCAGGAACAATGCGTGTCGCACTGCACAGGTTCAATGGCGCCGTGACGCGCAAAGGACAGCTTGTCGGTACTTGACACGGTCAAGCCTGTAATGTTGTAAATTCTTTACAATGCCCGACCCCTCGCGGAAGCTCTTCGTCGGTCCCCGCCTCAAGCGCCTGCGGCGCGAGCGGAACCTGTCCCAGGCCCGGATGGCCGAGGATCTCGGCCTGTCGCCGAGCTACCTCAACCTCATGGAGCGCAACCAGCGCCCCATCACCGCGCAGGTGCTGATCCGGCTCGCGCACGCCTATTCCCTCGACCCGCGCGAGTTCGCGACCGAGGAGGACGAGCGCTCGGTCTCGGAGCTCGAGGAGGTCTTCGCCGACCCGCTCTTCCGCCAGGCCCCGGTGGCGCGGCTCGAGTTGCGCGACCTCGTCGAGAGCGCGCCCTCCGTGGCCGACGCGGTGAGCCGGCTCTACCGCGCCTACGTGTCCCTGCGCGGCGCGTCCGAGCTCGGGCCGCCCTCGTTGAGCGACCGCGACCGCGCCGAGGATGCGGGCCTCGACAGCCCGGTCGACCGGGTCCGGGCGCTGGTGCACGAGGCACGCAACCATTTCCCCGCCCTCGACGAGGCCGCGGAGGCGCTGGCCTCGGACCTCTCGCTCACCGGCCACGAGCTGTTCTTCGCCATCGCCGAGCGCCTGCGGGCGAAGCACGGCATCCGGGTGCGGATCATGCCCGTCGACGTGATGTCGGACAGCCTGCGCCGCTATGACCACCACCGGCGCCAGCTCCTGATCTCGGAGCTCGTCGACCAGCCCGCGCGCACCTTCCAGGCCGCCTACCAGCTCGCCTTCACGGAGCTGCGCGAGACCATCGACGCGCTCGCCGCCCGCCTCGAACCCGCGGACGGCCCCTCGCGCCGGTTGTTGCGCGTGTCGCTCGGCAACTATTTCGCGGGCGCGCTGATGATGCCGTACGGGCGCTTCCACGAGGCCGCGGAGAGCCTCGGCTACGACATCGAGGTCCTGCGCGCCCGCTTCGGCGCGAGCTTCGAGCAGGCCGCGCACCGGCTCACGACGCTCGCCCGGCCGGGCGCGCGCGGCATCCCGTTCTTCCTCATCCGCGTCGATGCGGCCGGCAACGTCTCGAAGCGCTTCTCGTCGGGCCGCTTCCCGTTCTCGCGCTTCGGCGGCACCTGCCCGCTCTGGAACCTGCACGCCACCTTCAAGGCGCCCGGCCAGGTGGTCACGCAGGTGATCGAACTCCCCGACGGCACGCGCTGGTTCTCGCTGGCGCAAACCGTACGGCGGGCCTCCACGCCCTGGGGCGCCCCCGACCCGCAATTCGCGGTGGGCCTCGGCTGCGAGCTGAAATACGCCCACCGCCTCGTCTACGCGAAGGGGCTCGACGTGACCGCGCCCGACCCGACGCCGATCGGCATCAATTGCCGCCTGTGCGAGCGCCCGGTCTGCCCCCAGCGCGCCGCCCCGCCCCTGACCCGCCGCCTCCTCGTCGACGAGACCACGCGGGGCATCTCGCCCTTCGTGTTCAGCGACGCGCCGTGAGGGACCGGGCGGCCGCTCCTGGAGGACGATGCCCCGTGTTCAGCGACGCGCCGTGACGGGGGGAGTGCCGGGCGGGTTCGGCAAGGCGTATCCCGGCATCTCGCCCAGCGCCGCGCGGATCCCGGCGCGCAGCCGGTCGAGCAGCGCGCCCGCGACGTCCCGGCGGGCGGCGAGGAAGTAGGTCTCGGCGCCGAGCGGGATGAAGGCGAGGCCGAAGCGCTCCGCCACCGCGCGCACCCCCATGCCGGCATCGGCCTCGCCCGCCGCGATCACGGCCGCCACCGCCTGATGGGTGAACTCCTCGACCGCATAGCCGCGGATGCGCGACGGCGTCACGCCGGTCTCGGCGAGGAGGCGGTCGAACCAGGCCCGCGTGCCGGAGCCCCGCTGCCGGTTGACGACCCGCGCCCCGCGCACCGCGAGGTCCGCGACGCCCCGGATCGCGAGCGGGTTCCCGGGCGTCAGCATCAGCCCCTGCTCGCGGGTGAAGAGCGGCGCGACGATGAACGCGGGATCCCCCGCGAGATCCTCGGCGGGCCCCTCTCCTGCGGGGTCGCCGCCGGTGTGGAAGCCCGCCGCATCGGCGGCCCCGTCGCGCAGGCGCGCCAGCGCCTGGCCGCTGCCCTCGATCGCGGCTTCGATCTCCGGAATCCCCGCGAGGACGCGGGCGAGCAGGGGATCGTGGCTGAGCGCCAGGCGCAGGGGCGCGTCGGCGGCCCCGACGAGATCCGCGAGGCGCTGCTCCAGGGCCTGCCGCTCCTGCGCGATCTGGCCCTCGAAGGCCGCGAGCGTCGCGGCGAGCGCGTCGCGCCAGGCGGCGCCGAACTCCGTGAGCACGCTGCCGTGCCCCTTGGTCTTCACCGCGACCGGGCGGCCGAGCGCCTCCTCGAGGGCGAGCACCTGGCCCCAGGCGGCCCGGTAGGACACGCCGAGGCGCTGGGCGGCGCCGCTCACCGATCGCTCCCGGGCGATGCCGTCGAGGAGCGCATGGGTCTTGCCGAGCGCGATGTCGCGCCCCCCGACCGTGATGAGCCCGCCGAGCCGCAGGTCCACCCGCATATGCAGCACCCTTCCTATTGATCGCGAGGCTCGCTTCTTAGCATATCGGCCGATATGGGGGAGACGCTCGCAGAGGCCTTCGCGCTCATCGGCGCGCTCGACCGGGAGGTCGTGGCGATCGCCGGGCTGTCCCTGCAGGTCAGCCTCGCCGCGGTGGCGCTCGCGGGCCTGATCGGCCTGCCGCTCGGGGCTCTCGTGGCGGTGGCGCGCTTCCCCGGCCGCGGCGCCGCGATCGCGGTGCTGAATGCCCTCATGGGCCTGCCGCCCGTGGTGGTCGGCCTCGTGATCTATCTTCTCCTGTCGCGCTCCGGCCCGCTCGGGGCGCTCGGGCTCCTGTTCACGCCGGGCGCCATGATCCTGGCCCAGGCCGTGCTGGTCACGCCCGTGGTGGCGGCGCTGACGCGCCAGGTCGTCGAGGATGCCGACCGGGAGCTCGGCGAAACCTTGCGCTCGCTGCGCCTGTCGCTCCCGCAGCGCGTCCGCGTGCTCCTGTTCGACGCGCGCTTCTCCCTCGTGGTCGCGGGGCTGGCCGCCTTCGGGCGCGCGGTCTCGGAGGTCGGTGCCGTGCTGGTGGTGGGCGGCAACATCGCGGGCCACACCCGCACCATGACGACGGCGATCTCGCTCGAGACCCAGAAGGGCGACCTGCCGCTGGCGCTGGCGCTCGGCATCGTGCTGATCGCCCTCGTGCTCGCCGTCAACGCCGCCGCCTCGGCGCTGCGGGCCTATTCCATGCGGGCCTACGGATGAGCGCGGACGCCCGAACGGCCGGGCCCCGGGCCGAGCCGGCGGCGAACCCCGCCCTGCCGCTCGTCCTCGACGGCCTCACCGTCCGGGCCGGCGGGCGCGCGGTGATCGACGGGCTGTCGCTCACGGTCGCGTCGCCCGGGATCACGGCGCTCATCGGCCCGAACGGGGCCGGCAAGAGCCTGACGCTGCGCCTGATCGACGGATTGCTGCGGCCCGACAGCGGCACCGTCCGCTTCGGCGACCGCACGGCGCGGCAGGTGCGCCGCGCCCTCGTATTCCAGCGCCCGGGGCTCGTGCGCGCCGGCGTGGCGCAGAACGTGGCGCTGGCGCTGATGCCCCTCGGGCTGCCCCGCCGTGCCGTGGCCGAGCGGGTGGAGGCCGCGCTCCAGCGGGTGGGCTTGCGCGACCGTGCGCGGGACGCCGCGCGCAAGCTCTCCGGCGGCGAGCAGCAGCGCTTGAGCCTCGCCCGCGCGCTCGCCACGGAGCCGGACCTGCTCCTCCTCGACGAGCCCACCGCCTCCCTCGATCCCGCCGCCACGGAGGCGGTCGAGCGGATCGTCGCGGATGCTGCCGCGGCGGGCACCAAGGTGGTGCTGGTCTCGCACAATCTCGGCCAGGTCGCGCGGCTCGCCACGGACGTCGCCGTGCTCGCGCGCGGCCGGGTGGTGGAACAGGGCTCCGCGCGCTCCATCCTCGCGGCGCCCCAGAGCGGGGAGGCGCGGGCCTATATCGGCGGCGAATGGCCCTGGACGGCGCTCACGCCCTGACGGGAATGTCCCGACCGTTCGGGGCTAGCCGGCGCGCCGGCCGTCGAGGGCCATGCGTACCTGCGTCGCGAGCGAGCCGCGGAGCATGTCCTTCACGGTCACGGCGCGGCCGGCGCAGTCGTACACGCTGACGTTCAGGACGAGGTGGAGAGCGTCTCGGAGCTGCTCGCGGTCGGGCGCGGCCGGCATCCGCTCGCCGGCGGGCGCGGGCGGGACGGGGCCTCCGCTCCCAGGGGCCGGGGCGGGCGGATCAGGGGGAAGCGTCTTGACCGGGCCATGCATCGCGTCGGCTCCAGACTCGGCCACGGCACCGCGAGAAGCGCCGCCATCTGGCATATAATATGCCAGTGTTCGCCCGGAAAAATCAACGGCCGGGCGCCGGGACCGGCGCGTCCGACGGCAGACCGTCCGGCTCGCGCATTCGGTGGGACCGCGCCAACGAAACGCCCCCGGACAGGACCCTGTCCGGGGCGTGGATGCGCTTCGCGGAGGCGGTGCTCCGTGCGCCGCAAGCCGGGTCCGGGCCGCCCAGGGCGCCCTATTCGGCGAGGGCTGGCTTTGTGGCTTTGTTCTTGCCCTTGACGGCGTCGAGGGCGAGCGAGATCAGCGGCCAGAACAGCATCACGAGCGCCAGCGTCACGATCGTTCCCACAAGGCCGTTCGACCAGAAGAT
>DATAGO010000072.1:0-91045 GCA_036263675.1 Microvirga sp. | reverse complement strand
GGAGCGCGGTGGCTCCGGTGCCATGGCCGGGCTCGTCCCGGCCATCTCGACGTGAAGACCACACTGCGTGCTGCTGCAGGGGAAAAGTGCCATTCCGATCGAGGTGGCCGGGTCGAGCCCGGCCATGACAGGCGCGAGGCGGATGCGCTGCGTTCCACCGACCCGCCCCTCACCCCAGCCCTCTCCCCGCCTGCGGGGAGAGGAAGTCCCGCGCGGGGAGAGGGGGAAGGAACGCGGCGCGCTTACGACGCCGCGAACTTCAGGAGCTTGATGGCGTCGTAGTCCTGCACGCCGCCGCCGACGCGCTTGGTGGTGTAGAACAGCACGTAGGGCTTGGCGGAATAGGGGTCGCGCAGCACCCGCACCCCGGCGCGGTCGACCACGAGGTAGCCGCGCTTGAAGTCCCCGAAGGCGAGCGCCAGCGCGTTCGCGGCGATGTCGGGCATGTCCTCGGATTCCACCACGGGGAAGCCCATGAGCGTCGCGGGCGCTCCGGCGGAAGCCGGCGGCTGCCAGAGGTAGACGCCGTTCGTGTCCTTGAACTTGCGGATCGCGCTCTGGGTCTTGCGGTTCATCACGAAGGCCGCGTTCTGGCGGTAGCCCGCCTTGAGCGCGTAGATCAGGTCGACCAGGATGTCGGACGGGTTGGCCCCCGGGAAGGCGGCGCCGCCCGTGGCGAGATAGCCGAGCTTGCCCCATTCCCAGGCGGAATTCGCGACCGTGGCCGCGGCCAGGAAGCCCTTGGGCTTGCTGACGCCGTCGCCGTTCACGAAGGCCGCGCCCTCCTGCTCCGCGAACGCGGTCTCGACCTCCTCGGCGATCCACGCGTCCACGTCGACCACCGCGTCGTCGAGGAGCGTCTGCGTCGCCGCCGGCATGGCGTAGAGCTCCATGGCCGGGAAGCTCAGCTCCGCGAGCGTCGGGCCGGCGGTCTGCGGCCGCGCCGCGGTCTCGCCGACCCAGCCCGAGGCCGCGCCGGCGGTCGAGAAGGCGCGCTTGTAGAGCCCGCCCGAGATCACCCGCACCGAGGCGATGGCGCGGATCGGCGACACCAGCGCCAGGCGCCGCAGCACCTCGCGCTCGACGGTCTCAGGGACCAGATAGCCGCCGTCCGGGCCGGACCCGGCCGAGAGCGCCTTCTCCTCGAGCCGCTTGAGGCCCGCGGCCTCGCCGGTGCGCATGTAGGACCGGAAGGCCGCCTTGTGCTCGACGAGCGCGGCGTCGCCCGGGACGTCGCCGCTCAGGCGCGGCCGGGAGCGGTCGAGGGCCAGCCGGTCGAGCCGGCGCTTGGCGTCGTCGAGCGCGTGGTCGATGCGGGTGAGCTTCTCCTCGGTGAGCCCGTCGGCGGAGAGCCGGGTCTCGATCTGCCCGAGCCGCTCGTCGTTGGTCTCCTTGAAGGCCTCGAAGGCGCGGGCGAAGTCCTCGAACGCGGCCGAGACGGTGTCGGGCACCGCTTTGACCGTGGGGGCGCGGGCGAAGTCCTCGAACGCCGCCGAGACCGTATCGGAGGCCGCTTTGACCACAGGGGCGCGGGCGAAATCCCCGAACGCGGCCGGGACCGTGTCGGGTGCGGCCTTGACCACCGGAGCGCGGGCGATCTCCGCCGGAGGCGCCGGCATCGCGTCGGCCGCGGACTTGAACTCGAGAGCTTGGGTCATGAAGGTCCTCGCTTGCAGAACAGGGGGATTGGGCGGGAAGGTCCGCGTGTTACGGGTGCGGCCGGCCGAACAGGCGGCCCGCCTCGCGCCGGATGAGTCCGGCGAGCGCGAGGGCGGGCGCGGCCGGCTCCTCCCGCTTCACCGCGCCGACGCGGGCGCCCGGCAGCATCGGGAAAGTCACGACCGAGACCTCCCAGAGGTCGAGCGCCTCGAGGCGGCGCAGGCCGGCGGCGCGGTCGGGCCGCGCCCGCAGGACGCGGAAGCCGATCGACAGCCCGTCGACCGCGCCCTCGCGCAGCAGCGCATGGACCTCGCGCGCCCGCTCGACCGCGAGGTTGAGCCTGCCGCGCACGCGCAGGCCTCTCGCGTCCTCGGCGAGCGCGAGCCAGCGCCCGATGGGCTCGGCCGGATCGTGCTGCCAGAGCATGCGGATGCCGGCGGCGCCGCGGCGGCGCAAGGTCTGCGCGAAGGCGCCCGGCATCACCACGTCGCGGCCGAGATCGGCGACGCCGAACAGGCTGGCATAACCCTCGAACACGCCGTCGGCTTCCACGGTCTGAAGGGGCTCCGCGAGGAGCTTCACCTCGCGGCGGGGGACGCGCTTCATCGGGAGCCCTCCCGTGCGGCCTGGGGCGCTCTCGGATCGATCCGTTCCAGGTGACGCACGAAGTCGCGGAATACGTTCGCGGCCTGGGCCCGCGGCGTGGAAGGGGCACCCGGTCGCGGCGGGCGCGCGGGCGGATGGCTGGCGGAGCGCTTCATGCGGACATCCCCGGAGTGGCGGTCGGACGGTGGAAGGGGTTCATCTCCCTCTCCCCGCCTGCGGGGAGAGGGTTGGGGTGAGGGGCCGGTCGGAGAGGCGCCGTGCATCCGGCGCCGATATCAAGGCGGCTGAACGGATCCTCCGTTCACCCATCTCCCGAGTGGCGGCGGTTGAAGTGGGCGAGCTCGCGCACGAAGTCGTCGAAGCGCCGGTTGGCGCTGGCGAGTTCGCGCAGCACCGCGGCGAGCAGCAGCGACGCCGCGCTCGCCCACGCGAACAGCGCCACATGCGCGAGGTCCCCGCGGCTCACGACGGCCTCGGCAATGGCGTCGAAGGGTTGCATGGCGTCTCCGTGGGCTCCGGCGCGCACTTCCCCCTCTCCCCGTTCACGGGGAGAGGGTCGGGGTGAGGGGCGGGTCGGTGGAGCGTGATGGTTCCAGGTTCCTACCCTCCCCCTTGCGGGGAGGGTGGACTGCGGAGCAGGCCGGGTGGGGGTTGGTCCAGGAGGCACCTGAGCGTCTCATCCTGCACCGACCCCCACCCCCGGCCCCACCCCGCAAGGGGGAGGGGAGCACCGGACACGGCTCGCCTCACCGACCCGCCCCTCACCCCAGCCCTCTCCCCGCTCGCGGGGAGAGGGGGAAGTGCGCGCGGAGAGAGGGGGCTTAGGGCGGAGAGAGGGCGTTGCTCCTGCGCCCGTAGCCGACGGCTTCGCGCTTCTCGTCGTCGGTGAGGAACGCGGCCGCCGAGACGCGGCGCCAGAGGGATTCGCGCTCGTCGGCGAGGGCCTCGACGGCGTCTAGGTCGGGCTCGAGCGTCAGGCCCTCGCCGAAGGCGGAGCCGAGCCAGGCCGCGAGCGCGTCGGCGGTGCGGCGGGCGAGCGGGATGACGGTCTGCCGGTAGAAGGCGCGGTTGGCCTCGGCGTAGTTCGCGTGGGTGTTGTCACCGGGGAGCCCGAGCAGCAGCGGCGGCACCCCGAAGGCGAGCGCGATCTCGCGCGCCGCCGCGGCCTTGGCCTCGACGAAGTCCATGTCGCGCGGCGACAGCGACAGCGGCTTCCGGTCGATCCCGCCCTCCAGCAGCAGCGGACGGCCGGCGTTGAGCGCGCCCTGGTAGCTCGCCTCCAGCTCCTCCTTGAGCCGGTCGAACTGCGCGTCGGTCAGCGTCGCGGCGCCGACCACGAGCGCGCCGGAGGGGCGCGCGGCGTTGTCGAGCAGCGCCTTGTTCCAGGCACCCGCAGCGTTGTGAATGTCGAGCGCGGTGGCGGCCGCCTCCATGGGCGAGAGCCCGTAATGGTCGTCGGCCGGATGAAACAGGGTGAGGTGCAGGATCGGCGGCGGCCCGTCGCCGCGCGCCGCGAAGCGCACGGTCTCGGCGCCGACCGTGTAATCGTAGGCCGCGGGCCAGCCGTCCGGGCCGGGCACCACGCGCATCCGGTCGGGCCGCAGCGCGTAGAGTTCGCGCGGGACGCCGTCGACCGCGACGCCCTCCACATAGGCGTTGCCCGCTACCATCAGGTGCCCGTAGAGGCTCTCGAGGAAGCGGGTGCCGCCTTCCCGCGGGTTGGGCCGCGCCAGGAGCGCGAGCAGCGGATGCTCCGGCACCACCCTCCCCCGGTCGAGCAGCGTCAGCGGCAGCGAGGCCGCGGCTTCCGCGACGAGGCGGACGCAGCGGTGCACGACCGCGTTCTTCTGGAAGCCCTCGCGGGCGAGCGCGCCGTAATCCCGCGGCGTCCACACGGGACGGCCGACGAAGGAGAGCGTCACCGCGGCCTGCGCGCGCGAGGCCTTGGCCTCGGGTGGGACCGGGGTTCGACCGAACCAGCGGGCGGGCGGATGAGCCCGGGCCTCCGGCGGCGCCGGGGTTCGACCGAACCAGCGGGTGAAGGGATGTGCCATGCGTTCACTCCGGCCCGTCTGCACGCGGGCAAATCCGGCGTTGCGGCGGCTCCATTGACGCGCCGGCGCGGTTGCGCCAAAGGCCGGGCCGTCCCGCAACCTGGAAACTCTCGGAACACCTCATGTCGAATGCCGCCCTCGCCCTCGGCCGCCTCGCGCTCGCCGCGATCTTCCTCGTCTCCGGCTACGGCAAGCTCGTCGGGCTCGCAGGAACGGCGGCCTATATCGGCTCGAAGGGCCTGCCCGTCCCGATGGTGCTGGCGGTGCTCGCCGGGGTCGGCGAGGTGGTGCTCGGAGCCGCGATCGTCCTCGGCTTCAAGGCGCGCCTCGCGGCGCTCGGCCTCGTGGCGTTCACGGCGATCGCGACCGCGCTGTTCCACGACTTCTGGAACCTGCAGGGCGCCGCGCGTGGCGAGCAGCAGATCCACGCGCTGAAGAACCTCGCGATGATCGGCGGCCTGCTCGTCCTCGCGGGTGCGGGCGCGGGCCGCTTCTCGGTGGATCGGCGGTAGCGTTCGGGCGTCAGGGCCGCCCTCCGTGTCATCCCCGGCCGGAGCGCGAGAGCGCGCAGGGGAAGGGGATCCAGCGCAGCAACTTGCTGCGAAGCAGCGCCTTATGGAGTCCACAGAAGGAGCCGCTTCGCAGCAGCTTCATCGTGCTGGATCCCCTTCCCCTCCAGCGGCACACGCCGCTTCCGGCCGGGGATGACACCGTGCCCTTCCCCTGCGCCCTGACGGGCTCCGGCCGGGGATGACACCGAGGGTGCCTCGGCGTGAGGGCTCCGGCCGGGGATGACACGGAGGGTCTCCTCAGACCCCCCTCACGCGCGGTCGCGATCTCTCCTGCAGCATCAGCTCGGTCAGCGCCCAGACGAGGGCGTCGAGGCGATCGGGGGAGCGGCCGGTGCTCAGGCCGCCCGGACCGAAGTCGCAAAGCTCGTCCTCGAGCGCGGGAAAGGCGCCCACATGCCGCACGCGGCCCTGTGCGTAGAGAACCGAGACCGGCTCGGCGCGCAGGTATTTTCCGCGCGTCGCGCGCCGCGCCGTCACGGGCACGCCGGGATCGACCTCGCGGATCACGGCCGCGGCCATCTCGCCGCCCTGGTTGGTCTCGACCACGAGCGCGTCGGCCTCGAGGCGGCGGTAGAGCGCCACCGCCTTCGCGGCCCAGTCGGGCGGCTTCAGCTCCGAGGCGGTCTCGTCGGCGAGCACGTAGCCGGTGCCGGCGGAATCGATCCCCGCCGCCACGATCCCGCATGCATCCGCCCGCCGCGAGGACGAGGCCGGCGGATCGACCGACACCACGATCCGCGCGAGCGCCGGCGCGGCGGCGATCCGTGCCGCCTCGATGCGGTCGCGGGTCCAGAGCGCGTCGGCGCGGTCCTCGATGAGCTCGCCGTCGAGCTCCTGGCGGCCGAGCCGCGTTCCGGCATAGCGCCCGACCACCTGCTGGAGGAAGGCCGGTGCGAGGTTCGCGGCGTTGTCCTGCGTGCGCGAGCGGCTCACCGCCGCCCGCGGGTCGGCGAGGAGCCGCTTGAGCAGCGGGATCGGCCGCGGCGTCGTGGTCACGATCTCGCGCGGACGCGCACCGAGGCGCAGGCCGAATTGCAGCATGTCCCAGGCCTCGTCGACGTAGCGCCACTTGGCGATCTCGTCGGCCCAGGCGGCGTCGAATTGCGGCCCGCGCAGCGAGTCCGGATCCTCGGCCGAGAACACCTGCGCGATCGCGCCGTTCGCCCATTCGAGGCGCCGCCGCGACGGAGACCAGGCCGGACGGTCGCGGGGCTCGTGGACCGCGAGCAGGCCCGAGGGCCCCTCGATCATCACGTGGCGCGCGTCCGCGAAGGTCTCGCCGACGATCGCGATGCGCCGCGCCGGCGCCAGGGTGAACCAGGGCGCGCCGTGCGCCATGCCCTTGATCCATTCGGCGCCCGCGCGGGTCTTGCCCGCGCCGCGTCCGCCGAGGATGAGCCAGATCGTCCAGTCCGGCGGGCCGGCCTCGGGCGCGAGCTGGTCGTCACGGGCCTGGAGGAGCCAGTCGATCCTGGACTGCGCCCTCGTCTCATGGGCCCAGTCCGGCGGCTGCCCGGGCATCGCCCTCGGGGAGCGCAGGGCCTCCGTCGCCTCGGCCCGGCCCGGCGGCGGCTCCGGCGTCGCCGTCGAGGAGCGCCGCCAGATGCCGCGCAAAGTCGCGATAGACCGCATCGAGGCTTCGGGCGGCGGGATGGGCGGCATCATCGCTCGTCAGGTCTCCCTCCCCGGCGCGGCCGCGGCGGGCGTCCGCGGAAGCTTCGTCCTCGGCGGCGGCGAGGATCGCGTCCTCGGCCTGCTGGTGGCGCTGCACCAGGGTGACCAGCGTCGCGATGAACTTGGCCTCGCGTTCCCGCGCCGCGATGTCGGCGGACGGGGTCGCCCGCAGGGCCTCGGCCTCGGCGATGTGGCGCTCGGCCAGGGCGAGCGCCCGCGCCAGGATGTCGAGGCGCCGCGCCGCGGCGTTGGCGCGGAAGGCGGGTCCCGGCCCGGGTGCGGCGGGCTCGGAAGCGCCGCGGCGCCAGCCGTGCCGCCGGGCATGCCGGATGATCGTCGAACGCGCCACGCCGGTGCGCAGGCTGATTTCGGCAAAGGACAGGCGCGTGGTGGTGCAGAGCCGCCGCGCATCGGCGAGATTGGCCGCATTCCAGCGTGCCACCGACATCGACGCCTCCTCGGGATGGATTCCGTTCGGCCGGGCGCCTGCGCGCCGGCGGACGATACCGCATTGCGAAACGCCTGGGACGGCTGGGCACCACTGTGCGCGATCCCGGCGGTCGATGCCGCGTCTCGCGAAGCGCCCGGGACGGGCGGCTCCGCGCGGTCGCGACCGGAGCGGCCTCGATCGCGACGGTGCTTCACGTTCGGCGGGCCGGTAGGCGGAAGACGCTCCGCACGGCAATAAAAATCCGCCCCAGGCAAAGGGCCGGAGGCGGTGGAGGAAATCTTCGCGGAAGGTCCGGAAGCGAAAGCCCTGGCGCCCCATCGGGCTGCCGGCGCCTCTCGGCTACACTTCGTGAGCGTTCCTGTTTTGTACTCTAAGAGCGGCGCGCTGTCAAGCTCGGATTCCCGCCAGGCGGGAAATTTCGGCCGCGCAAGCGGAGGTCCGGTGTGACCCCGTTTTGGTCCGAAATGGTCCGCCCGGACCGGTCGAGAGCCAGGAGGTTGCCGCTATCCCGTTTGCGCCACGCTTGCGCGACGCGGACGGCGCCCCGGCGCTCCGCTCTTCCTGACTGTGCCCATGGCGCGGCATATCAGGTCTGCACCGCCGACGGGGCGACGCAGGCGGCGCAGGCGTATAGGGTCCGCCGTCATCGCAGCGTCATCGGCAGGGCGTATCCGGATTGCAGCCTCGACATTTTCCTGTGGAGGCGTGGAACCGCTCAAGCGCAACCGTGTTGTCTTGCGGGTGAATGCATGAGTCCGTCGGGGAGGCGCCCATGGTGTGGGCTGTCATCGTTTCGCTCGCGCTCGCCGTTCTTTCGTTTCTGGTCAATGACGTCGGTCTCTGGACCGTCCTTTCGGCCCTGACCGAACTGGGAATCGTGCTGGCTCTCTTCGCGCTGGTCTGCGCGACCGAGGCGTTCAACTAGCACGCTCTCCCGTTCGCAGGGGCCGTATCGCGGACAGGCGCCGAGCGCAGCCCGGCCGATCCGCCCGCTTCGGCGGGACGGCGCATTGCGGGCGCGGCCGCGAGCCATTGCCACGGTGCGGAGCCGTCACTACGCTGCGGCATGCACGTGCTGCGGCCGAGCCTGACGCTTACGCTGACACCCGAAATCTTCCGCCTCATCGAGGGCGCGACCGCATCCGGCGCCTTCGCGAACGCAGAGGACGTGGTGCTCGCCGCGCTCGCCCGGATGGCGGCCGAACCCGCAGCGGCGCCGCAGCAAGCCGCGATGCCCCATTCCGGGACTGCCGCCGGCACGATCCAGACCGCGAGCACGCCTGCCGATCCGCCGACCCCGACCGGCCCGGCGGACAGCCGCCTGACCGAACTCCTCGAAGGGATCGGCGAGATCTTCTACGCCCTCGACCGCGAGTGGCGTTACAGCGCGATGAACCATGCCGCGGAATCCTATTACGGGCGTCCGCGTTCGGAGATGCTCGGCCGCGTAATCTGGGACCTCTTCCCCTGGTCCGCGAGCACGCCCATGCTCGACCTGTTCCGACGCGTGATGGACAGCCGCCGGCCGGAGAGCTTTTCGAGCGAGTCCGTCGCGTTTCCCGGCCGCTATCTGGAGGTGCGCGTCTTCCCCTTCGGGGACGGCATCGGGGTGAGCTTCCGGGACTGGACGCAGCGCGCCGAAGCCGAGCGCGCCCTGCGCGAGAGCGAGACCCGCCTGAAGCTGGCGGTCGAAGCCGGCCGTCTGGCCGTGTGGGAGTTCGACGCCGTCTCCGGCGTGCTCAAGCCTTCGCCCGAGCTGAACGAGATCCTCGGGTTCCCGCGCGAGGCCGCGCCGACGCTCGACGAGTTGCGGGCCGGCTATCTTCCCGGCGAGCAGCAGCGCGTGCAGGCCGCCGGCCAGGAGGCGCTGGCGCGCGGCGAGCGCTTCTTCCAGGTCGAGTACCGCTACCGCCGCCGCGACGGTGCCGTGCGCTGGATGCTGTTGCGCGCCGAGATCCTGTTCGCGCCCGACCGTACCCTGTCGAGCGTCGTCGGCGTGCTTCTCGACGTCACCGAGCGCCGGGCGACCGAGGAGGCGCTGCGCGAGAGCGAGGCGCGGCTCGCGCTCGCCACCACGGCGGCCGAACTCGGGATCTGGGACTGGCAGATCGCCACCGGGACGATGATCTATTCCGACCGGGCGCGGGCGATCTACGGCCTCCCGCCGGAGGGTCCGCTCACCTACGAGGCGGTGCGCGCCGCCACCCATCCCGAGGATCTGCCCCGCACCGCCGCGATGGCGCGCCGGGCGCTCGATCCGGCCATCCGGGAGAAGGTGCCTTACGAATACCGCGTCGTCCGCCCGGACGGTTCCGTGCGCTGGGTCCTTGCCCATGGCGAGGCGGTGTTCGCCCGCGAAGACGGCGAGGAGCGGGCCGTGCGCTACGTCGGCACGCTGCAGGACATCACCGAGCGCAAGCGCGCCGAGGTGGCGCTGCGGGAGAGCGAGGCCCGTCTTTCCGCACTCGCCGACAACCTGCCCGTCGGAATGGTGTTTCAGGTCCTCACCCGTACGGCCGGCCCGGAGCGTCGCTTCCTCTACCTCTCGCGAAGCTGCGAAAGCCTGAACGGCGTCTCCCCCGAGGCCGCGCTCGCCGACCCGGCCGTGCTCTACGGCCTGTTCGAGCCGGAGTCGGCCCCGGTTCTGATCGCCGCCGAGGAGGAGGCGATCCGCGGCCGCAAGCCGATGGATGTGGAAGTGGCCATGCATCATGCCGTGACGGGCGTGGTGCGGTGGTTCCGGATCATCTCGGCGCCGCGGGAGGCGGGCGACGGCTGGCTCGTCTGGGACGGGCTGCAGGTCGACGTCACCGAGCGCAAGCGCGCCGACGAAGCGGTCCGCCGCTCCGAGGAGCGCCTGCGGACGCTCCTCGACCAGATCCCGGTCGGAGTCGCGCTCGCGCGCATCCCGACCGGCGAAGTGGTGTTCCACAACGCGACCTCCGTGGAGATCCTCGGCCACGGCCTCGAACCGGACGCGCCCGCCAAGGAGTATGGCCGCTACGGCGCCGTCCATCCGGACGGGACGCCCTACCGCGCCGAGGAGTATCCGATCACGCGCACGCTCCTGCGCGGCGAGCGCATCGAGCAGGAGGAATTGCTCTACCGGCGCGGGGACGGACGGATCGTGAACCTGTCCTTCACATCTTCGGTCGTCGAGGGGCTCTCCACGGACGAGACCTTCGCGCTCGTGAGCTTCGCGGACGTGACGGAGCGCCGCCAGGCCGAGGAGCATCAGCGGCTCCTCATCAACGAGCTGAACCACCGGGTGAAGAACACCCTCGCGACCGTGCAGTCGATCGCGGCGCAGAGCTTCCGCGAGATCGTCACGGCCCAGGACCCGGGCGCGGCGGCCTATGCGCGTGCGGCCTTCGAGGCGCGGATCTTCGCGCTCGCCCGTGCGCACGACGTGCTGACGCGCGAGAACTGGGAGGGCGCGGGCCTCGCCGAGATCGTGGAGGGCGCCGTCGCGCCCTACCGCGCCGCAGCGGGCGCCGATCCCGTCCTGCTCCTCGGCAGCGACCTTCGCATCCCGCCTCGCGTGGCGCTCAGCCTCTCCATGGCGCTGCACGAGTTGTGCACGAATGCAGTCAAGTACGGCGCCCTCTCGCAGGCCGCCGGGCGCGTGCGGGTCGTCTGGCGGACGCACACGGACGCGGACGGCGACAGGCTCGATCTGCGCTGGGAGGAGCGAGGCGGGCCGCCGGTTCGGCCGCCCACCCGCCGCGGCTTCGGCTCGCGCCTCCTGGAGCAGGGCATCGCGCGCGAGCTCGGCGGCGACGTCGTGATCGCCTACGATCCCGGCGGGGTGGTCTGCACAATCGTGGTCCCGCTCGGCTGATCGTGCCTGCGGCAAGGCCGTCGCCGTGCGGTGCGGGCACCGGCTATTCCGGGCTGACGAGCTTCAAGCCGAGGAGCCCCGCCACGATGAGGCCGATGCAGGCCAGGCGCACCGGCGAGGCAGATTCGCCGAGGAGCCAGATGCCGACAAGCGCCGTGCCGACGGTGCCGATCCCGGTCCAGACCGCATACGCCGTGCCGAGCGGCAGGGTTTTCAGGGACAGGCCGAGGAGGCCCAGGCTCACCGCCATGCTGATCACGGTGAGCGCCGAGGGTACGAGGCGCGTGAAGCCCTGCGTATATTTGAGCCCTACGGCCCACCCGATCTCGAACAGACCCGCGATCCCGAGAAAGATCCACGCCATCGCCCTACCCGCACCCTTTTGTCATGGCCGCCGCATCGGTGACGATCACGGATCCGTGAGAATTCATGGCCCGCTCCGCACCCGGCTGCGCCGATGAGCCTGTCCCCATCCGGACGCGCGGCACGGATCCCGCACCCCCGCCAGTCGCGCTCCTGAGCGCCGGCTCGGGCCCGGCAGAGACGGCTTAAGTCCTTGCCATATAAAAACAATCCCCGCCGGCGAAAGCCGGCAGGGATTGAGACCTTGTGGGGGCAAGGGTCACAGGAGGCGGGATGAGTGGGAGGTCACCTCCTGATGAACCCATCATGCTTCCCCGACGTAAGCTTGGCCAGAGCCGCCGGTGCGGGCCTGCCATGCATCGGAGGAAGAGCATCTCCCCGGCGGGTTGTGCTTCCGCAGGGTTGGCATTATGGGCCGGACCCCAGTGGACCGACCCGGGCGGTCGCCCAGGTCCCGTTCCCGACTTTCGATCCCCGCCTGTCACAAGCCTTCCTGGGAGGGAATTCCATGAAACGTCGTCAATTCCTGCAGGTCGCGACCGCCGGCGCGGCCGCGAGCACGCTCGCGGCTCCGGCCATCGCGCAGTCGATGCCGGACGTCAAATGGCGCCTGCAATCCGGCTTCCCGAAGTCGCTCGACACGATCTACGGCGCGGCCGAACTCTTCGCCCGCCTCGTCTCCGAGGGCACGGACGGTAAGTTCCAGGTGCAGCCCTTCGCGGCCGGCGAGATCGTCGGCACCTTCCAGGCCTTCGACGCGATTAGCTCCGGCACCGTCGAGATGGGCCACTCGGCGTCTTATTACTATGTCGGCAAGGACCCGACCTTCGCGCTCATCACGGCCGCTCCCTTCGGCCTGAACGCCCGCCAGCAGAACGCCTGGGTGTACCACGGCGGCGGCATCGATCTCGCCAACGAGTTCTTCGCCAAGCAGAACGTCTACGCGCTTCCCGGCGGCAACACCGGCACGCAGATGGGCGGCTGGTTCCGCAAGGAGATCAAGACCGTCGCCGACTTGCAGGGCCTGAAGATGCGCATCGCCGGCATCGCCGGGCAGATCATGGCGAAGCTCGGCGTCGTGCCGCAGCAGGTCGCGGGCGGCGACATCTACCCGGCGCTCGAGCGCGGCACCATCGACTCGGCCGAGTGGGTCGGCCCCTACGACGACGAGAAGCTCGGCTTCCAGAAAGTCGCGCCGTTCTACTACTACCCAGGCTTCTGGGAAGGCGGCGCGATGCTGCACTTCTTCTTCAACCAGGCGAAGTGGAACGAGCTGCCGAAGCATTACCAGGCCGTCGCGCGCTCGGCCGCCATGGCCGCGAACGTCGACATGCTCGCCAAGTACGACGCCCGCAACCCGGCGGCGCTTCGCCGCCTCGTCGGCGCCGGCGCGCAGTTGCGTCCGTTCCCGCAGGACGTGCTCGAGGCCTTCTACAAGGCCACCAACGAGGTCTACGACGAGGTCTCGGCCAAGAACCCGGACTTCAAGAAGATCCTGGATTCGATCCGCGCCTTCCGCGGCGAAGAGTACCTCTGGTGGCAGGTGGCCGAGTACTCCTACGACAGCTTCATGATCCGCGCCCGCGCCCGCGGCAACTAGGATCGTCGCTCATCGGCGAGAAAAGGCGGCCTTCGGGCCGCCTTTTTTGTGGCGGGGTCGGACGGACCATGCCTGCTGCCGCACCAGCCTCGCGCACTCCTGTCCGGCCTATAGCTGACGGCAAGGCCCAGCGTCGAATGGCCCGCGGGAAGCCCCTGACAGGGCCGGCGTCCTGCCGCTAGACAGGATCGCATGCGGTGGGCGTTCCGATTCGGCATCCTGCTCCTCCTGGGCTGGCTCCTGTTCCTGGCCTCGCCCTTCCTTGCGGTCTACAGCCTCGCAAGAGCGGTCGAGACCCGCGACGTGGCGGCGATCGAGGGGCGCGTGAACTTCGTGGCGCTGCGGGGGTCGCTCGTCCAGCAGGTCATCGACGCGTACCTGAAGAGCGGCTCCGGGCAGGAACTCGACCCGGCGCGGCGGCGGCTCGCCGCCAGCGCCGGCGCATCGCTCGCCGACCCGATCGTCGCGCGGCTCGCGACGCCGCAGGCCCTGCTCGACCTGTTCGAGGACGGCTGGCCGGAGGCCGTGGCCGGGCTGAAACCCGCGGACGACGCCTCCGGGGGCCTCGCGATGGACTGGGTTTCGGTCAGGCAGGCGGGCCGCCTCTTCGCCGGTGCCGAGACGCGCGGCTTCCGCAAGATCTACATCTCGCTGCCGGTGGACCGGCCGCAGGAGGAGCGGTTCCGCCTCTACCTGCGGCTCAAGGGAACGACCTGGCGCCTGATGGGGGTCGATCTCCCGCTCTCGCTGCGCCAGCGCCTCGTCAAGGACCTGCCGCGGCCGAACGCCTGAGCGACCGATCCGGTGCGGACGGCAGAGCCCGGTACGGGGCGGAACCGGGCCTCAGGCGGACGTGATCAGCCAAGCCACCGTAGCGAGCGGTGCGATCACGCCGAGAACGAAGCACAGGGCGCTCGATGCCATCGGGAGGCCTCCTCGAGGACACAACGGGGGCCAGGCGGCGTTCCTCGGGACAGCCGAGCCCGGCCGGGAGAGGGCGAGTGCGGGCGTGGCGCAGGAACCATCGGGAACGGCTCCGATTGTCTTTGGCGACTCCCCTGCCCCTCGACCCCCACGGAGATCCCCGATGCGGACCACGATCCTTGCCGTGCTCCTGGGCTCGACCGCGCTCGCGGCCGCCGCCTTCGCGCAGTCGCAATCCTCGACGACCGCCCCGGTGCCCGAAGGCCAGACGCAGTCTTCGGCGACGACGGCCCTTGTGCCCGAAGGCCAGGCGCAGGCGAAGGCCGCGATCGCCGAGTGCGACCGTCTCCTCGCCTTCCTGGATCCCAACCGGCCGACCGCCGGCGTCACCGTCGAGCGGGCGCGCGAGTGGAAGGCCAACAGCGACGCCGACGCCTGCCGATCCGCTCTGGACCGGCTCACGCAGGCCTCCGGCGGATCGCCGCCGCAGCCTCTCGCCGGCACGCCCTCGACCTCTCCTGCGGGCCCTCCCCTGTCGCCTGCCGCCTCGACCGCACCGGGAGGCGCGCTGCCGGCGCCTCAGGTCGTGGTCCAGCAGCAGCAGCCGAGCGTCACCGTCCGCCAGGCGAAGCCGGAGATCATCGTGCGGATCCCGCCGCCGGTGATCACGGTGCAGCAGCCCCAGCCCGAGATCATCGTGCGCATGCCGGAGCCCGACGTGAACGTCGCCGTGGCCCGGCCGGAGGTGCAGGTCACGATCCCGCAGCCGCAGGTCCAGGTGCGCCCCGCAGGCCCCGAAGCAAACGTGAAGGTCGAGCGGCAGGAGCCGAACGTCCGGATCGAGCGCACCGGCGAGCCCCAGATCGTGTACCGGCAGGCCGAAGGCCAGCCGCAGATCCGCTTCGAGCCCGTCGGAGGCGACCAAGCCGCTCAGGCCGCTCCGGGAGCGGCGGCGGCCACAACCCCGGGCGCCGGTCCCGCGCCCGTGACCGACTCGCAGCGGGCCCAGGCCCAGCTCAACAATCCGCAGACCGGCTACGGCACCCACACGCCTTCAGGCAACGCCGCCGATCGAAGCGTGCAGGGCGCCGCGCCCGGGCCGCAGACGACGGGCGCGCTGCCCGCCGGGGATTTCCAGGCGCTCACCGCGTCAAGGCTCGCGGACATGACCCTCTACAATGCGCGCGAGGAGAAGCTCGGCGAGGTCGAAGCCGTCGTCTCGGATGGGGGTGGACGCACCCTCCTGGTCGTCAGCCACGGCGGCTTCCTGGGCCTCGGCGAGAAGCGGGTCGCAGTTCCGGTCGAGCATGTGGCCCTTCGCGGCGACCGGCTGATCGCCGACGGCCTCACCGACGATCAGATCCGCGCCCTGCCCGGCTACGAGCGCGGCGCCGGGCTTCGGGAACTCGAAGGTAGCGGGAGCGCTCGGATTCGAATCCTGCGCTGACCGCGCCGGCCGGGAGGGGTGTGGAGGCCGCCTCCACGGCCCTCTCGGAACCGCGTGCCGGCTCCGTCCGTTGCCGCCCTGACAGCTTGGCCGCACAGGAGAGGCGGATGGACGACGGAACGCATCGCTGGCGCTGGCAGACCTCGCCGGATGCCGATTTCGTCCGCCGCGTGCTGATCGTCCTCGGGCTGCTCGCCCTCGGCTGGGTCTTCTGGCGGCTCATCGACGTCCTCCTCCTGGTCTTCGGTGCCGTCCTGGTGGCCGTCATCCTGCACGCCTTCGCGGAGGTGCTGGAGCGCTATGTGCGCGTCCCGAGCCGCTGGTCGCTCGCTGTCGCGACGCTCGTGGTCATCGTGATGCTCGGGGGAATCCTCGTGCTGTTCGGGGCGCAGATGCGCGGCCAGCTCTCCAATGTGGCGGAGCGGCTGCCGCTCGCGCTCGACTCGTTCAGCCGCGACCTCGGTATCGGCCCGGTCTCGGACCAGCTGCCCCAAATCTTCGGGATGGACTCGGGTGGCTCGATGGCGTCGCGCGTCGCGGGGATCGGCGGGCGGATCCTCAACGGGCTGGCCGATGCCATCCTGGTGGTGATCGCGGGCATCTACATCGCCGCAAGCCCCGCCCTCTACCGGCGCGGCCTCGTCAAGCTGTTCCCGAAAGGTCAGCACGAGCGCGTGGAGGAATCGCTCGACTCCGCCGGTCAGGCCCTGAAGCTGTGGCTGACCGCGCAGCTCATATCCATGACCGGCGTCGGCATCCTGACCACCGCGGCGGCATGGCTCATCGGCCTGCCCTCCCCGCTCGGGCTCGGCTTCATCGCAGCCCTGTGCGACTTCGTCCCGTTCGTGGGGCCGATCATCGGCGCGCTCCCGGCGGTGCTTCTCTCGTTCACGCTGGAGGGCAACGCGGTCATCTGGACGATCCTGGCCTTCGTGGTGATCCAGCAGATCGAGGGCAACATCATCATGCCGATCGCGGAAAAGCACATGGTCGCGATTCCGCCGGCACTGGCCCTCTTCGCGATCCTCGCGGGCGGCGTGCTGTTCGGCACCCTCGGGCTGATCTTCGGCTTCCCGCTCGCGGTCGTGGTCTACGTGCTCGTCAAGAAGCTCTACGTTCGCGAGACCTTGGGGCAGCCGACACCGGTCCCGGGCGAAAAGGAGGCGCAGGCCGCCAAAGCCGCCGAGGCGGCGGAGCCGGGATCGTAGTCTAGGCTGGCTTCGCGCCCAGGTCAGATTCCCCGCCCGGATCAGCGTTCCTCCGGCTCCTCGTCGGGCCAATCGACGATGCGGTTCAGGAGCTCGCGCACCGTGAAACCCTCCTCCGGGCCGGCGACCCGGTCGCGGACCGAGACCCCGGCCGTGTGGACCGTGCTCGCGTCGCCCGAGACCAGCGGATGCCACCAGGCGAGATCGCGACCCTCCGCGAGCCGGCGATAGGCGCAGGTCGGGGGCAGCCAGGTCAGGGTCCGCACCGCCTGTGGAGTGAGACGCACGCAATCCGGCACCTTGGCCTGCCGGTTGGCATAGTCGCGGCAGCGGCAGCCGGAATCGTCCAGAAGCGTGCAGCCCACGTCGGTGTAGAGGATCTCCTCGGTGTCCTCGTCCTCGAGCTTGACGAGGCAGCAGCGGGCGCAGCCGTCGCACAGGCTCTCCCACTCCGCCGGGCTCATTGCCTCGAGGCTCTTGGCACGCCAGAACGGCAGCGGCTCGGCTTCCGCCGGCGAGGCCGTCGCGGCTTGGTGGACGAGGCGCTGCAGCGGCGCCTTGGAGCGGGAGCGGGTCACGGGCGCGTCTCGGGCCGCTCCGGAGAGCGGCGCAGGCCAAACGGGCAGTTTCGGGATCGGGCGCCTTCAAACCCCGCTTTGCGGCGGATTGAGGGTCGCCGCAGCCTGCCGTGAGCGAATCGGCCGCAGGGACCCTCCCGCGCACGCCGAGGCGTGACCATATGGCGACAGGGGCTGAGATCCTCGCCCTTCCCCAAGGTAAGTCCGTGAACCGCCAAGCCGATTCGAGAGTTGTCGGGCCATGGGTCACGGCGGGCGCCTGGGGGAAGGTGCCGCTCGTCTGCCCCCCGGAACACTGCTAGAATAGCCCCTCCGCGCGCCGCCGTTCCTCCCGGCGTGCTCGACACGTCAAGGACAGCCGTGCGTCAGGATCCGCCCCTCACCTTCTGGACCCGCATCAAGCGTGCGGCTCTCGGCTTCGACGCATGGGTCAATTCCACCCTCTTCGAGGGCGGGCGGGGCCTGAGCGATTCGTGGGAGAGCTACTCCCGCGCCGTGAACCGTCTGCGCGTGCGCGGCGCCACCCGCGCGGTGCTCGACCTGACGAGCGAAGCCGCGACCCTGGGCGTCGCCGGCGGCATCGTAATGGTCGGGCTCGCGATCCCAGCGTTTCGCGAGACCAGCGACGACTGGCTCAAGACCCAGGAACTTGCCGTCACCTTCCTCGACCGCCACGGCCAGGAGATCGGCCGACGCGGAATCCGCCACGACGATTCCTACAAGCTCGAGGAGTTCCCCGACCATCTCGTGAAGGCCGCCCTCGCCACGGAAGACCGGCGCTTCTACGAGCATTGGGGCATCGACCCGATCGGCACGTTCCGTGCGCTCGTGACCAATGCGCGCGGCGGCGGCGTCGTGCAGGGCGGCTCCTCGATCACCCAGCAGCTCGCCAAGAACCTGTTTCTGACCAACGAGCGCTCGATCGAGCGCAAGATCAAGGAAGCGTTCCTAGCCTTCTGGCTGGAGTTCCACCTCACCAAGGACGAGATCCTCAAGCTCTACCTCGACCGCGCCTATATGGGCGGCGGCAACCACGGCGCGGCGGCCGCGGCCGATTTCTATTTCGGCAAGTCCGTGAAGGACCTCACGCTGGCGGAGGCCGCGATGCTCGCCGGCCTCTTCAAGGCGCCGACCAAGTACGCCCCGCACATCAACCTGCCGGCGGCGCGCGCCCGCGCCAACGAGGTGCTGCAGAACATGGTCGAGGCCGGCTTCCTCACGGAGGGCCAGATCCAGACCGCGCGGCGCAACCCCGCGGTGGCGGTCAACCGCAGCAAGGAATCCACGCCCGACTTCTACCTCGACTGGGCCTTCAACCAGGTCAAGGAACTCGCCGCCGCCGGCAAGCTCGGCAGCGAGCGCGTGCTGACCGTGAAGACCCCGCTCGATCTGGCGGTCCAGCGGCGGGCCGAGCAGTCCATGGAGGATCTCCTGCGCCAGCACGGGCGCCAGTACGATGCCGGCCAGGGCGCGATCGTGCTCATGGACGTCGACGGCGCGGTCCGCTCCATGGTGGGCGGACGCGATTACGGCCAGAGCCAGTTCAACCGCGCCACCGACGCCCTGCGCCAGCCGGGCTCCTCCTTCAAGCCGTTCGTCTATGCGGCGGCGCTGACCGCCAACCCGAAGCTGCGCCCGAACTCGGTGGTACGCGACGAGCCGATCTGCCTCGGCAACTGGTGCCCGCAGAACTACAACCGCTCCTTCGCGGGCGCGATGCCGCTCACTTCGGCGCTGGCTCGCTCGATCAACTCGATTCCGGTGCGCATGTCGGTCGATATCGGGAGGATCATGTCGAAGGACGCGAACTCCGCGAAGGCGGGCCGCGCCGTGATCATCGATCTCGCTCAGAAGATGGGCCTCACCCACCCGCTGGCCGATTCGACCTCGCTCCCCATCGGCTCGGCCGAGGTCACCGTGCTCGACATGACGGCGTCCTACGCGGTGTTCGCGAACGGCGGCAAGAAGGCGACGCCCTACGCGACCTACGAGATCCGCAACTCGCAGGGCGAAGTCGTCTACAGCCGCGATCGGGACGAGGTTCAGCCCCAGATCCTCGACCGGCAGGTCGTTCACGACATGAATTTCATGCTCAACAAGGTGGTCGAGGAGGGCACCGGTCGGCGCGCGATGCTCGACGGCATTCGCGCAGCGGGCAAGACCGGCACCACGAACGCCTACCGCGACGCCTGGTTCGTGGGCTACACGGGCAACCTCGTGGCCGGCGTCTGGTTCGGCAACGACGACCACACGTCCACCAACAACATGACCGGCGGCACGCTGCCCGCCATGGCCTGGAAGGAGGTCATGGCCTTCGCGCACCAGAACCTCGAGATCCGGCCCATGCCGGGCCTCTCGCCGGAGGGCAACGTGCCTGTGGCCTTCGCCTCCGGGCGCTCGCAGGCGAGCGCGGCCGGAGCGCAGGGATCGGGCCAGAACCTGTCGCCCGGCACCCTGTCGCGGCGGTCCTTCGAGGCAATCGGCAGTATCGGCGAGTTGCTGCGCAATGCGGAGCGGTCCGGCCAGACCCAGGCCAATGCGGGCACGGCCGTCCAACCCGTCGCCAATCGGGTCGCCATGCCCTGAGGCCCGGGGCGGCGCCCGGAGCCCGTTTTTGCAATCGGCCCCGGATGTCCTAGAACACCCCTGATCTCGCGGTGCCAGGCGATGCCTCGCCGGCTCGCCCACCCCGTTGCACGCAGTTGTCCGTGACCTCCAGACGCTTGTCCTCGGCTGCTCTCGTCGTCTACGCCTTCGCGGTCGCGCTGGGGCTCGGCGTGCCGTCGGCGTATTGGGCCGTGAAGGGGGAGTACCCCGTGGGCGGCCAGCGCGTGGGCCCCTGGCGCACCTGGCCGGCCGTCGGTTCCAACAGGGTCGACCCCTATGCCCGGGCCATCATCGCGCGGCGGGCCGAGATCCCGCTCGCCACCGGGGAGGGGCTCGCCCTCACCGCGACGGCCGACAGCGGCGGCCAGGTGCTCGACGGGGCCTGCGCCTACCGGATCGGCTCGACGGTCCCGCAGGCGCGTCTGTGGACCCTCACGGTCTACGATGCGGACGGGCGCCTCCGCGTGTCGGATACGGTGCGGGCGGGCATCACCTCCGCGGAGATCCTGCGCGAAGCGGACGGGCGCTTCGCCGTCACGGTGGCGCCCGGTGCGCGTCCGGGCAACTGGCTCAAGTCCCCCGAGGGCGGCCGCTTCACTATGGTCTTGCGGCTCTACGACACATCGGTGGCCGCAAGCGCCGCGAGTCTCGACGCCAGGGCCCTGCCCGCCATCGAGCGCCTGGAGTGCGGCGCATGAGCGAGCCGAAGCTCCCCCGCATCGCAGATGTGCCAGGCGACACGGCTCCGCCTACGGAAGAAGCCTCCGCGCGCGGGCTCAAGGGCAAGGCCCCGCCCCATCAGCCTGCGGCCGACCCGGGCGCAGCTCCCCCGGCGCAGCCGACACGGGCGGAGGCTCCAACCACCACGCCTGAGGCCCCGGCGGCCGATGTGCGCATGCCGCGAGGCCCGCTGTTCACGCCCCGGGTCTGGGATGCGCCCGATCCAGCCGCCGGCAGCGCCCCGGCCCCGACGGCGACCGCGCAGCCGGTCGCGGCCGATCGGCCGTCCGATCCGCATGCCGGGCCGCAGGGATCCGCCAAAGCGTCCGCCCCGGACATTGCCCCGCTCGAAGAGCGGCTGAGGCCGCGCGGGCCGCTGGTTCCGCTCGGCATGAGCGACCGCGGCCGGTTCATGGTCGCGACCCTGTTCGGCATGGTGCTGGCGGTGGGCGTCCACATCGCGATCGTGCTCGCCCTGCCGCGCTTTGCCGAGAACGATGCTTTCAGCCGCCTGCGCTCCACCATGGAGGCCGGCAATGCGGTGCCGATCGCGGCGCCGGGGCGCACGGAGACCTGGGTGCCCCTGCCGGACCCGGCCGCTGCCGTGGCGGCGTGCGCGTACGACCTGCGCGAGGGCCCGGTGCGGATCTCGGCCAAGGCAGGGCCTCTGTTCCAGTCCCTGTCCTTCCACGCCCGCGGCGGCGGGGTCTACTTCGCGGTGACGGATCGCGCCGCGGTGCGCGGCGAGCTCGATCTCGTGGTGATGACGCGCCGCCAGCTCGACGAGGCGCTCGCTGCCGAAGACGAGTCCGATCCCACCCGCGACGTGCGCATCGTGGCGCCGCGTCCCGAGGGATACGTGATCGTGCGCGTGCTCGCCCCGTCGCCCAGCCTGCGGCCGCAGGCCGAGGAGGCCGCCAGGACCGTCGCCTGTACGATCGAAGGCGAGGACGAGCCTCCCGCCCCGCCAACCTCCCCGGCTCCGCCTGCGCCTCCGGCGCCTCCCGCGCCACCCGCTGCGCAGCCGAACCGCCCCGCCACTCCCGCCACCCCGCCGGCCCGCCGCTGAAGCCAAGCCTCCACGTGGGTCGGGTAACGGGCGAGCTGGGCGCGTGGGGTCGGCGGAGCCGCAATCTCACCACATTGCGGGGAGAACAAAGCGGAGCAGAAGAGCCCGTGGGGGAGGCCGCCTAGGCGGCCTCGACAAGGCAAATGAACCAAAGTCACGAACGCGGCGGGGACAGTCGCGCGCCGGCCGAGGGATCGTCGCCGTCGCTTGATACCATCCATCGCCTGATCGGCGCCGTCAGCGCCGAGATCGATGCGCTGAAGCGGGAGCGGGACGCAGCGCAGGCCCGCGATGCCCGGATGAGGCTCGGTGCCGTCTATGCGAGGGCTCGCCTCGAAAAGCGTGTGAATGCGGAGACCGCCGGCTGATCGTCGCGGAGCATCGTCGCGATGCCACGGTGGGAGGTCCTGCGGATCCGGCGACTTCGGTCGACCTGATGGGGACCGGTCAGGAGCGGCGGCGGCGGCGCGTGCCGTCGGAGAAGTGGGACGGGCCGGAGTTCGGCCCGAGGCGGTCGTAACGCACGCCGGTGAAGAGCAGGATCTCGCCGCGCGGCTCGCCTTCGGCCAAAGGCGCTCGCCTCGGCCGCGTGGATGGGTCCGGCAGGGCGATGATGTCCCCGGTGGGTCGGTTTTCGGCGTCGCTCATGGACCTGTCCTCCACTCGGCTCGCGAGGGCCATTCGGTCGTCGGCCCACAAGAAAGCGCTATGGTTAACAGAGCGTTCACACCTCCCGCGTCGTCTCGAAGAATTGCGGGGGTGTCGTGAATCCAACGAAACGGCCGCGCTTATGTTCCGCGCCATCGCGGGAGGCCGCGTTCACGGATTGCTGACCGGCCTGCGAAGTGACCCGAGGCGGATAGGTCGGCGTCCCCCGGCTTCCCGCCGCTGGCGCACCGGCTTTTAGGCCGTGGAGTTAAGCTCCCGCTAATCCGCGCGGCATAGGGTGAATGTCGCGTTGCGGTCCGGTTGAAGAGTTGCGTATGTCATCCCCCGCGTTGCCCGGTGCGGGCGCTGAATCAGCCGAGCGCGCGATGCGCGCCGATGCGCGGATCCGGCTGTTCGCCATGCACGTGGAACTTTTCGTCAACGCGCCCTCGCGCGACCGCGAGACCGTCCGGGCCTTCGAGGCGCTGGCGCTCGGCTTCATGCCTCGCCTCGACGCCGCGACGCTCGCAAGCGCCGCACGGCTGCTCGCGCCCTGCAACGACACGCCGGCCTCCGTCCTTGCCTATCTGTTCCAGCGCTCGGCCGATACCCGCGATGCGGTGCTCGACCTCGCGCCCACCCTGCCTCCCTTGGTCGCCGACCTCATGATCGGAACGGGGCGCGCTGCCGGCCTCGCGGCACGCCCCGGCCTCGACGCGTGGACGCAGGACCGCCTCCTCGTGATGGAGGACCCGGTCGTCGACGCCCGACTGGCGGCAAACCCCCACATCACGCTGACCGAGACCGTGCTGCGGCGCCTGATCGCGCGCGCCGCGGAGCGTCCGGCCCTGGCCAGGACCCTGCTCGCGCGTGAGGACATCGCGCTTGCCGACGAGGCTGCGCTCTACCTCGCGGCCGACGCCGGACGGCGACTGCTCATTCGCGAGCGGATCGAGGCTTCCGCGACCTTCCAGCGGCGCAGCCTCGTGCGGTTGCCGCAGGCCGAAGCCGTCGCCCTCGCGGCGCGCGCGGCCGAGGGCGACGTCGCCGCATTCGAGGCGGCGCTCTCTCAGGCCTTCGGCCTCGCCGGGGCTCCGCCCTGGCGCCTTCTGCGGCCGGAGCGGCAGGACCTGCTCGCCCTCGCGCTGGCGGCGCTCGGGATCGAGGAGCAGGCCGCGATGCGGATCTTCCTCACGCTGCACCCCGTCGTCGCCCATCCGGTGCGCTCGGTCTTCAGGCTCGCCGAGAGCTTCCGCAGCGTGCCGCAGGCGACCGCTCGCGTGCTCGTCGAAGCGATCCTCGGAGCGGACGCGGAGCGGCACGAGTGGCGCAGCGGTCAGCACGTTCCCATGTTCGAGGCTACCGGAACGGCCGTGCGGCCGGGAGTGCCCGCCCCGGCCGAGCAGCCGCAGCGCGAGGAGCCTCGACGGCTGGTCGGCTGACGCCTCGCGGACGACGTCACGACGGGCGTTCCTCCGAGGCGAGGTCGAGGTTGTGCCGCCCTTCGCGGCTGTCCACCTCCACGAGCCAGAGATCGGAATCGAAGCGCATTTCGCGCCGCATCCTCTCTTCGATGTCGGGCGGTGGGACCCGCGTAAGCATCGGAGCGAAGAGTCGGTCGCTCGATGACGATTCCACGAGCGATTGCGGCGCCGGCCCGAACAGGCTCGCGGTTCCGTCGAGATGGTCGATCTTCACGAAGACCGCGCCCGCCTCCGCGGCACCCCGGCGGCGCAGCACCGCATCGATGCCCTCCACGGCGCAACGCCGCAGGTAGGCTGAGACCCAGAAATCCGAACGAAGGCGGCTCATGCGGTTCGGCCCTCCCTGGGGCCGAACATGACCCCGATCCGCGTACGTTACTCGACCGGCAAGCCTGATTGCGCCGCCAGTTCGCGGGCGGTCCGTGACCCGAGTTCGCCCGTGACCGGGAGCTTGCGTTCGCGCTCGAACCGCTCGATCGCCTGGCGCGTGCTCGGCCCCATCAGTCCGTCCGCCTTGAGGGGGCCGAAACCGAGCTTGACCAGCGCGCGCTGCCCGGCCGCGACGAGCGCGGAAGAATCGGCACGGCCGACATAGCCCGGCGGCACGGGGTTCTCGCCGCGCAGAAGTTCGCCGATCGGGTCGGCGCCGGCCCTGGGCTGCGGCGTCGCCGCGGCGGAGGAAGCCGGCGCAGCGACCGGTGCGGGCTTGCCCTCGCCGCTGCGGATCAGGTCGCCGATCGGGTCCCGCGGCGGCGCGGGCGGGGGGGCCTTTGGGGCGATCGGCGCAGGCCGCGCGGGTGGATCCCCCGGTCGCGCGGGATCAGCCGACCGGCTCGCGCGCGGGATTTCGCCCTGACGGATCAGATCGCCGATCGCATCGCGCGGGGGGGGCTCGCGAGTGACGGGCTTCGGTACCGTCACCAGGGGTTCCGGCACGGCGCGGCTCGGGGATTTCACCTCGGGCTTCGCGGCCTTGAACTCGCCGAAGAGCGGCGCCGGATGACGGTTCGTCTGCACTGCGAGCGCGTTCCATGCGATCCAGCCTCCACCGCCACCAAGCGTGAGCGCGACCGCGATCTCGATCGGATGCCGCGCCGCGAGGGCGATTCCGCGCCAGAGAAGCCGTCCCGCGCCTTGCACCACGGAGGGGCTCCCGGAGCCGGCGCGCGGCTTCGCGCGCGGCGAGGCCGGGACGCGCGGGCTCGATGCGCGGGGCGTGCGGGCGCGCTGCGGCTCCGCGGCCACGAAGTCGCGGTCTGAGCGGGCGGCGAGCATCTCACGCAACGTCGGTCATCCCCTGCTGGAGCGTCGAAAACGGCCGCGGAACCACCACGGATCGGGAGAGGCGGTGCACCCGGGTCCCGCTGGGTGCGTTGGCGGACGGGCAAGGTTCCGGCGCTACCGTCGTCACGCGTGCGGCGCCCGTAGTCCCGAAAGCCGCGCCGGCCGCCTCGCGTTCGGCCATCGCGTGGCTGATGTTGCGGCTGACCGCCACCACGCAGGCGCTTCCGCCCCTCAGGCGATGGGCGCGCATCTCGACCCAGAGCAGGCCAGCCCCGCCCCGCGCCGGCTCCTCGCCGGCCGCGACTCGCAGACGGACCGTCACCGTCTCGTCGCTTGCCGCGGCGTCGCTGATCGCCTTCACGAAGGCGGGCCTGTCGCCCACATGGACCCGGGCGAAGAGACCGCGCCCCTGAAGGACGAGCGGCGGGACGCCGAGGAGCCGGCCGGCCGCGGCATTCGCCCGCAGCACGAGGCCGTTGCGGTCGTGCCAGGTGATCAGGTCGTCGAGCGCCTGCAGGGTCGCGCCCTCCCGGGCCTCGCCGGCACGCAACGCCGTCCTCACCAGGGCTTTCAGGCGCAGATCCACCGCGAGCGCCGCGAGGGCATGGCTGAAGGCGAGGATCACGGCGACCGCCGCGCCCACCGCTGCCGCCTCGCCGGCCGCGGCGAGCGGCGGCGCCTGGGCGAGCGCCAGCGCCAGAGGCAGAGCGGCCGCAGCCATGGCGGCCGAGGCCAGGAACCCGCCCTTCGACCCAGCCGTCATGGCCTGGAACGGAATGGCGAGGAGCAGGAGCGCGGCCGCGCCGGCGGGCCCGCCGAAAGCCGCGCAGAGAGCTGCCGCAAAGGGCACCAGGGCCCCGGACGCGACGCCCTGCGCCTGCGGGAGGCCGCCGCAGCGGGACAGGAGGGCGACGGCGCCGAGCGGCACCACGAGGGCGAGGAGCGCGAGGCTCTCCAGCACCGAGGGCACGCCGCGCCAGATCAGGAGCGCGGGCAAGGCCGCCAGGGTGACGGCGGCGGCTGTGCTGTGCGCGACGATGAACCGCTCGTGCCGGGCGCGCTCCGTGAGGTCCGAACCGGCGGAATCGTGCACCTGCGCGGCGAGCCAGGATTCGAGCCAGGCGGCCGTGCCGCCCGCTTCCCGTCGCGAGCGTCCGGCGCCGTCGCCCGTGCGGGGCCCCTGCCCCGCTGCTGTGCCGAATTCTCCACGCAAACCTGACTTCGCGGCGGCGGACCGCCGGCTCCTCGCTGACCGGCAGGACCCTGGCAGGGCGCGCTTAAGCGAACCTTACGGGGAAAGGTTTGAAACCATTAAGGTTTGCGGCAGCAGGGCCGCCCGGCCGCGGCCAGCGGATTCCCATGCGCCCGGCAGCGTGGCACCCGGGCGCGTATCCCTGCTCCGAAGCGTCGGATCATGTCCGGCTAACCCTCTGCCGGAAAAGCCAGTTCCAGCCCGATCCCGATCCGGTGCGTGCGCGCCGGCCGCGCCTCGGCACCATGGAAGGCGGCGCGCGGCGGCGCGCGCCTCGGCGCGGTGCGCGGAGGCGGATCTGGGATCAGCGTGAAGGAAGCGTTGCGGCGCAGGTTCCAGGACGGCGCTCCGCGATCCCGCCGGGGAATGGCGCCTCAGAAGGGAAGGAGAGGATTGACCGCGAAGGCCATGCCGATGCCGACGCCGAAGGCCAGGACGTGAAGGGACATGCGGGACCCGCGGGACATGGTTAATTCTCCGTTGCTGCGGAGGCCTTAGGCCTGCTTCGTTGCGCGCCGATTGCGCCGTTTGTTTCGGCAACGCCGCAGGTCGCGGAACCGATCCAGACTTTCTAAGACAACGGCCGCCGGGGCGCGTGCCGGCAACTTTATCGCTGCGGCCCTGTTGTTCTTCCCAATAGGGAGCCGAGGTATGTTCAAGCTTGCCGCGCACGCGTTCTTATTCGGCTTTGTTGTCGTCTACGCGATCGCTCTCTGACCGCAGGCCGGGCTGGCGGCAGCCGAGACGGCGGCTGCAAGACATCGTTCATCCTGGCGGGAGTTCGCACGCCGGGTATGGGGTCCGGACTCCCGTTCCGGCGGTATAACGGGGGCTCAGGCCCGGGCCCGGGCGGCATGGCCTCAAGCGCGACCCATGTTCTTCCTCCTGCGCGTCACCCTGGTGGTCGGCGCCATCTTCTACCTCTCGCCGGTGCGGCCGGGCGGCGGTCGGGCCGGTCTCGACAGCCCGCCCGCGCCCCGGCACGGGAGCGGCGTGGAGACATCCTCGGATGTTCTCGACGAGGCAGAGCGCCTCTGGCGCAGCCTGCCGCGGGAGGCCCAGGAGGCCGTCATCGAGCGGCTCCGGGGCGATCTGGCCGCGGTGCTCGAGGGCGCCGGCGCTGCCCCGCGCCCGGTCCCGGAACCCCCGCGGCGCCCCTGAACCGGCCGGTCCAAATCGGACCATTCCGGACCATTCCGCTGTCACCATGCGACCGCCGTCGCCAAACGGACCGGGAGCGCCTATATCCCGGCAGTCCCTCAGAGATGGCAGCCCTATGCTTCCCCCGATCGACGAGATCATCACGAATTTCGAGCTGCTCGACGATTCGAACGACCGCCTCGAATACCTGATCGAGCTCGGACGCCTCGCCGAGCCGCTGCCGCCGGAGAAGAAGACCGAAGAGAACCGGGTGCGCGGCTGCGCCTCCCAGGTCTGGCTCGACACGCGCCGCGACGCGGCGGCCGGGCGCACCGTGCTGCGGTTCCACGGCGACAGCGACGCCATCATCACCCGCGGCATCGTCTCGCTCATCGCCGCGATCTTCACCGGCAAGACGCCGGACGAGATCCGGCGCACCGACGCGCTCGAGATCTTCCGCACGATCGGGATCAGCGAGCACCTGACGGCGCAGCGGTCGAACGGCGCGCGCTCGATGATGGAGCGCATCCAGCGCGACGCTCAGGCCGCGCTGGCCTGACCCGGGTACCGGCGCGCGTTCGGCGCGCGCCCGATCCGCCGGCCGGGCGAGGCAGGCCCGTCCGGCGGAGGAGCCCCTCGCGGTCTCAGCTGAGGTTCGGTCCCGCTGCGTCCGCCCGGCGATCGAACGCCGCGGCCTGCCAGGCCCGGATCCGCCGCGCCCCTGCGGGACCGGCCGCGACGCTCTCCAGGCCGTAATGCTCGGCGAGCCGCGCCAGGGCGATGCGCACCACCACCTTGGCGGATCGCGGCGGCCAGCGCCGCTCGCGCTCGATCACCTCGAGGCCTTTCAGGAAGCCGCAGAGATCGATCAGGAGGTCGCTGAAATCGGCGCCCACGGCCGCGAAGGCGTGGCGGACCCGCTGCCGCGCCGCCACCACCCGGTCGCTCGCGTCCGCGGGACCGCGGGGCCCGCCGTCGCCGCGCACCGGATCCCAGCGCGAGGTCACGCTCGGCAGGAGCCCGGCGGCCGTGATGTCGGCGCGCAGGCGCTCGCCCGCCTGATAGGCCGCCTCGTCGATCAGCGGCTGCCCGTCGCGGTCGCGCCGCCGGCGCAGCCAGTCGAGAGGGCTTTCGTCGAGGTCGACCCGCAGGCGCTCGGGACCGGCCTCGGTCGCGACGATCGCGGTGCCGGTCTCTCCGTGCTGCTCGCGGAACGGCTCGGCCGCGCCGGCGCGCCGCAGATGCGCCGCCCCGGGCGCCGTCATCCGCAGCCGCCGCTCGCCCGCCCGGCGTCCCTCCCAGGCGGCAAGGTCGTGGCGGACCAGATGCTCCCCGTCGACCTCAGCGAAGCGGCCCGCGCCCACCGACACCCCGTGCCGCACCTTGCGGACCACCAGCATTCCGGGCTCGGTCGGGTCGGCGAGAGCATAGGCCCCCTCCTCCGCCAGCGCCGCCAGCAGGCGGCCCGCCCGGCCCGCCGCGGCCGCCCCCGCGCCGGCCTCCTCATCCGTCCGGCCGCCGGAACGGGCGCCCGGATCCTCCCCTTCTCGCCAGCGCCGCCCGCCCTTCGTCCGCCCGGTCTTGCCCGCCATCGCTCTGTCCTGCATTATGTTCATGTTTTGTTCCACAATCGTCAGTCAAGCACTTCGTCTCGACACTCACAGATTGTGCGCATATAATCCTAAATGTCAAGCTTGGCCGGAGCTGACGTCGATGCGCGCAGGGCTGTCGGGCGCCGACCCGGGTCCCACGCCCGCGACGCGGCGCCCCCATCTCCGCACGAGCCGAAACAGGCGCGGCACCCGTCCGGTCGCCCGCGGTCCGAAGCCCGGGCAGGAGCAGGGGAGACGTGAGACCGCGCGGCGCCGGGCCTACAATCCGGCTTGCCGATGCCCGAATTCCGCGGCCGGCCCTTCGCACGCCCCCTGCGGGCTCCGGCCCACGACGGGAGCGGCGGCGCGGCGATGCTCCCGTTCTATCGCGGCCGGGGGGCTCGGCCGCGGACCACGGGTATCGTCGGGCGACATCCCCTAAGCCGAGCCCGCTTGCGGTTGCGCGCATCTTCGGAAGGTCGCGCCGATACACGCGAACGAGTTCAGGAACGGTAGGAGTTTCTTAACGTAAACTCATGTTAACGCCCCAACTTTGCTGCAAGTGTGGCCGGGATGTGACAGCCGGACGGTGCGGCCTGCACTAGGATCCGCTCTCTCTTTACGGAGGAGTTCAATGAAGAAGATTCTGCTCTCTACAGTGGCGTTCGCGGGCCTGACGGCCGGCGCGATGGCCGCTGATCTGCCCGCACGGGCGGCGCCTCCGGCTCCGGTCATGGCGGTTCCCGTGTTCACCTGGACCGGCTTCTACGTCGGCGTGAACGGCGGCGTCGCTTTCCAGGACGAGGATAGCCGCGGCGGTCGTCGAGCCCGTGGCGGCCGCGACGGCAACGACAGCAGCATCCTGGGCGGCGGCCAGGTCGGCTACAACATGCAGTTCGGCTCGTTCGTCGCGGGCGTCGAGGCCGACCTCCAGGCCATCGACTTCGAGCGCATCAACACGAACCTCGCCCGGGGCCCCCGCGGCCCGCGCGCCAATGGCAACAACAACGACGAAATCGATGCCTTCGGCACCGTTCGCGGCCGCCTCGGCTTCGCCTTCGATCGCGCCATGATCTACGCCACCGGCGGTCTCGCCTGGAAGACCGACGAGGGCAACAACGGCGGCCGCCGCTTCGGCAACAACAACGACGACGAGAACATCGGCTGGACGGTCGGCGGCGGCGTCGAGTACGCCTTCACCAACAGCATCAGCGCGAAGGTCGAAGGCCTGTACGTCGACTTCAGCGACGGCAACAACAACCGCAACCGTCGACTCCCCCGCGTCAACTTCACCGGCAACGACAGCCGCGAGTTCGGCCTCGTTCGCGCCGGCCTGAACTTCCGCTTCAACACCTTCTGATCCGAGGTTCTTGCGGATTATGAAGCCCGGCGCCTGCGCCGGGCTTTTTTCGTGACACGCCCACCGGATCCCAGGCCCCTGTCCATGACGCCCCGCGTCCACGCCGTCAGCCTCGACGCACGGCATCGCTTCAGCAAGGAGAATGCGCTCTGCATCCGTCTCCTCGCGGGCCTCGGCGTCGAAGGCGATGCCCATTGCGGCGCGACCGTCAGGCACCGGTCGCGCGTCGCCGCCGACCCGACCCGGCCGAACCTGCGCCAGGTGCATCTGGTGCATGCGGAACTCTTCGACGAACTCGCATCGCGCGGCTTCCGGCTCGAGCCCGGCGACATCGGCGAGAACATCGCCACGCTCGGTCTCGATCTTCTCGGTCTGCCGCAGGGGACGCGGCTGCGGATCGGCACTGACGCGATCGTCGAGGTGACGGGACTGCGCAATCCTTGCGTCCAGCTCGACCGGTTCCAGGCCGGCCTCATGGCCGCCATGGTGGACCGCGACCCGACCGGGCAGCCGGTCTTCAAGGCCGGCATCATGGCCGTCGTGGTCGCGACCGGCGACGTGCACCCCGGCGACCCGATCGCGGTCGAACTCCCGCCTCCCCCTCACCGGCCGCTGAAGCGGGTCTAGGGACCGTATCGCCGGCCCCGCTTTCCCGCGCAGCCGGCCGCGTCCTGCGATGCGGCGACCGTGGGCGGGCACGAAAAAGCCGCCCGGAGGCGGCTTTGCCGACGCATGCTCCCGGCTCGCGGCCTCGGGTGCATGCCGATCAGCCCGCCGCGCGTGCCGGACGGCGCTTCCGGCGCTGCTGGCCGAGACCCATCTCCTTGGCGAGCGTCGAGCGCGCCTTGGCGTAGTTCGGCGCCACCATGGGGTAATCGGCGGGCAGGCCCCACTTCTCCCGGTATTGCTCGGGCGTCATGCCGTATTGCGTGCGCAGATGCCGCTTGAGCGACTTGAACTTCTTTCCGTCCTCGAGGCAGACGAGGTAATCCGGGTTCACGGATTTCCGGACCGACACCGCAGGCTTCAGGGCCTCGGCGGGCGCCTCGGACGCGCCGCCGGCGACGCGCAGCAGCGCCGAATGGACGTCGCCGATCAGCGCCGGAAGGTCGGCCGAAGAAACGGGATTGTTGCTCACATAGGCCGACACGATGTCGGCCGCGATTTCGATGTAGGTCGTTGATGCCAAGGAGTCGCTCATCGCGGTCGCTTTCCCTTCTGATCTCGTCGGCCGTCCCTCACCCGGCATGCCCGGGCGCCGGGTCGGTTGCAGTTGCCGTCCCGCAGGTTCTCGGCCTGCGTACCCCCGACAAGCATCTGCCGCAGTCGCGATCGAGTTCTTTGGTATGGCAAGGGTCCAGTCATGGCAAGATCAACAGCGCAGAAACTGTCGATAACTGGACGCGTCACAGGACGGCATGCTCGTAATCGTGCCGCAGCGGAAGATTTCGCTGCTGCGGCCGCCGCAACGCGCGTTCCGTCTGCTGCGGCGGAGCGCAGTAGCTTCGTGCAGGCGGCATCCTGCGGGCCCCCGGCGCGCTTGCCGGGGAGGCCCGCCTGCGCCACATCTCCTCCCCGCCCGATCGGCCCCGGCGACCGCGATGGTCCCTCGCGCCGCACCCGACCCGCATGAGGTTCCCCGATGTCGCCTGACCGCCTGCCGCGCCATCCGCTTCCGCCGGCCCCGGTCGCGCCCGTGCGCCCCCATGCCTTCACGGTGCACGGGCAGCGCATCGAGGATCCTTACGCCTGGCTGAAGGCGCCGAACTGGCGCGAGGTCCTCAAGGATCCCGCGGTGCTGGCGGACGACATCCGCGCGCATCTCGAGGCCGAGAACGCCTACACGCAGGCCGCGCTCTCGGGCACCGAGGAATTGCGCGAACGGCTCGTGAAGGAGATGCGGGGCCGCATCAAGGAGGACGATGCCTCGGTGCCCCAGGCCGACGGGCCGTTCGCCTATTTCACCCGCTACCGCGAAGGCGGCCAGCATCCGCTGGTCTGCCGCGGGCCGCGGGGCGGCGGGGACGAGGCGGTCCTCCTCGACGGCGACCGGGAGGCGCAAGGCCATCCCTTCTTCGACCTCGGCGATGCGAGCCATTCGCCGGATCACCGCCTGATGGCCTGGAGCGCCGACGTGAAGGGCTCCGAGTACTTCACGATCCGGGTGCGGGACCTGGACTCGGGCGCGGACCTCGCCGACGTGGTTCCGAACACCGGCGGCGGCATCGTATGGGCGAAGGACAACGCCGCGTTCTACTACGTGGAGCTCGACGAGAACCACCGCCCGGTGCGCGTGCGCCGGCACCGCGTCGGCACCGCCGCCGACGCGGACGCGATCGTCTACGAGGAGGCGGACCCGGGCTTCTTCGTCAATATCGGGGCGACGCAGTCCGACGCCTTCGCGGTCATCACGGCGAGCGACCACGAGACCTCCGAGGCCTGGCTCATCGACCGCGCGGATCCGGCCGCGGTTCCCGTCTGCGTCGAGCCGCGCACGCCGCGGCTCCAGTACTCCGTCGAGCATCACGGCGACCGCCTGATCCTCCTCACCAACGCGGACGGCGCCGAGGATTTCAAGCTCGTGACCGCACCCGTGGCGGCGCCGGCGCGCGCGAACTGGCAGGACCTGGTGCCGCACCGGCCCGGAATCATGATCCTGTCCCACGTGGCGCTCGCCCGCTACCTCGTGCGGCTCGAGCGCCGGGACGCCAACCCGCAGGTGATCCTGCGGGCGTGGGACACCGGCGAGGAGCACGCCATCGCCTTCCCGGAGGAGGCCTATTCGCTCGGTTTCGACGCCGGCTACGAGTTCGACACCGACGTGATCCGCTACCGCTACTCGTCCCTGACGACGCCGACCGAGACGGTGGATTACGACATCCGCACGGGCGCGCGCACCTTGCGCAAGCGCCAGGAGGTCCCGAGCGGCCACGAGCCCTCGGATTACGTCACGCGCCGCCTCTTCGCGACGGCGCCGGACGGGGAGGAGGTGCCGGTCTCCCTCGTCCACCGGAGCGGGCTCGCGCTCGACGGCTCCGCGCCCTGCCTGCTCTACGGCTACGGCTCCTACGGGATGTCGATGCCGGCGGGGTTCCGCACCAACACCCTCTCGCTCGTCGACCGCGGCTTCGTGTTCGCGATCGCCCATGTCCGCGGCGGCACCGAGAAGGGCTGGCGCTGGTACACGAGCGGCAAGCGCGAGACGAAGCCCAACACCTTCACGGATTTCATCGCCTGCGGCGAGGCGCTGGCAGCGGCGGGCTACACCGCGAAAGGGCGCATCGTGGCGCACGGCGGCAGCGCGGGCGGGATGCTCATGGGAGCGGTCGCGAACCTGCGGCCCGACCTCTTCGGCGGCATCGTCGCAGAGGTGCCGTTCGTGGACGTGCTCAACACCATGCTGGACGCCACCCTTCCGCTGACGCCGCCAGAGTGGCCCGAATGGGGCAACCCGGGCGAGGACGAGGCCGCCTTCCGCACGATCCTGTCCTACTCCCCCTACGACAATGTCCGCCCGCAGGCCTACCCGCCGGTCCTGGCGCTCGGGGGCCTCACCGACCCCCGCGTCACCTACTGGGAGCCGGCCAAATGGGTCGCGCGGCTACGCGCCACCATGACGGGCGGCGGGCCGATCCTGCTCAAGATCAACATGGAGGCCGGCCACGGCGGCGCCGCCGGCCGCTTCGACCGCCTCGAGGAGGTCGCGCTGTCGTACGCGTTCGCGATCAAGGCCGCGGAGGGGTTCGGGGAGGCGTAGCGCGCCGCCGGGGACGGGGCCGCCCCGGGTGTCATCCCCGGCCTGAGCGCACGCGCAGAAGATCCAGGACCCACGGTGTCATCCCCCTGCGCGCTCACGCGCTCCGATCGGTGGTGACGGAGCGGGTGCCCCGACCACCGCGCGACCGCGGGATCACCCGTGCTTCGGCTCCGCGGCCTCGATTTCGTCGAGCACCGCCTCCGGGGCCACGTTCTGCCGGATCTCGTCGAGTTCCGCGTCGACCTCCGTGCGCACGTCGAGGCGGTCGGCGATCGCCGCCACCAGGGTGGCGATCTTGGTGATCTCGTGCTCGGAGAGGAGGCTGATCTGCAGGTCGAGGTCGGCGCGCTTGTCGGCGGCGGTCTGCATGCGGTTCTGGCTGATCAGCACGAAGGTCGAGAGGAAGATCGCCTCCACCGAGGCCCACATGGCGAGCACCACGAAGGATTCGTCCCATTTCGGCACCCAGGGGATCCAGCCGAGATTCGCGACGATCCAGAAGCCGAAGAACCCCAGGTGCAGGTAGACGAACAGCATGCTGCCCGTGAAGCGCGTGATCGCCTCCGCGATCCGCTCCTGCGCCGTCGCCTGCCGCTCCTCGCGCCGGCGGCGCTCGCTCAGCGCCTGGATGTTGCGCTCCAGGACCGAAGTCAGGCCAGGCGGCTTCGGCGAGGGGCGGGTGGGGCTGGCGGACGGGGCGCGCCCCTGCCCGTTCGGACGCTCAAGTGCCATCGTGAATGCCGATCCTCGCCGTCGTTCGCTTAACGAACCTGTCCCCTCCCCGGGGGTTCCATGCGCACCCTCCTCTCCCTCTCCCCGCAGGCGGGGAGAGGGGGCGTGCCGCGGCCAATAAGCTGTTGGGCGAAGGCGGCCGGGGTGCTAGCACAGGGGGCGCCCCTCTTCGGCGCCCGTCCGCCGCCACGAGACCGCCGCCCGATGGACCAGACCGGATCGCCGGATCCCGACGTCAGCCCCGGCTCCCATGCCAGCGACTTCCTGGTCGTCGGCATCGGCGCGTCGGCGGGCGGGCTCGAAGCCCTGCGCGAGTTCCTGCGCCCGTTGGCCGTCGAGCCCGGCTATGCGCTGATCCTGGTCCAGCACGTGAGCGACAGCGAGCGCTTCCTGATGGCCGAGGTGTTCGCCCGCCTCACCGGCATGCCGGTCGTGCCCGTGGAGGAGGGCCTCGCGCTCGAACCGAACCGGTTCTACGTCGCGCCGCCCAACACGCTCCTCGGGTTCAAGAACGGACGCTTCCGCCTGCGCCCGCCGCGCAATCCGGGCGAGCGCCGCAACCCCATCGACCGCTTCTTCCAGACGCTCGCGGCGGCCTACGAGACCGAATCCGTCGGCATCGTCCTCTCGGGATCGGGCTCCGACGGGGCGCTGGGGCTGGGCTCGATCGGGGCCGCCGGCGGCATGACCATGGCGCAGGCCCCGGACACGGCCGCCTTCACGGACATGCCGTCCAGCGTCGCGGCCTCGGCCGACCACGTCCTGCCGCCGGCGGGGCTCGCGGAGGCGCTCGACACCTACGCCCGCCACTGGCGCGCGATCACGTCGGGCTCGGGCCTCGGCGACCGGCGCCGCGAGATCCAGGCGCGCCTGCCCGAGACCTGCGACGTGCTGCTGCGCCGGACCGGGCACGACTTCAAGCACTACAAGGTCAGCACCCTGGTGCGGCGGATCGAGCGGCGCATGCAGGTGCGCTCGCTCCACGACGTGGATTCGTATGTCGGGCACCTCGCCCGCGACATCCACGAGCCGCACGTCCTGTTCCGCGAGTTGCTGATCGGGGTCACGAGCTTCTTCCGCGAGCCCGATTCCTTCCATGCGCTGGGCGAGCGCGTGATCGCCGCCCTCCTCGGACAGCGCTCCGCCTCCGACCAGGTGCGCATCTGGATCCCGGGCTGCGCCACCGGCGAGGAGGCCTACACGATCGCCATGATCGTGCGCGAGAAGCTCGACGCGATCCCGAACGCCCCCAAGGTCCAGATCTTCGCCACCGACGTGAACGAGCGCGCCCTCGTGGCGGCCCGGCGCGGCAGCTACCCGCAGGGCATCACCGCGCAGGTGTCGCCGGAGCGCCTCGCCCGCTTCTTCGTCAAGCGCGGCCGCCGCTACCAGGTCACGGACGAGCTGCGCGAGATGTGCCTGTTCTCGGTCCACAACCTGATCTCGGATCCGCCCTTCTCCCGGCTCGACCTGATCTCCTGCCGCAACGTCCTGATCTATCTCGGCTCCCACCTCCAGAAGAAGCTCATCCCGGTCTTCCACTACGCCCTGCGCTCGGGCGGTTACCTCTTCGTCGGGGCCTCCGAGAGCCTCACGGGCCACAACGAGCTCTTCCGCGTCATCGACGCCAAGCACCGCATCGCGCAGCGGAAGGAGGCGGCGCTCCACGTCCCCGGGTCGCTGCGCGATTTCGGCACCACCACGATCCCGGGCTGGCGCGCCGCCAATCCGGCCGCCGAGGTCGACCTCGGCGCCGTGGCGCAGCGCATCCTCCTCGACGAGTTCGCGCCGAAATACGCCATCGTGTCCGAGGAGGGCCAGGTCGTCTTCCTGTCGGAGGGGGTCGACATCTACATCCAGCCCCCGGCGGGCAGCTTCTCCAACAACATCATGCGCATGGTGCGCCGCGGCCTGAGCGTGGGCCTGCGCACCGCCTTCAACCAGGCGATCCGCACCCGCCGCACGGTGGCCCGCGAGGTGCCGGCGGTCCACACCGCGGAGGGCCTGCAATCGGTGCGCGTCACCGTGCAGCCGATGCCGGAGCTCGGGCACGAGGACGGTCTCTACATGATCGTCTTCCAGGATCACGGCCCGCCGCTCCGCCGCTCCGAGGAAGCCGCGGCGCCGGCCCATCCGGACGCCGACGCCCTGATCGAGGGCCTGGAGCGCGAGCTGCTGCGCACCCGCGAGGACCTGGAGCGCACGGTCCAGGACCTGGAGGCCGCGAACGAGGAGCTGAAATCCTCCAACGAGGAGCTCCTCTCCATGAACGAGGAGCTGCAATCCGCCAACGAGGAGCTCGAGACCTCGAAGGAGGAGGTCCAGGCCGTCAACCACGCGCTCGCGAGCGCCAACGCCGACCTCGAGAACCTGCTGCGCTCGACGCGCATCGCCACGATCTTCCTCGACCGCGAGGGCGCGATCCGCGGCTTCACCCCGGCGGCGAGCGACATCTACCACATCGCGTCGAGCGACATCGGCCGCCCGCTCTCGCATTTCACGCACCGCCTCGTCGACATCCCGCCCCTGCCGGGCTTCGCCGAGCTCGACGGCGCGACGGGTGGCGTCGATCACGAGGCCCGGAGCCATGACGGCCGCTGGTTCCTGCGCCGCGTCCTGCCCTACCGCACCGCGGCCGGCGCCGTGGACGGAATCGTGGTGACCTTCACGGAGGTCACCAAGCAGAAGGAATCCGAGACGGCGCTGCGGCGCTCGGAGGAGAAGCTCCGGGTGGCGCTGGAGGCGGCGCGGCTTGGCGCCTGGGAGCGGGACCTCGCCACGGGCGAGCTCGCCGCGACCGCCATGTGCAAGGTGAATCTCGGCCTCGACCCCGATGCGCCGCTCACCTTCGACCAGCTGCAGGGCATGCGCCACCCGGACGACCAGGACCGCGTCACGCAGGCCATCCGCGACGCGATCGCGGAAAACCGCGACTACGACGTCGAGTACCGGGCCGTGAAGCCCGACGGCACGATCGGCTGGATCCTCGCCCGGGGCCACGCGGTCTACGACGCCTCGGGCCGGCCCGTGCGCATGGTGGGCGTGACCCTCGACATCACCGAGCGCGAGAGCGCCAAGCAGGCGCTCCAGCAGGTCGAGCGGCGCCAGGGCTTCCTCCTCGACCTCCACGACCGCCTCAAGGACCTGGACGATCCCCTCGCGGTCATGGAGACCGCCGCCGAGCGGCTCGGACGGCACCTCGCGGTGAGCCGGGTCGGCTACGGCGAGATCGACGCGGCCGGAGAGCACGTGCTCGTCGACCGGGACTGGACCGACGGCAGCGTGACGAGCGTGCGGGGGCGCCATCGCCTGAACGATTTCGGGCCCGAGATCATCGCGGCCCTGAAGGAGGGCCGCACCATCCGCGTCGACGACGTCGCCGGCGATTCCCGCACCTCGGCCCCCTCGACCGCGGCGGCCTTTGCGGCGATCGAGACCCGCGCGGTGCTGGCGGTGCCGCTGTGCAAGGGCGGGCGCATGGTGGCGATGATCTACCTTCACCATCCCGCGCCCCGGGCCTGGTCGGACGAGGACGCCGTGGCGGTCGAGGAGGTGGGGGAGCGCACCTGGGCCGCCCTCGAGCGGGCCCGCATCGAGGCGGCGCTTCGGGAGAGCGAGGCGCGCTTCCGCTCCATGGCGAATTCCGCGCCGGTGATGATCTGGATCAACAGCGCCGCGACCGGCTGCGAGTTCGTCAACCAGGCCTACCTCGATTTCTTCGGCAAGCGCCTCGAGGAGGTGCTCGGGTTCGGCTGGGCGCCGAGCGCCCATCCCGAGGACGGGCCGCGCTACCTCGCGGCCTACCAGGAGGCGGTCGCCACCGCGAGCCCGTTCCAGGCCGAGGCCCGCTTCCGCCGCGCCGACGGCGAGTACCGGTGGCTCATCTCCAACGGGCTGCCGCGCCTCGATCCGGGCGGCAACCTCCTCGGCTTCATCGGGTCGAGCCTCGACATCACCGAGGTCAAGCGGGCCGAGACCGAGATGCGGGGCACCGCCGAGCGCCTGCGCCTCGCGCTCGAGGCCTCGCGCATGGGCGACTGGATCTGGGATCCGGCCACGGACGTCGTCACCCTCTCGGCGCGCGCCGCCGAGATCTTCGGGATCCCGCCCGGTCCGCACATGACCTGGACCGCCATGCAGGGCCTCCTCCATCCCGAGGACGCCCGGCGCGCCGCGGCCGGCGTCGAGACCGCGGTCGCGACCCGGGGCGGCTACGACGTGGAATACCGCATCAGGCGGCCCTCGGACGGGAGCGACGTCTGGGTCGCGGCCAAGGGCCAGGCCACTTACGGCGCAGACGGCGCCATCCTGGGCATGATCGGGGTCGTGCAGGACGTCACGGAGCGCAAGGCCGCGGAGGAGCGCCAGGCCCTCCTGATCCGGGAGCTGCACCACCGGGTCAAGAACACGCTCGCGACCGTGCAGGCGATCGTGGGGTCCACGGCCCGCACCGCGTCGAGCATCGACGAGTTCTACCAGGCTTTCGTGGGGCGGATCGTGTCGCTCGCGCAGACCCACACGCTCCTGACCGAGGATTACTGGCAGACCGCCTCCCTGACGCAGCTCCTGCGCAACGAGCTCGGCCCCTACGACGAGGAGGACCGGCGCATCGAGGTCGACGGTCCGCCCGTGGAGCTCAACTCCGAGGCGGCCGTGCCCATCGGCATGGCGATCCACGAGCTCACCACCAACGCCGCGAAGTACGGCGCCCTCTCGGACAGGGGGCGGGTCGAGGTCCGCTGGGCCCTCAAGGGCGAACCGGACCGCCCGATGCTGCATTTCGCATGGACCGAGACCGGGGGCCCGCCGGTGCGGGCGCCGACACGCCAGGGCTTCGGCTCGCGCCTGCTGCAGCGCGTGCTCGCGACCCAGCTCCAGGCGGAGGTCCACATGGATTTTGCGCCCGAGGGCCTGCGTTTCTCGATGATCATGCCTGTGCCGAAGCCGGTCGACCCCTACCTGTCGCTCAAGCCCGTGTAAGGGATCCCTCGCCGCGCCCGATGCCCGACCGCCCCCTTCCGCTCGCGCCCGACCACCGGGCGCTGTTCGAAGCCTCGCCGGGTGCTCAGCTTGTGCTGGCCGCCGACCCGCCGCGCTTCACGATCGTGGCCGTGACGGACGCCTACCTGCGCGCGACCGCGACCGAGCGGGACGCCATCCTGGGACGGGGGCTGTTCGAGGTCTTCCCCGACAATCCCGATGCGCCCGGCGCCGACAGCGTCCGCAACCTGCGCGCCTCGATCGAGCGCGTGATCGCGACCGGCACGGCCGAGCGGATGGCCGACCAGCGCTACGACATCCGCACCGGGGGCCGCTTCGAGGAGCGCCACTGGCGGCCCGTCAACGCGCCCGTGCTCGGTCCGGACGGGCGGGTCACGCACATCATCCACGACGTGGAGGACATCACCGAGGTGGCCCGCCTGCGCGCGGCCGACGCCGCGCTCCACAGCCGGGTCCACCGCCTCGAAGCGGAAGCGAGCGCGACCCGCAGCCGCCTGCACGAGACGCGCTTCGCCCTCAAGGCCATGGAGGCCCACACCCGGGCGATCGTGGAGAGCTCGACCGAATACGCCATCCTGTCCATGGACAGAAGCGGCCGGATCATGAGCTGGAACAGTGGCGCCGAGTTCGTGATGGGGTGGCGCGAGGAGGACGTGCTCGGCCAGCCCTGCGAATTCTTCTTCACGCCGGAGGACAGGGCGGCCGGCCTTCCCATGCAGGAACTGCGCACGGCCCTGATCCAGGGCCGCGCCGCCGACGAGCGCTGGCATCTGCGCGCGGACGGCTCGCGCTTCTTTGCCCACGGCGTCACCATGCCGCTGCGGGACGAGGCAGGCACGCCGGCGGGCGAGGGCTTCGTGAAGGTCATGCGCGACCGCACCGCGGAGCACGAGCGCGACGTGGCCCTGCGCGCGAGCGAGGGGCGGCTCCAGGCCGTGCTCGAGAGCGTCTCGGACGGCTTCATCGCGGTCGACGGGGAATGGCGCTTCATCCTGTTCAACGCCGCGGCCGAGCGCCTGCTCGAGCACCGGCGCGACGCGGTGATCGGCCGCCTGGTCTGGGACGTGTTCCCGCAGTTGCAGGGCACCGGCGTCGAGCGGCGCTGCCGCGAGGTGATGGCGGGCGGGCCCGCCGTCGCCTTCGAGGCACGGCCCGGCGGACCGCAGGGCCGCACCTTCGAGATGCGGGCCGCCCCCCTGACGGGCGGCGGCATCGCGGTCGCGTTCACGGACGTGACGGAGCGCAGGGCCCACGAGGCGGCCCTGCGCGCGAGCGAGGAGCGCCTGCGCCAGCTCGCCGACGCCCTGCCGCTCCTGATCTCCTTCATCGACCGCGACGAGCGCTACGGGTTCGTCAACAGGACCTACGAGGAGTGGTTCGGCACGCCGCCCGAGGCGATCGTCGGCCGCACCATCCGCGAGGTCCTCGGCGAGGAAGCCTATGCGGCCCGAAGGCGCCAGATCGCGGCGGCGCTGCGCGGCGAGACGATGCGGTTCGAGGCCTTTACGCCGCGGCGCGACGGGTCGCGCCGCGATACGGACATCCATTACCTGCCCCGGCGCGGTCCGGACGGCGCGGTGGACGGGTTCTACGTGCTCGTCGCCGACGTGACCGAGCACCGGCGCTCCGAGCGGGCCCTGCGCGACAGCGAGGCCAAGTTCCAGGCCATCGCCAACTCGATCGACCAGATGGTCTGGTCGACCCGGCCGGACGGATTCCACGACTACTTCAATCAGCGCTGGTACGAGTACACCGGCGTGCCCACCGGCGCGACGGACGGCGAGGGCTGGGCCGGCATGTTCCATGCGGACGACCGCAGGCGCGCCCGGGAGGTCTGGACTCATTCGCTGCGCACCGGCGAGCCCTACCGGATCGAGTACCGCCTGCGCCACCGCTCGGGCCAGTACCGCTGGGTGCTCGGGCGGGCCCAGCCCGTGCGCGACGAGGACGGCCGCATCATCCGCTGGTTCGGCACCTGCACGGACATCCAGGACATCGTCGAGGCCCGTGAGGTCCTCGCCCGTTCCCGCGAGGACCTCGAGCGGCTCGTCGAGGAGCGCACCGCCGAGCGCGACCGGATCTGGCACAATTCCAACGAGCTCATGGCGGTGTTCGGGTTCGACGGCCTGCGACGCGCCATCAACCCGGCTTGGTCCCGCGTGCTCGGCTACGACGAGGAGACGCTCCTCAACACCCCCTTCACGGAGGTCACCCATCCCGACGACCTGCCCCGGCTCAAGGACGCGGTGCAGCGCCTCGCGGGCGGCGAGCGGATCGTCGCCTTCGAGGACCGCCTGCGCCATGCCGACGGGAGCTACCGCCACATCTCGTGGACCGGCGTGCCGGGCGATGACGTGTTCTACGCCATCGGCCGCGACGTCACCGACCAGCGCATCGCCGAGGAGCAGCTTCGCCAGGCCCAGAAGATGGAGGCGGTGGGCCAGCTCACCGGCGGCGTCGCCCACGACTTCAACAACCTCCTGACGATCATCAAGTCCTCGACCGACCTCCTGCGCCGCCCCGACCTGCCCGAGGAGCGGCGGCGGCGCTACGTCGACGCGATCGCCGATACGGTGGACCGCGCCTCGAAGCTCACGGGCCAGCTTCTCGCCTTCGCGCGGCGCCAGGCCCTGAAGCCCGAGGTGTTCGACGTGAGCGAGCGCGTGCGCTCGGTCGCCGACATGCTCAGCACGGTGGTGGGCGCGCGCATCCGCATCGAGACCGAGATCGTCTGCGAGACGTGCTTCGTCGAGGCGGACCTGAGCCAGTTCGAGACCGCGCTCATCAACATGGCGGTGAACGCCCGCGACGCCATGGCGGGCGAGGGCACGCTGCGGGTCGCTGTGCGGCTCGTCGAGGGGGCCGCGGGCCTGCGCGGCGGCGCCGAGACGGTGGCGGTCTCGCTCACCGACACGGGGTCGGGCATCGCGCCGGAGCGCCTCGCGCACATCTTCGAGCCGTTCTTCACCACCAAGGAGGTCGGCAAGGGCACCGGGCTCGGCCTGTCCCAGGTCTACGGCTTCGCCAAGCAGTCGGGCGGCGACGTGGACGTGGAGAGCGAGGTCGGCCGCGGCTCGACCTTCACGCTCTACCTGCCGCGGGTCGAGGGACCGGGCCTCGAGGGCGTGGCGGCCGTGGAGGAGATCCGGGCCCGGCCCGCGGAGCATGGGCGCGGCCGGCGCGTCCTCGTCGTCGAGGACAACGCGGAGGTCGGCACCTTCTCGACCCAGATCCTGCAGGATCTCGGCTACGAGACCGTCTGGGCCACCAATGCCGAGGAGGCCCTGGCCTGCCTCGCCGCATCCGAGCCTTTCGACGTGGTGTTCTCGGACGTGGTCATGCCCGGCATGAGCGGCGTCGAGCTCGGCCGCGAGATCCGCCGGCGCCATCCCGGCCTGCCGGTCGTCCTGACCTCGGGCTACAGCGAAGTGCTCGCCGAGGAAGGCCGCCACGGCTTCGAGCTGCTCCAGAAACCCTACGCCGCCGAGGAGCTTTCGCGGGTGCTGCGGCGGGTGACGCGGGGCGGATAGGCCTCCCTGCCCGTCAGGGCTTCGGGAAGTTGCGCTCCCACACCGGTTCGAGCTGCGGCAGCGCGTCGACCCGCTCCGCGATGGCGTGGAGCCTCGGGGCGTGCTCGGCGAACCACGCCCGGCGCGGGCGCCAGCGGGTGAACACCGCCGCGTAGATGTCGAGGGCCGAGAAGCGCTCGCCCAGGAACCAGGGCGCGCCGGCCGCGGTCTCGATCATGCCGTGCAGGCGCCGCCCGTAGGCGTCGACCGTGGACCGGAAGCCCTCGCGGGCGCCCTCGTCCGGCACGAAGCGGGCGGGCTCGTCCGCGAAGGTGAAGGTCGGGTAGACGTTGGCGACGAAGAAGACGAGCCAGCGAAGGAACGCGGCGCGCTCGGGCGCCTCCGGGGGCGGCACGAGGTCGGTGCGGCCCGTGAGGTCCGCGAGGTGGAGCGTGATGGCCGCGCTTTCGGTCATGACCCGGCCGTCCGGCAGCACGAGGGTCGGGACCTGGGCGAGCGGATTGACCGCGGAGAGCTCCGCGCGCGCCTCCTCGGAGGTGAACAGGTTGTCGACGGCGCGGAACTCGTACGGCAACCCGAGCCATTCGAGCTGCGCCTCCACCAGGGCGGAGCCCCAGCCGCGCCGGCCGTACAGCGTCATCGCATCCATCGGAGCCCCTCGCGCCCCTACCCTTCCCTGGGGCGCTTGCCGCCGGCCGCGGTGGACCGGCGGAGATGCCTGTTCAGCTCTCCCGCGGCCGCTCGCCGCCGGCCGCGATGAAGGCCTTGAGCTCGTCCAGCGAGCCGAACCGGAACGAGCCGTCGGGCGTCTCCGCCTCGATGGAGCCGTCCGCGAACATCACGTAGCGGTTGCCGCCGGAATTGTAGGTGCCGAGCACCGCCGGGTCCTCGGCCTCGGCCGAAGGCGCCCCGGCGGGGGGCGTGTCGGGGACGACCGGCTCCCGCGTCGCGAAGGGGGCGTCCTCCTCGCCGGAGGGCGCGAGAACCGGCTCGGGGGCGGGCGCTTCGGGCGTGGACTCGGCCCCGGCCGGGAAGGCCGGCGGCTCGGCGCCCGCGGCCTTGGCGGGCACGACCGGCCAGGTCACGGGAGCGGCGCCCGCGCCGGCCGGCCCGAGATCGCGGTCGGGCAGGAGTTCGTCGCCGACCGGGCCTTCCGGGATGGGGTTGTCGAGGGAGCGCAGGGCCGGGGCGGAGTCGCCCGATGCCGGCTGATCCGCGCCGGCCTCCTCCCGTCCTCGCATGGCCGAGATTCCGGCCGACACGACCGCGCCGGCCGCGACCGCCGCGGCGGCGCCGGCCGCGATCGTGCCCGCGCTCAGGGGCGCCGTCTCGCGCTCGGCGCGCCGGCCCCGCCGTTGCGCCGCTTCCTCGCGCCGCGCCCGGCGGGCGTCGTCGGAGCGCGGATCGAGATCGGGAAGGGGAGCCGCAGGCGCAGGCGCGGGCGGGACGGGAGCGGCAGGAACGGGCGCCGGCTCGGCGCCGCCGCCGGCGAGCAGCCCCGACGAGACCGCCAGCACCGGGTCGACGCGGCCCGGAGGCTCGGGGAAATTCGGCTCGGGCCGGGCCATGTGCTCGCGCAAGGCCACGAGCTCGCGCCGGATGCGGCCGAGACGGGCGACCGCCGCCGCGATGCCGAGAAGAACGAGGCCGAGGCTCGCCGTGGTGGCGCCGGCGATCACCAGCGCCCAGCCCCGCTCCAGGACGATGATCCCGTAGCCCTCGACGAGCGCCCAGGCGCCGCCGGCGACCATCGCGAGGGCCAGTGCTACGAGCGCGAATACAACCATGAGACCTCGTGACCCGAACCTTGGGGAACGGCAGACGTGAAGAATAGGCGCCCGCTCCTATAGGGCAACGATCCTGGGAAGGGAAGCTTCGCGGGCCGGCGGGGCCATGCGTCCCGGGAGAGGAAGCGTCCGGGCCCGGGCAACCGCCAAGCTTCGCGGTTGCCGCGGCGGACCTCAGGGCTTAGGTAAGCCGTGGTCCGTTGTAACCCCCCGCGGAGGCCCCGATGACGTTCACCCTGCCCGACCTGCCCTACCCTCACGATGCGCTGCAGCCCTACATGTCGCGGGAGACCCTCGAGTTTCACCACGACAAGCACCACAACGCCTACGTGACGGCGGGCAACAACCTGCTCAAGGGCACCGAGTTCGAAGGCAAGAGCGTCGAGGAGGTCGTGAAGGGCTCCTACGGCAAGAACCAGGCCCTCTTCAACAATGCCGGCCAGCACTACAACCACATCCATTTCTGGAAATGGATGAAGCCGAACGGCGGCGGAAGCATCCCGGGCCGGCTCGAGAAGCAGATCGCCCAGGATCTCGGCGGCGTCGACAAGTTCAAGGAGGACTTCGTCCAGGCCGGCGTGACACAGTTCGGCTCGGGCTGGTGCTGGCTCGCCGTCAAGGACGGCAAGCTCGCGATCATGAAGACCCCGAACGGCGAGAACCCCCTCGTGCACGGCGCCCAGCCGATCCTCGGCTGCGACGTGTGGGAGCATTCCTACTACATCGACTACCGCAACCGCCGGCCCGACTACCTCAAGGCGTTCCTCGAGAACCTCGTGAACTGGGAACACGTCGAGGAGATGTACGCGCACGCGACCCGCTGATCCTGCGGCGCGGTCTCGGTTCGAGGGCTCCCCGCGGGGAGCCCTTTTTCGTTCAGGGCGCCGGAACGAGCACCAGGTCGCGCTCGCGTAGGAGGTCCGCGAAGGCGTCGGATTTCAGGTAGGCGAGCTCGTGCTCGCGGCTCTCCACGACCGGGTCGAGCGCCCGCAGGTCCGCGCTGCCGTAACCGGGATGAGCCATCACGACCGGGCGGGCACCGAGATCCGCGAGCGCGGCGCCGAAGACCCGCTCGGGCGGCGTGGCGGACTCGAACGGGCTGTAGCCCGAGAAGCCCTCGTTGGTGTCGAATCCCCCCGCCCGTGCGTCCCGGCGGAACCCGCTCGCGAACGCCGCCACCACGAGCGCCTTGCGGGCCGAGACGCCGCGCCGGAGGATCGCCGACATGCGGTCGCCGGGATCGCGCAGCCAGACCCGTCCCCGGAGGCCCCGGGCCACCAGGGCGGCGAGCAGCGCGGCGCGGATCCCAGGCAGCACGTGCACGTGCTGGTGCCCGTCGACGAAGGCGGGCGGCGCTCCGAAGGCTCCCTCGAAGGCGTCGAGCTGGCGCTCGATCTCGTCGCGGATCTCCACGACCGGCAGGCGCCCCAGGAGCGCGCGCTTCATCAGGTCGCCGAGCGCCGGAAGCGCGCCGCCGGGCGCAAGGCCCGGCATCGCGCCGAGCGGAGCGGCCGTCGTGAGGTTGAGATGGAGCCCGACGCCGATGCGGCCCGCGAGCGGGCGAAGCGCCGGGGCGAGGCGCGGCCAGTCGGGGCGGTTCGTCATGGCGCCCGTGGCCGAGATGCGGCCGGTTTCGGCGAGTTGGAGGATGGCGCGGCTCACGCCCTCGGTGAGGCCGAAATCGTCGGCGCAGAGCACGACCCGGTGCGGCATGAATCCCGACCCTCCTCCCGGCCGGATGGCGGCCGTTCCGCCCTATAGCCGAACCGGCGCGGCAATGCGCGCCTATAAGGCCTTGCAGAACCGGGTTAATCCCGCATTCAGCCCTGCGCGCGCATAAACGTCGGCGGGATCCGCGCCGCCCCCGGCGCGGCGTGCCCTCGAGCCCGGGCTCGAACCCGGCTCTCAATGCACCCCTGCGGACGGCTTCGCGGCCCGCAGGGGCCCCTCAGGAACCCGGCTCCCGGGTGCTCCCGATCGAGGACTTGCAAGCGTGGCGTCCCCCCTCTCCTCCCCGGAACTCAGCGTCGTCATCCCGGTCTACAACGAGGGCGCCAATATCGGTCCGCTCTGCGCCCGCATCGCGCCCGTGCTCGACCGGGTCACGGACCGATGGGAGATCGTCTTCGTCGACGACGGCAGTGCCGACGACACCCTGGAGCAGGTGCGGGCCGAGAGCGCGCGGGACCCCCGCATCGGCGCGGTCTCGTTCTCGCGCAACTTCGGCAAGGAGATCGCGCTCGCGGCCGGGCTCGACCATGCGCGCGGCGAGGCGGTCGTGATCATGGACGCCGACCTCCAGCACCCGCCCGAGATGATCGAGACCTTCGTAGAGCGCTGGCGGCAGGGCTACGTGATGGTCTATGGCCAGCGCACCGACCGCTCCACCGAGACCCGCCTCAAGCGCACCTCGGCCCGCCTGTTCTACCGCCTCTTCGAGCGCTTCGGCGAAACGAGCCTGCCCGAGGGCGCGGGCGATTTCCGCCTCATCGACCGCCGGGGCGTGGAGGTGCTGCGGGCGCTCGGTGAGCGCGCCCGCTTCTCGAAGGGCCTCTATGCCTGGATCGGTTTCAAGTCGACGGGCGTGCCGTTCGCGGTCGAGGAGCGCCGGCACGGCGCCACCAAGTTCAGCTTCCGCAAGCTCTTCCGCTTCGCCTTCGACGGCATCACCTCGTTCACCACCGTCCCCTTGCGGGTCTGGACCTATCTCGGCGGGCTGGTCTCGGTCGGGGCGATCGCGACCGCGATCTACTTCGCGGTCCGCACCCTGGTCTTCGGCACCGACCTGCCGGGCTTCCCGAGCCTGATCGTCTCGGTGATGTTCTTTTCGGGGGTCCAGCTCATGTCGCTCGGGGTCATCGGGGAATATGTCGGCCGCATCTTCGCCGAGGTGAAGCGCCGCCCGCTCTACGTGGTCGCGGAGCGCATCGGCGGCGCCGCGGACGCCGCCGAGGGCCTGGTGCGGGACGAGCGGCGGCTCGCGCGGGTCTGAGGCAGCGGGCCCAAACGGCCTGCGAGGGTGTCGGACGCGCCGCCCGTCTGCTAAGGGTCCGGGCCCTCCCTCGCACCCTCCAGGTCCGTCTCCTTGTTCCGGAAAATCCTCTCTGTCGGCGGCTGGACGCTTCTCTCCCGCGCCACGGGCTTCGTCCGCGACGTCATCATGGCGGCCGTCATGGGCGTCGGCCCGATCGCCGACGCCTTCGTGGTGGCCCTGCGCATCCCGAACCACTTCCGCGCCGTCTTCGGCGAGGGCGCCTTCAACGCCGCCTTCGTGCCCGCCTATGCCCGGGTGCTGGAAACCGAAGGGGGGCAGCCGAGCCGGAGCTTCGCGGGCGCGATCTTCACCCTGATGCTGATCGTCCAGGCCGTGCTGCTCGCGGTCGCGATGCCCGCGATGCCGTGGATCGTGGGGCTCCTCGCGCCCGGCTTTCCGGCGGACCCGGCGAAGTTCGCGCTCGCGATCGCGCTCACCCGCATCACCTTCCCCTATCTCCTCTTCATCACGCTCGTGACGATCCTCTCCGCGGTGCTCAACGCCCACGAGCGCTTCGCGGCTGCGGCGGCCGCGCCCGTCCTCCTCAACCTGTCGATGATCGCGGCCCTCTCGGTCGCGTTCCTGTTCCCGACCGCCGGCCATGCCGCCGCCTGGGGCGTCGCGGCGGCCGGCGTCCTGGAGCTCGTCCTCGTCTACGTCGCGGCCCGGCGCGCCGGCATCGCGCCCGGCCTCGAGCGTCCGCGGGCAACGCCGCCCATGCGCGGATTCTTCCGCGCGCTCGGGCCCGCGGTGATCGGCTCGGCCGGCGTGCAGCTCGCGATCTTCGCCGACACCATCATCGCCTCCTTCCTGCCGACCGGCGCGGTGTCCTCGCTCTACTACGCCGACCGCCTGTTCCAGCTCCCCATCGGCGTCATCGGCATCGCGGCCGGCACGGTGCTGCTGCCCGAGATGAGCCGGCGCATCGCGGCGGGCGACGAGGCGGCGGCGCATGCGGCGCAGAACCGGGCGGTCGGTTTCACGCTCGCGCTCACGGCCCCCTTCTTCATCGCCTTCCTGACGATGCCCGAACTCATCATGGCGGCCCTGTTCGAGCGCGGCGCCTTCGACGCGGCGGCGGCCCGGACGGCGGGCGCGGTGCTCGCCGCCTATGCGGTGGGGCTCCCCGCCATCGTGCTGATCCGCTCCGCCACCGCGAGCTTCTATGCGCGCGCCGACACCCGCACGCCGCTGATCGCCTCGCTCACGGCGATCGCCGTCAACATCGCCCTGAAACTCCTGCTCATCGGCCGCTTCGGCGTCGTGGGGCTGGCGCTCGCGACGGCGGTCGGAAGCTGGATCAACCTGCTCCTCCTCGTGGCGCTGGCGCGCCGCCGCCGCTGGACGGCGCCGAGCGCGACGCTCGGGCGGGCGATGGCGGCGGTGCTCGTCGCGGGCGCGCTCCTGACCGCCTTCGCGATCCTCGCCCGCGCGCCGCTCGCCGGTTTCACCGCGGCGCTGCCGGACTGGCGCGACGAGGCCCTGCTGGCGCTGCTCGGGACCGGCGGCGCGCTGGTCTACGGCACGGCGCTGATCGCGGCGCTGAAGCTCCTTCGCGTGCGCCTCGCGCGCCGCTAGGCTGAGCGATGCACCGCCGACTGGCCGCACCTTCCGGCTAAGCCTGCGTCCCGCTCGCCTGCGCTATGCATCGGCGGTGTGGCGGCGGGCGCAGCCTTGCATCACAGTACGGCCATGCAGTCCCCTCGCCCCTGGAGCCTCGCCCTCGGCGGCCTCGTCTCGCTCGCGGTCGCGATGGGGATCGGGCGCTTCGTCTATACGCCGATCCTGCCCCTGATGGCCGAAGGGCTGCCGCTCACCAAGGCGCAGGCCGGGCTCATCGCCTCCGCGAATTTCGTCGGCTATCTCGCGGGCGCGCTCGCCGCCGCCTCGCGCATCCCGGGCTCGCGACGCACCTGGCTCGTGGCGGCGCTCGGCGTCAGCGCCGCCACGACGACGCTCACGGCCGCTCTCTCGGGCGTCGCTTCCTTGAGCGCGGTGCGATTCGCCGGCGGCGTCGCGAGCGCCTTCGTGCTCGTCTTCGCCTCCTCGGTGATCCTGGAGCGCCTCACCGCCGCGGGCGCGAGCCGCCTGTCCTCGGTGCATTTCGCCGGCGTCGGCGTCGGGATCGCAGCGTCGGCCGCCCTCGTCTCGGCGCTGGCCGCCGCCGGGATCGGCTGGCGCCTGCACTGGGCCGCCACGGGGGCGCTGGCGCTCCTTGCCGTGCCCCTCGTCGCCCTGCTGGTCCCGCCGGACGAGAGGGGCGGCGGGCCGGCGGCCCCGCCTGGGCCGGTTTCGCTGACGCCGCCGCTTGCGTCGCTCACCCTGTCCTACGGCCTGTTCGGCCTCGGCTACGTGGTCACGGCGACCTTCCTGGTCGCGATCGTGCGCGGCTCGCCGGAAGTGGCCCATCTGGAGCCGGTGGTGTGGATCGCGGTCGGGTTGTCGGCGGTGCCCTCCGTGGCGCTCTGGACCGCCATCGGCCGCCGCATCGGCGTCTACCCGGCCTACGCGCTCGCCTGCCTCCTCGAGGCCGCGGGCGTCGCGGGCAGCGTGCTCGTGACCTCGGCGACCGGCGTGATCCTGTCGGCCCTGTGCCTCGGCGGCACCTTCATGGGGATCACGGCGCTCGGGCTGGTGGGCGCGCGCACGCTCTCGGCTTCCGACCCGCGCCGGGTCATCGCGCTCATGACGGCGGCGTTCGGGGTCGGGCAGATCGTGGGGCCGTCGCTCGCGGGCTGGCTCTTCGACCGCACCGGCAGCTTCACCCTGCCCTCGCTTCTCGCCGCCGGCGCCCTCGTGCTCGCCGCGCTGCTCGGCGCCGCGGTCGATTGGCGGATCCTGCGCCCGCAGGCGGCGACGCAGCCGGCCCCGTGAGAACCTAGCGCTGCGCGAACCGGGAGGCCGCGGTAGCGCCGGCGATCTCGGTGAGGAGCTTGCGCCGTGCCGCCACCGCGAAGGGACGCGTCTCGTCCGCGACCTCCACGAAGGCGCCGGGCCCGCCGATCACCGCCTGGCCGTAATAATCCTCGAGCGGCATGCCGCCGGGCCCGCCGGGGCGCCCGCCCGGACGGCGGATCGCGAGCGCGTTGATCGTGAAGCCCTTGGCGAGCGCCTCGCCGCGGGCCGCTTCGAGCGTCCGCCCGCCCATGTTGGGTCCGTCGCCCGAGACGTCGATCACCTTGCGGGTGCCCTCGTGAGCGTTGGACTCGACGAGGCGGACCGAGAAGTCGATCGCGTTGGAGATCGAGTTGTAGCCGTATGCTCCGCGCGGCGCGGCGACGAGCCTGTCGCCGAACGCCCTGGCGCTCGCTTCGTCGCGGATCACGTGCCAGTCGACGATCAGGACCTGCGACTGCGGCCCGCCCCATTCCATGTAGGCGACCGCGATCGCGCCGATCGCCCCGCCCCGGATGCCGTCCAGCACCTCCCTGGCCTGGAGCGCGTCCGCCCATCCCTTGCGCTGCAGCCGAAGCTCGTCGTCGTCGATGGAGCCGGAGCCGTCGGCCGCGAAGACGAGTTCGAGGTCGACGGGTTCGGCGCGGGCGGGCGCGGCGAGCGCGGCGGTGACGACAGCGGCGGCGAGCCAGCGACGCATGGGGATCCTCCGGGGAGAGGGGACTTTGCGGGGAGAGGGAATCCTACGACGGCCGGCTGTGGGCGAAGTCCCAGTAGAGCTCGCGCGCCTGGCGGTAGAACGGGCCGGGCTGGAGGTCGCGCCCGTCGATGCGCAGCACCGGCATGACCTTGGAATAGTTGCCGGAGATGAAGATCTCGTCCGCGCCCGCGAAATCCTCGTAGCGCAGGGTGCTCTCCTCCACGAGCACGCCGGCGCCGCGGAGCAGCGCGATGACGCGCTGGCGGGTGATGCCGTTCAGGAACGTGCCGTTGGGGGCGGGCGTGCGCACCACGCCGTCCTTGGCCATGAACACGTTCGAGGTGCCGGTCTCGGCGACGTTGCCGAGCGCGTCGCAGACGAGGGCGTTGTCGAAGCCGCGCTCCTTCGCCTCGCGGATCACCCGCGCGTTGTTGGGGTAGAGGCAGCCGGCCTTGGAATCCGTCGGCATGGATTCCAGCGTCGGGCGGCGGAAGCTCGACTTCATCACCGAGAGCCCGCCCGGCACCGGCATCGGAGCCTCGAAGAGGGAGAGGCAGAAGCGCGTGGACTCGGGGTCCGGGGCGATCGTCATCAGACCCTCGGCCTCGCCCCAGTACATCGGCTTCACGTAGAGCGCCGTGCCGGGTGCGAATTTCTTCGCGCCCTCGCGCACGAGTTCCACGATCGCGCCCGGCTCCATGGTAGGCTTGAGCCCGATCGTGCCCGCGGAGCGGTTCACGCGCTCACAATGCCGGTCCATGTCGGGCATCGTGCCCTCGAACACCCGGGCGCCGTCGAACACCGAGGAGCCGAGCCAGGCGGCGTGGGAGCGCGGGCCGATCACCGGCGGGTTGCCCTCGATCCATTCCCCGTCGATCCAGTTCCAGGTGTTCGAATACCAGGCCACGGCGCGTCTCCCCTTGTCGGCGGTAATTGGTCAGCGATGTTGCCGCATCGAACGCCCGTCGCGGCTCCGCGTCAACTCTCGTCCGGGATCGCGGCCGATGAATGATCGTGATGCGTCCCGGGCGGATGTGTGATGGGATGCAGGGATGCCCCTCGATCCTGCCCTCCTCGGCCGTGCCGGCGCCGTGGTCTTCGACGCCTACGGCACCCTCTTCGACGTCCATTCGGCCGTCGCCCGCCACGCCGCGGCGATCGGGCGCGAGGCCGGACGGCTCTCCGAGATCTGGCGCGCGAAGCAGCTCGAATACAGTTGGGTCCTGTCGCTCGCCGGCCGATACGAGCCGTTCTGGACCCTGACCGAGCGCGCCCTCGATCATGCCTTCGCGCGCTGCCCGGGCGCGGATCCGGCGCTGCGGGGGAGGCTCCTCGAGGCCTACCGCACCCTCGACGCCTATCCGGAGGTGCCTGAAGCCTTGAGGCGCCTGCGGGACCGGGGCCTGCGCAGCGGGATCCTGTCGAACGGCGATCCCGGCATGCTGGGCGACGCGGTCGCGTCCGCGAGAATCGGCCCGCTGCTCGATGCGGTGCTGTCCGTCGAGGCGGCGGGCGTCTTCAAGACGAGCCCCGCGACCTACCGGCTCGTCACGGACGCCTTCGCGGCGGAGCCCGACGCGGTGGTCTTCGTGTCCTCGAACCGCTGGGACGTCGCCGGGGCCGCCGCCTTCGGGTTCCGGCCGATCTGGGTGAACCGGGCCGGGCTGCCGGACGAGTATCCGGGGCTGGAGCCGGTCGCGGTGGTGGGGGATCTCGGGGGGATCGGGTAGCCAATCCCTCCCCGGGCGAGGGGAGCGCCAGCCCCTACCCCGCCATCGCGCCGAGGATCCGCGCCCAGCTCCGCGTGCCCTTGTGGAAGCTCTTGAGGTCGTACTTCTCGTTGGGCGAATGCACCCGGTCGTCGTCGAGGCCGAAGCCGACGAGGAGCGAATCCATGCCCAGCGTGCGCTTGAAGTCGCCGACGATCGGGATCGAGCCGCCGGAGCCGATCGTGATGGCCTCGCGGCCCCATTCCTCGGCGAGCGCGCTCCGGGCGGCGGTGAGCACCGGCATGTCGTAGGGCAACTGGATCGCCCGCGAGCCCTTGTGCTTCACGAACTCGACCGAGCAATCCTCCGGGATGCGCTCGCGCACGAACTGCTTGAAGGCATCCGAGATCGCCTGCGGGTCCTGGTCGCCGACGAGGCGGAAGGAGACCTTCGCGCTCGCCTCGGCCGCGATCACGGTCTTGGCGCCGACGCCGGTATAACCCCCGATGATGCCGTTCACGTCGCAGGTCGGGCGCGACTGGACCTGCTCGATCAGCATCCGGTCCTTTTCACCGGCCGGGATCGACAGGCCGATGGGGCCGAGGAAGGATTCCGGCGTCAGGCCGAGCTTCTTCCACTGCTCCTTGACCTGGGTCGGGGTCTCGTGGACGCCCTCGTAGAAGCCCGGGATCGTGATGCGGCCGCTATCGTCGTGGAGGGCCGCCAGGATCTTCGAGAGCACGTGGATCGGGTTGCGGGCGCCGCCGCCGAACAGGCCCGAATGCAGGTCCCGGTTGGCGCAGCGGACGATCACCTCCTCGTAGACCATGCCGCGCAAAGCGGTAGTGATGAGCGGCGTGTCCTGGTCCCACATGCCGGTGTCGCAGACCAGCACCACGTCGGCCTTGAGCTCGTCCCGGTTGGCCTCGACGAACTCGGGCAGGAACTTGGAGCCGTCCTCCTCCGCGCCCTCGATCAGGAAGGTGATCCCGACGGGAAGCTCGCCGGCTTCGGCCTTCCAGGCCCGGCAGGCCTCGATAAAGGTCAGGACCTGGCCCTTGTCGTCGCAGGCGCCGCGCGCGCTGATGACCTTCCGCCCGTCCGGCAGCGTCGCCATGCGGGGCTCGAAGGGCGGCGTCTCCCAGAGCTCCAGCGGATCGACCGGCTGCACGTCGTAATGGCCGTAGAACATCACGTGCGGGGCGCCGCTCTTCTTTGCATGGCCGACCACGACCGGGTGGCCGCCGGTCTCGCGCACGGAGGCCTCGATCCCGAGCTGGCCGAGTTCGGCCCGCAGCCATTCGGCGGCGTTGCGGCAATCGCCCGCGAAGGCGGGGTCGGTCGAGATGGACGGGATCCTGAGCCAGGCGAAGAGCCGCTCCAGCGACTGGTCGAGGTCGGAATCGATGCGGCGGAGGACATTGTCGAGCTGGGGCATGGGATCCGCGGGGCTGGTGGGTTTGCCCGTGAGGTATCCCCATCGGCCCGTGCGAGGCAAGCCGGTCCATTCCGGACCAAATCGGCCCATGCGAGGCAAGCCGGTCCATTCCGGACCCAATCGGCCCGTGTGGGACCGCCTACCAGCGGATGAGCGCGCTGCCCCAGGTAAAGCCGCCGCCGATGGCCTCGATCATCACGAGGTCGCCGCGCTTGATGCGCCCGTCCTTCACGGCGGCGTCGAGGGCGAGCGGGATCGAGGCCGCGGAGGTGTTGCCGTGGCGGTCGACCGTGATCACCACCTTCTCGGGCGCGATGCCGAGCTTCTCGGCGCTCGCCGTGATGATGCGGCGGTTGGCCTGGTGGGGCACGAACCAGTCAAGGTCGTCGGGCGTGGTGCCCGTCGCCGCGAAGGCGTCGCGGACCACGTCGATCACGGAGCCGACCGCGAAGCGGAAGACCTCCTTACCTTCCATCTTGAGGACGCCGGTGGTCTTGGTCGAGCCCGGGCCCCCGTCGACGTAGAGCTTCTCGCGGTGGCGCCCGTCCGAGCGCAGGTGCGAGGTCAGCACGCCGCGGTCCCGGCTCGTCCCCTGCCCTTCCTGGGCTTCCAGCACGATGGCGCCGGCGCCGTCGCCGAACAGCACGCAGGTGGTGCGGTCCTCCCAGTCGAGGATGCGCGAGAAGGTCTCGGCGCCGATCACCAGCGCCCGCTTGTGGGCGCCCGCGGTCAGGAACTTGTCGGCCACCGACACCGCGTAGACGAATCCGGTGCACACCGCCTGGACGTCGAAGGCGGCGCCCTGGTGGATGCCCAAGCCCTGCTGGATCACGGTCGCGGTCGAGGGGAAGGTGAAGTCCGGCGTCGAGGTCCCGACGATCACGAGGTCGATGTCCTCGGGCGCGAGCCCGCCATCCGCGAGGGCGGCCTGGGCGGCCCGGATCCCGAGATGGGACGTGGTCTCGTGGTCGGCCGCGATGTAGCGCTGCTCGATCCCGGTGCGCTGCACGATCCACTCGTGCGAGGTGTCCACCTTCGAGGCGAGGTCCTGGTTCGTGACGACGCGCTCGGGCAGGTAGGAGCCGACGCCGCGGACGACGGAGCGGAGACGCGTCACCGGTGCGATCCCCCGGCGGGACCGCGGCCTTGCGCGGCGGGATGGGTGCGTTTCAACTCGGCAATTCCTTGAAGCCGCCGCGGTCCGGCGCGACGGGACGGGTGCGGTTCGATCGAGGGCGCCTTCAAGCCGATTCGCCTTCGACCGGGCTGTCCTCCAGCATGGTCCGGATCGTCTGCATGAGGTCGTAATGGGCCATGTCGTAGGCGATGTCGATGGCGCTCGCGAAGCCGAGCGTGTCGGTGCCGCCGTGGCTCTTGATCACGACGCCCTCGAGGCCGAGGAACACGCCGCCGTTGACCTTGCGGGGGTCGAGCTTGTCGCGCAGCGTATCGAAGGCTTGGCGGGCGAAGAGGTAGCCGATCTTGGCCATGAGGGTCCGGCTCATGGCCTCGCGCAGGTAGGCGCCCAGTTGCTTGGCGGTGCCCTCGGCGGTCTTGAGCGCGATGTTGCCGGCGAAGCCCTCCGTGACCACCACGTCGACCGTGCCCTTGCCGAGATCGTCGCCCTCCACGAAGCCGTGATAGGCGAGATGGGGGAAGTTGCCCTCCCGGAGCAGGCGCGCGGCCTCCTTGACGGCCTCGATGCCCTTGATTTCCTCGGTGCCGACGTTGAGGAGCCCGACGGTCGGCCGCTCGAGGTCGAACACGATCCGGGCCATGGCGGCCCCCATGATCGCCATGTCGACGAGGTGCCCGGCATCGGCCCCGATGGTGGCGCCGACGTCGAGCACGATGCTCTCGCCCCTGATGGTCGGCCACATGGCCGCGATGGCCGGCCGCTCGATATGGGCCATGGTCTTGAGGCAGATCTTCGACATCGCCATCAGGGCGCCGGTGTTGCCGGCCGAGACGGCGGCATCGGCCTGCCCGTCCCGCACGGCCTGCACGGCGCGCCACATGGAAGACTTGCCGCGTCCGGACCGGATCGCCTGGCTCGGCTTCTCGTCCATGGCGACCGCCACGTCGGTGTGGTGGATCTCGGCCGCGGCCTTGAGCTTCGGATGCAGGTCGAGGAGCGGCCGGATCACCGCCTCGTTGCCGAAGAGAAGAAAGCTCAGGCCCGGGTGGCGCTCCAGCGCCAGGGCCGCGCCGGGCACCACCACCTGCGCGCCGTGGTCGCCGCCCATCGCGTCGAGCGAGATACGCACTGGCTTGGGCATCGGCAGGCGGTTCTTTCCCGGGGCAGTTTCGGCCGTTGACGGGCCTTCATGTGGGGCGGCCCCTCGGCGGGGCCAAGCGGCGGCGGACCATATCGCTTTGCCGGGAGGCCGCAACCGATTTCGTGGGCGGTCCCTCCCGTGAGGGAGGCGCGAGCGGTGCGGCGGGCCGCGCCCTCCCTCTCCCCTCTGCGGCAGAGGGTGGCCCCGCGAAGCGGGGTCGGGAGAGGGGCTGTCAGACGCGGAGCAGATTACCTCAGAACGGAGCCCCTCCCTCCCCGCAGGGGAGGGCGACGCGGCGAAAGCCGCGCGGGGCGGGGTGTTCGCCGAAGGCGAGTTCCAGGCCCAGCAGTGCAGGATGCGCTTCGCGCAGCACCCCACCTGACCTCCGCTTCGCTCCGGCCACCTTCCCCTGAGGGGAGGGAGAACGGCGCGGCGACGGCCAGGGAGTGGCTCACGCGCATGGCCCCTCTCCCGGCTCGCTTCGCTCGCCACCCCCCGCAAAGGGGGGAAGGTACGATTCTACTCCCGCTTCAGCTTCCCCAGGGCCGCGAAGGGCGATTCGATGCGGTCTTCGCTTTGGTAGTCGAAGGCGACGCCCGGCTTGCGGGGATAGGGGTCGAGGCCGAGCGCCAGGAACTCGGCCGTGAGCGCGCCGAGGTCCACATGGCCGTTCACGATCTCGTCCGGGGGCTCGTACTCGTGCATTTCGGTCGGGGGCTCGGCCGGCATGCCGCTCGGCTCGGCGAAGTCCACGTCGACCTCCTCGTCGATCTCCGATTCGAACGCGTCCAGGGTCACCACGCAGGTCTGCTCGATCCGGGCCTTGACCCGGCCCTCCACATGGACCCCCTTGGCGGAGCTCGTGAGGCGGTACTCGCCCGCGAGCGCGTGGATCGCCGGCAGCTTGAAGTCCTTGGCGAGCGCGGCGCATTCCTCCGCGGTCGCCTCCACGTCGACGCGGGTGCCCAGCGGCGGGATGTTGGTGACGTCGAAGAGGCGGGACAGGGGGCCGACGGATTCAGGCGTCATCGCGTCCCGCATCCCATCCTTCCGGGTCACCGCCTCGGGAGGCATCCGTCTTCTCGACCTCATGGCTACGCCCTCCATTCACGCCTCGACCATTCCACAACGGCGGTGCGGTGCAAGGGGACCGGCCCCCGTCCGACCTCTCATAGCGGTGCAAGCCCACTCCACGACGGCGGTGGGACCGGCACCCGTCCGACCCCTCATAACGCTCACCGAGACGCCGCGGTGCCCGCCGTCGCGAACCCGTCCGGGGCCGGGAAGCGCGGGCCGTCCGCCAGAGCCGTCTCGGCGGTCTCGGCCCTGAGAGCCCGGTCGGCGGCGAGCGCGTAGGCCGCGAGCCCGTGGGCGGGACCGTCGGAGCCGCAGACGTTGCGGCCGAGGGCCGCCGCCAGCGCGGCCTGGTCGCCGGCATCGAGGGCGGGATCGTAGACCCCGGCGCGGCCGTAGAAGGCCTCGGCCAGGGTCTTCATGCGCTTCGGCACCGCGGTGTCGCCGACCCCCATCTCGCGCAAGGAGGCGTCGAGGTCGCGGAAGAACGCGTCGGTGAGGTCGCGGGCAACGTCGCCCGCGGGATCCGGCTTGCCGCGCAGCGCCCGCAGCGCCAGCACCATGTGGAGGGAGAGCGCCTCGAAGCGCCCCTCGATAGTGTCGGGGACGCCGAGCCCGGCATAGAGCGCAGGCGCACGCGCGGCGGCGGCGACGCGCTTGTAGAGGCCGGCGATGATCTCGCGGCGGGGGTCGCGGCGGAAGAGAGAGCGGACGATTCCGAACATGGTCTCACGGGGGGCTTCCGGGCGGCGCCGGAGCACGGACGGGATCTAGGCACGGGCGCGCCGCCTTGACAGGGCGCTGCGGCCATGGGCCCCGTCGGTCTCCTCAGATCCCGGGCCTGCGGGAGCACCGCGGCCATCCGTCCTCGGCCATCCCCGCCGCCTTGTCAAAGGCCCGGCTTCCGGCTACGCCATCGGGCTCCTGCGGGTCCCTCCCGCGCGACCCGTCGGCGCCTTGGCACCCGCTTCAGGGCGCCCCCCGTACCGCTGAAGGCGCCCTGGCCCCCGCGTCGGGACGCCCCCTGTACCGCTGAAAGAGTCCGATGACGCCTCGATCCCTGAACGTCCTCAAGCGCCTCGCGGCGGCCGGCCTCCTCGGGGCGACCTTGAGCGCCTGCACGACCCTCGGCGGCGAGGAATTCCAGCGCGGCTACATCCTCGACGAGCAGGCGGTCGCGGCCGTGCGCCCCGGCATGAGCGCCGAGCAGGTGCTGCAGACGCTCGGGACCCCATCGACCGTGTCGACCGTCGGCAACCGCAACTGGTACTATATCAGCCAGAATTCCCGGCGCCCGGTGCAGTTCCTGGGCGAGACCGTCACGGATCAGCGCGTGACGGCGGTGTATTTCACGGCGAACCTGCGCGTCGAGCGCGTCGCCCTCTACGGCATCCAGGACGGCCGGGTGTTCGACTTCATCTCCCGCACCACGCCCGCGGGCGGCGAGGAGGCGAGCTTCGTGAGCCAGATCTTCCGCGGCCTCGGCGCCTCGACCCTCAATCCGTTCGGGACCTGAGGCCCGAGGATACCCCGGCGTCATCCCCGGCCCGAGCCCGTCAGGGCGCAGAAGGCCCGGTGTCATCCCCGGGCGGAGCGCGACAGCGCGCAGAAGGCACGGTGTCATCCCCGGCCGGAGCATGAAGTGCGGAGGGGAAGGGGATCCAGCACAGTGAAGTTGCCGCGAAGCGGCTCCTTTCGATCCCTGCCTGCCAAGAGAGGGTGCTCGGGCACCGTTCAGCTCATCCGACCAGCCCCTCACCCCAGCCCTCTCCCCGCATGCGGGGAGAGGGAGTATGCTGGATCCCCTTCCCCTCCGCCCTGACGGGCTCCGGCCGGGGATGACACCGCTGGTCTGTCCAGGTCGAGGGCTCCGGCCTGGGTGCCGCCGAGCCCCTCCCCGGCCGAACAAGAAAAAACCCCGCGGCTCGCGCCGCGGGGTTTTTCGTTCGCCTGAAGGCGCCGGCGCTTTACGAATGCGCCAGGATCGCGAGCAGCAGCAGGGCGATGATGTTGGTGATCTTGATCGCCGGGTTCACGGCGGGGCCCGCCGTGTCCTTGTAGGGGTCGCCGACGGTGTCGCCGGTCACCGAGGCCTTGTGGGCCTCGGAGCCCTTGTGGTGGGTCACGCCGTTGGCGTCCGTGAAGCCGTCCTCGAAGGACTTCTTCGCGTTGTCCCAGGCGCCGCCGCCGGAGGTCATCGAGATCGCGACGAAAAGGCCCGTCACGATGACGCCGAGGAGCATGGCGCCGACCGCCGAGAAGGCCTGGCTTTTGCCGGCGATCCAGTAGACCACGAAGTAGGTCACGATCGGAGCCAGCACCGGCAGGAGCGACGGCACGATCATCTCGCGGATGGCCGCCTTGGTGAGCATGTCGACGGCCCGGCCGTAATCGGGACGATCGGTGCCCGCCATGATGCCGGGCTTTTCGCGGAACTGGCGCCGCACCTCTTCCACCACTGCGCCGGCCGCGCGGCCGACCGCCGTCATGCCCATGCCGCCGAAGAGGTAGGGGATGAGGCCGCCGAACAGCAGGCCGACCACCACGTAGGGGTTGGCGAGCGAGAAGTCCGCCTGGACGCCCTGGAAGTAGGGGTACTGAGCCGAGTTCTGGACGAAGTAGTTGAGGTCCGAGGTGTAGGCCGCGAAGAGCACCAGGGCGCCGAGGCCGGCCGAGCCGATCGCGTAGCCCTTGGTGACCGCCTTGGTGGTGTTGCCGACCGCGTCGAGCGCGTCCGTGGACTTGCGGACCTCCTTGGGGAGACCGGCCATCTCGGCGATGCCGCCGGCGTTGTCCGTCACGGGGCCGAAGGCGTCGAGCGCCACGATCATGCCGGCGACGCCGAGCATGGCCGTCACCGCGATCGCAATGCCGAAGAGCCCGGCGAGCTTGAAGGCCACGATGATGCCGGCCACGATCACGATCGTGGGCAGCGCGGTCGCCTCGAGCGACACCGCGAGGCCCTGGATCACGTTGGTGCCGTGGCCGGTGACCGAGGACTGGGCGATGGAGCGCACCGGGCGGTAGCCGACGCCGGTGTAGTACTCCGTGATGACCACGATGAAGGCCGTGGCGGCAAGGCCGACGACCGCGCACCAGAACAGGCCGCCGGAGGTGAACTCCACGCCCGTGTTGGTGCGGAACGAGGTCGAGAACCCGCCGAAGGCCGCGAAGTTCACCATCGCGATCGCGACGAGCGACAGCACGCCCGTGGCGATGAGGCCCTTGTAGAGGGCGCCCATGATGGACTGGTTCTGCCCGAGCTTCACGAAGAAGGTGCCGATGATCGAGGTCACGATGCAGGCGGCGCCGATGCCGAGCGGGTAGAGCAGCATGGTCTCCAGCACGGGCTGGCCCGCGAAGAAGATCGCGGCGAGCACCATGGTGGCCACGATGGTGACCGCGTAGGTCTCGAACAGGTCGGCCGCCATGCCGGCGCAGTCGCCGACGTTGTCGCCCACGTTGTCCGCGATGGTCGCCGGGTTGCGCGGGTCGTCCTCCGGGATGCCGGCCTCGACCTTGCCGACGAGGTCGCCGCCGACGTCCGCGCCCTTGGTGAAGATGCCGCCGCCGAGACGGGCGAAGATCGAGATCAGCGAAGCGCCGAAGCCCAGCGCCACGAGCGAGTCGATCACCTCGCGGCTCGACGAGGCCAGGCCCGCGATGCGGGTGAGGTAGCCGTAATACAGCGCGACGCCCAGCAGCGCGAGGCCGGCGACCAGCAGGCCCGTGACCGCGCCGGCCTTGAAGGCGACGTCGAGGCCGCCGCCGAGCGACTGGGTCGCGGCCTGGGCGGTGCGGACGTTGGCGCGCACCGACACGTTCATGCCGATGAAGCCCGCCATGCCCGAGAGGATCGCGCCGATCGCGAAGCCGACCGCGACCCGGATGCCGAGAAGCCAGGCGAGGAGCACGAAGAGGACGACGCCCACCACCGCGATGGTGAGGTACTGGCGGCGCAGGTAGGCTTGGGCGCCTTCGGCGATCGCGCCGGCGATCTCCTGCATGCGCTGGGTGCCGGCGTCGCGTTTCATCACGTCGCCGTAGGCCCAGATGCCGTAGGCGATCGACAAGAGGCCGCCCAAGATGATGAGGAGCAGTGCCATGGGGTTGTTCGTCCTTGCGAGAGGCGGGTCGGCTGGCGGGGCGGGTGCGGTTGACCCATGCGGGCCCGGGCCGCGCCTCGCGCGCGTCCGTTCCGCACCCCGCCCCTGGGGATCAGAGGCTCTACTGCCAAAAAACTTGGCAAATCGCAAACGAGACTTCAGGCGGAGTCACAGCGACTGCGCCGCAGGCGGTCCGGGGGCGTATTTCTCCGGGAGCCCGGACCGGGGTTGATCCGGCCCGGCGGTGCAGCCAGTGTCCCGCCAGGCCGCTCCGCCGGCCCTGCCCCAGTACCGCAAGCTCCCGCCCCATGACCCGCCCCTCCGAGGACAGCCTGATCGCCCGCTTCTTCGCCCCCATCGCGGGCGAGGGCGCCCTCGGGCTGAAGGACGACGCCGCCCGCATCGTCCCGCGGGCCGGCCACGATCTTGTCCTCACCCTCGACGCGCTCGTGGAGCGCGGCCATTTCCTGCCCGGGGATGCGCCGGGGTCGGTCGCCCGCAAGGCGCTCGGCGTCAACGTCTCGGACCTCGCCGCCAAGGGTGCGGATCCGGTCGGGTTCCTGCTCGGCCTCGCCCTGCCGGCGGACTGGACCGAGGACTGGCTCGCGGGCTTCGCGGGGGGACTCGGCGAGGCCGCGCGGGAATGGGGCTGCCCTCTGATCGGGGGCGACACCGTGAAGGCCTCGGGCGCCCTCACCCTGTCGGTGACGGCGCTCGGCGAGGTTCCGGCCGGCCGCATGGTCCGGCGGACGACCGCCCGGCCGGGCGACGCGGTCTGCGTCACCGGCACGATCGGCGACGCGGCGCTCGGCCTGCGCTTGCGGGGCTCGCCCGCCTGGGCGGCGGCCCTGGACCCCGCCGACCGGGCCCACCTTGCCGACCGCTACCTCCACCCCCGCCCGCGGATCGCCTTCGCGGCGGCCCTGCGCGCGCATGCGCACGCCGCCATGGACGTCTCCGACGGGCTCGTGGGCGACCTCGCCAAGCTCTGCCGGGCGAGCGGGGTCACGGCCGGGATCGAGGCGGAGCGCGTCCCCCTGTCGCCGGCCGCGGCCCGTGCGCTCCGGGCGGACCCTGCCCTCCTGGAGCCGATTCTCACCGGCGGCGACGATTACGAGATCCTCTGCACGATCCCCCCGGAGCGCCTCGCCGCCGCGGCTGCGGCGGCCGCGGAAGCGGGCCTGTCCTTGACAGCCATCGGCGCCGTGCGGGAAGGATCCGCTCCACCCCTGATCCGCGTGAATGGGGCCCCGCACACCTTCGCGCGCGGCTCCTACAGCCATTTCGAGTGACGCGGGCCACAAACCGGATCGAGGCCGATGCCGAACGCCGTCAACGATGCCGTCGCCCGGCACAACGCCCGCGTGCTCGCGATGGCGGCGGCCTTCGGGAGCGCGAACCCCTCCATCGTGATCGCGCTCGGCGGCCTCGTGGGCCAGACGCTCGCGGACGACAAGGCGCTCGCGACCCTTCCCGTGAGCCTCACGAATCTCGGTCTCGCCCTCGGCACGATCCCCGCCGCCATGCTGATGCGCCGGGCAGGGCGCCGCACCGGCTACCTCGTCGGCGCCACGGTCGGCCTGATCGCGGGCTGCATCGCGGCCTTCGGGATCGCGTCCTCGGCCTTCGCGATCTTTTGCCTCGGCACCTTCGTGTCCGGCTTCTACGGCTCCTTCGTGCAGAGCTACCGCTTCGCCGCGACGGATTCGGCCTCCGACGCCTTCAAGGCGAAAGCGATCTCCTGGGTGATGGTCGGAGGGTTGGCTGCCGGCGTGATCGGACCCCAGACCGTGATCTGGACCCGCGACGCCATCAGCGCCGTCCCCTTCGCGGGCGGGTTCCTGGGCCAGGCCACGCTCGCGCTGATCTCGATCCCGATCCTCGCTTTCCTGCGCCCCGCGCCCGTGAGCGTCGCCGCGACGGCCGGCGGCGGGCGGCCGCTCGGCGAGATCATGCGCCAGCCCCGCTTCGTCTGCGCGGTCGCGGCGGGGCTCGTGTCCTACGGGCTCATGAGCTTCGTGATGACCGCGACGCCCGTCGCCATGGTGGGCTGCGGCCACTCGGTCGAGACCGCGACGCTCGGCATCCAGTGGCACATCCTGGCCATGTTCGGACCGAGCTTCTTCACCGGAAACCTGATCGTGCGCTTCGGCAAGGAGCCCGTCACCATCGCGGGCCTCGTCCTGATCGCGGCCGCGGCGGCGGTCGGCCTGTCCGGGATCACGGTCGGCCATTTCTGGCTCGCCCTGGTGCTACTAGGGGTCGGCTGGAACTTCGGCTTCATCGGCGCGACCGCGCTCGTGACCGACTGCTACCGCCCGGAGGAGCGCGCCAAGGTCCAGGCCGCCAACGACTTCCTGGTCTTCGGCTCGACCGCGATCGCCTCGTTCTCGTCGGGCAAGCTCCTCAACGCCGGCGGCTGGGAGACCGTGAACTGGCTCGTCTTCCCGCCCGTGGCGGTCGCGCTCGTCCTGGTGGCGCTGCAGTACCGGTCCCGGCGCGCCGCCGCGTCCGCCTGAAGCCGGCCTCCTCGCGGCACCCCGATGCTGCGCCCGGCGCTGCGTCCGCCCGAGGCTGCTCAGCCCCGGGTCGAGGACGCCTTGGCGCCGCCGGGCTTGCGCTCCAGCTCGCCCTCCCGCACGTCGCGCGCCATGGTGTCGAGCACGGCGTTGACGAGGCCTGGCTCGTCCTCGCCGTAGAAGGAATGGGTCACGTCCACGTATTCGGTGATGACGACGCGCACCGGCACGTCGCGGCGGTACATGAGCTCGAAGGCGCCGGCTCGCAGGATGGCGCGCAGGACCGCCTCGATCCGGCGCAGCGGCCAGCCCGAGGCGAGCGCCGCGTCCACCTTCTGGTCGATCGGGCGCTGGTTTTCGAGCACGCCCGAGACGATGTCGCGGAAGAAGCCGGTGTCGGAGGGCTGGAACGTGATGCCCTCGACCTCGCGCCCGATCCAGAACGCCTCGAACTCGGCGAAGACGTCGATGACGCTCTTGCCCGAGACGTCCATCTGGTAGAGCGCCTGCACGGCGGCGAGGCGCGCGGCCGAGCGCTCGGCGGGTTTCGTCATCGACTCGTGTCCTCTTCGCAATTCGGTCGGACGCCGGCGGGTCCGGTCCTGGTCGGCGGCTTCCCCGGCCGCGTCACCGCTGCGGGTTCTCGACCTGGCGCTTGATCCGCAGCACGGAGAACGCCGCCTCGACGGCGCCGCCGCCCTTATTCAATTCGCTCACCCGCGCCCGGGTCCAGGCCTGCTCGGCGTTTTCGACCGTCAGGATGCCGTTGCCGAGGGGCATGCGGCGCTCGACCGACAGGTCCATCAGGGCCCGCGCGCTCTCGCCCGCCACGATGTCGTAATGGCCGGTCTCGCCGCGGATCACGCAGCCGAGCGCCACCACGGCGTCGTAGGCGCGGCCCGAGCGCTCCGCCGCATCGAGCGCGATCGCGACCGCGGCGGGGATCTCGAGCGCGCCGTCGACGGTCAGCACCGTGAACCCGGCCTCCGCGGCGACGATCGCCTCGCGCGCCCCGCGCAGGAGCTCGTCGGAGAGGTCGTCGTAGTAGCGCGCCTCGACGACGAGGACGCGGGCGCCGGGGAGAGCGGGGCGCGGCACGGTATTGGGAGCTTTGGAGACCATGTGAGCGTCCGTTCCTTGATTCCGCGGCGTCGGCTCCCTCTCCCCGTGAAAGGGGAGAGGGTCGGGGGCATCTCCCTCTCCCCGCACGCGGGGAGAGGGCTGGGGTGAGGGGCCGGTCGGAGGAGCGAGCGGTCTCCGAAGAACTCCCCTCCCCCTGAGCCGAGGAGAGGCCAGGGTGGGGGTTGGTGCAGGATGAGACGCTCAGGTGCCTCCTGGACCAACCCCCACCCGGCTCACTGACGTTCGCCGCCCTCCCCGCAAGGGGGAGGGCAAAAACGCGGATCCATCGCGCTTCTCCGACCAGCCCCTCACCCCGTAAACGGGGAGAGGGAGTAAGGCCCCCTACTCTCCTGCGCGGGCCTCCGCAAGGCGCGCGGCGTAGCGCGCCATCAGGTCGACCTCGAGATTGACGGGATCGCCGGTGCGCCGCCCGCCCCAGGTCGTGACGGCGAGCGTGTGCGGGATGAGCAGCACCGAGAACACGTCTCCCGCGACCGCATTGACCGTGAGCGAGGTGCCGTCGAGGCAGACCGACCCCTTCTCGGCGATGAAGCGGGCGAGCCCGGCGGGGGCGCGGATGTCGAAGCGGGCGGTCGGGCCCCAGGGGTCGTCCCCGGGCGTCACCTCGGCGCGCTCCACGATCGTGGCGACGCCGTCGACGTGGCCGGTGACGATGTGGCCGCCGAGCTCGTCGCCGATCTTGAGCGAGCGCTCCAGGTTGACCCGCGTGCCCGGGCGCCAGTCCGCCACCGTGGTCCGCGCGAGCGTCTCGGCCGCGGCATCGACCTCGAACCAGCACCCGCCCTCGCGCGGCCCGAAGCCCACGACCGTGAGGCAGGGCCCGCCGCAGGCGATGGACGCCCCCATGGCGATCGTGGCCGGGTCGTAGGCGGCATGGATGCGCAGGCGCCTCACGCTGCCCTGCCCGCCCTCCACGGACACCACTTCGCCCACGTCCGTGACGATGCCTGTGAACATCAGCGGCTCCTCAGGGGCCATGCCTTCAGCGGGATGGACAGCATCAGCGGCTCCTCACGGGCCATTCCCTCCTCGGGGTGGACGGCATCAGCGCGACCTCTCGTAGATATCCAGCTCGTCCTCGCCGAGATCCTCGTTCGCGACCCGCACGAAGCGCTCGGCGAGTGCGCGGGAGAGCAACGGGCCGAGTGCCGGGAAGCCTTCCTCGCCGAGCGCGGCGCGGCTCGTCGCGGTCGCCAACTCGTCGACGCGGTCGGCGGCGATCAGCGCCTCCGCGAGGTTGGGGCCGCCCTCGCTGAAGACCCGGGTGATCCCGCGGTCGGCGAGGAGCCGCAGGGCCTCCGCGACGTCGACGCGACCTTCTTTGGTACCGACACGCATGACCTCGGCGCCGGCCGCCACCAGGCGGCGCTCCGCCTCCACGGGCGCGGCTTCCGTGGCGACGATCCAGGTCGGGACTTGATCGACCGTGCGGACGATCTGCGCCACAGGCGGCGTGCGGAGCGCGCTGTCGATCACGACCCGCACGGGCGAGCGGGATTCGAGACCCGGCAGCCGCACGGTGAGCAGGGGATCGTCGGCGAGCACGGTGCCGATGCCGACCATGATGGCGTCGTGCCGGGCGCGGATGAGATGCGTGCGGGCGTTGGAGCGGGCCCCCGAGATCATCAGCCGCCCGCCGCCTTTCCGCGCCGCGTAGCCGTCCGCGGTGCGGGCGAGCTTCAGCATCACGGACGGGCGCCCTTCGGTGACCCGCAGGATGTGGCCGCGATGGGAGCGGGTCGCCTCGTCGGCGAGGACGCCGCACAGGACCGTGACGCCCGCCTGCCGCAGGATCGCATGGCCGCGGCCGCTGACCCGCGTGTCGGGATCCTCGAGCGCCGTGACCACGCGGGCGATGCCGAAATCCCGCACCGCGTCGATGCAGGGCGGGGTCACGCCGTGATGGGAGCAGGGTTCGAGCGAGACGTAGAGCGTGGCGCCGCGCGCCCGCTCGCCGGCCGCCTCGAGCGCGACCCGCTCGGCGTGGGGGCGCCCGCCCGGCTGCGTGATTCCCTGCGCGAGGATGACAGGCTCCGCCCCGCTCTCGTCCACCACCACGGCCCCGACGGACGGGTTCGGCCAGGTCAGCCCGAGATGGCGCGCTCCGAGCGCGAGCGCGAGGCGCATGCAGCGCTCGTCGTGGGGGCGAAGCTCCGCGCGGATGCCCGCGGCGGGCCGCTCATGGGCCGTCATGGTTCCGCGGCGCCGGCCTGGCGCCGGCGGCGCGGCGGCGCCTCGTCCGCGGCGTCCGCCGGCGCCTCCGGCTCGCCTGCCAACGATCCCAAAAGCTCTTCGAAATCACGGGCTTCGCGGAAGTTCTTATAGACGGATGCGAAGCGCACATAGGCGACGTCGTCGAGACCTTTCAGCCCCTCCATGACGAGCCCGCCGACCTGCTCGCTCGTCACCTCGCCGTCGCCGAGGCTCTCGAGCTGGCGCACGATGCCGTTGACCATGCGCTCGATCCGGTCCGGCTCCACGGGGCGCTTGCGCAGGGCCACGTCGATGGAGCGCTGGAGCTTGTCGCGGTCGAAGGGCACCCGCCGGCCGTTGCGCTTCACCACCATGAGCTCGCGCAGTTGCACCCGCTCGAAGGTCGTGAACCGGCCGCCGCAATCCGGGCAGATGCGGCGCCGGCGGATCGACGATGCGTCGTCGGTCGGCCGGGAATCCTTCACCTGCGTGTCGAGGCTTCCGCAATAGGGGCAGCGCATGGGCTTTGAATTCTCGGCCTGGGATCAGCGAGCGGCGCGAGGCGGTTAGCCGTAGATCGGGAAGCGGCGCGTCAGCTCGTGGGCGCGCTCCTTCACGGAAGCCTCGACGGCCTCGTTGCCGCCCTCCCCGTTCGCGGCCAAGCCGTCGAGGGTCTCGACGACGAGCTCGCCGACGCGGCGGAACTCGGCCGGGCCGAAGCCGCGCGAGGTGCAGGCGGGCGAGCCGAGCCGGACCCCGGAGGTCACCATCGGCTTCTCGGGGTCGAACGGCACGCCGTTCTTGTTGCAGGTGATGTGGGCCCGCCCGAGCGCCGCCTCGGCGGCCTTGCCGGTGAGGCCCTTCGGGCGCAGGTCCACGAGCATGAGGTGGTTGTCGGTGCCGCCCGCCACGATCCGGTAGCCGCCGGATACCACCGTGTCGGCGAGGACCCGGGCGTTCTCGACGACGGCGCGGGCGTAGAGCTTGAATTCCGGCCGCAGGGCCTCCGCGAAGGCCACGGCCTTGGCGGCGATCACGTGCATGAGCGGCCCGCCCTGGAGGCCGGGGAAGATCGCGGAGTTGATCTTCTTGGCGAGATCCTCGTCGTTGGTGAGGATCATGCCGCCGCGGGGACCGCGCAGGGTCTTGTGGGTCGTGGTCGTGACCACGTGGGCGTGCGGGAACGGCGACGGGTGCGCCCCGCCCGCGACGAGCCCGGCGAAATGCGCCACGTCGACCATGAAGAAGGCGCCGACCTCGTCGGCGATCTCGCGGAAGCGGGCGAAGTCCCAGAAGCGGGAATAGGCCGAGCCGCCGGCGACGATCACCTTCGGCTTGTGCTCGCGGGCGAGGCTCGCGACCTCGTCCATGTCGATGATCTGGTCCTCGGGACGAACCTTGTAGCTCACCACGTTGAACCACTTGCCCGACATGTTGACGGGCGAGCCGTGGGTGAGATGGCCGCCGCAGGCGAGGTCGAGGCCCATGAAGGTGTCGCCGGGCCGCATCAGCGCCATGAACACCGCCTGGTTGGCCTGGCTGCCGGAATTGGGCTGCACGTTGGCGAAGCGGCAGTCGAACAGGCGGCAGGCGCGCTCGATCGCGAGCTTCTCGGCGATGTCGACGAACTGGCAGCCGCCGTAGTAGCGCCGGCCCGGATAGCCTTCCGCGTACTTGTTGGTCATCACCGAGCCCTGCGCCTCCAGCACAGCGCGGGAGACGATGTTCTCGGAGGCGATGAGCTCGATCTCGTCGCGCTGGCGGCCGAGCTCCAGGTCGATCGCGCGGGCGATCTCCGGATCCGTGTCGGCGAGGCCGGCAGAGAAGAAGGAGTTGGAGAGGTGGCCCGGGGCCTGCGATGCGGTCATGGTGCCCTCGCGTTGCGGCGGACCCCAGGGGTTGGGGTCGCGGCGCGTCACCGCGCCTAGATATGGATCGGCGGATCCTGATGGAATGGCGCGCCCATAGCATGCGCCGCCCCGGCACGCAAAGCCCGGCGGAGCGGGGTCCTCATGTCGCAAAACGGGACCCCGAAAGAGGAAGGGCGGCCCGAAGGCCGCCCTGTCGCTGGTCAGTTCTGGAGAAACATCTCCGCGTCGGGGTCGTTCGGCACCCGGCTCGCGACCGGGATCGCGTTGCCGAAGCCGTCGCGGTTGTAGATGTCGTCGCGGAACTGCACGAGCCCGTCCGGGGTCGCCCAGGCCGTGATGTAGGTCCAGTAGACGTTCACGGGCGCCGACAGGCGCGCGTCGAGGCGCTGGCCCGAGAGGAAGGTCTCGTTGATCTGCTCGCGGCCCCAGCCGGGCGTCTCCTTGAGGAGCCACTGGATGTAGTCGCGCACGTTCTGGACACGTACGCAGCCCGAGGAGACGAAGCGGAAATCGTCGCCGAAGATGCCCTTGGAGGGCGTGTCGTGCATGTAGACCCCGTGCGGGTTCGGGATGTTGATGCGCACGAAGCCCATGGAATTGAGGTCGCCGCCCGGGTCCTGCTTGAACATGTAGCGGGTGGCCTCGTCCGAATTCCAGTTCACCTGGCTCGGGTGGAGCTCCTGGCCCTGGCCGTTGATGATCCGGATCTTGTTGTCGGTGAGGTAGGTGGGCTCCTTCCTCATCTTGGGGATGAGGTCCTTGCGGATGATCGAGGCCGGCACGGTCCAGAACGGGTTGAAGTTCACCTCGGTGATCTTCGCGTTCATGACCGGCGACTGGCGGTCGATCTTGCCGACGCCCGCTGCGTGGCGGGTGTGGACGACGCCGCCCTCCACAGTCTCGACGAGGGCGGCCGGGATGTTCACGACCACGTAGCGGTTGCCGAGATTGCCGGAATAGCTGCGCAGGCGCACGGCGTTGAGCTCGAGCTGCCGCAGGCGCACGTCGGCGGGCACGTTCATGGCGGTGAGGGTCGGGCCGTTGATGGCGCCGGTGCTGGTGAGGCCGTGGCGGGCCTGGAAGCGGCGCACGCCGGCCTCGACGTAGGAATCGTAGACCGGCGACGTGCCGGCGGCCGGGTCGAGGTCGCCCGTGATGATCAGGCGCTGGCGCAGCGACACGACCTCGGGGCTCTGGACGCCGACGCGCAGGCCCGACGAGAGGCGCAGCATCGGCCAGCCGCCGCGGCCCGCGATGTCGCGGTAGCGCTCGACCATCTCCTCGGTGGCGGCGAGCGCCTGGGGCGAGAGGACGGGCGTCGTGGAGCGCGGAACCCGCAGGCGCGAGGCGGCATCGTAGTTCTGCTGCCACTCGGTCTGCTGCGCGAAGGCCGCCGTGGGGCTCAAGGCGAGCGCAAGCGATCCGGTGGCGGTCGATCCGATCAGAAAGGAACGGCGAGTCAGCATGGGGCGCAGGCTCTCGGCTGGAATTCGGGGGGCGGCGACGCAGGAACGCATCCGTTGGGTTCGCATCGCGCTTGAGGCCTTCAGATGCCCGGAACGCGATTAACGATCGGTGTTCAAAACGAAGAACAACCGGGCCGTTTTAAGGCAATTTCCCCATCCTTGACCGTTCTGCCGCCCCGCCCCCTGCCCGGGCGCCCGCCGGCGCCGGAGTGTGGATTCCGGGCCACAGGCCTGGCGCCCCGGCCGCCCGCTCCTGGGCGGACGGCACGGGGCGCAGGGACCCCCACCGGCCGATTCTACTGCCGGTACTTCGATTGCTGGGTCCAGAACCGGTCGAGGCGGACCAGCATCCGGTTCAGGACGTCGATGTCGGGCAGCGCCAGGCCGCCCATCACCTCGATGCTCTGGGCATGGCCGTCGTAGAGCGACTGGATCATGGCGTGGATCTCGCGGCCGCTCTCGGTGAGGCGGATGCGGACCGACCGGCGGTCGAGGTCGGAGCGGGCGCAGTGGAGGTAGCCCGCCTCCCCGAGTTTCTTCACCGTGTAGGACACGTTGGAGCCGAGGTAGTAGCCGCGCCGGCGCAGGTCGCCCGCGGAGAGCTCCTGGTCGGCGATGTTGTAGAGGAGGAGCGCCTGGACGCCGGTGAGCTCGGAGCGCCCGCTGCGGTCCAGCTCCTCCTTGATCATGTCGAGCAGGCGCCGGTGGAGCCGTTCCATCCGGTGCACGGCCTGGAGGTAGCGGGTCTTGACCGTCGGATCATAGGCAAGGGGGGCGGAGGCCCCGATGGCCTCCGCGGGTACGATCGTGTTCATGACGCCTCACTGTCCCGGGCCCGCCCGAGGGCGGACCGGCTGTTGGTCCCTGTCGTGCTCGTCCGGCGAGGCCTCAGACCTCGCGTCGGAGCTTTCCGTCTCGGGAACCGTTGTCCCGGCTCCTCGATGGGACGCAGATTGGCGCAGACCGTGTGAAAGGCGGTTTAAGGGGCAGGGTGAATCCGCGATTTACGCATCGGCGTAAACGGATGATAAAGCGTCCGGCAGATGTGCTTTCCGAAATCTTGACGACCTCGCGGATCGTCTGAACAATTCTAGTCGTCCTGCGCCGACAACCAGGTGACCGCCAGGTAAACGACCATCAGGGACACGAGCAGGCCCGACGTCACCAGGCTGTTCGGGATGAAGCTCGGGAAGAACGCCGTCAGGATCAGGTGGCTCATCAGGGCGAGGAGCCAGAGGACGCCGCCCCAGGTGCTCGCCATCCAGAGTCCGACCGCGGCGATGAGGTCGATGATCGCGAAATAGACCACGACGGCCTGGAAGCCCGTCGAGCGGACCGCGAACTCGCCGGTCGGCGACCACACGCCGAGGATCACCGCCCAGGCCCCGAGGCCCTTGGCGATCCAGAGGATCGCCACGAGGCGCATGAACCAGGTCAGGACGGCGCCCCAGTGCCAGTGACCCGCGGGAGCGGCCTGCTCCATGATGCGGTCGTCGTCGGCGGGCTTGGTGAAGTCGAGGGGCGGCTGGCGCGGGGTCGGGGCACGGGCCATCAGTGCGCCCTCCGCCCGGGGAGCGGCGCGCCAGCGCGACTCGGGCGCGGGCGTCTCACGGCAGCGCCAGCTCCCCGGGGCCGAGATCGGCGAAATGCCGCTCGACGTCCTCGCGGCGGACCGTGTCGAGGCGGGCCGGCTGCCAGACCGGGGCGCCGTCGCGGTCGATGAGCGCCGCCCGGACGCCCTCGTAGAAGTCGTGCCCCTCGATGATCCGCGAGACGATGCGGAACTCGACCTTCATGGCCTCCTCGAAGGAGAGGGAGCGACCGCGCCGCATCTGCTCGAGCGCCAGGCACAGGCTCGTGGGCGACTTGGTCCGGATCGTCGCAGCCGCGGTGCGGGCGAAGTCCGACCCGGCGGCCGCGGCTTCGTCGAGACGCGCCAGGATCCCGGAGACGCTTTCGGCCGCGAAGCAGGCGTCGATCACCGGCCGGTGGGGCGCGAGCGGCGCCGGGCCGGGATCCTGCGCGAAGCGCGCGAGCGCCGCCTCGACCGGCTCGCCGCCGGCGAGCGCGTCCTGCAGCGGCGCCATCGCGGCGGAGGGGACCGCGTGGGTCGCGAGGCCCAGGGCCAGCGCGTCGGCGGTCCGGATCCGATCGCCCGTGAGCGCGAGGTAGGTGCCGCTCTCGCCCGGAAGGCGCGGCAGGGCGTAGGTCGCACCGACATCGGGGAAGAAGCCGATCGACACCTCCGGCATGGCGAAGCTGTAGCGCTCGCCGGCGACCCGGTAGCGGCCGTGCAGCGACACCCCGACCCCGCCGCCCATGACGATGCCGTCGATGAGCGTGAGATACGGCTTCGGATAGCGGTGGATCAGGGTGTTGAGCTGATACTCCTCGCGCCAGAAGGTCAGGGCCTCGGCGAAATTGCCGGCCCGGCCGAGATCGTGCAGGCGGCGCACGTCGCCCCCGGCGCAGAAGGCCTTGCCCCCGGCGCCCGTCAGCACGATGCGGGTTACGGCCGGGTCGCCGGCCCAGGCGTCGAGCGCCCGGCGCATGCCGCGCACCATGCCCAGCGTCAGCGCGTTCAGCGCCGCCGGCCGGTTGAGCACGATCACGCCCGCCGCGCCGCGGCGCTCGCACAACACTTCGTCGCTCTCGACCATCCGCCCTCCTGGCTCCCGCGGGGGATTAGACGCGGGGGAGCAGGCGCGTCAATGCGGGGCGGTCCCGTCTCCCCGCGCGGACTCCCTCTCCCCGCCAGCGGGGAGAGGGCTGGGGTGAGGGGCCGGTCGGTGAGGCGAGCGGGCTCAGAATATTCCCTCCCCTTGCGGGGAGGGGCCGGGGTGGGGGTTGGTGCAGGAGGCACCTGAGCGTCTCATCCTGCACCAACCCCCACCCGGTCGCCTGACGGCGCCTACCCTCCCCGCAAGGGGGAGGGTAGTGACCTGGATGCACCAAGCTCCCCCGACCCGCCCCTCACCCCAACCCTCTCCCCGTTCACGGGGAGAGGGAGGCCGCGCGGGGAGAGGGTGGCCGGCGGGGAGACGGGATCCGGCGCCCTTGCCTCATTTTGGTGCGCATCCGGATGTGCTAACCCTCCCCGACACCCGACGGAACGCTTCCATGCACAAGCTCTCTCCCCTCTCCCGCCCGATCGCCGACGAGGCCGGGCTGGCGCTGGCCCGGCGCCCGCGGCGCAACCGCAAGGCCGAGTGGGCGCGGCGGATGGTGCGGGAGAACGTGCTCACGGCCGCCGACCTGATCTGGCCGATTTTCGTGCTGGCGGGCGAAGGGCAGCGCCATGCGGTCCGCTCGATGCCGGGCGTCGAGCGCCTCACGGTCGACGAGGCCGTGCGCGACGCGGAGCGCGCCGCCGCGCTCGGGATTCCGGCGATCGCCCTGTTCCCCTACACGGATCCGTCCTTGCGCGACCCGGAGGGCTCGGAGGCCCTCAACGAGGACAACCTCGTCTGCCGCACCGTGCGGGCCGTCAAGCAGGCGGTGCCGGAGATCGGCATCGTGACCGACGTCGCACTCGACCCCTACACGAGCCACGGCCATGACGGGCTCCTCAGCGGCACCACGATCCTCAACGACGAGACCGTCGAGGTGCTGGCCCGCCAGGCCGTGGTCCAGGCCGAGGCCGGCGCCGACATCATCGCGCCCTCCGACATGATGGACGGGCGCGTGGGTGCGATTCGGTCCGCCCTCGACGCCGCCGGCTTCCAGGACGTGCAGATCATGGCCTATGCGGCGAAATACGCCTCGGCCTTCTACGGCCCTTTCCGAGACGCCATCGGGACCAACGCGACGCTCGTCGGCGACAAGCGCACCTACCAGATGGACCCGGCCAATTCCGACGAGGCCCTGCGCGAGGTGGCGCTCGACCTCGAGGAGGGCGCCGACATGGTGATGGTGAAGCCCGGCCTGCCCTATCTCGACATCGTCCGGCGCGTGAAGGACACCTTCGCGGTGCCGACCTTCGCCTACCAGGTCTCGGGCGAGTACGCGATGATCCAGGCCGCGGCGCAGAACGGCTGGCTCGACGGCGAGCGCGCCATGATGGAGAGCCTGCTCGCCTTCAAGCGCGCCGGCGCCGACGGCATCCTGACCTATTTCGCGCCGCGCGTGGCGGAAAAGCTGCGGGCGCAGGCTTGAGCCGATACCGTCCCGCGCCGTGCGGCGGCTCGCCTCCGGGACGCTCGGGCTCCTGACGCTGGGCCTCGCCGGCTGCGGCTTCGGCCTCGACGCAGAGCAGCTAAGGGTGTGCCGCTCGGTCCTGCCGGCCCTGAATCCGGGCGAGCGCGTCATGGTCGAGCGCGCCGAGGCCGGCCCCCTGCCCCGCACGCTTCGCCTCGACTACCGGGTGGAGCGAACCGGTCGCGCGCCGTTGCAGCGCTGCGCGATCTGCGCCTTCGCGGCCGAGGGCCTGTCCGCCAACAAGGCCGACCTCGTCGGACTCGCGACCGAGGTCGCGCCGGTTTCGGGCGCGAGCCTCTACCTCCTCAAGCGATACTATCTCGAGACCCCCGAGGGGATCGCGGGCGATCCCGGCGGGCCCGTGGCGCCCGGCGTCCCGGAGGTGCCCGCCGCCCTCGCCTACGCGCTGCAGCAGTTCCTCATCAGCCTGCCGCGCACGGCGATCTACGCGCTCCTCGCCACCGCCTACGCGCTCGTCTTCGGCCTCGTCGGCCGGATCAATCTCGCCTTCGGCGAGCTCGCGGCGGTCGGCTCGGCCGCGACGGTCGCGGGCGCGGCGGTCGTTCTCGTCTCCGGGGTGAGCGCCCCGCTCGCCGGGCTGGCGGCCGGGCTCGTCTGCGCGCTCGGCGCGGGGGCCCTGCACAGCGCCGTCGGCGGCCGCTTTTCGGTGGCGATGATCCGGAGCCGAAGCCCGCAGCCGAGCCTCATCGCCACGGTCGGCCTGTCGCTCGCGCTGATGGAATACCTGCGCGTCGTGCAAAGCCCGGTCACGGTCTGGCTGCCGCCGGTCTGGTCGGACGCCCTGCCCTTCGTCCGCGCGGGCGAGTTCGTGGTGAGCCTGACGCCGATCTCGCTCATAACGGCGGGCACCGCTCTAGCGGCGGGCGTGGCGCTCCTCGGGCTCATGAAGGCGAGCGCCTACGGCCGGGCCTGGCGCGCCTATGCGGACGACGCGGGGGCCGCGCAATTGTTCGGGGTCGACGGGCCGCGGCTGCTTGCCCGGACGCTCGGGCTTGCGGGCGCCATGGCGGGGCTGTCGGGCTTCCTGATCGTGGCGCAGTACGGGGGCTTGGGCTTCGCGGGCGGGTTCCAGTACGGGCTCAAGGCCCTCATCGCCGCGATCGTCGGCGGCATCGGCTCGATCCCGGGCGCGCTGCTGGGCGGGGTCGCGGTCGGGCTGTTCGAGACCCTCTGGTCGTCGTATCTGCCGATCGAGGCCCGGGACATCGCGCTCTATGCCGCGCTCGTGGTGTTTCTCGTCTTCCGGCCGGGCGGATTCTTGGGGATAAGGGACCCGACGCCCCGGGCGGTCTGAGGCGGGAATGACAGGCCGCGCAGACCATCGGGCGGCAACACAGTCTGAGGGGGCCGGGTTGAGCGACCACGCGATCACGATCGAGGACGTGCAGCGGGCAGCAAGCACGATCGCGGGCCACGTGCTGCGCACGCCGCTCGTGCCCGCCCCGCGCCTGTCGGACCTCACCGGCGCGACCGTGTGCGTGAAGCACGAGAACATGCAGCCGACGGGCTCGTTCAAGGAACGCGGCGCGGTCACCAAGCTCGACAGCCTCGGCGCGGACGAGCGCCGCCGCGGCGTCGTCGCCATGTCGGCCGGCAATCACGCCCAGGCCGTCGCCTACCACGCCAAGCGCCTCGGCATCCCGGCCACCATCGTGATGCCGGTCACGACCCCGCTCGTGAAGGCCGAGAACACCCGTGCCCACGGGGCCCGCGTGATCCTGCACGGCGAGACGCTCGCGGAGTCAGCCGAGAAGGCGCAGGCGCTCGCTCAAGGTGAAGGCTTCGTCTTCGTCCACCCCTACGACGACCCGGCCGTCATGGCAGGCCAGGGCACGGTCGCGCTCGAAATGCTCGCCGACGCGCCGGACCTCGACCAGATCGTGGTGCCGATCGGCGGCGGCGGCCTCATCTCCGGGATCGCGGTCGCGGCCAAGGCGGTGCGGCCCGGCATCGAGATCGTCGGCGTCGAGGCGGCGCTCTACCCGTCCTTCCACAACGCGATCGCGGGTGACGACCGGCCGATTGGCGGCGCGACGCTCGCCGAGGGCATCGCGGTCAAGACGGTGGGGCGCCTCCCGCTCCCGATCGTGCGCGACCTCGTCTCCGGCATCGTGCTCGTCGACGAGCCCGCGATCGAGCGCGCGGTCAACGCCTATGCGACACTGCAGCGGACCATGGCGGAGGGCGCCGGCGCCGCGGGGCTCGCCGCCATGCTCGCCGAGCCGGAGCGCTTCCGGGGCCGGCGCGTCGGCCTCGTGCTCTGCGGCGGCAACATCGATGCGAGGCTGCTGGCTTCCGTGATGGTGCGCGAGCTCGAGCGCGACGACCGCATCGCCTCGTTCCGCGTGACGGGAAACGACCGGCCCGGGCTGCTCGGGCGGCTGGCGAGCCGGCTCGGCGAACTCGGCGCCAACATTCTCGAGGTCTCCCACGGCCGCCTCTTCCTCGACGTGCCGGCGAAGGGCGTCACCATCGACGTCACCATCGAGACCCGCGACGGCCGCCACACCGCCGAGGTGATCGGGGCGCTGACTGCCGACGGCCTCGCGCCGCAGCGGCTCAACGCGGCGGGGCTGTCCGAGACGGCGTTCTAGGGCGCGTTTCTCCCTCTCGCTTGGCGGGATGGTGACGAGGTGCGTAAGATTGGAGACGGGCCGAGAACGAAGCCCCATCCTCTCCGTTGCCGTATCGGCTCTCTCCCTCCCCTCAGGGGAGGGGGAGGGGTGGGGTGTTCGCCGAAGGCGAGTTCTTGCCTCAGCCTTGCAGGATGCGCTGGCGCGCAACACCCCACCCCGCGCGGCTTCGCCGCGTCGCCCTCCCCTGAGGGGAGGGAGGGGCGCTCGGCCTTGGGGCTGGGTGGTTGATGGCTCCCGTGAACCCGGTGCGCCGGGCCGCCCCTCTCCGGCTGAAGGGCGAGAGGGAGGACACCGTGCCCCTTGGCCCAGCCGCGCCGCCGTGGTCCACTCGCCCCGTCTCCCCTGCCCTGCGAGCCCCCGATGTTCCTGCCCCTGCACGACGGCGTCCCCCTGCGCCACCTCTGGGCACCCGTGGCGAGCCGGTCGCTGCTCGGGGCCTGCACGGCGGCCTATCTGCTGACGTTTTGGGGGCCGGTCGGGGCCGACTGGATCATCGTCGGCTTCGGCCTGATCCCGGCGGTGCTCTTCGGCACCGAAGGCCTGCCCGACGGGCTTCCTTTCGTGCCGCCGGCGCTGACGCTCGTGACGAGCGTGTTCCTGCACGGCTCTCTGCTGCATCTGGTCGGCAACATGCTGTTCCTGTGGGTGTTCGGCGACAACGTCGAGGACGCCATGGGCCATGGGCGCTTCCTAGCGTTCTTCCTCCTCTGCGGCATTGCCGCGAGCCTCGTCCATGCGCTCGTGGATCCGGAATCGATACGCCCGCTCATCGGCGCCTCCGGGGCGGTGTCGGGCGTGGTCGCGGCCTATCTCATCCTCTATCCGCGGGTGAGGGTCTGGGGCCTGTTCCTGAAGGGCATTCCGCTCAAAGTCCCGGCCTACGGCGCCATCGGGTTCTGGATCGCGCTCCAGATCGTCTCGGCCTTCTTCGGCGGCGACGAGGCGGTGGGCTGGTTCGCCCATCTCGGCGGCTTCGCGGCCGGTGCCGCCCTGGTCTTTCCCCTGCGCCGGCGCTTCGACCCGGTCCTCGCGCGGGTCGAGGCCACGGAAGCCCGCCTCGCTCCCTGACCGGCCCCGACGCTGCCCCGGAGCCCTGCGGATGCACCCGGCATGCATGCCGGCCATTCCCGGGCGGCCCGGGGCATTTCCTTGCGTTGACAATGCGGAAGCCGCGTCGTTACGGTCCCGCACCACGCTTGACCGGGTTTGGCGGGGCCGACGGCTCGTTGTCCGGCCGCCGAACCTCAGCCTCGTGAAGGACCCAGACGCATGAAGATCCTCGTCCCCGTGAAGCGGGTGGTGGACTACAACGTGAAGATCCGCGTGAAGCCGGACGGCTCCGGGGTCGAGCTCGCCAACGTCAAGATGTCCATGAACCCCTTCGACGAGATCGCCATCGAGGAGGCGATCCGCCTGAAGGAGAAGGGCAAGGCCACCGAGATCGTCGCCGTCTCCATCGGCCCTGCCCAGGCCGCCGAGACCATCCGGACCGCGCTCGCCATGGGGGCCGACCGCGGCATCCTGGTGAAGACGGACCAGACCGTCGAGCCGCTCGCCGTCGCCAAGATCCTCAAGGCCGTCGTGGCGCAGGAGAATCCCGGCCTCGTCATCCTCGGCAAGCAGGCCATCGACGACGACGCCAACCAGACCGGCCAGATGCTCGCGGCCCTGCTGGGCTGGGCCCAAGGGACCTTCGCCTCCAAGGTCGAGATCGGCGACGGCACGGTCGACGTCACCCGCGAGGTCGACGGCGGCCTGCAGACCGTGACGCTCAAGATGCCCGCCATCGTGACCACGGACCTGCGCCTCAACGAGCCGCGCTACGCGTCGCTCCCCAACATCATGAAGGCCAAGAAGAAGCCCCTCGACGAGAGCTCGCCCGAGGCGCTCGGCGTCGACGTGGCGCCGCGCCTGAAGGTCCTCAAGACCGTCGAGCCTTCCGGCCGCCAGGCCGGCGTGAAGGTGGGGTCCGTCCAGGATCTCGTCGCCAAGCTGAAGAACGAGGCCGGCGTGCTCTGAGGCGCGCCGATCGCCCCCCGTCAACGGAGTTCGTTTCCCCGATGCCCGTCCTCCTCATCGCCGAGCACGACAACGCGACCCTGAAGGATTCCACCAACAAGGCCCTGACGGCCGCCAAGGCCATGGGCTCGCCCGTCCACGTGCTCGTCGCCGGCACCGGCTGCGGCCCGGCCGCTCAAGGAGCTGCGGCGCTCGATGGCGTCGAGAAGGTGCTGGTGGCGGATTCCCCCGCCTACGAGCACATGCTGGCGGAGCCGGCGGCAGCCCTCATCGCCGCCCAGGCCGGCCCCTACGACGCGATCGTGGCGCCCGCCACCACCATGGGCAAGAACGTGATGCCCCGCGTGGCCGCGCTTCTCGACGTCATGCAGGTCTCCGACGTCACGAAGGTGCTCGCGCCCGACACCTTCGAGCGGCCGATCTACGCCGGCAACGCGATCCAGACCGTGCAGTCCACGGACGCCAAGAAGGTCGTGACGGTCCGGACCTCCACCTTCCAGGCGACCGGCACCGGAGGCTCCGCCGCCGTCGAGGCGATCGGTGCCGGCGAGGACCCCGGGCTCTCCACCTACAAGGGCTCGGAGATCGCCCATTCGGACCGTCCGGAGCTGACCTCGGCCAAGATCATCATCTCGGGCGGACGTTCGCTCGGCTCGGCCGAGAACTTCACCAAGTACATCGAGCCCATCGCCGACAAGCTCGGGGCCGCCATGGGGGCCTCGCGCGCGGCCGTGGATGCGGGCTATGCCCCGAACGACTGGCAGGTCGGCCAGACCGGCAAGGTGGTGGCGCCGGACCTCTACATCGCGGTCGGGATTTCAGGGGCGATTCAGCATCTGGCCGGCATGAAGGATTCCAAGGTGATCGTCGCGATCAACAAGGACGAGGAGGCGCCGATCTTCCAGGTCGCCGATTACGGCCTCGTGGGCGACCTCTTCCAGATCCTGCCCGAGCTCGACAAGGAACTCGGAAAGACCGGACCGGAAGCGGGCTAGGGTGAGGAAGTCGGGCGGGCCGTCGCCGGCCGCTCCGCAGCGCAGGCCGAGGCAAGGGACAGCATGGGCATCGAGATCAAGACCATCGGCGTGATCGGCGCCGGTCAGATGGGCAACGGCATCGCGCATGTCGCGGCCTTGGCCGGATTCGATGTGCGGCTGAACGACCTGAGCGAGGATCGCATCAAGGCCGGGCTCGCCACCATCAACGGCAACCTGACGCGCAAGGTCGGCAAGGGGACGATCACGGAAGCGGACCGGCAGGCGGCGCTCGACCGGATCGTACCGGCGCCCTCCTACGACGACCTCGCGACCTGCGACCTCGTCATCGAGGCCGCGGTCGAGAACGAGGAGGTGAAGCGCAAGATCTTCACCGCCCTGTGCCCGAGCCTCAAGCCGGACGCCATGCTGGCGAGCAACACCTCGTCGATCTCGATCACCCGGCTCGCCGCGGCGACCGACCGGCCGGAGCGCTTCATCGGCATCCACTTCATGAACCCGGTTCCGGTGATGCAGCTCGTGGAGCTCATCCGCGGCATCGCGACCGAGGACCCGACGTTCGAATCCGCCAAGGCCTTCGTGACGAAGCTCGGCAAGACCGTGACGGTCGCGGAGGACTTCCCGGCCTTCATCGTCAACCGCATCCTGCTGCCGATGATCAACGAGGCGATCTACACCCTCTACGAGGGCGTGGGCTCGGTCGATTCCATCGACACCGCCATGCGGCTCGGCGCCAACCACCCGATGGGCCCGCTCCAGCTCGCCGACTTCATCGGCCTCGACACCTGCCTCTCGGTCATGCAGGTGCTGCACGAGGGGCTCGCCGATTCCAAGTACCGCCCCTGCCCGCTCCTGGTGAAGTACGTCGAGGCCGGCTGGCTCGGCCGCAAGGCGAAGCGCGGCTTCTACGACTACCGCGGCGAGAAGCCGGTTCCGACGCGGTAACACGGCGCCCGCCGCAGCGCCGGACCGAGCCGCCTTCGCTGGAACACGCGCGGTGTCATCCCCGGCCGGAGCACGAAGTGCGCAGGGGAAGGGGATCCAGCACAATGAAGATGCCGCGAAGCGGCGCATTATGGTCTTAGGAAAGCGGAGCTGCTTCGCAGCAAGTCGTTGCGCTGGATCTCCTTCCCCTTCGCCTTGACGGGCTCAGGCCGGGGATGACACCGAGGGTCCTGGATTCCCTCCCCTGGACTTGGTGCTCCGGCCGAGGTCGACACTGCGGGTTGTGGACCTCTTCCCCCTCCCCCGGCCGGTTCCGTTCGAGGTCGCCGCCGACCCCATTCCCTGTGGGTGCGGCATCCGTGGGGCCACGCGGGGCTTCACAAGCCCGTCACACTCTCTGTAGACTTCTACCGGCGGGGCGACTCTTCCCATCGGAGGAGGTGGAGTGACGGTACACGTCCAACCTGTGGTCAAGCCGGATGCCTGTCCGGCGCTGGTGCTCAATGCCGATTACCGGCCCCTGAGCTATTACCCCCTGTCGATCTGGTGCTGGCAGGATGCCATCAAGGCGGTGTTTCTCGACCGGGTCAACATCGTCTCGGAATACGACAAGACGGTCCGAAGTCCGACCTTCGAGATGCGTCTCCCCTCGGTCGTGTCCCTCAAGACCTACGTCAAACCCTCCCGGCACCCCGCCTTCACGCGCTTCAACGTCTTCCTCCGCGACCGCTTCACCTGCCAGTACTGCGGCACCCGCGACGAACTGACCTTCGACCATGTGATCCCCCGCTCCAAGGGCGGGCAGACGACCTGGGAGAACGTGGTCGCGGCCTGCTCCCCCTGCAACCTCAGGAAGGGCGACCGTCTCCCGCGCGAGGTCGAGATGTGGCCCCTCCAGCGGCCCTACGCTCCCACCCTCCAGGACCTCCACGCCAACGGCCGGCTGTTCCCGCCGAACTACCTGCACGAGAGCTGGATGGACTACCTCTACTGGGACAGCGAGCTGGAGCCGTAGCGGACAGCCGGCAGGCCTCTCACAGGGCGCCTCAGGCGCGGCGGCGCAGCACGGGCACGAGGGCGAAGGCCGCCAGCGCGAGCGAGATCGCCCCGTTCCAGCCCGCAAGCGACAGGCCGAGGAAGCGCCAAGCCGCCTCGGTGCAGCTCACCACGCGGGTGGTCTGGAGCTGGTTGAGGAAGTCGCCCATGGAGCCGGCCTGGGGCGCGGCCGTTCCGCCGCAATCGTTGGGCCCGGACCAGAAGCCCCACTCGACGCCCGCGTGATGGACGCCCAGGCCGGCGCTGACCACGAACACGAGTGCGAGCCCGACTAGCGCGACCCGCTGCCAGCGCGGCGGGAGGAGGAGCGCGCCGGCCGCGAGCGCCATGGCGACGTAATAGGGAATGCGCTGCTGCAGGCAGAGCTTGCACGGCCTCAAGCCCAGGCCGTGCTCGAAGATCAGGGCGCCCCCGATGGTCGCCGCGGCCGCGAGGAGGATCGCGGCCAGGACGGTCCGGGGCGTGAGGCCGAGGGGCCGGGAAATGGCAGCGCGGGGCGCGGAGGGGGCGTGCACGGCAAATCCCCGTCAGAGAAGGTAGCGGAAGGCCACGAAGCCGCCGACGAGCGCAACCGCGAACAGGGCGACGGCCGCGTAGAAGTGGCGGTCGAGCATGTCGCGGATGAAAGGCCCGAACCGCCCCAGCACAGCGGCCAGCACGAAGAAGCGCGCGCCGCGCGTCAGGAGCGAGAGCACCACGAACCAGAACAGATCGTATCCGGCAAAGCCCGACGTGATGGTGACGAGCTTGTAGGGAATCGGGGTCAGGCCCTTGAGCAGGATGATCCAGTGCCCGTATTCGGCGTAGCTCGCACGGAACGCCTCGGCGCTCTCGGTGAGGCCGTAGACCCGGAACACCCAGGCCCCCACGGACTCGTACAGAAGCGCGCCGATGAAGTAGCCCGCGAGACCGCCGGCCACGGAGGTGAGCGTGCAGATCAGGGCATAGACCCGGGCCCGGTCGGGCCGGGCGAGCGCCATGGGGACCAGCATGACGTCCGGCGGCACGGGGAAGAACGAGCTCTCGGCAAAGGACACGACCCCGAGCGCATAGGGAGCCGAGGGACGTGCGGCGAGCGAGAGGGTCCAGTCGTAGAGGCGTCTGAGCATCGGTCCGGCGGGCGAGCGGGCGGGATCGGCCGGGCTTCAAGGCCCGCCGCGGCGTCCTTTGAGCACAACGCGCCTCCCGAGGCGAGAGCGCACGCCCGCGCCGCCCTGCCGCGATTCGACGCGACCGCGCCCCTCCCCACACCCGATTGACCGCCCTTCGTACCCCATGATACGCCCCGGTCCTCAAGCCCCTGTGGCGGAATTGGTAGACGCGCTCGACTCAAAATCGAGTTCCGCAAGGAGTGCTGGTTCGATCCCGGCCAGGGGCACCACGTTGTTTGTGCTGATCGTTCCCATCCGGGCGGCGGAGGCCGGTTTACCGTCCGGATCTCGGGTCAGTCCCCTGTCGGAGCCGCGCGGCCATTCGATAGCGGGCCGGCCGACTCCCTGGGCTCACAGCGAGTCTCGTTGGCTGAACTGCCCGGCGGACCGGTCGCTCGACCGGATTGTTCCTTGCGCTCCGTTCCAGCGCGCGCCGGAGGCCCGAGCCGCGAGCCGGGGTCGATCCGGGACCTTCTTGCGCTCGACGTCCTAACGGATCCACACGGTATATTTGTCCTCGAGCCCCAGCCCCTCGGGGCCCATGATCAGGACGACGAATTCGTCGAGCCCGGAATACTCGTCGTCGGCCGTTTCATAGTACAGCGCCGTCCCGTCATGCCTTTTGTTGTTGCAGGCTTCGCGCGGATTCGGTGGCGCATAGGTGACGAAATTCGGCTCCTTCACGAAGGATAGCGTTCCGCGCTGCGGCGCCTGAACAGTCCGCAGCGTCACCGGCCCCGTGACGGAGCAGTCCGGATTCAGGTTGACGTAAAATCCGATCCGTCTCCGCTCCCCCGTGGGAACGACCCGGTTGAAGGACCGCTGCGACACCGCCGGCGGGGGCGGCGCAGGCTGCGCAGTGAGTGGGGTCGGAGGACGGGCCGGCGCCGGCTGGCTGTGGGCGGCGGCGATGAACGCGAGCGCGAGAACGACAGATCCGAGCATCCGGCGCATGTGAGACCTCAATGCGTGAAGCGCTCGTCTCCTTACCATCAGGATCGAGAGATACGGTAGAGTCGGGCAGCGCCAGCGCGGCTGGCGCACGCCCAAGCCGGGCCGCCATCGGAGCGATCCGGTCCGGCCGGCACGCCGGCCGCATCGTTCAGAGCGCGATGGGCTGGCCGCGGACGCGAACCGGATCGTCACAGCCGATCCGGACCACCGCCCCGATGTCGTCCGTCACGCCGTCACTTGGCGAACGGGTAGCGTTCGCGCGTCCTGGCATAACGCGGGACCTCGCTGTCGCGATCGCGCCAGCGCTCGTGATGGATCATCCAGGCGATCCCGTAACCCACGACCGCTCCGAGAAGGGCAACGAGAACCGGGTTCTCCGGTGCGTGCTCGCGTACGGCCCGTGTGCCCTCGCGGTAGTACCGCTCGGCCTGCGGGTAGCGCTCGGATGCTTCGCGGGCATAGCGCCGGCCCTGCTCATAGGCGCCCCGGGCCATGTCGGAAGCGCCGGTCGCGGCCGATCCGAGTGCGGCTTTGGCCTGCCCCAGGAGGCCGTCCTCCGTGCCGCCGCTTCCCTGCTCGCGAGGCTGGTTCGTCGGCCTCCCGTCCTGGTCGTAGTCGATCGCCCCGCCCTTGGTGATCGTGACCGAGACGGGATCGCTCGTCGGGAAGGTTTCCTTGACGGCATGATCCAGCTTCCGGTCCAAGTTCTCCTTGGAATTTTCAGGCAGGGCTCTGTCGCTCTGTGGCATGAATGATCTCCGTTCGTCGGCTGATGAACTTCCATGGTTCCGCCGCGGACCAGTCGACGGCCGGGCCCGCGGGGTCTGCGGTCGATGAGGCCGATCACCGTCCGGCTCTGCGGCTCACCCGTGCGGGCGCAGGTCGGATCGGAGAGGGCCGCGCCCGCAGCCCTGTCGCTCCCGACGAAGGGCTTGCCGGTCATCCGCCCCGGGCATGACTGCCTCCCTGCCGTGGGTGCCAGTTCGGTTCGGGACAATGCAACGAACCCGGGAGCGTCGGTCGGACCGGCAGACCCAACCTATGTTAATCGCCGGTCTGCGGAGGAGTTCCGCAGCCGGTCCTCCAGCGGGGCGCGCCAATTCCGATTGCTGCCCTCCGACGCAAGCCGCGCGGCGAACGTGGGAAGTGCCATGAGAGCCTTTCCCCTGTGCAGGCGCGGCATCGGTTTTGCCTTGGCATGGCCGACCGGCGCCGGCGGCCCCGATCCGGAGAGCAGCGGCCGATCGCAGGAGAAATCCTGCCACGCCGGAACGGAGGGACCGCCATCGCATTTCTCCGCAATGGTGGACTCATCCCGCATGAGCAAGGTTCTGGTGGTGGACGACGAGGTGTTCGTCCGGATGCTGGTGGCCGACGTGCTGGACGAGGCCGGCTTCGCGGTCATCGAGGCGACCGACGCTCAGGCCGCCCTGACCAAGCTCGAGCAGATGGACGACGTGGAGGTGCTGTTCACCGACATCAACATGCCCCCGGGCATGAGCGGGCTGGAGCTTGCCGCACGGGTGCACCAGCGCTGGCCGGGCATCGGTCTGGTGATCGCATCCGGATACGAACGACCCTCGGCCGCGCAGATCGCCGAGGGCGGCATCTTCGTGCCGAAGCCCTTCCGTCCCGAGGACATCGTCACCGCGGTTCAGAGGGTGGCGCCCCGGCATCCTTGACGCCCGCCACCAGCCTTGATGCTGCACCCGATGTTCGGAGCGCGGAGCCCCGCGTTCTGGGCGGAGCGCCTGCTCGGCGGACACAAAGGCTGCCGACATGCGTCATGCCGGGACATTTCAGGGGACCATGCGGTTCGCTCCCGTCCGCGGTGCCCTCGAGGGGCAGGATCGCGGCGCGCCCGGCCCTCGTGCCGACCGCGGCCGGAGCCCTCGGGCCGCCGGCCCTCGGCTCGGCCGGCCCCCACGGCACGTTCTCCCCGTGCGATATGCATCAGACCTGTTGACGGACGGGCCCAGGTTGATCTTATGACGGGTAAAGCTTGGGAGACCAGAATGGCTGATGCAGACGACAAGGGCGGACGTACGAAGGAAGAGCGGCAGGCCAAGAAGGCCGAGCGCGAAGCCAAACTCGCGGCCATGACGCCCGAGCAGCGCGCCAAGCGCGAGGCCAAGCGGGCCGAGAAGAAGGCCGCGCGGCAGGGCGGCAAGGACTAAGCCGCCTTTTGCACGGGAGGCGTCTCGCGTCGGCACCGTCCAGGCCCGCGGGGCGCCCGCCCCACCTTGCGCTCCGTGCCGGCATCGCGGCGGAGCGGGGCCGATGCGGCGGCGGGACGCCGCGACCCCCGTTCGAGACCTGCCGGCTTTTTCCCGGAGGCCGCGTTTCGCGACATCCCAGGGCTCGGGCGGCGATGCCGGGACGGCGCGGGGATGTCGCTCGCCCGGCGAACTCGATCCGGACCTCTCCTCGCGGTCGCCCCAGCGATCTGGTTCCGCAGCGTCAGCGGGTCTGCGACCTCTCGGCGAAGCCAAGCCAGATCCCGGGGGCTGTTCAGAAGTCGTCGCGAGGTCTAGACTGCCTACGGCCGAGCTTCTTACTTGGGAAATTCTGACCCATAGCGACGATCCGCTCGGCGCCGGGGCAGACGTATGGGCCAATTGCAGGAAGCCGGTATCCTCTTCAGCGACATCGCCGGCAGCAGCCGTCTCTACGAGGATCTAGGGGATGCGATAGCGCAGCATCTCGTGGAGCAGTGCTGCGCCCTCCAGAAGGACATCGTCGAGGAATGCGGCGGCATCGTCGTCAAGACGATCGGCGACGAGGTCATGGCGGCCTTCCCGAAACCTGAAGGCATGTTCGACGCCGCGACCGCCATGCAGCGGGAGACCGAGCGGATGGCCGTGCCCTCCGACCGCGCCCGGGTGCGGCTGCGGATCGGCGGCCATTTCGGGCCGGTCCTGTCGATCAACGGCGATTACTTCGGGGAGACCGTCAACACGGCGGCGCATCTCGCCCGCATCGCCAAGGCGGAACAGATCGTCACCACCCAGGAACTCGCGGATCGGCTCGATGCCGGCAGGCGCCTCGCGATCCGCGACATCGACCACCTGCCCGTCAAGGGGCGGTCCCAGGGCCTGCACGCCGTCGAGGTGATGTGGCGCGAGAAGGAAGAGCGCACGGTCTTCAGCCTGGACCGGCCCATCATGCCCCAGGGCCCCCGAAGCCGGCTGCGGATCGAGCATTTCGGCGAGGAATGGACCTTCGACGGAAGCCGGAGCGTCACGATCGGCCGTGATCCCGGCAACGACATCGTGGTGCTCACGGGTGCGACCTCCCGCAAGCACGCCACGATCGAGTTGCGCGGCGACAAGTGGGTCCTGGTCGACCGCAGCGCCAACGGCACGATCGTGCGGTTCGGGGCCCGGAGCGCCCTGCGGCTGCATTGCGAGGAAACGATCCTGCACGAGTCCGGAACCATCGGGATGGGCCAGGATCCGCTTCAGGCCGGCCCCGGCTGCGTGACGTTCAGCGTGCTGCCGAAATAGCCGGCGTCCCTCGGCCACGCCGGGTCGGCGGGGCGCTTTTGCGGGACCCGTTCCCGGGCGGCCGGAGGCCGCCGACGGGCGAGGCTTCGACCTTCGCGGAGGCGCGGCGTCGCCGGCCTATATCAGGTCCTTGATCTGCGCCGCGAGGTCGAGGCGCACCACCAGCACGCCGGACCGGGTCGCCACGACGGCGACGTTCTCCAGGCCCAGAACCTTGACCGGGATACCGTCCGAGATCACGAGCGCCCTCTCGGTCTGTGCCGTGCGGACGTCGCCGGTGGCGTAGACCTCTGCGGATCCGCCCGTCAGCGCCTCGTGGACGCTGTTCCAGTTGCCGACGTCCGACCACTCGAAGGAGCTCGGAAGCACGGCCACCTGCTTGGCCTTCTCGAACAGGGCATAATCGATCGACGTGGCGCGGCATCGTTCGAAGGCCGCGCGGTCTAGTGACAGCACGCCATCGCCCTCCTGCGTCGCGGCGGCCACGGCGGCGTCGGCACAGCCCATGATGTCGCCCATCGGGCCCTCGGCCTTGCGCCGGAACGCCGCCGCCGAGAAGGTGAAGATGCCCGCGTTCCAGAGGAAATTGCCGCTCGCGAGGTAGCCTTCGGCGACCGGCAGCGCGGGCTTCTCGTGGAAGCGCAGGACCTGCCGTCCCGGCCGGCCTCCGAGCGGCGCGCCGGCTTCGATGTAGCCGTATTCCGTCGCAGGGCGAGTGGGCGCGACGCCGAACGTCACGAGATAGCCCTCGCGGGCCCGCCCGGCCGCCTCGCGCAGAGCCGCCCGGAACGCCTCGACGGGCGCGATGCGGTGATCGGAGGCCAGCACGGCCAGCACGGCGTCCGGACCATGCTCCCGCCCCACGTAGGCGGCCGCCACGGCGATCGCGGCGGCGGAATCGCGTCGCATCGGCTCGAGGAGGATGGCGGCCCCCGTCACGCCGGCGTCCCGCAGGCTCTCCTCCACGTGGTCCCGGTGTCCCGCATTGCAGATGATCACGGGCGGCGCGAATTCGGGGCTCCGCACGCGCTCCAGCGTCTCGGCGAACAGGGACCGCCCGTCCCAGAGCGGGAGGAACTGCTTCGGCAGGGCCTCGGTCGAGGCCGGCCACAGCCTCGATCCGGCTCCGCCCGAAAGGATCACGGGAACGATGAGGTTTGACATCAAAGCATGGCTCCAGCACCTGGGGCATCGAATGGGGCAGGACGGCGTGGGCCGCCGCGCTCGGGTCCGTCCGCTGTGGGATCTTGCGGCCCGCGTGGCGCATCGCCCGCACGGCGCTCCAGAGGAGCCTCCTCGATCCGTGCGGCAGGGCCGCGTCCGACCGCGGTGCGGCGGTCTGTGGTCTCATGGGGCCCTGCCCATACAGGACAACGTCCGCCCTGTCACGGAGCCGGGTGCCGGCCGAGGGAGCCCTGGCGACGGCGCTCGGGCTGCATGCGGGCCGGCGTGTCCGCCCGCGCTGTCCGAGAGGGGTCCGGGCGGGACTCGGGGTTGTCCGACCGGCCCGGCCGCCGTTAAGCATGCCGGCCGAATTCCACTGGATCCCGACACCTCACGGGGCGATGATGTCGCAGGTAACGACCTCTTCAGCCCTGCCGTGGCAAGGTGGCAAGCGTGATTCAGGCGCGAGAACCCCAGGCTGGCCCCTGCGCCCGCGTTGCTGCCGAACCCTGTGGCCGGGCGGCGCGGATCGACCGGGAGGCCCTGGCGTCCCGACCCGCCCTCCGGCTAAGCTGCCCGCCTGCTGAGCCGATCGGCCACCCGCCTCGACCGCTTCCCGCCGGGGCAGCCGCCCTGTCAAGGAGTTGTACCAAGCGAGCGCACCCTTTAATGCTCCCCCTCCACTCGTTCACCGGCGATCCCCTGCCGGTGCCCACACACCTCGCGGCTTCGTCCGCGCCGGGTCTTCCAGCGGGCCGCGAAGGCCGCGAACGTCCCGGGCAGACCCAACGTGGTGAATGCGCAGGATGAAGTTGTCCGATCCTCTGATCCGCCTTCGTGCCGCTGCGGGGCTCGCTCCGTGACGCGCAGGATGAAGGTGCCCGGTCGTCTGGTCCGCCTGAGTGCCGCCGCGGGGCTCGCCCTCGCGGGCGCGGCCTGCACGTTCCTGCCCGCGGCGGGCCCCACGGGTGCGCAGATCACGCTGGCGGGCGCCACCGCCAACCAGGCGGGCTTCACGATCGTGGACGTCTCGC
>DATAGO010000071.1:0-75364 GCA_036263675.1 Microvirga sp. | reverse complement strand
CCCGATGGCGTTGCGGCCCTGCACCACCGCGACGCGGGCGGAGACGGCGCTCATGGATCTCGCGATGTCGTCGGCCAGCGAGATCACCCGCGAGGACTTGGTGCCCGGCGCAGGCTCAAGCTCGTAGAGCGTCACAACGGGGCCGGGATGGACGTGGATCACCTCGCCCTTCACCCCGAAGTCGCGGATCACCCGCTCGAGCCGGCCGGCCGTCTCTTCGAGGATGTCCTCGGCGACCACGGGCGCTTCCGTAGCGACAGGCTCGGCCAGGAACTCCAGGTGGGGCAGCTCGTACCCGGCCTGCACCCTCGCGGAGCGGGTCGGCGCGCGCTCGCGGGCCAGCGGCGGCAGGATCTCGATCGCGACGTCCTCGGGCTCGGCGGCCTCGCAGGCGTCCGGCTCCGAGGCGACGCGGACCGGAGCCGCCGCACCGGCATCGTAGAGGAAGAGGTAGCCGGCATCGGCCACGTCCGAGAGGTCGACGCCGAGCGCCGGCGCCGGGACCTCCTCGGCGTCCGCAGTCGCGGTCGCAGCCTCGGCAAACGCCTCCTCCGCGGGTGCGGGCTCCTCCTCCGGCCATCCCTCGATGCGGTAGAGGTCCGGCCGCACGAACGTGGCGTTGTGGGCCGCCAGCGCCGGGCTCGACAGGCTCGGCGCGATGTCCGGGAGGTTGACGTCGTTCGCCGGCACCGGCAGGGCTTCGATGCAGGCTTCCTCGGCAGGCGACTGGTCCTGCGCGCAAACGGGCTCGTCGCCGGCCTCCGCGGGCTTCTCGAGATCTTCCACGGCTGCCTCGGGCGCGGGCTCCTCGATGCGCGCCTCGCCGATGAGGTCCGCCCAGGCGCTTTCCGCGAGGGTCCACTCGTCTTCGATCTCCGCCTCGGTCACGACGCGCGCCCGTTCCGCAGGCGCAGGACGCGCGGTCTCGGGGGCCACAGGCCTGGCGACGGCCACCGGCCCGGCGGGCTCCGGCCGCAACCGGCCGCTGCGCTCCTGGAGGACTCGGTCGGGGGTGCGGGTGAAGCGCACGCCGTCGGCGGCGATGAAGGCCTGGCGCCAGGCCGGCTCGTTCACCTGGATCGGCTTCACCGGCGCGGCCGCCCGGGGGCCGGGCAGGACGGGCAGGATCGAGGGGACCGGCGCGGCCGCTTCGGGCGCGCGGCGTGGCGCGGCTGCGACCGGTCCGGCGCGGTTCTGGTCGAGGGGACGCTGATTCGCTGTCGGGTCGGAGAAGGCCGGATTTGCTTTTGTCGGGTGCATGGAAGCCGAGGGGTTGGAGCGGCGCGGATCAGGCTGCTGCTGATGTCCCCCTGAAGGTCGGTCCGAACGGTAAAGAGAGGGTTGAAGGCGCCCCTTACTCTCCGGCCCCGAACAGGCGCGATCCACGGCCTTTGCTCCCGCCGCGGCAACGCGGTGCGCGTCGCGCCCGCGCTCCGAAGCGCCCGGCGCCTTGTCCCGCCGGGATTTTACAGGTCCGAACGGGCGCAACCTTGCGCAATCGCGCCGTGGCAACCTCCCGTTAACCATGCCGGGTGAGATTGCAGCAACCAACGCGAGGAGCCGTCATGCACCGCATCCGCCGCCTGAAGCGCCTGAAATCCGCTGCGGCGAAACCCGCCCGTCCGGCCGTCCGGTCGCGCAAGCCGAAGGCGCTCGCCCCACGCGCGCTGCGGGCGCTGTCGAAGACCGAACTCGTCGCCCTCGCGCTCGACCTCCAGAGGCGCGTCGACGGCCCGGCGCCCGCACCGGCGGCGGCCGACGTCCCTCCGGCGCGCGCTGCCTCCCTCGTGATCGCCACCTCCGTGCGCTCCGGCCAGTCCATCGAGTTCCCGGACGGCGACGTCACCGTGATCGGCTCGGTCGGCTCGGGCGCCGAGATCGTCGCGGGCGGCTCGGTGCACATCTATGGAACGCTGCGAGGGCGCGCGATCGCCGGCGTCAACGGCGACTCTTCCGCCCGCGTGTTCTGCCAGAACCTCCAGGCGGAGCTCATCTCCATCGACGGGCACTACCGCGTCGCCGAGAACTTCGACCCCCGGCTGCGGGGCCGGCCCATGCAGGCCTATCTCGACGGCATGAAGATGGTGCTCGCGCCTCTCGACGGCGAGGCTCCTCTCGACGGGATGGGCGACAGCCGCCTCCGCGCCCTCGGCGGCTGGGGTGCGGCCGCGCGCGTGAAGTCCCTGATCGGGCTCAGCACCCGCCGCGATCCGGCCGGCGCCGAGCCGGCCCTCCGGTAGGCGCGGTTCCGCAGTCGCCGCGGCCCGTCAGGCCACCCGCTTTTCCTGCATCGCTTCCGGCTCGCCGACGGCCTCGGCCGGCACCGCAAGCCCCGGGACCGGCACCTCGATGGTGCAGCGGACGCCCGATTCGGGATAGGCGAACCGCACGGTGCCGCCCACCCGCTCGAAGCTCGTCGTGATGAGGCGCGTCCCGAACCCGAGCCGCTGCGGCGGCGCGACGGGCGGGCCGCCGCGCTCGGTCCAGGCCAGGCGGAGCAGCGGATCGGGCTCGGCCGCCCGGACCGACCACGCGACGTCCACCTCCCCTGCCCCGTTCGAGAGCGCGCCGTATTTCGCCGCGTTGGTGGTGAGTTCGTGCACGACGAGGCCGAAGCTCAGGGCCAGGCCCGGCGGCAGGTCGATCGACGGTCCGGTGAGCTGCACGCGGCTGGCGTCGTCCTGCAGGTAGGGCGCGAGCTCCGCCTTCAGGAGATCGGTGAGGCCCGCCGCAGCCCAGTCGGTCTCGGTGAGGAGCGCGTAGGTCGAGGACAGCGCCATCAGCCGCTCGTCGAAGCTGGCGCCGAAGGCCGTCAGGTCGGGCGCGCTGCGCAGCGTCTGGCGCGCGATCGACTGCACCGTCGCAAGAGTGTTCTTAACCCGGTGATTCAGCTCCGCGACGAGCACCTCCTTCTGCTTGAGGGCCTCCTCGAGTTCGGCGGTGCGTTCATGGACCCGCCGCTCGAGCTCTTCCGAACGCGCCTGCTGGCGCGTGAACCACTCGGCCGCCCACGCGGCCAGCACCGCGATCATGGCGAACGCTACCGCGGCGAGCGCCAGATAGACCCACAGGCGGGCGCGCCAGGGCGCGAGCACCGCCTCCATGGGCACACCGATCAGGGACACCATGCGGTAGCCCGGCGAGCGCCGGAAGACGTAGAGCGTCTCGCGCCCGCTGGCCGTGGATGGTGCCACGAACGTGCCTTCCGGAGTGCCCTCCCCGATCGAGGCCGGGTCCCACTCGACCGGGACGGGCTGGTCCGGAGCGTCCGACGGTTCGCGGAACAGCGGCTGCCGGTTGGCGTCGAGGAGCCACAGCGCCATCGTGGGCCGGATGCGCAGGCGTCCGTAGAGGTCGCCGAACTGCGCCTGCGAGACGTCGACGGTCACGAAGCCCCGATAGGGCTCGTCCGGCGCTCCGAGGCGCCGCGTGATCTTGATCTGAGGAGTGTTGGCCGACAGGCTCCGGGCCACATAGGCAATCGACAGGCGCTCGGGATGCGCCTGCACGGCCCGCACGTAGTCCCGGGTCGCTGCATTGAGGCGCGGTGCCGGAAAGCCGTGGCTCGTGAGGACGGAATTTCCGGCCGCGTCGCCGATCCAGATCGCGCTGACATAGGGCGAGCGGGCCTGCAGCTCCCTGATCCGCTCCCATGTGGCGCGGTCGGTGCCGATCGGGCCGGCCGCAGGCGACGCGATCGCGGCCGCATGCGAGATCACGAGGTCGGCGTTCTCAACGATGCGGTCGGCGTGGTCGGCGAGGACGGTGGCGAGCGTATGGGCCTCGCTGCGGGCCTGCTCGACGGTCGCGGTCCGGTCGCGGAGCAGAAGGGCGGCGACGACCAGGAGCACGACGCCCGCGGCCAGCACGCCCGCGCCGCCGGCAAGCAGGCGGACGGCGCGGCGCCGGTCCCCCGGGCTTCTGCGCCCCCGGGCTGCGCTCCCGGCCGATTCAGGGAATGATTGCGCCATCGGCTCCGTCCGCGTGGAGCCGCTACCCTAGCAGGTCTGGCGCGGATGTCGCGTCGAGGCGGCGCTGTGACTGCCCGGTGCAGGTCGCCGGCGGCGACGATCCGGAGCTGCGACCCGTCAGTGCGGGCGGCCGGTGCGGCCGATGCGGACGCCGGAGCGGTCCATGGTGAGGGAGCCGCGCAGGAAGGAGTTCATCAGCGCGCCGTAGTTGCTCACGAAGCCTTCGTTGATGTCCGCCACGGCGAGGAGGTCGCTCTCGTCCATGGTTTCCCGGATCCGCTCATGGACCTCCTGGGGCCTGACGGTCGTCCACAGAATGTACAACGACCGCTGGATCTGGATCCATTCGCCGAGGGACTCGATGAGCTGCTCGACCCGGTGGCCGCGCTCGCCCGGCTCGGCCACCTGATGCGCGATGAGAAGGCTGTATTCCATCGAAGTCCCCGCCGGTCCCCTGTCCGTGTCGCTCGGCCGCCTTTGGCGGTCGCTGGTTGCATGCGGGGCCCGCCCCTGGGGCCCTGCTGCCGTTCTCGACGCCGCGCCGGAGCCGCCTGCCCCGGGCGCCTCTGGAACGGCGTCGGTCTCGCCTCAGGCCGCAACGGCTTCGCGCCCCTGGCCGGCCCGGCTGAGGTGATGGTAGGAGGCCGCGAGCGCCGCCGACCGGCTCGACACGCCGAGGGCGCTGTAGAGGGCCGACATGTGCACCTTCACGGTGCCGATGCCGAGATTGAGCTCGCGGGCGATGTCCTTGGTGGACTTGCCCTGGGAGATCATCTCGAGAACCTGCTTCTGGCGCGTCGACAGCCGGGGGAACGAGGTGCCGGAATCCGCATCGCCCGTGCCGCCGTCGCCGACGTCGCTGAACGGGCTGGGCAGGCCGGCCGGAAGCACGGTCTTTGTCTTCTCCAGGGTCCGGATCAGCTCCGCGACGCGGGCGCGCTCGGCGTCGCGTTCCTTGCGGGCGGCACTGAGCTCGTCCTCGAGCCGCTCGACTTGGTGGCTGAGCACGCGCAGAGCCGGCACGAGACATTCGGCCAGGTTCGGCGTCATGGCCCATTCGCCGCCCCGGTGGATCGCGGCAGAGAGCCCGCCGTCCCCGCCCAGCGCAGTCCTGGCGGTCTCGCGCTCGGGAGCGGCAGCGGCTGCCGCGCGCAACGCTGTCCGGGCCCCGCTGATGCGCAGGGTGTCCTGGTCGATGATTTCAACGCGATTCTTGATCATGTCGTCTGCCCCGTCGTCCGCGAGTGCTGCTCGTCGTTGCCGGATCCCGCCGGCCGCTTCTCGCGTGGTAGGAGACCTCGGGGAGTTTCGTGTCGAGAAGAAGGCAGCTATGCCGTAAAGGAGCACCGGAGAGGGCCAACTACTCCTAAAGTACACCATGGTTTTCGCTGCGACGCTCGTCTACCGCGCTCCAACCGGGACCGTAGCCTCGGCAAGACTTGCTGCCCTTCCGTTGCGGATACTCCTAGATATCGACCCGTATCCGGAGCATGCGACGCTGCGGAAGCACTCCGTTCGCCGCCCTGACGTCGAAGGTCTGAACTGTTTCGGAGCCGCCCGGATTCAGCCGGCGCGGTCGACTTGGATCCGCACGTTGTCGGTCAGGCCGGCGAGCGCCTGCCGGACCCGGTCGCGCAGGAGTGCCACGTCGGCGGCGCTGTGCAGGCCCGGCGAGGTCACGCGCAGGTGCAGGCCGTGCACCGGTCCGTAGCCGTCGATGTCCGATTCGTATTCGGCGATGACGCCCTGTGCGACGAGCTGGTCGAGGGCGTCGAGAAAGTCCTCCCGGAAACTGCGGCGAAGCACCGGCATCAGGCTGCTCCCGGCCATTGCGCCGGCGTCCCGGCGCCGACGGACCGGCATCCGCTCGGGACGGCCACAGAGCCAGCGGCGTTCGGGGCAAGGCTGGCCGTTGCAGTCAGGGTTTCGCCGGAGATCACAGGTCGGCCCATCCGACGGACATGAGCGGCGGCACCTAGTTGTTCCGCGGCGGCCGCTCGCGGCACACCAGCCCGACGGGGCATTGCGGCCTGTCGGCGGTCGGCACCCAGGCCGGAAGCGCGACCTCCCCGAGGAGGCACTGACCGGAGTGCGACACGTACCGGTCGTAGGTCGAGGGACCGGTGGCGAGAACCGCCGCGCCCGCCGCGGCCACGAGCCCGGACGCCTGAGCGCATGTCATGCGGGTGGTCGCCGGTCGGGGCTGAGCCGTTGCGGAAGCGACGGCAGCCGACACCAGGGCGAACGCAAGTGCGGTTCTCACGGACAGTCTCCGGCACGGCTGGGAGCGGCTGCAACGACACCAGCCCCGAGCGTGGCCGGCAAGCGATGAAACTGCAACCGCGGCCGTTCGTTCCGCGAGGCCCGGGGCCGAATGCGCTGCGGAACGCTAAAGCTTCGGGCCCGCCGCGGCGCCCGGGATCCATGAAGGCCGTCGGCCTCCGCAACCCATGGGCCCGGGGCGGAGCCCGCACAATCCTTCGCCTCTTCGCGGGCCCGGGGCGCGACGCGCGCCGGCTCGAACGTCACCGACGATGAACCGGCGTGTCGGGACTTGGCACTACGACGGAACGCGGCACCGGCGAGCACCTGCCGGCGCGGCAGCGGGTCGTCCGGCCGCGGGTCAGTCGCACTCGAGGGAGGTGAGCATCATGGTCTTGCCGCGGACGCTGCGCACGATCTGCTGCTCGCTGTAGCAGTTCTCGCGCACGATCACCGGCGGCGCGACCGAGGCGGTGGTCTCGACGTCGCGGGCGTTCACGCGTGCGGGCACGTCCGCGACCGTCCGGGCGGGCACCGGCGCCGCGGCCGCGAACAGGACGTGGCCGGTCGCGAGGACCACACCGATCCCGAGGACCGTGATGCCGCGCATCAGGGGAGCCGAAAACGAGGTCATGGCAGAACAATCCGGAAAGGAGGCTCGGGCGGCGCTCAGTGGGCGCGGACGGGATAGGCCAGGAGAGCAAGCGCCAAGCCGACGAAGAGACCGGCACCGGCCTGAGCGATATCGAGGGCGAAGAACATGGTGAACGCTCCGTTAAGACGCCCGCAGTGGTAGGCTCCCTCTGTTGCGCCGGAATTGCGTGCGGTGTTTCGCCGGAGACGGCCGGCGCCAGGCGACGCAACATGACGGGGGCTTGCGGCGTTGCCGCGCGCCCGGCGTGACCGCGGTCACGGACCCGAGGCCCGCCGCGGGTCATGGTGGCGGCGTCACCGAAGTCCAGGAGAAGCCATGATGAAGATTGCCCTCGCCGCCCTCGGGTTCGCCGTCTCGGCGACCGTCGTCCTGGCGCAGCCCAGGCCCTCCTCTCCCGCGCTGCCGTGCTCCCAGGCGGCGGGCCTCGTGCATGCCAGGGGCGCCGTGGTGCTCGGCACCGGCGGCGCCACCTACGACCGCTTCGTCGCCGGAGCGCACCAGTGCCTCGTCGGCGAAATCACGGAGCCCGCCTGGGTGCCGGCCCTCGACACGCCGCAATGCTTCGTGGGCTATCGCTGCCGCCCGCGATACCGGACGCGGTAGGGGCCGTGCCGAGCGGGGAATGCCCTGCGGGCTTCCGCGCCCGCAGGGCATTCCCCGCGTGAAGGGACTGGCCGGAGCCGAAGCCCCGGGCCGGTCCCGCCCGGCCGGCGCCGCGATCCTGCGGGGCGACGATCGCGACGGCGGCGGGTGTCGGCGCCCTGCCCCGAAGCCGGGCGGGAGCGCCGGCCAGGGCGTCAGTAGCAACGCTTCCTGACGATGATCCGGCCGCCGGGGGTCACGGACCGGCGGACGACGCAGCTCTCGAAATCGGGCTCCTCCTCGTCCACCACCGCCACATAGGCCGGGGCGTAGCCGCCATAGCCGAAGCCGAGTCCGAACCCGTAGCCGCCGTGGAAATGGCCGTGGTGGTGCTTGCCCCATCCGCCGCCGTGAAAGCCCTTGGCCGCGGCTTCGCCGGAGACAAGGGCGCCGCCCAGGGCCGCGAGGCCGAGCGTGAGTGCCGTGAGCGCGGAACGCGAGGTGAGACGTGACATGAGAGCCTCCTGTGGGATCTGCGAACGGGCCGCACCGGCCCGCATGCCCGTTGGTCGCCCGGGGCGGCTGGGAGGTTCATGGGCAGACGAAGGAATTTTCCGCGCGGGTACGAAGCTCGGCCATGGCGTCGGACGACGATCGGCCCAAGGCGGTCCCGGTACGGGGCTCGACCCGGGCCAGACGTCCCATGCGGCCGCGGCAGGGGCTTGGCCCGCGCCTTGGCATCCGGTGCAGATCGGACCCGGGCCGCCGTCTGTTGAAACCGCCTCTTAACCCCTCTGCCCTAGGGTCATCGCGGGCTGCGTTGCGTACCGGGCCCGAACCCAGATGGCCCCGCCGGCGCTCCTACCCGCCGCGCGGGGCTTTTTGCAGCGGAGCCGGAGGCCCGGCGCGGGCCTGCTTGCCGGCGTTCTCGGGGGTCTGATACACACGGGGCGGGGACGGAGCGATGAAGACCTTACTGCTGGTGCTCGGATTGGCCGTCTCGGTCGCGGGCTGCGTCGCGCCGGACCGCCAAGGCCCGTCGGCCCGGGCCGCCTCCAGACATGCGGCGGCGCCGGTGGTGCTGGGGATCGGGTATTGAACGTAGTCGGGGCGCGGGAGCCTGCCACCGGAGAGCCATGCGCATGAGCCGGAGCACATCGACCAACCGCCGGGCGGACCGGAGCGCTCCGGCCGGTGCGGCCTCGCCGGGCGGAAGCAGGATCCTGCACGCCGTGCAGTCGATGCTGAGGAACAGGCGCGAGCGCCGCCTCTTTCTCCTCCTGACGATCCCGGCCCTCGTGATCCAATACTTCTTCTGGTCCTGGATGGACTGGAGCGCGATCATCATGCTGCCCTAGCGAGCTGGCCGTCGCGCTGCAGCCGATCGCCGGGTCCGGTGCGGCGCTAGAACAGTGACCAGACGAACTGGATCACCCACATCAGCACGAAGAGGACGAGCAGGAAGGCTGCCGCCGCGGCCGAGAATGCCGCCAGCGCGAGGAGGCAGCCGCCCGCAAGGAAGGAGCGGCATCCGCCGGCTTCGGTCTGCCCGGTGTCGTTCATCGCCTCGCGCCCCTGCCTGTCCGGCAGCAAACAGGCTCCCGCCCGCGATGGTTCCCGTCCCGACGGCCCCGTCAGACCTCCGGGCGCGGCCCGAGGGCGCTCCGCAGGGCCGCCATCTCGCTGCGCAGGGCTTCGAGCTCCCGGAGCACGCGCTCCTCGCTTCCCGCCGCGTGGGTGAGCTTCGGGGCCTCCGCAGCCGTTTCCGCATCGAGCGCGCTCACGACCACGCCGATGAACAGGTTGAGCGCCATGAAGGTCGAGACCAGGATGAAGACGATGAAGAAGACCCAGGCGAAGGGGTGCTCCGCCATGAGCGGCTTCACGATTCCGGCCGACCAGTCGTCGAAGGTCATGACCTGGAACAACGTATAGGCCGTGGTCCCGAGGCCGCCGAAGAGCTCGGGGTTGGTGGGCCCGAACAGCTTCGCGCCCATGACCGAGAAGACGTAGAAGATTAGGCAGAGGAGCAGGAGGATCGAGCCCATTCCGGGCAGGGCCGTGATGAGGCCTCCCACCACACGGCGCAAGGAGGGCACCACCGAGATCAGGCGCAGCACGCGCAGGATCCTGAGCGCCCGCAGCACGGACAGCGATTCCGTCACCGGCACCAGCGCGATGCCGACGACGAAAAGGTCGAACAGGCTCCAGGGATCCCGGAAAAAGCGGGTCCGCTGGACCAGGACGCGTGCGGCGAGCTCCACGACGAACACGGCCAGGATCGCCTGGTCGACCGCCACCAGGAGGCGGCCGTAACGTTCCATCAGGACGGGGCTCGTCTCGAGCCCGAGCGTGATCGCGTTGACGATGATGAGCGTGAGGACCACCCGCTCCGTCAGAGGGTGGGCGATAATCCGGGCAAGGGAAGGCATGGTTCGAGGTCTGCGCGTTGACGATGGGGCCGGGCGGCCGGCGGCAGACCTTCTGCCTCGTCCGCCGCCCGGGCGCGAGTCCGTTCTTCTTCGAGGGAACCCTCCCCCGCTCCCGGCGGACTTACCGGCCGCGCCGGGCCACGGAGGCGATGTCGCTGCGGCGGATGCCGAGGTCCTTCAACTCGCGGTCGGTGAGGCCCGAGAGCTGGCGGATGGCGTCGCGGTAGCGGAGCCAGCGGTTGATGGCGGCGAGGAGAACGGTGAGAAGCATCGGGGCATCCTTCTGATTTTGGCCGGCACGGGCGGGAGCCGTACGCGGCGTGGGCGCGTGCGCTCACGTCACTACAGGCCGTCACGGCCCGAGCGGGCGCGCCGCGGGGGGCGGCGGACAGGTGAGGCCGCACGCGAGCGGCCCGAAGTCGGGAGGAGGTCCCCACGGTCATGGCCGCGAGGAGGGCGGGCATGTACCGTCAGGGCACGAGAGCGCATACCCCTCGGGGCGGGACGCTCCCATGACCTGACGGCATGGAACGGCTCCGCTGCCTTAACCCTCCGTTCACCCTCTTCCGGGGCTGAGCCGGCTTCTCCCTTTGGGGTTGCGATGTCGGCGGGACCGCTGGTCCGAGCGCGCGGGGTCCGCGTATCGAGAGCGGGAGCCACCCGGTTCCCCTGCCTTTTGCCGAGACGAGACTGCCATGCCCGTCCCCATCGTCTTCCACCCCGCCTACGAGGCGGCCCTGCCCGACGGGCACCGGTTCCCGATGCGCAAATACGGCCGGCTTGCGGAGGTTCTTGAGGAAGCGGGCCTCGCGCCCGGGGGCTTCGTGCGGCCCGAGCCGGCCTCGGCGGAGCTGATCGCGCTCGCCCACGACCGCGCTTATGTCGACCTCGTCCTCGCCGGCGCGGTGCCGCGCGAGATCGAGCGGCGCATCGGGCTTCCCGTCGACCACGCTGTCGCCCGCCGCGCCTGCGCCTCGGCCGGCGGCACCCTCCTCGCGGCGCGGCTGGCGCTCCAGGCCGGCCTTGCGGGGAGCACCGCCGGCGGGAGCCACCACGGCCAGCGGGCGACGGGCGCGGGCTTCTGCGTGTTCAACGACGTCGCGATCGCCGCCACGGCACTGAAGCGCGAGGGCACGATCCGGTCGGCCCTCGTGATCGACCTCGACGTGCACCAGGGCGACGGCACCGCCGATTGCCTGTCCCATGAGTCCGAGCTCTTCACGCTCTCGATCCATGCCGAGAAGAACTATCCCGTGCGCAAAATCCCGAGCGACCTCGACATCGGCCTGGAGGACGGCGTGGAGGACGCCGCCTACCTGGAGGTCCTGCGCGCCCACGTGCCCGGCCTCCTCGATGCGCTCGCGCCGGACCTCGTGTTCTACAACGCCGGCGTGGACCCGCACCGGGACGACAAGCTCGGACGCCTGGCGCTCACGGATGCGGGCCTGCGCGCGCGGGACGATTTCGTGATCCGCGCGGCGCGCCGGCGCGGCATCCCGCTCGTCGCCGTGATCGGCGGCGGCTATTCGGCGGATGTGGATGCCCTGGCGCGCCGCCACGCGATCGTGTTCGAGGCCATGGCGGCCGCAGATGGGGCGTGAGATGCGCGCGGGTTTCGTGTAGCGTCCACGCTCACCCCGCGGAGCGCGACGATGGCCCGATGGCTTCCCACCCTTGTGCTGGCCGCGCTTCTGGCGGGGCCGTCGGCGGCCCCCGCGCAGACGCCGCCGAGCGCCGCGGAGCTTGCCGCCTATCAGGGCCTGCATGCCGCGGCGGCGCAAGGTGCCGTGGCCGAGATCCGCCGCCTCACGCAAGGAGGCGCCGCCCTCGACGCCCGCGACGCCAACGGCCGCACCCCGCTCCATGTCGCCGCCTTCCGGGGGCACGGCGCCGCCGCGCAGGCGCTGATCGCCGCCGGCGCGAATCCCGGCCTCCTCGACAACCAGCGCTACGACGCCGTCACGATCGTATCGGTGCGCGACGATGTCCCCACCCTGAAGGCGCTCCTCTCCGCCGGTGCGAGCGCGAAGCTGACGACGAGCATCTATGACGGCACGGCCCTGATCGCGGCCGCCCATCTCGGCCACGACGGAATCGTGCGCGAGCTCATCCGCGCCGGCGCGCCCCTCGACCACGTCAACAACCTGGGCTGGACCGCCCTGATCGAGGCCGTGATCCTCGGGGATGGCGGGCCGCGCCACACCGAGACCGTGCGGGCGCTCGTCGAGGCGGGCGCCAATCCCGCTATCCCGGACCGGCAAGGCCTGACGCCGCTCCAGCACGCGAAAGCGCGCGGCTACGCCGCGATCACGGCAATCCTGGAGGCGGCGCCGAAGCGCTAGCGCCGCCTCGAATCGACCTGCGGCTCAGGCGGCCGTGGGGCCGCGCGTCCCGAGCGCCGCATCGATCTCGGCGAGGGTCGCCCGCTCGGCATCGCTGACCGCGACGCCGCCGAAGCCCAGGAAGCCGCCTTCCGTGCCGGCCTCGGCCGCCTTCTGGGCGACCCCGCGCAGCCAGGCCTTGAACCCGGCCGCATCCGCGGGCGCCTTGGCGTCCACCAGCGCGGCGACGCCGCGGATCTCCTCGATCGCCTTCGACTTCACGTCCGCGAGCTGGGAGTTCTTGAACTGAGTCTGCATGCGTTCCCGGGCGGCATTGCGGGTCTCGGGCGTGCCGATGTCGTCCGCGACCGCCTTGGCGAGCGGGTTGGCGCCGGCATTCTGCTTGGCCTCCAGCAGGGACCAGCCGCCCGACATCGCCTCCTTGAGCAGGCCCCAGAGCCCGCTCGGGTCCGCCGCCGTGATCGCCACGCCGACCACCATCGGGCTCGCCACCACGCGCGCCCATTCCTCGGGTGTGAAAGCTGTCTTGCCCGCCATCGCGAACCTCCTGGAGCCTCCGGTCTCAATGGCTTCGGCCGAGCTTGGTTCCCGGCTCAGGATTCGAGGTCGAAGACCAGGATGCCGTCGAGACCGCCCTCCGCGGCTTCGACCAGGCGGGCGCCGGCGCGCCGGTGGTCGGGGTGGGCCTGGTAGGCGTCGAGCGCCGCCCGGTCCGCGAACTCGACCACGAAGCCGTGGCGGAAGCCCTTCTCCAGCTTCTCGAGTTCCAGGCTGCGGCCGGACGCGACCGTGACGATTCCGGGCACCAGCGGCTGCACGGCCCGGATCGCGTCGAACAGAGCCGCGATGGCGGCCTCGTCGATCTCCGGCCTGAAGCGCACCAGGACGATGTGTCGGATCATGGTTGTCGCCTCCGTCTGGGCTCAAGCGGCGTCGCGCTTGGGGTCGAAGTTCACGGAGGACAGGGCCGGAAGGCCGCGCACGAGGTCGGACGCCTTCTCGCCGATCATGATCGTCGGCGCATTGGTGTTCGACGAGACGAGCCGTGGCATGACGGACGAATCGCAGACCCGCAGGCCCTCCAGACCATGGACCTTCAGGGTGTCGGGATCGACCACCGCCATGGCGTCTCGTCCCATGCGGCAGGTCCCGACCGGATGATGGTCGGTCTTGGCGTTGCGGCTGGCATACTCGACGAGGTCCGCTTCCGTGACCCGGCCGGGACCGGGCAGGCGCTCCGCGAGGATGAAGGGCTGGAGCGCCTTCTGGCGCATGATCTCGCGGGCGATCCGCAATCCCTCCAGTCCCATGGCGCGGTCGTGCGGGTCGGACCAGTAGTTCGGGTCGATGAGCGGCGCCGCCGCGGGATCCGCGCTCGCGAGCCGCAGGGTGCCGCGGGAGCGCGGGCGAAGATAGGCGGAGTTCAGGGTGACGCCGGGGTTCTTCAGCTTCTCGACGCCGGCCTCGATCCCGGAACCGAGGCCGAGATGGAACTGCACGTCGGGCGAGCGCGCGTTCGGGTCGGCGTACCAGAAGCCGCCGGTCTCGAAGAGGCTCGATGCCACAGGGCCGGATTTGAACAGCGCATATTGCAGCCCGGCCCAGACCGTGCGGTGGAGCTTGGCGTAGTTGTCGTAGGTGTGGTCGCCGGTGCACTCGCAGATCACGAAAAGATCGAGGTGGTCCTGCAGGTTGGAGCCGACGCCCGGGAGATCGTGCGTGACCGGCACGCCGACGCTCGCCAAGTGATCGGCCGGGCCGATGCCGGACTGCATCAGGAGCTTCGGCGAGCCGAAGGCACCCGAGGTCACGAGCACCTCGCGCTCGCAGTGGACCACGACCGGCGCGCCCTCCCCCTCGAGGAGCTCGACCCCGATCGCGCGCCCGTGTTCGACGAGGATTCGGGTCACCATGGCCCCGGTTCGGATCGTGAGGTTCGAGCGCCCGCGCACAGGCGAGAGATAGGCCACCGACGCGGAGGAGCGGCGGCGGTTGCGCTGAGTGAGCTGGTAGAACCCGACGCCCTCCTGGCGGGCGCCGTTGAAATCGTGGTTGTAGGGAATGCCCATCTCCTGCGCGGCGCGCAGGAACGCGTCGCAGATCGGCAGAGTATGGGCCGGCATCGAGACGCCCAAGGGTCCGCCCGTACCGTGGTACTCGTCCACGAGGCGCTGGTTGTCCTCTGCGCGCTTGAAGTAGGGCAGCACCTCGCGGTAGCTCCAGCCGTCGCAGCCCTCCTCGCTGGCCCAGGCGTCGTAATCGAGCGCGTGTCCGCGGGTGTAGATCTGCGCGTTGATCGAGGAGCCGCCGCCCAGCACCTTGGCCTGCGTGAACCACAGCACCCTTTCGCCGAGGTGTTTTTGCGGCACCGTCGACCAGCCCCAGCTCGCGATGCCCTTGGTCATCTTGGCGAAGCCCGCCGGCATGTGGATGAAGGGGTGCCAGTCACGCCCGCCCGCCTCCACGAGCAGGACCTTCACGTCGGGATCGTCCGAGAGCCTGCGCGCCAGCACGCAGCCGGCCGGCCCCGCGCCGGTGATGATGTAGTCGTACATGGCCGCCTCCCTGGCGATGCCGTCTTGAGATCAGGTCCGCGGGCTCATGCGCCCGCCGTTGCGACCGCCGGCCGGCCGACCCGCAGCCGCTCCATCAGATGATCGCCCACCCGCAGCGCCTGGGCCGCGATGGTGAGGGCCGGGTTCACCGCAGCCGAGGACGGGAAGAAGCCGCCGTCGACCACATAGAGGTTGTCGACCTCCCAGGCCCGGCACAGGGGATCGAGCACGGAGGTTGCGGGATCGTTGCCGAAGCGCACCGTGCCGCATTGGTGCGAGGTGGTCTGGAGGCCGAGCCATTTGGTGAGGATCAGCGGCGAGCCGAGCCTGCGCATGAAGCGGCCGACCTCGCGCACGAGGCGCCGGTGCGGCCCCATGTTGTTCTGGCGGTAGATCAGGCGGATCGTGCGCCCGTCGAGGACGACGCGGTTCTCCGGATGCGGCAGGTCCTCGGACATCACGTACCAGTCGACCGAGCGGCGGGCGAGCGCGTCCATGACGGCGCGCGGCACGAGCGGCAGGCTTGCGGTCAGCATGCCGGCCTGGAGCTTGCCGAGCATCTGGAGGTTGCCCATCGGCTTCTCGTAGCCCGGCACGCCGAAGTAGAAGTCGTTGATCGCGAAGGTCTTCTGGTAGGCGACCTCGGTGCGCCGCGGGCTCACCGCCATCACGGCGGTCGGGTTGTGGGCCATGTAGTTGCGGCCGACCTGGCCCGAGCCGTTCGCAAGCCCGCGCGGATGCCGATCCGTCGCCGAGCGCAGGAGCAACGCCGCCGAGTTGATCGCGCCGGCCGCAAGCACCACGACGGCTGCCCGCCTCACCGTGACCTCGCCCCGCGCCTCGACCTCCACGCCCGTGACGGTGCGCCCGTCCGGCGAGGTCAGGAGGCGCAGCACCCTGGCGTTGGTCTCCAGCGTGACGTTGCCGGCGAGCAAGGCCGGGCGCAGGCAGCGGTTCTCGGCGTCGCCCTTAGCGTCGTGCCGGCAGGGGAAGCCGTCGCAGGTCATGCAGCGCACGCAGGCGCCGCCTTCGCCCTGCTGGATCGAGACGGGGAGTGGGAAAGGCGTGAGCCCCTGCCCTCTCAGGCCCTCGACCAGGGATACGATGCCGGGATCGTGCGGAATAGCGCGATGAGGATAAGGAGTGCTGCGCGGCGGCTCGGTCGGATCCGATCCGGCATCGCCGCGCGTGCCCATCATGGCCTCGGCGCGGGCGTACCAGGGCTCGAGGGTCGCGTAGTCGACCGGCCAGGCGGGAGAGACGCCGTCCTCGTGCTCCAGATCGGCGAAATCGCGCTCGCGCAGGCGCATCATCGCGGCGCCGTAGACCTTGGTGTTGCCGCCGACGTAGTAGTGGATGCCCGGGTTGAACGGCTGGCCCCGCTCGTCGGTCCAGACGTCGACCGAGCGGTAGCGCTTCCGGTGGAAGACCGCATCCACGGAGGCGTTCTCGGCCTCTCGTGCGAGGTAGTCGCCGCGCTCGATCACGTGGACCCGGAGCCCGGAATCCTTCAGCGCGAAGGCAAGCGCGGACCCGCCCATGCCGGCGCCGATGATTAGGATGTCGTGTTCCTGCGCGCACACGAGTTCAGATCCGGCGGCCCGTGGCGGGATCGAACAGCACTGCCTTTTCGAGATTGAAGGCGAATGGCATGGTTTCGCCCGGGCGGACGTCCGCGTCCGCTCGCATGCGCGCCACCACCTCCTTGCCGCCGAGACGGGTCACTACGAAGGTGTCGGCGCCGGCGGGCTCCACGACCTCGACCTGACAATCGAGAAGTTCGATATGGCGCGCGTTGCGGTCGGCTCCGTCGCGGTCGGTGATGGCCTCAGGGCGCACGCCCAGAATGACGTCCTGCCCGGCCTGGACCGCGAGCGAGGCCAGGGGGCCGGCGAGCGGCAGGTTCAGGGGCTCGGCGCCCGGCCGGGCCAGCGTCAGCGCCTTGCTGGCGCCGCCGTTGGTGACCCTCGCCTCCAGCAGGTTCATGGCGGGCGAGCCCATGAAATCGGCCACGAACAGGTTGGCGGGACGGTTGTAGATCTCGGCCGGCGTGCCGACCTGCTGGAGCTCCCCGTCCTTGAGCACCGCAATCTTGGTCGCCAGCGTCATGGCCTCAATCTGGTCGTGGGTCACATAGACGATAGTAGCGCCGGTGCGCTGGTGCAGGCGCTTGATCTCGGTGCGCATGTCGACGCGCAGCTTCGCATCGAGGTTCGACAGCGGCTCGTCGAACAGGAACACTTTCGGCTTGCGCACGAGCGCCCGGCCCATGGCGACGCGCTGGCGCTGGCCGCCCGAGAGCTGGCCGGGCCTACGGGCGAGGAGGTGCTCGATCTGGAGCATCTTCGCGACCTCGGCCACGGCCTGGTCGCGCTCCGGCTTCGGCACGCCGCGCATCTCCATCCCGAAGGCCATGTTCTGCGCCACGTTCATGTTGGGGTAGAGCGCGTAGGACTGGAAGACCATGGCGATGTCGCGCTTCGACGGATGCAGGTCGTTCACGACCTCGCTGCCGATGCTGATGGTGCCCTCGGAGATCGCCTCCAGGCCCGCGATGGTGTTGAGCAGCGTGGACTTGCCGCAGCCCGAGGGGCCGACGAGCACCAGGAAGCCGCCCCGATCGAGGGTGAGGTCGATGCCTTTGAGAATTTCGACGGCGCCGTAACGCTTGCGCAGGCCCGAGATTTCGAGAAACGCCATGGCGATCATCCTTTGACCGCGCCGGCCATGAGGCCGCGCACGAAGTAGCGTCCCGCGAGGACGTAGACGAGGAGGGTCGGCAGGGCGGCGATCATGGCGGCCGCCATGTGGACGTTGTACTCGCGCACGCCCGTTGAGGTGTTGACCAGATTGTTGAGCGCCACCGTCATGGGCGCGTTTACGCCGGTGGTGAACGAGGCCCCGAACAGGAAGTCGTTCCAAATGTTGGTGAACTGGAAGATCACCGTGACCACGATGATGGGCCCGGACGAGGGTAGGAGGATGCGACGGAAGATCTGGAAGAAGCTCGCCCCGTCGATCTGCGCCGCGCGGATGAGCTCGTTCGGGAATGCCTCGTAGTAGTTGCGGAAGAACAGGGTCGTAAAGCCGAGGCCATAGACGACGTGGACGAGGACGAGCCCGGCCGTGGAATCCGCCATGCCGAGGATGCCGAGGATGCGGGCCATCGGGATCAGCACGGTCTGGAACGGGATGAAGCAGGCAAACAGCATCAGCCCGAACACCCACTTGTGGCCGGGAAAGCGCCACTTGGTGAGCACGTAGCCGTTGAGCGCGCCGAGCAGGGTCGAGATCGCGACGGCCGGCACCACCATCGAGATCGAGTTCCAGAAGTAGCCTTTGATCCCTGAGCAGGTGAGCCCGATGCAGGCTCGCCCCCAGGCCGCGAGCCAGGGCTCGACCGTCGGCGCCTGCGGCAGCGCCAGCATGTTGCCCTCGCGGATCTCGTCAAGGGTCTTGAACGAGGTCACGACCATCACGAAGAGCGGCAGTAGGTAGACGAGCGCGAACAGGAGCAGGAGGCCGTAGATCAGGACCCGGTGGATGTTCGAGTATCCCGGCTGGCGGGCCGTGACGGCGGCGCTCATGCGCTCTCCTCCCGAAGCTCCAAAGAGAGGTACGGCATGGCGGCGCTCATGAATTCTTCTCCCTGAGCTCCGAGTAGAGATACGGCACGATCACGGCGCAGATCGTCATCAGCATGGTGACCGCGCTCGCCGCACCCACAGCCATCTGGTTGCGCGTGAAGGTGTAGGAATACATGAAAGTGGACGGCAGCTCGGTGGCATTGCCGGGGCCGCCGCCGGTGAGCGCGATCACGAGGTCGTAGGACTTGATCGCCATGTGGGCGAGCACGATGAAGGCGGAGAGGAACACCGGGCGCAGGAGCGGGATGACGATGCGCCGGTAGAGCGCCACCGTCGAAGCTCCGTCGATCTGCGCGGCTTTCAGGATCTCGTTGTCGATGCCGCGCAGCCCGGCGAGAAACATCGCCATGCAGAAGCCCGAGGCCTGCCAGACGCCGGCGATCACCACGGTGTAGATCGCCATGTCGGGGTTCACGAGCCAGTCGAACTTGAACCAGGTGAAGCCCCAGGCCTGCATGGTCTTTTCGAGACCGAGGCCGGGATTGAGGAACCACTTCCATGCCGTACCCGTGACGATGAAGGACAGGGCCATGGGGTAGAGGTAGATCGGGCGCAGGAACCCCTCGCCCCGGATCTTCTGGTCGAGCAGGATCGCGAGCAGGAGGCCGAGGGCGATGCAGATCCCGATATAGAGCACCCCGAAGATCGCGAGGTTCTCGATCGCCTTCCACCAGTTCGGCTGCGACCACAGGCGCGCGTAGGCGTCGAACCCGACGAGCTCGTAGACCGGCAGCAGGCGCGACCGGGTGAAGGAGAGATAGACCGTCCACAGGATGAATCCGTAGACGAAGAGGAGGATCACCGCGAAAGACGGCGCCAGCACGAGCCGCGGCAGCCAGTCCTGCAGGCGGGCGCGAAGGTTCGGAGCCCTGGCGCGCGTGGCGATCGGCGCGACTGCGCTCGACGTCATCGGGTGTCCTCCTGGATCGGGATGCGGCGCGCTTCGTATCGGCGGCTCGCGATCAACTCCCTCTCCCCGCGTGCGGGGAGAGGGTTGGGGTGAGGGGCCGGCCGGTGGAGCTCCACATCCCCGTTGTCAGGGTTGGGCTCGGCCCGGCCATTCCGGCACGAGAACCTCGATGCTTATAGGCCGGCAGAGCGCCTCTCTGGTCGAGGTGCCTGGGGCAAGCCCGGCCATGGCAGGCTGAGAGCGGATGCTGCTCGCCTCACCGACCGGCCCCTCACCCCGGCCCTCTCCCCGCACGCGGGGAGAGGGAGTATGCCCGCGGGGAGAGGGAGACGTTCCCGTTACGACGCGCTCTTCACCGCAGTCGCGAGCTCCTTCACGGCAGCGTCCGTGTTGAGCTGGCCGTTGAAGTGGCGGGTGATGACGTCGTACATGGCGTTCTTCACCGCGGCGCGGTTGGCATGGCCGTGGGCCATGGAGCCCATGAGGGTGCCCTTGCCGCTCGCCTCCTTGAGGTCCGCGATCGCCTTCTTGCCGCAGGCGTCGAACGCCGCATCCGAGACGTCCGTGCGCGCGGGCGCCGAGCCCTTCACGACATTGAACGCCGACTGGAACGCCGGGTCCATGGTCGCGGCGGCGAGAGCCTGCTGAGCGGCCTGACGCTCGGTGCCGACCTTGAACATGGTGAACTGGTCGGAGTTGAAGGTCACGTTGCCCTGCGTGCCCGGGAAGCGGAAGCACAGGAAGTCCGTATCCGGCTTCTTGCCGGCATTGATGAACTCGCCCTTCGCCCAGTCGCCCATGATCTGGATCGCGGCGTCGCCCTTGATCACCATCGCGGAAGCGAGGTTCCAGTCGCGGCCCGAGAAGTTCGGGTCCACGTAGGTGCGCAGCTTCGCCATGCGCTCGAACACCTGCTTCATGGTGTCGGAGGAGAGCGCCTTCGCGTCGAGTTCGATCATCGACTTCTTGTAGAAGTCGGCGCCGCCCGTGGTGAGCACGACCGAGTCGAACAGCGTCGCGTCCTGCCAGGGCTGGCCGCCATGCGCGAGTGCGGTGACGCCGGCGGCCTTGGCCTTGTCGAGCACGGCGATGAGCTCGTCCCAGGTGGTCGGCGGCTTGGCGCCGATCTTGTCCATCACGGCCTTGTTGGCCCAGATCCAGTTGGTGGAGTGGACGTTGACGGGCGCCGAGACCCACTTGTCCTTGTACTTCGAGAAGGCCTGGAGCGCCGGGGGCACCACCTTGTCCCAGCCTTCCTTCTGGGCGAGCGGCGTGAGGTCCGCGAGCACGCCCTGCTCGGCCCAGTCCTGGATGTCGAAGCCGAGCATCTGCACGGAGGTCGGGATGTTGCCCGAGGTCACGCGGGCGCGCAGCACGGTCATGGCCTGGGTGCCGCCGCCGCCGGCGATCGGGTTGTCCTTCCAGGCGAAGCCCTGCTTCTGCAGGTTTTCCTTGAGGACGTTCAGCGCCGCGGCCTCGCCGCCCGAGGTCCACCAATGGACCATCTCGACTTCCTTGGTCTGCGCCTGAGCCATGGTGGCCGCAGCCGCAAGAGCCGTACCGAGCAGTAGGGTCTTCAGTTTCATGATCATCCTCCCAGAATGATTTGGCGGGACCGTCCCGTCCAAATTCGGTTGAACCGTCTCCGCGGCCCTGTTCTTCGGGCCGCATTCAGCCCCTGAAGCCGGTGCGCGGTTCCCTGCAGGGCCGGCGCGCCGCCTGTGCAGGATGGTAGCGGGTCCGCGGGACCCGTCCAGCCGGTTGAAACTCCTAATCCCTCACCGGTTCCTGTAGCGGGGCGGCCGCTTCTCGCGGAAGCTCGCGACGCCCTCGCGGCCGTCCTCCGTGAAGGCGGCGAGCGCGCCCGCGAGGCCCTCGATGGCGCTCGCGGTCTCCTCCCCCTCCGCGGCGTTGACAAGCTGCTTGACGAGCTGCACCGAGACCGGAGCCCGGCTCGCGATCGAGCGGGCCAGCTCCTCAGCGCGCGCCCTGGCGCCGCCGGTGGCGCAGAGCTCGTCGGCGAGCCCGAGGCGGAGCGCTTCCTCGGCCGGGAGCAGATCGCCCGTGAGCGCAATACGCTTCACGGCCTGCGGCCCGACCCGGCGCACGAGGCGCTGCGTCCCCGACCAGCCGGGAATCGTCCCGACGCCGGCCTCCGGCAGTCCGATCTTGGCGTGGGCCTCGACGATCCGAAGGTCCGCCGCCGCCGCAAGCTCCAGCCCGCCGCCGAGAGCATGCCCATTGAGGGCAGCGATCACGGGCTGACGCAGCCGCGCCAGCCGGTCGAACACCCGGTGGCCCTCGCGGATCCAGCGCCGCCACATGTCGAGCGGCTGGAGCGAGGACCATTCGCCGATGTCGGCTCCGGCGCAGAAGGCGCGGTCGCCGGTCGCGGTAAGCACCACCGCCCTCACCTCTCCATCGGCGTCGATGACCTCGACCGCTTCCTCGAGGGCAGCCAGCATGCCGGGCGTCAGGGTGTTGAGCTTGGCAGGACGGTCGAGGGTGATGGTCGCGATCGCGCCGTCGCGCGCGAGGCGCACGGCGGCGTCTGTCAGGAGGGTTTCGCCCGCGGCTTGCGTCCGGTCGTCACGCATGGGTGCCTCCGAGGGCGAGGCCGAAAGGCTCGGGGCGGAAGAGCGAGGCTCCCATGAGGCGCGGCCGCCCTCGCACGATCAGCGGGAACTCCGCCCTGTCGAGGATGTCGGCCTGGAGATCGACGCCGGGCGCCACTTCCGTCACCTCGATGCCCTCTCGCGTGAGGCGCATCACGCAGCGCTCGGTCACGTAGGTGATGTCCTGCCCCTGCTCGACCGCGCGTCTTCCTGAGAACGAGACGTGCTCGACCTCGTCGACGAGCTTTTTCACCTTCCCGTCCTGGGCGATCACGAGCCGGCCGTCCTCGATGGCGAGTTTGCCGCCCGCCATGAAGTAGCCCGAGAACACGATCTTCCTCGCCCGCGAGGTGATGTCCACGAACCCGCCGGCCCCGGCCGTCACGTGCGGGCGCACGCCGAGCTTCGAGACGTTGACCGAGCCGTTGCGGTCGATCTGGAGGAAGGACAGGAGCGAGGCGTCGAAGCCAGCGCCCTGGAAATAGGTGAACTGGTAGGGCGAGGGCACGATGGCTTCCGCGTTCGAGGCGCAGCCGAACTGGAAGTCGAGGAGCGGCACGCCCCCGACCGCGCCCTGCTCGATCACCCAGGTGACCGCGCCGTGCCGGCCCTCCTCGATCAGGATGCGCGGCACGTTGGCCGAGATCCCGAAGCCGATATTGACTGCATCGCCATGGCGCAGTTCCTGCGCGACCCGCCGGGCGATCACCTTCGCGGGGCCCCATTCGGTGAGCGAGAAGCTCGACTCGGGGCGGAAGACCTCGCCCGAGATCGCGGGGTCGTACACGGTCTGCGTGGTCTGCATCTGGTCGGGGGCCACCACGATGTAGTCCACGAGGATCCCGGGCACGAGGACCTGTTGCGGCCGGATGGTGCCGGATTTCGCGAGGCGCTTCACCTGCGCGATCACGATGCCGCCGTTGTTCCTCACCGACAGCGCCTGGTCGAGCGGCCCGAGATAGCCGCCCTCCTGCTCGTAGGAGAGGTTGCCGCGCTCGTCGGCAGTCGTCGCGCGGATGATCGCGACCTTCGGGACGATGGTGGGGAAGAACAGCCAGGTGTCGCCGGCGAACTCCACCTTCTGGACCACCGGGTCGGCGGCGGCCTTTTCGTTCATGGCGCAGCCCTCACGGGAGGGATCGACGAAGGTGTCGAGGCCGACTTTGGTGAGCACGCCGGGGCGCTTCGCGGCCGCCTCGCGGTGCATGTCGAACATGATGCCGGAGGGGATGTTGTAGGCGGGGATCTCGTTGCCCGTGACCATCTGCCAGATCGCGGGCGGTTCGGCGGTCGACGGTCCGCTCGGATAGGAGCCGCCGAGGATGCGCGCGAGGAGCCCCGGCTTTGCGATGTGGTCGATGCCCTTGACGCCCCACATGTCGCCGGCCGCGATCGGGTGCAGGGTGGTAAGGCCGCGGGGCGCTCCGGTGTCGTCGAAGCGCCGGCCGAGGGCGGCGAGCACGGCGTCCGGGCAGCCGAGGCCGCTGGACGAGGATACCGTCACGACGGCCCCGTCGGGCACAAGGGCGGCCGCCTCGGCGGCGGTGACGACACGGGGAAAGGCCATGATCTCAAGACTTCTCTGGACAGGATGGTGACGAGCCGGCGGACTGGCCGGCGACGAAGGGAGGACGGCTCATGGATCAGGGGGCCAGCCCGGTAACGACCGGGGTGCGCTGCCCGGTGCGGGCGGCCTCCAGCACCGCGAGCGCGAGCGCCATGGAACGCACGCCGTCCTCGCCGGTGGCGGCAGGCTGCCCCTCGCCGCGGATCGCGGCGTGGAACTGCCGGAGCGAGCGCACATAGAGGTTGGTGGTGTCGGCGGGGAGCGCCCGCTCGCCATCGGCGGTGCGCAAGACGACCTCGCCGACTGCCTTCTGGGTCATGACGTTGCGCCCGACGAGGGAGCCTTCGGTGCCGTGGACCTCAAAGCCGGTGCCGGCGAATTTCGCCGTGAAGGCGTCGTGGAGCTGGGCGATCAGACCGGAGCGGAACCGCACCGCCGCCATCACGCCGTCTTCGAGCCCGCTTTGAGCCATACCGGCCGATTGCGTCAGCGCGACCACGTCCTCGGGCTCGTCGTCGAGCACGAAGCGGAGCGTATCGGCGTCGTGCACGGTGATGTCGAGCACCACGCCCCCGCCCGCGCCCGGCGCGGCGATGCGCCAGCCCTGAAGGTGCGGCGGCAGGTAGACCGCGTGGAACACCCGCGCGGCGAGCGGGCGGCCGATCAGCCCGTCTTTGATGGCCTGGCGCATGGCGCGGTGGGCCCCGGCGTTGCGCAGATGGTGGTTCGTGCCCATGACGACTCCCGCCTGCCGGCAGGCCTCCACCATGGCGCGGGCGTCGGCAAGATCGAGGGCGAGCGGCTTTTCGCACAAGACGTGCTTGCCGGCCCGCGCGGCCGCGAGCGTCTGCTCCTTGTGGAGCTCGTTCGTGGTCGAGATGTAGACCGCGTCGATGCCGGGATCGGTCACGAGCGCGTCGAGGGACGCGGTGTGGCGCGGGATGCCATTCTCGGCCGCGTAGTTTTCGGCGCGGGCCGGATTGCTTGACATTACGGAGACCACCTCGCCGCCGGTCTCGCGGATCGCGCCGATCATCCATTCGCGGGCGATCGTGCTCGCCCCGATCAGCCCCCACCTCACGCTCATGCCACAACCCCTTCCTGTGATGCGTGCGCCCGCGCGGCGCCGCAGGATTCCCGCACGATCAGCCGGGCCTCGCCCACATAGGTCTCGACCCGCGGATGCCCGCTCTCGATCTGGCGCAGCAGCATCTGCGCGGCACGCTCGCCGAGGCCGATGGTGTCGACCGCGACGGTCGTGAGCGCCGGCGCCAGGTGCTGCGCCTCCGCGATGTCGTCGAATCCAATCACGGCCATGTCGACGCCCGCTTTCAGCCCACGCTGCGCGAGGGCGTGCACGGCGCCGACCGCGACGATGTCGTTGAAGCAGAGGACCGCCGTCGGAGGCTCCGGCAGAGCGAGCGCATGGGCGAGCGCCGACACGCCTCCCGCCTTGGTGGGCGGTGCCTCGATGAGGACCTCCGGGCCGGGCGCAATGCCGGCGCGCTCGAGCCCGTCGAGGAGGCCCTGCGAGCGCTCCCGGAAGGCGCTCATGCGGGCATAGCCGCCGAGGAACGCGAAGCGGCGGTGGCCGAGGCGGACGAGATGCTCCACGGCCCGCGCGCCGCCAGCCCGGTTGTCCGGGATCACCGCCGACGCGTTGGCGCCCGAGACCCGGCGCATGGCCTGGACCACGGGGATGCCGCCGGACGTGATCTCGTCCACGGCCTCCGCGTCGGTGCCGACCGCCGGGCACACGATGATGCCGGTTGCGCCGTGCTCGCGCATGGAGCGGAACACCTGCGCCTGCCGGGCCGGGTTCTCGCCCGTGTTGGCGATGAAGGGGATGTAGTCCGAACCCTGGAGCGCGCGCTCGATCCCGACCGCGAGCTCGGCGAAAAAGGGGTTGAGGAGGTCGTTGATCACCATTCCGACGATGTTGGACCGCGCCTTGCGGAGGCTCGCCGCGCCGCGGTTGTAGACGTAGCCGAGGTCGATCATGGCGGTCTCGACCCGGGCGCGCGTCTCCGCCTTCACCAGGGGCGACCCCGACAGCACGAGCGAGACGGTCGACTTGGAGACGCCCGCCTTGCCGGCAATGTCGATGATGGTGGCCCGGGACGACATGGGTCGCTGCTTAGAACGTTCCAAATATGGTGGGTGTCGCGCTCATCCGACTGCCTCCCGCCCCCGCCCTTGAATTCGGCGGCGACCTGTGTTCTCGTTTGGAACGTTCCAAAGATTTGCGGTCGATTCCGAATTCTGTCAAGCGGAAAGCGACGGCCCGCCTGGGAGGACCTGCGATGACCACGATCCTGCTGCCCCATTCCGACGGCTCGCTGAAATCCTACCGCGTCGGTCCCGCCTCGCCGTATCCCGAGGCGGCGGCCGGCCCCTCCCCCCGCACGGTCTACGCGGCCGCCCATGTGGTGGCGGACCCCGCGGGGACGAATCCGTGGGGGAAGGCGAGCCTCGACTGGGACGCTACGCTCGCCTTCCGCAGCCACCTCTGGCGCCTCGGCTTCAAGATCGCCGAGGCCATGGACACCTCGCAGCGCGGCATGGGCTTCGACTGGGGCACCGCGCAGGAGCTGATCCGCCGCTCCATCCGCGCCGCGCAGGCCGAAGGAGGAGACCTCGCCTCGGGCGCGGGCACGGACCACCTCGATCCGGCCGCCGTGCGGGGCCTCGACGACGTGATCCGCGCCTACGAGGAGCAGATCGGCTTCATCGAAGGGGAAGGCGGGCGCGTGATTCTGATGGCGAGCCGGGCGCTCGCCCGGGTCGCCAAGGGGCCGGAGGATTACGCGGCGGTGTACGGGCGGATCCTGCGGCAGACGCGCGAGCCCGTGATCCTGCACTGGCTCGGCGACATGTTCGACCCGGCGCTCGCCGGCTACTGGGGCGGCCGCGACCTCGACGCCGCCGAGGAAACGGTGCTCGGGATCATCCGCGACAACCGCGCCAAGGTCGAAGGCATCAAGATTTCGCTCCTCGACAAGGACCGCGAGATCGGCTTCCGCCGCCGCCTGCCCGAGGGCGTCGTGATGTATACGGGCGACGACTTCAACTATGCCGAGCTGATCGCCGGCGACCATCAAGGCTATTCCCACGGTCTGCTCGGCATCTTCGACCCGATCGCGCCCGCCGCCGCGGCGGCGCTGCCCCGCCTCGCGGCGGGAGACCTTGCGGGCTACCACGCGATCCTCGATCCCACCGTGCCCTTGTCGCGAACGATCTTCGAAGCGCCGACGCAATACTACAAGGCCGGTATCGTCCTGCTCGCCTGGCTCAACGGTTTCCAGGACCATTTCACCATGGTGGGCGGCATGCAGTCGGCGCGCGGGATCCTGCATTACGCGCAGGTGTTCCGCCTCGCCGACGGGGCCCGGCTCCTGCGCGATCCCGACCTGGCGGTGCGGCGCATGACGGCTTTGTGCGCCGTCCACGGCATCGAGCCGGCCCGGTCTGCGGCGCGGGTGCACGCCGCCTGAGGGCCTCCCGAGCCCTGGACCGGCCGGACCAAACCGTGCCATTTCGGTGTCATGCGGGCCACCGCGGCCCGATGCCCGAAGCGAGGACCTGCCGATGACCGTCGGCCCCGATCCCCAGATGGCCGCCATCCTGGCGCGCGTCGCCGCCGCGCCGGCCGTCGACTACAAGACCCTGCCGATCGCCGAGGCGCGCCGCCTGTCGGATGCCGCCTCGATCCCGTGGAGCGAGGGCGCGCCCGCGATGGCGACGCGGATGCTCGAGATCGGGGGCGAGGGCCGCCGGATGCGGGCGCGGCTCTACGAGCCGAAGCTGGGCCCGCTCGAATCCGTGCTGGTCTTCGTGCACGGCGGCGGCTGGACCTTCGGCTCCGTCGATACCCATGACGGCACCATGCGGCGCCTGGCCGTCGCGCTCGGCCGCCCGGTGCTCGGCTTCGACTACCGCCTCGCGCCCGAGCACCCCTTCCCGGCGCCCCTCGACGACACGCTGGCGGCGATCGCCTTCGTGGAGGGGGGCGGCCTCGGCGCGCCCGTGCCGGCCGCGCGCATCGCGGTGGCGGGCGATTCCGCCGGCGCCAACCTCGCGCTCGCCGCGCTCCTCCACCGCCGCGATTCCGGCCGGCCGGCGCTCGCCGCCGGCGCCCTTTTCTACGGCTGCTACGCGCCCGACTTCTCGACCGCGAGCCACGCGGCGTTCGGGAGCGGCGCCTACCTTCTCAGCAGCGTCAACATGCGCTGGTACTGGTCGAACTTCCTGGGCGCCCTGCCCGACGACACCGCGAGCCTGGCGGCTCCCTTGCGCGCCGACCTCGCGGGCCTGCCGCCGCTCTACCTCTCGGCCGCGGGCCTCGATCCGCTGCGCGACGACACCGTGATGCTGGCCGCCCGCCTCGCCGAGGCCGGCGCCCTCTTCCGCTTCGACCATGTCCCCGGCGTGGTGCACGGCTGCCTGCGCATGAGCCGGGAGATCGACGCCGCGCAGCGCATGATCGATGCGGCCGGCGGCTTCGTCGCGAACCATCTCTGACGGGCGAGCCCGGCCATCCGCGGGGGGACCCGGACCCGCTCGCGAGGGCGGCCGGCGAAGCGCGGCCGCCCGGCGGGAGGGAACAGGACGCGCCCCGACCCCGTTTCTGCGCCATGCCTCTGTACTTCTTCGACACCCACGACGGCTCCACCTTCCTGGAGGACCAGGAGGGGATCGAGCTTGACGGTTTCGAGGCGGCCCGGCTCCAGGCCCAGGAAGGACTCGCCGACATGGCCCGGGACATCATTCCCGGCGACGGCCCCGAGCGCACCATGACGGTCGCGGTGCGCGACAGGGAGGGCCGGACGATCCTGCGCGCGATGCTCACCCTGAACGTGGAGGGCGCAGACGGCTCAGGCCAGATGGACGGGCATCGCATCGGCTCTCGTGGGTCGGGGATCGCGCGCCCCTCGCGCGAGCCGGATCCACCTCGCGCGAAACCGCTCGGGCCGTGATCGCTTCGGTTCGAAGCGAACATCGCCCCCATGCCATTGTCGTCGCGCACGATCCCGAAAGGTCTGCGACGTCTCGGCTGAGATCATGCTTCAGCGCGGCAGGAACTCGAGGTTCAGGTAGTCCGGGTTGAACTGGGCGGCCTCGCACAGGCGCTCCCAGTCGAGGATCTCCACGGCCGTCCGCTCCCAGCTCAGGAGCCCCTCCCCCCGGAGATCCTGCAGCGTGCGGTTCACGTGGACGGTCGAGAGGCCGACCATGTCGCCGATCTCCGCCTGGGTGACGGGCAGGCGGAAGCGGTAGCCGTCGGTCTCCGCGACGATCTTGAGGCGCAGGTACATCTCGCAGACCAGATGCGCGAGCTTCCCCCGCGCATCCTGCCGCCCGACCACGACGATCGTCTGGCGGTGGATGGCCCCGTCCATGGTCGTGTTCAGCCAGAGGAGGCGGGTGAGATGCGGCTGCTCCTCCGTGATCCGGTGCAGGGCCTCGTGGGGCACGACGCCGATCCGGCAGTCGCTCAGGGCGACGATGCCGTGGTCCATCCGCTTGAGCGTGAAGCTGTGCAGGTCCACGAAGTCGCCGGGGATGTGGAGCCCCGTGATCTGGCGCTTGCCGTTGGCGAGGAGCTTGTAGCGCGCGGCAAAGCCTTCCAGGAGAACCTTGCTGTCGCCCGGACAATCCCCCTCCCGCACCATGTCCTCGTCTGCCGGGACGGCGACGACGCGGGCGATGGCGCCCTCCAGGACATGTCGCTCGGCGTCGGAGAGGTGGTCGCGGCATTGCAGCTTGAGGATCAGGGGACTGGTCAGAATCGCGCCCTTCGAAGCGGGGTGGCCGCGACAATGATACTGCCTTGCCGGCCCGACGGCCACAACCGATGCGTGCCGCACGGCGCCGTCACACCGGCGGCAAAGGCCCCGACCGGGATCCGCGCGGAGGCGTCAGGATGCCGGCTGGCGCTCGCTGTCCCGCCCCGGCTGGTGCCGCCGCTCCTCCTCCAGGGCCAGCACCTCCAGGTGGCAGACCGTCTCGAGAAGCTGCTTGCGCACGTCGTGGCGCGAGATCCAGGCCGCCACGTCCCGGATCTGCTGCGCCTGCCGGCGGTACTCCGCCGCCCTGTCGGATTGCGGCCGGGACACGGGCAGCTACCGGGCCGCCATCACGGCCGCGGCCGCCGGGGCTGCGCTCTTCGCGAGCGACATCCTGCTCGTCGAGCGGTCGCAGGTGATCGTCACGGCGCCGTCGGCGGCCGCGATGCGCGCGACGCGCAGGTCGGGCGTGCTCACGAGGGTGACGGGCGTCACGCTCTCCTCGCGGGCGACGTCGGCCAGAATCGCGAGGCAATCGGCGAAGCGGAACGCGACGCTCCGGGTCGCGCTGGCAGTCTCGCCCGCAGGCCGGCCGGTCTCGGCCGGGATCGCGGCGAGGCGGGTCTGGTCCTTCGCGGGAGCGGCCTGGTTCGCCGGCGCAGGAGCGGCGGCGGCGGCGAGAAGGACGATGCCGAGCGCCGCTGCGCCGGCCGTGAAGGTGATGCTGAATCGGTTCATCGCGAAGCCCCGCCGCCTGTTGCCGCTTTCATAGAGCGACATTACATTGCGCGCAATTGTTTTATACGCGTGCGACTTTCTGTCCGGCCCGGACCCCGCTCCCGTCGGCCCAACCGGAGCGGCCCTGTTCAGAACGGCTCCAAACTGAAATCATTCTAAGTTGCTGTTATTGCGTTGATTTTCGTCCCCGTGCGGGCTAGTCCCGGTCCCGCACATGCCTGTGCTCCCCTTGCCGCAGGGCCTTGAACCCTGGCTGAAGAGGTACTCCATGACCACCTTCCTGCGCCGCCTCGGCGCGCGATATCTCGCGCCCGCGTGCCTCTCCCTTGCCGCCATCCTCGCCGCCGCTTCGCCCGCCGCCTCGCAGGGCCCGGCGCCGTCCGCCGCCTCGCCCGGGACCGTCGAGGTCACCGACGTGGCCGGGCGCAAGATCCGTGTCCGCGCACCCGTCGAGCGCGTGATCCTCGGCGAAGGCCGCCAGATCTACGTGGTCGCCGCCCTCGACAAGGACGCGCCGTTCCGGCGCGTCGTCGCCTGGCGCGACGACCTCGCCAAGGCCGATCCCGCCACCTACAGGCTCTACGAGGCCAAGAGTCCGGGGATCGGCAAGCTGCCGACCTTCGGGGGCATGAAGGAGGGCTCCTTCGACGTCGAGCAGGCGGTGGCGCTGAAGCCCGACGTGCTGCTCATGAACATCGAGGCCAAGGTCGCGAGCGACGAGGCGAAGCTCGTCGAGAAGCTCGCCGGGGTCGGGATCCCGGTCGTCTACGTCGATTTCCGCGAGAAGCCGTTCGAGAACACCGAGCCGTCGCTGCGCCTCATGGGCAAGCTCTTCGGCCGCGAGGCGGTCGCGGAGGAGTTCATCGCCTTCCGGGCCAAGGAGATCGCCCGCGTCGAGGAGCGCCTGAAGGCCGCGAACCTCGACGAGGCCAGGAAGCCCCTCGTGATGGTCGACCGCGCCGGCGGCTATTCGGACGATTGCTGCATGTCGTTCGGGCGCGAGAATTTCGGCCGCATGGTCGAACTCGCCGGCGGCCGCAACCTCGGCTCGGGCCTGATCCCCGCGACCTTCGGGACGATCTCGCCCGAGAAGATCGTCGCGGCGAAGCCCGACGTCGTCATCGTGACGGGCAGCGCCTGGGACGCCTACGTGCCCGGCGGCGCCTGGGTCGGCGTCGGCCCGAACGCCGACCTCAAGGAGGCGCGCCGCAAGCTCGCCGGCCTCATGCGGCGCCCGGCGTTCCGCACCGTTCCCGCGGCCGAGCGCGGCCACGTGCACGCGATCTGGCACCAGTTCTACAACAGCCCCTACCAGTTCGTAGCCGTGCAGCAGATCGCCAAGTGGCTCCACCCGGACCTGTTCCGCGACGTCGATCCCGACGCCACCCTGCGCACGCTCCACGAGCGCTTCCTGCCGATCCCGTACCAGCCCGGCTACTGGGTCTCGCTTCAGGCGAACGGCTGATGACCGGCGCCGCCCTGACGGCCGTCCGCGATCCGCGGACGGCGCTCCCGCCGAACTCCAAGCGCGCGGAATACCGCGCGCTTGCCCGCCGCAAGCTGGCGCTGCTCGCCGGTCTCGCGGTTCTCCTCGTCGCGAGCTTTCTCGTCGACCTCATGACGGGACCCGCCCGCTACGCGGTGTCCGAGGTGGTGCGGGCGCTCGCCGCCCCCGATTCCGTCCCGGCGGCGTTGCGCGTCGTGATCTGGGAGATCCGCCTGCCCGTCGCCCTGATGGCGATCGCGGTCGGCGCGGCGCTCGCGGTGGCGGGCGCACAGATGCAGACCATCCTCAACAACCCGCTCGCGAGCCCGTTCACGCTCGGGATCTCGGCGGCGGCGAGCTTCGGTGCGGCGCTCGCGCTCGTGCTCGGCGTCGCGATCGTGCCGGCGGCGCTCGACTACATGGTGCCCCTCAACGCCTTTCTCGCCGCCGCATCCGCCGCGCTCCTGATCCATACGCTGAGCCAGCGCCGCGGCGTGAGCACCGAGACCGTGGTGCTGCTCGGCATCGCCCTCGTCTTCACCTTCAACGCCCTGCTCTCGCTTTTGCAGTTCGTGGCCTCCGAGCAGGCGCTCGGCGCCGTGGTGTTCTGGACCATGGGCAGCCTCACCAAGACCACCTGGCCGAAGCTCGCCGTGACGGCCGCGGTGCTGGCCGTGTGCCTGCCCCTGTTCATGTGCCGCGCCTGGGCGCTGACGGCTTTGCGGCTCGGCGAGGACAAGGCGGCGAGCTTCGGGATCGACGTGCGGCGCCTGCGGCTCGAGACGATGCTGCTCGTGAGCCTGCTCGCTGCGGTGCCGGTCTCGTTCGTGGGCACCATCGGATTCATCGGCCTCGTCGGCCCGCACATCGCCCGCATGCTGATCGGCGAGGACCAGCGCTTCTTCCTGCCGGCTTCCGCGCTCGCGGGCGCGGCGCTGCTCTCGGCGTCGTCGGTGGTGAGCAAGTCGCTGATCCCGGGCCTGACCTTCCCGATCAGCATCGTGACGGCGCTCATCGGCGTGCCGTTCTTCTTCAGCCTCATCCTCTCGACGACCCGCAGGTGGCGATCATGGTGACATCGATGCCGAAGCCCGCCCCGACGTCCCGCCCGACTCTGGAGCTCAGCGGGGTCGGCGTGCATTACGGCCGGGGCGCGCAGGCCGTGCCGGCGCTGTCGGGCATCACCACGCCGGCCTTCCGCGGCGGCGAGGTCGTCGCGGTCATCGGGCCGAACGGCGCCGGCAAATCGACGCTGTTCCGGCGCATCGCGGGCCTGCTCGGCGGCCCCGGGGCGGTGCGCGTCAACGGTTCCGAGGAGCGCCCCGCCCGGCGCCCGTGCTACCTCCCGCAGGACACCGCCGTGGCGGCGGTGCTCACGGTCTACGAATCGGTGCTCCTCGCCCGCAAGCAGGAAAGGCGCGGGGCCTGGGCCGTGGAGGACGCGGACCTCGCGATCGTCGACGCGGCGCTCGACGATCTCGGCATCGAGGATCTCGCCTTCCGCAACCTCGCCGAGCTCAGCGGCGGCCAGCGCCAGCTCGTCTCCATCGCCCAGATGCTGGTGCGCGAGCCCCAGATCCTGCTCCTCGACGAGCCCACGAGCGCGCTGGACCTCCACCGGCAGATCGAGGTGCTGACCCTCGTCCGCCGGCTCGCGCAGGAGCGCAACATCTGCGTGCTGCTCGCGGTGCACGACCTCAACCAGGCTCTGCGCGTGGCCGACCGCGTCCTGGTGATCGCGGGAGGCCGCCTCGTCGCCGTCGGCGCGCCGGAGGCCGTCATCACGCCGGCCCTGCTCGAGGACGTCTACGGCGTCCGGGCGCGGGTCGAGTCCGGCGGGGCGGACGGAATCCCTTACGTGATCGTCGAGGGCTCCGCCCGGGGCGCCGGCGCGCCGGTCCCGGCCGGGGTCCCGTTCCTGAGAGCGGCGGAGTAGGCGGAGCGACCGTCAGCCCTGCCGACGTCGGTGGAGCGCAAGCGGATAGACGGTCGCGCCCGTGGACGGCGGCGCGGTCTCGGGCGGCCTGGCCGGCTCGGGCACCCGCGGCAGGGCCGCCTGCGCCGCGGCGTCGGCGGCGCGGCGTCCCGCCCGGAGACGCCTGATCTCGTCGATCAGGCCGGCGATCTCTTCCCAGCGCCGGTCCATGCTGCTCGTCATGCGTTCCACCCCCCGCGGAGCCGGCATGGTCCGCGAGAGGTCTTGACGAAATCTTAGCCGGATCGGACCCCGCTCAGTCGCGCTCCGTGAGGGCGAGCAGCTTCGAGGCGAGGAACAGCACCGGCCAGAGGGCCACCACGGCCAGGTTGGCGGTGACATAGGCGGCCCGGGCGGCGCCGGCCGAGAGCCCTTCGGGCAGGGGCGTGTCGTCCTCCGCGGGCTCGCAGGCCTCCACGTAGACGAGGCCCGCCTCCACATAGGCTGCGATCATCGCGGCGATCAGAGCGGTCTGCTGCATGGTCCCGGCCCCCGGCTTTTCCGCCCTTCTAGACCGCAATCCCGGGCCTCGAAATTGGCAGAAGGAACGAGGGGCGCGCGAGACATTCGGCCCGTGCATCCCCTGGCGGCGTGCCCGCGCGGGGCAGCGGGGCGAAAACGGGTTAGAACGGCGCATCACGGCGCCGCGGAGCCCATCGTGCCCGATTCCTTCCTCATCGGTCTCGTGCTCAAGATGGTCACGAGCGCGGCCATCGTGGTGGCGGCCTCGCTGATCGTCGAGCGGGCGGGGCCGTTCCTCGGCGCCATGGTGGCGACCCTGCCGGTCTCGGCCGGTCCGGCCTACGTGTTCCTGGCCTACGAGCACGACGCGGCCTTCATCGAGCGCAGCAGCCTCGCGAGCCTCGTGGTGAACGCCGCCACGGCCGGGTTCATCGCGGTCTATGCGGGGCTCGCCCAGCGCCACCGGCTCGTGGCGAGCCTCGGCGGCGCGCTCGGCTTCTGGCTCGTCTGCGCGTGGCTCGCGAGCCGCATCCCGTGGTCGCTTCCGGGCGCGATCGCGCTCAACGCGGCGGCCTATGGCGGGGCGATCCTGGCGACCCGCCGCTTCCTCCGCACGGCGCCCCGCGTGCAGGCCGGACCGCGGCCGTGGTGGGGGATCCCGATGCGGGCGCTCAGCGTGATGGCGCTCGTCGCGGCGGTGATCGCCGCCGGCCGCCTGATCGGGCCGCAGGCCGCCGGGATGGCGGCCCTGATGCCCGTGGTGATGACGAGCCTCGCCCTCATCCTCCATCCCAGCATCGGCGGCCCCGCGACCGCGGCCGTGATGGTGAACGCGCTCATGGGCATGATCGGCTTCACGGCCGCGGTCGTGGTCCTGCACCTCGCGAGCGTCCCGTGGGGCACCGCCGCGGCCCTGTGGGCGGCGCTCGCGACCTGTCTCGTGTGGAACGGCGGCCTCGCCCTGCACCGGCGGTGGAGCCCGCGCTGAGCCCCCTGCCCGCTCAGGCGAGCGCCCGCATCACCTTGGCGATCAGGTCGCCGACGCGGTCCTTCGCAACCCAGCGCGCGACCACCACGAGATCGAGCGCGGGATCGATCCAGATCAGGTTCGTGCCCATGCCGACCGCGAACACGCTCGTCGCCGGCGCGGCCGGGTAATAGCCCCGCTCCGGGTTGAGCCACCACAGCAGGCCGTAGACCGGGTTCAGCGCGCAGGGCGTCGTCAGGGCGTCGATCCAGGCCTCCGGCAGGAGCCGCCGGCCGTCCCAGAGCCCGCGGCGCTGGATCAGATAGCCGACGCGGGCGTGGTCGCGCGCCGAGATGAACATTCCGCCGCCCCAATGGCCGCCGCCGGAGACGGATTCGATCGGCCGCCCGTCGATCGCCACGGTGGAGTTGCGGTAGCCGCGCCATTCCCAGGTCGGGGAGGCGCCGATCGGGTCCATGATGCTCTCCCGCAGCACCTCGGGCAGCGGCCGGCGGAAGGCGTGCAGGAGCGACAGGGCGAGCCGGTTGACCCGCACGTCGTTGTATTCCCAGTACGTGCCCGGCGGCTGCAGGTCCCGGTGCGAGCCTTTCGGCTTCGCCCCCGTTCCCGGACCCACGTGCCGGTTGCGGTCGACGAGGTCGGGCTTGTCGAACAGCGTGCCCTCCCATTCGCTCGTCTGCTGCAGGAGGTGGCGCCAGGTGATGTCGCGGTTCTGGGCCGAGTCGAAGCCGCCGTCGCGGCTGATCTCGCGCACGGGATCGTCGATCGAGCCGATGAGCCCGCGCTCGACCGCGATCCCGGCGAGAACCGCGAGATAGCTCTTCGCGATGCTGAAGGTCATGTCGACCCGGTCGGGATCGCCCCATTCCGCGGCGATGCGCCCGCCGCGGACCACGAGCCCGCCGGCGCCCCCGCGCGGGCGCACCTCGCCGAGCACCGCGTCGTGGGGCGGCTCCTCGCCCATGTCGGCGGTGCCGATGTAGCGCCCGTCCGCGAGATACATGGTGCGCGGCCAAGGCGACTCGTTCGCCACCGCGAAGGCGGTCGCCTCGGCGAGGCGGCCGGGATCGAAGCCGGCCTCGGCCGGCGCCACGCGCGCCCAGTCGCCGCGCGGGGGGAAATACGAACTGCCGGTCACATCGCGCTCCTGATCATGCTTCGCCTGCGTCGTCTCACATCCGCACATCCCGGCTCAAGAGCGCAGGATCGCCTCGACGATCTCCTGGACCTCGAGCGCGTCGCGCAAGGTCGCGAGATTCTGCTTCTCGCCCCGCGTCAGGGCCGCGACCTTGTCGAGCTGGCGCGCGAGGACGAGCGGCCGCGCCTCCTCGTTGCGGATCGCCCCGGGCGCCTCCGCGAAGGGCCCGTCGCCGTCGCGCTTCTCGGCGATCGACCAGTCGCGCAGGCGAAGCGCGCCGCGCTCCCCTTGCGCGGTCCAAAGGTTGTGGTCGGCCTTGTCGGTGCCGCCGACGCGGCCCGCGAGGGTCACGGGGATGCCGCCGGCGTCGAGCCGGGCCGCGATCGCGCGTTCGCTGCGGCCCGCCTCGGGAAAGCTCGCGCGGCCGGCGTCGAGCCGGAGCGGCCCGAGGAGGCGCAGGCACAGGAACAGGAAATGCGACACCACCTCGCGGGTGAAGCCGCCCTGCTCCCGCCGGTCGAGCCAGCCGGCGGCGTCGGCCTGCCACGGCCGCGGCCAGGCCGCGAAGGCGATCTCGACCGTGACCTCGCGGACGGCGCCGACGGCGCCGTCCCGCAGCCAGGCGGCGAGCTGCTCGACCGCCGGCGACGACGCGAAGGGAAAGTTGACGGCGCCGCGCCCGCCCCGCGCCTCGAACGCCTCCACGAGGCCGCGTGCCGCGGCAAGATCGACCGCGAGCGGCTTCTCGCAGAACACCGCGCGGCCCCGCTCGAGCGCGGCGCCCGCATAGGCCACGTGGCTTGCCGGCGGCGAGGCGACGTAGAGGCAGTCGGACGCGGCGATCACGGCGTCCGCGTCGGCGAGACGCGGCACGTCCGGCAGGTCGGCCTTGAGGCGCCCCATGGCCTCCGACGAGGGGTCCCACACACCTGCGACGGCAACCGAGCGGTGCGCCGCGGCCGCCCGCAGCAGGCGCTCGCCCATGATGCCGTAGCCGATCACCCCGAGTCTGGTGGCGCTCATGCCGGTGCCCTTCCCTGTGACCGGTGCCGATGTCGGTCGAGCGCCGGACCCTGCGTCAAGGCGGGGGCGGACACAACCCGCCCGCCCCAGGCTCCCGATCCCGCCATCGCTCCCCAGCGAGGCGCGTCCACCGGGGCCCCGCGCAGCGACGGCACCGGCAGCGCCCGAGCCTGGAACCTGCTCGGCCTGCTGACATTGTCCCCGCGAGTCCGGCCCGAAACAGGTCCGCAGACCTTGGGTGCGCCCATGATCGTTCTCGCCAGTGAAATTGCCTCGCTCGGAATCGCGGCCGTGAGGGCGATCTACACCTTCGAGCCGGCGCGGTCGGGCCAGTAGGGCCGGCGCGGCGAAGTCGGACGGTCCCCGGGCGAGTTGTGCTTGCAGGCCCGGATGGGCCATTGTCGCCCGCCGAACCTCACCACGCAGGGCCTGGACCGTGGACTTTCCCGTCGATCCCAACGAGTTCCTGCGCCTCCAGACCATCGAGGAGCTCGCGGTCAAGAAACACCTGCCGGACGAGACCGTCGACCGGATCACGGCCTTCGCCCGCGCCCGCTTCGACGTGCCGATCTGCCTCGTGACCCTCGTCGAGGCCGACCGCCAGCTCTTCCTGTCGCGGCAGGGGCTCGACGTGGATCAGACGCCGCGCAGCGCCTCCTTCTGCACGCACACGATCCTGGCGAGCGCCGTGTTCGTGGTCCCGGATGCGCGCAAGGACGACCGCTTTCGCGACAACCCGCTGGTGACGGGCGAGCCCTTCATCCGCTTCTATGCTGGCGCACCGCTGGTCTACCGGGACGAGATCCGGCTCGGCGCCCTGTGCCTCATTGACCGCAAGCCCCGCACCTTCTCCCGCGGCGAGCAGGCCGAACTGATGATGCTGGCCGATGCGGTGGTCTCGATCGTCGCGGCGCGCGCCTTCGGGCTGCCCGAGCCGGACCTGAGCCTCGCCCTCTCGGGTTGACGTCGCGCCCGGGGACGAATGGCCGCGCGTGCCGGCCCCGCGGCGCCGCTAGGAGCCTGCGGATTCCGAGGCGGCTTCCTTGCGCCGGATCCGGTCGTACTCCCGCCGGACCACGACCGCGCCGTGCACCCGCTCCAGGCGCCTCACCGTGAAATGGGCGTGGGCGATCGACTGGTAGTGGGTCATGAAGGCGGTGTTGACGGCGGCGCCTCCGAGCGCGCCCACGACCGGGACGGCCTGAGCGGCGATCTTCTGCGACACCACGAGGCCGAAGCGCGACGAGATCTCGGCGGCGAGCCGGATCAGCACCGGCGCCCCCTGCCCCACGAACCCGTGCTCGGCCACGAAATGCGCGGCCTCGGTCATGGATTGCGCGAGAGCGGCCCGCACCGCGAAATAGCTGCTCTCCGCCGGGTTGTCGCCGTCGCCCTGCCCTCCCCCGAGCGCGAAGACCTGCACGCAGGCCAGCGCCGTCTCCGGGCGGGCGAGGTCCTCCCCCTCGCCCTGCGCGATCTCGGCGATCGAGCGCAGGATCAGGGTGGTCGCGACCGGCAGCTCGACCGGCAGGCTCACGAGGCCGAACGCGCCGCCCACCGCGCCGGAGGTGGCGGCGAGCGCCTTGTGGATGAATCGCCCCCAGCGGGCGGGCGCTTCCGGCAGCGTCGTCAGGGCGAGCCGCAGGGCCGCCCGGAGGGCCGCCTGGCTGGCGCGCGAGACGATGCCGGAGGCCGCGCGGGGCAGGAGGTTGCCGACGAGTTCCACGGGCCGGCCTACGAAGCTCGACAGGCGCGCCACGAGGCTCGGGTGTTCGAGCACCCGCACGGCCGTGCGCAGGGCCTCCCGGTCTTCCGGACCCAGATGGGGCGCAGGCCGGCCGGCCCGCTTCGCCCGCTGCCGCTGCACCGCGCCGCTCATGCGGGTTCTACGCCCGGCGCCGACCCCGGGTTCCCGTCCGCCGGACGCCTGCTCCGCACCGGGCCGGCACGGCCGGGCCTGGAAGGCCCACGATCGCGCGAGCGCGGGACGGGCGACGCATTTCCGCCCCATTGACCCACCCATGTCCCGCCCCCGCCTCCGGGCGGGACGTCACATCACACCTTCATGGGGTCCCATGCTCTTCGAGAGACTCGATCGCTACACACCTTTGGCCCTCGCCGCGCTGCGCATCGCGACCGCGCTCATCTTCATGCTGCACGGCTCGCAGAAGCTCTTCGGCTTCCCGGCCCCGCCGCAGAGCGGCCTGCCGCCGCTGCTCTCGCTCTACGGCATCGGCGGCGTGCTCGAACTCGCGGGCGGGTTCCTGATCCTGATCGGCGCCTTCACCCGGCCGGTCGCCTTCGTCCTCGCGGGCGAGATGGCGGTGGCGTACTGGATGTTCCACGCCCCGCGCAGCCTCTACCCGCTGCTCAACGGCGGCGACGCCTCGATCCTCTACTGCTTCGTGTTCCTGCTGCTGGTCTTCACCGGCCCGGGCGCCCTCAGCTTCGACGGCGCGCGCGGCGGGCGCAGCATGCGGCCGGCCCTGAGCCGCTGATCCCGTGTCCCCTGAGGGGCAGGAGCGCCTTCGCGGCGCTCCCGCCTCTCCGGCCGGAAGCGGGCCGGAAGCGGGGTCGCAGCCGGCCCGGCGCACGCGCGGTAAGTCCGCATTAACCATGTTGCGTGACATTGCCTCGCCGGCCGTGCGGCGGCGTAGAGGGCAATCCATGGAGCAGGCACAGCCCGAGCCGACGTCTCCCACCGATCTCCACCGCCAGATCCTTCGTCTGACGAGCCTCCTGCAGGCGACGGCGGCGCACCTCATGCAATGCGGCGCCGAGAAGCAGGCCGACCTGGAGCGGATCATCGCCCTTGAGGAGCAGAACCGGACCCTGGTGCTGCGCCTGCGGGACGCCGAGGAGCGCGCCTCGAGGGCGGAGGAGCGCATGGCGCTGGTGGAGGGTGCGGAAAAGTGGCGGCACCTCTACGAGGCCGAACTGGCGCGGCGCCGCCACGTCCGCCTCGCCGCCTGAGCGCGCGCCGCGGCACGCCGTCAGCCGCCCCGCATGCAGGAGCCGATCGCCGCGACCGTGCCCCGGTCGGCACGCTCGGTCCATTCCGAACGTCGAAGCAGTGGTATCCCGGTCAGCGCCTGCTCGGGCGTTCCCTATCGGCATCGACACCCGGCGTCCATGGCGGGGGCCGGACGAGGGCGCCCGTATCCGGACGACCACGCTGCCGGCGGGAAGCTCTCAGGGGCGCGGGGCAGGATCTCGAACCCGACCAGGGCCGAGAACCGGCACGATCGACCATCCGAGCCGCCCGTTGAAGTCCCAGGCCGCCGCGGTCGGGCGCCGCCCGCGGACCGGGGGCGGCGATCGGGACCAGAATGCGGATCGAGGCCCGGATGACCGTCTGGGCCTCGATCCGACGTCAGGCAAGACGGCGGCAAGCGCGAAAACTCAGATGTCCCACGTATCGACCATTGATGAGGCAGCAGGGGAAGGTTCATTCGAGGACGAGGTGGCAGGAAACGCAGTATTCGAATGCTTTATCGACGTGAGGTCCCATATCAAAGTGTTGTCGTCCCACTGAACTTTCATGGTCTCTTTCGCAAGGTTCAGCGTGAGGGTGAGATCCCGGTATTCATCATAGAGAACGACTTTCTTGCGGCTCTCGGATATCTCTTTGAACATAATTTGCTCATCTTCGATCCACTGCTGCCCACTCTTCAATTCCACAATCGTCCCGGTCGCTATCTTGGATCCGTTCTGGCCCTCATAGGTCACTTTTGTGTAGTTCTTTTCCATGTTGTCCTCCCACAAAATTGTACGCGTCCGATGCATGGTTAAACTATACGTTCTTGAAGAAAATTGAGCGTATCATGCGCGCCAAAAAGAATAAAAGATTTGAAATGAAATTGTAAGGCTAAATATATTCAGAATATTTCTTTCGAAAATCATGCCTGTAACTTTGGATATCTAGGTCGCACAGGGCTCCTGCCCAAAAAAGGACCCGCTCACGGCCAAGCCGCGGCGGGTCGGACGCCATTTCGGGAGGCATGAATCCGTTCCCGCGACGCACCCGGCTTTGGTGAGTCCCACAAAAGCGCTGGCGCTCTCCGAGACCGGCCCGACGCATGAAAGGTTGCGCGGGCCCGACCGTCGTAGATGATCTACTGACGCTTGACGCAGGTGCGCTGCCGACCACTGCCGCCTTGGACAGCCCCCATATTGGTGCCGAGATTGGAGCCCGCGGTCACCTGCTTGATCTGCCCCTTCGGGCAGGAGCCGTCATCGACCAAAACAACTTGGCCGGTGCGCAACTGCCCGGCGCCGGGTTCCTGTTGGAGAACCTGCATTGGTACCTGTGCCATGACGATGCTCGTCGAAGCGACAAGAAGCGCAGTAATAGCGATTATACGTCCCATCATATTTATGTATCCCTTCCGGCGTGATCTCAGATGATAGCCAATATGCGAGAGTCGGTATTTTCGATCGGCTGCCTTTTGGCGCAGTTCCGCAGCGTAGCATGTGGGCGAGATCAGAAGCGAGAACTTAATTCGACTAGAAAATCGACTCAACAATGCTGAACGATCTCCCGTTGCACCTCGAAAGCGTCCCCTGGAGGAGCCGGGGCCGAAGGATGAGGGGGACTATCGCAACGTCGTAGCGTTGGCCGCCCATCGCGCATGGCAACCGCATGAGCGCCTCCGATGCGGAGATGGCCTGGAATCCGGAACGCCGGAAGCACCGGTTCGAAGGTGATTTCCAGGACCGACACCCTGTGGATCGACGCCATCTGCATGAAGGGCGGCACGCAGATAGGGGGAAGATCGAGAGCGGTCCGAAGGTCTAATCAGCGTGGCGGGAAAGCGCCTGCTACAGGCATCCCCAGATCGGAACGGCGCCGACCGATGGGGGCATAGGCACGGCGCGCCGATCCAGTTGCGTACCGAAAGACGGGGCCGGGCGCCGATGAGGCGCCGGCCCCGTTTTCGTTCGGCGGTGATCTCGTCTGCAAACCGACGGCCCGGGGAGCGGGCGGCCGCGGGCCGGCCCGGATGAACCGGACCGGCACCTCCGGCATTAGGCTTCATCACCGGGAACGAGCAAGGCACCGGTGGCTGAGAGATCCGTGTGCTCCCGCCTCTACAGGAGCCCGACCGTGCCTCTATTCCATTTCGACGTGCGGTATGACGGCGAGCCGTGGTCCGACGATCAGATCGGGATGGACCTCGCCGGGCCCGAGGAAGCGCGGCCGGCGGCGCTGGAGCTTCTTGCCGAACTCGCCAAGGACAAGCTCGGCAAATACGACTTCCTCGCCGTCCGCATCCGCGACGGGCAGCCCGAGCCCGTGCTGACGCTCAACCTTTCCCTGCGGGCCGAGGAGCGGCTCTAGCCGCGTTCTCCGCCACCTCGGGGCACGCCGGCCCCCGACAGCGCCGAGCTTGGCGATATCGCACGCCTGACGACGGAGGCCTGCCCGCTGCGGGCGGCCGCCGGCCTCGGGACCTGGACGGGCTTCCCCATGCCGCTCTTCGCTCTTCGGCGGGACAATCTTCACGGTGCGGCGGGCACCAGCTCGATCAGGAGGGAAGCCGCCTCGTCGATCCGGTCGCGCGAGTAGAGCAGCGGCACGTACTCGCCGCGCGCCCAGAGCGGGGCGAGATCCGCGTAGTGGCCCGAGCGGGGGTCGCCCGACTGACCGGGCGCATTGATGCAGACGCTGCGGTCCCAGTCGCCGACGTCGATGACGACCCGGACCGAGGCCCCTGCGATGATCCGGAAGTCGCTCGGCCGATAACCCGCATGCATGGGCGTGGAGGCGCTGCCGCCCTTCGGCAGAGGGCCGATGTCGAAGCGGTCGTTCCCGACGAGCGGGGTCAGCGGATGCTCGAAACAGGCCGTGTGCAGGCGCCCCCAGGACCAGGCGGACGGATCGTCTCCCATCCGGGCGGCGCAGTCGCGGTACGCCGCCTCGAGGGTGTCGGCGAGGATGCGATCGCGCGCGGCGGCCGGGTCCGGACCCAGGCGCCGGTCCGGCGCCTCGATCAGCCGCAGGAGGCTTTCGACGTCGCCGGGCCCGAGGAGCTTGCGGACCTCTCCGTCGGGGACGGTCGCGGCGAAGAGCGCCGGCTTGAGATGCTTCGTCCACCAGAGCTCGAACAGGGCGGCCGGAGCGCTGCCGGGACCGAGCGATCCGTCCCAGTCGCGCAGCAGGTCGCGGGCGCCCGTCCCGCCCGCCATCGCGGCCGTCCGCAGCGCCGCCAGGGTGCGGCGCGCCGGCATGGAGCCGACGTCGGTCTGGAGCGCGCAGGACGCCGCGACGGTGTGCGGCGACGCGGTCTTCAGCGCCTCGTCGATGCGGGCGGCCCGCGACCGCTCGGTCCATTCGAAGCCGACCGGGGCCGTGCCGTGATCCCAATCGGCGGGCAGGTTCAGTTCGTTGGCGGTCGCGAGATAGCCCTGCGGCGGATCCACGACCCGCGGCAGGCGGTCCGGATCGAGGAAGCCCTCCCATTCGTAGCGCCCGTCGCCCGGCACGGGCAGGAGCCCGTCCCAGTTGGGCCGCAGAGGCGTGTAGCCGACCGGAAGCCAGGCGATCCGTCCCGTGGCGTCGGCATAGACCTGGTTGACGGACGGCGTGCCCCAGCGGCGCATCTCGCGGCGGAACTCGTCGAAGCCGCGCGCCCGCATCCCCGAGATGCTCGCGAAATAGGCGGCGGCGCCGGGCTCCGACCACACGGAGCGGATCGAGCAGGCGAGGCGCCGGTCCGGGTCCTCGAACACGACCGGTCCGTGGCGGGTGAACTTCAGCGTCAGGGTCTGGTCCGGCGCGCCCTTGACCTCGAACCGCTCCTCGACCACGCGCATACGCTCCCAGCCGTCGCGGTAGCGGTAGGCGTCGGGGTCGCCGGGGGCGGTCTCGTAGACGTAGACGTCCTCCTGGTCCGCCCCGAAGATCGTGAGGCCGAACGCGATGACGCCGTTGTGCCCGATCGACACCCCGGGCAGCGCCGGCTCGCCGGCTCCGATGACGTCGAGCCCCGGCGCCGTGAGATGGACGAGGTAGCGCAGCGAGGGCAGCGAGTGGGTGCGGTGCGGGTCGCTCGCGAGGATCGGCCGGCCCGTCTCGGTGCGGCTTCCGTGCACCACCCAGTTGTTGGAGCCCTCGAAGGCGGCATCCCGGATGACGTCGCCGAGGTCCGTGACCTTGGTCCAGGCCCAGACGTCGTCGAGCCCGGCCGCAAGGCGCTCAGGCGTGAAGGTGACCGGTGCGCTCGCGAGCTTGAACGCGTCGAGCATCTCGACCGACACGGAGGAGAGGTCGAGCCCCTCCGCGGCCCGAGGCGTCACGGCGGGCTCCAGGTTCTTGCGCAGCAGATCCGTGGCGGGGTCCGCCCGTGCCAGGACCGCGGCGCGCTGCACCTCGGAGAGGGCGTTGCGGGTCAATCCGTGACTGCGGACCCGCACCACGTCCTCGGGCGCCCAGCGTCCCGGCCGCGTCCCCGCAAGGCCGAACTCCGGCGGCAGGCGCCCCGGCTCGCGCTCGACGAGGTCGATGTAGGCATTGATCCCGGCCACGAACGCCGTGCAGATCGCCTCGGCGTCGGGCGCGTAGGCGGCCCATTCCGCAGCCATGTCGCCGCGATAGAGGAAGAGGCGCGCGGCCCGGTCCTGGGCGAGGTAGCCGGGCCCGAAATCCGCCGCGAGCAGGCCGAGGCCGCGCTTGCGCCACAGGTCCAGCTGCCAGAGGCGGTCCCGCGCGGCATTGAAGCCCTGCGCCGCGAAGAGGTCGTGCAGAGACCCGGCCCGGATGTGCGGGATGCCCCAGCGATCGACCACGATCTCGGCCGGGGCATGGAGCCCCTCCACGCCGATCCGCTCCCGGTGCGGAGCAGGAGGTGTGTCGTTGCGATCCATGGGTGGGCTTTCCCTTGGCTCCCGGGCCTGATGGCTCGTAGGCTCGCTCGGCTGCATCTCCTACGACGTGTGCCGGAGCCGCTTCAATACCTCACGAATAGGCCTGCGACGCCGGTTCCATTCAGGCGCGCCGGCCGTGTTCGCTCCCCTGCAACAACTCTTCGACCGCCGCGGCCAGCACGGCGCAGCCTTGGACGAGATCCTCGACCCGCGTATCCTCCTCGAAGCAGTGACTCCTGCCCCCGAGCGACGGAACGAACAGCATCGCACTCGGCAGGATGCGGCTGACCGGAACCGCGTCGTGCAAGGCGCCGGACACCATTCGCCGCCAGCGCGAGGCCACCGCCTTCTCGGCGCTGGACGCCAGCTTGCTCACGAGCGCAGCGTCCATCGGAGCAGGCGGGAGCATCGCTGCGGTGCGCGTTCCAATCCGGACCGTTCCTTGAGCCGTGATCCCTTGTGCGATCGCCCTCGCACGATCGGCCAGGTCGTCGAGACGTTGCCGGTCGGGGTCGCGGATCTGCAGCATCGCATCGACCCGTCCCGGCACGATGGAGGTGGCATTCGGAGCGACGTTCACCCGGCCGAACGTCCAGACGGTCGCAGGACCGGCTTGCCTGCGGAAGGCCTCGTCGACGGCATGCGCCAGCGCCACGAAGCCCATGACGGCATCGCGCCGGCGGCTCATCGGCGTCGTGCCGGCATGGTTCTGATCACCGAGAACGGTCACCTCGATGTGCTGCATGCCGACGATCGATTCAACGATTCCGATCCCTTCATGGGCATCATCGAGAATCGGGCCCTGCTCGATGTGCGGCTCGATGTAAGCGGAGAACAGCGTTGGCGGCACATGCTCGGCCCTCGCCAATTCCGGGACACCGCCCAGGACGTCGCCCAGCCGGCGCCCCTGACGGTCCGTCCTGTCGTGGAGCGCCGAAAGCGGCAATTCCCCGGTCCAGACGCGGCTTCCCATCAGCGGTTCGAACGTCCCTTCCTCGTCGGCAAACGAAACGACCGCAACGCCCGACAGCCCGGCGTCCCGTATGGCGCGAGCGATCTCCAGGCCGCAGATCACACCGTAGCTGCCGTCCAGCCAGCCACCCTCCGGCTGCGTGTCCGAATGCGAACCGATGAGAATCGCCGGGCCGGTCGAGGCGGGCAGCCCGAACAGGTTGCCGACCGGATCCCAGAGCGGCCGAAGGCCGGCGTCTTTGAGGCGATCCGCGAGCCAACGCCGCCCGTCGAGATCGGGAGGCGTGAAGGCCTCTCGAACGACGCCGGAGCCTTCCGCTCCGATGGTCCGGAGGGCATCGAGGTCGCTCAGGAGTCGGGCAGGATCGATCTCGACCATGAACACCCCTCTACCCTATGGAAGCGTGCCGGACGAGCTTCAGTACCATGAGACGCCGGATCCTTCGCCGTGTATGTTCAGCGATGAGCGGCCCCCTCGCGGCAAAGCGCTTACCCGATGCATGAGATCACCCCTGGGTGTCGCAACGCTCCAGGCTCCCCGGAGGGCCCGTTTGCGGCGTCGTGACGACGGCCTGTTCCTGGCCCTCAAGGTTCATCCCGAGGACGCGCAGGCGATTGCGGCCTTCGTGGAGGAGCGTGGCATCAAACCCATCGCCCCCGGGGACATGCACGTCACGCTCCTGCGGCTGAACAGGGGCGTGTTCGACCTTGAAGGGTTCGCGATGCCGGCCGAGGTCCGGGCCGGCGTCGGACCTTATGGGCTCTACTCGCGGGCCGAGCACGGCATCACCCATGCTGCCTACGTTGCCGTGGAGCGCGAACCGATCGCGGCAACGCGAACCGCCCTCCTCAAGGGGTACAAGGGCATTCCGAACCCGTTCACGACGCCCGCTGGGGCCCTCGAACCCGCATACCGGCAGATGGTGCGCGTCCCGCACCTGACCCTGACGTTTCATCGGTCGGAGCACCTGCTGAGGGCGCCCTTTCCGCTTCCGGCGATCCGGCTCACGAAGGTGATCGCCAGCCGTCCCGACCCATTCTGGCACCGGCGCCACCTCTAAATGCGATGCCGGCAGCGGGAGGCGCCAGGGTTTCCCGGCCCGGAGCAGGGTCGGTCAGGACACGGTGCTCGAAGCGCTCCGCCCCGGCATGACGAATGTCCGGGCCGAGGGGGCCGCAAAGCGTACGGACCCGCTGCTCCGCACATGAAGGACGACGCCGATGATCGGCGACGGGATCGAGACGCGTGTCGCCCACATCCCCTCGCCTGTTCAGGCCGTCGCGGTGCCCGAGGCCTGCCTACGGGAACTTCCGGATGTTGTACTCGGGCGCCTGGGTCCGTTCATAGGCGGCCGCCGCCCGCACCACGTCGTATTCGCCGTAGGTCCGGCCTACGATCTGAAGCCCGACCGGCATGCCGTCGGAAGCCAGTCCGGCGCAGACAGATGCAGCCGGCTGACCCGTCAAGTTGAAGGGATAGGTGTAGAACACCCATGACACCAGATTCCTGTCCGGCAGCGAGGCCGGGACGTTGTGTCCGACCGCGAGCGACGACACCGGCAGGACAGGCGACAGCAGCAGATCGTATCTCTCGAAGAAGAGCCGCATCTTCTCACGAAGAGCGTATCGTTCGAAAACCTTGGCGTAGTAGTCGCGCATCTCCTGAGAGAGCGCGGCCTCCAGCACATCGGCGACAGCCGGGTCCAACAGGTCCCGCTGCCTCTCGACGATCGGACGCAGCCGTGTCCCCACGCCTGCATAAAACTCCGCCATCCAGATGTCGGCAGGATCCCGATCGAAGACCTGGTCCACAAGCTCGACGGTACAACCGAGGTCCTCGAACCTGGAGGCGGCCCGGTCCACCACCGCGAGAACATCGGGATCGGGGCGCGCATACCCGAGGGTCGGGCTGTACGCGACCCTCAGTCCGGCGACGGAGGCGTCGCAGGCTCCCAGGACGTCCGGGACGGGACCCGTGACCGCGAAGGGGTCGCGGCGATCGGGTCCCGCGACGGCCGCAAACAGGAGGGCCGCATCCCTGACGGAGCGTGCGATCGGCCCGACATGGGCGAGGGTCGGCGTTGCGGAGGTCGGCCACACCGGGACGCGGCCGGACTGCCCCTTGATGCCGGCAAGTCCGGTGAAGGAGCAGGGAATCCGGATCGACCCGCCGCCATCGGTCCCGAGCGCGAAGGGCGTCACCCCCGCGGCCACCGAGGCGGCGGCGCCGGCGCTCGAGCCGCCCGGCGTCTTCCCCGGGTCCCAGGGGTGTCTCGTGATGCCCGTCAGCGGACTGTCGCCGACGGCCTTGCAGCCGAACTCGCTGGTGGTCGTCTTCCCGATCAGGACGGCACCGGCGGCCCTGGCACGCTCCACGGCCGGCGCATCGGCAGCGGCGACGTTCTCCGCCATCGCTCTCGATCCCGAGGCGTAGCGGACACCCCCGACGGCCATGAGGTCCTTGGCCGAGAACGGCAGGCCGTGGAGCAGGCCGAGAGGAGCGCCCGACATGACGGCCGCCTCGGCGATCCGTGCGGCGGCCATCGCCTCGTCTTCCATGACCAGGAAGAACGCGTTGAGGCTCCCCTGCGTCGATTGCGCTTTGTCGAGAGCACGACGGGTCAGCTCGACAGGCGAGACTTCCTTGCGCTGCACGAGGCGGCGCATCGTGGCGGCGCTCATGGAGTCGAAATCGGCCGACATGGTATTCCCCTCGGGTCGCGGCGGGACGCACGCGGATTCAGGCGGCTCATGGTTGCTTCTCCGCCGGAGGCCACTGGATCAGCGCGGCGCGCCCAGCCTCCGTCAGAGCATAGACGCCGCGTTGCACACGGGCGAACCAGCCATAGACATTGCGGTGCAGGATGGCGGCTGCATCCGGCACCCTCGCCTTGAGGTCGCGCGGTCGCTGCGGTCCGATCGCGAGGATGGAAGCACAGACCAGAGCCCTCTGGCGATAGGCGGTCATGACGGGCGCACGCGATCCGCCACCGGCAGCGGGATCGCCCTGCCGCCGTCGATGCTCCTCCACGAGGCGGGACCGGCGCTGAGCATTGCGCCGCGGCATCGGCGCGGCAGGGCTGAGCAGGACGTGGACCCGGTTGTCGGCACCGATGCCGAGCAGCCCGAAGCCGAGCCGCCGGCAGAGGTTCCGGAACCGCGGATCACCCTCCCGCCCCTTCCCTCGTGCCGACAGGTTTGCGGCCAGCCAGACCTCGTCGGCAAGGTCGGCACGGTCCACGGCCTGCAGGACGAGGTCGAAGCTGAAAGTGAGCTTCAGCTCGCTGATCACGAGGATCGGCGGGTCCTCTCCTTTGAGGGCGACGACGTCGCAACCGCCGACCTCGCCCTTGACCGTGTACCCGAGGCCCTCGAGGAACGCTTTCACGGGAGCATAGAGCCAGGTCTCGGGTCCTCGCCCGTCAGGGGCGTCCGCACGGTTGCGTGCACCCTCGGACCCTCGCCCGCCGCGGGCGTCGGGGCGGATGCGTCCACCTTTGCTACGAGCCATGAACCGACATGATCAAAGGAGCTTTTCCAGCGGCGAACGAGGAGCCATCTCTCGGGCCGAACCTATACTCGATTCCTGCGGGCGCCCCAGGCATGCCGCCCGCCGCGATGCCGTCCAGGCCCCGCTATCGGGATCGCCCGTCCCTTCGCAGCGGATGCGAGCCGGCGGACCCGCCTGATCTGATCATAGGGGGAGCTTCCGGCTGAGGAAGGGCGAGTTGCGCAAGCCGAACCGCCACGGCCGCTCGACAGCTCGCGATAGGCCGATCCGAGGCCCGGCGCTCACCGCGACGGCTCCTCGTCGTCCGAAGAGTTCGAAGGGCGGCTGATCCAGGAGCAGACCGTCGTGCCGATCGGTAACGGCGAGCGCCTGGCAGAGGCGCCCCGGTCCGCTGCACAGAAGGCGCAGGCCCTCGATCCCCCGACGCTCCTGCATCAGGCCGATGCCTGCGGTGGGCTCGAGCGCACGGATGAGAACCGCATTGCCTGCCGGCTCGCCGCCGCAGACGACGTTCAGGCACCAGTGGATGCCGTAGGAACGGTAGACGTAGGCGCGCCCCGGTGGTCCGAACATCGCGGCGTTGCGCTTTGTCGGACCCGCGAAGCTGTGGGAGGCCGGGTCGTCCCGGGTGTAGGCCTCCGTCTCGACGACGATCCCGCCGACGCCCTCCACGAGCAGGATCGCTCCGACGAGATCCCGCGCGACCTCGACCGCGTCGCGCGAGAAGAACGCGGGGCCGAGCCTTTCCGCTGTGGCTGCATCTTGTACGGGCGGCGCACTGACGTTTTCCATGAGCCCGCACTCTACCGCGCCGGAGCCGATTGTGAATCACCGAGCTGCACCGCCATGTTCAGGGACGAGGGAGTGACCCCAAGGAGCCGCACCCCTTTGCGGAAAGGAAACAGGGCAGAGAAGAGGTCGAGGCTGGCCCGGCCTTCACAATCTGCCAAGGAGCGGCTGAGGGTGATCTGCCGGAAGGTCGCAGGGCGGATGTGGTGGAACTCGTCCGCCAGTGGCGCTTGGGGCATGACGATCGGCAACATGCCGATCCGCCCGCGAAACCGCCCGCCGGAGCTACCGTGCGAAGTTATGGCGTCTGCCGGGAGGCGGTGAGTAGCCGAAGTCGCCGCGTGCGATGATCGCATCCGCGCCTCCCAACTCGGCGACTCTTCTTTCCTGCTCCGCACGCGCCGAGCGGTCCACGGAAGCGGGATCCAGTTGATCCTCGAGCGCCCTGTGGCAACGGGCACGCTGGTCGCGATAGTTCTCGTCGCCGGCGAGGTCGTTCAGCTCCTCGGGATCGGCGTGCAGATCGAAGAACTGCGGCGGGTAGGCAGGATCGGCATAGCAGATGTACTTCCAGTTCTGCAGGCGCACCATGTAGGCCGCCGTCCGGGAACCGGTTGCGTGGTACTGCGAGATCACGGGCCGCTCGGAGAAGGCGGGAGTCAGGATCGCCTGTCCCGGAAGGTCTCGGCCGAGTTCCGACGCCGGTACGCCCACAGATTCCAAGATGAACGGTACGAGGTCGAGAAGGCTCGCCGGACGATGCTCGACCGCCCCCTCCGGAATGTCAGGGCCGGCGACGATCAGGGGGATCCCGACGGATTCCTCGTACATCGTCGATTTGCCCCATAGCCCCCGTGCGCCGAGGTTGTCGCCGTGGTCGCTCACGTAGACCATGCGGGTCGTGTCCTCCAGGCCGGCGGCCTCCACGGCCCGCCGAATCTGGCCGACGTGATCGTCCACGAAGCTGCAAAGGCCGTAATACCCCGCGAGAGCCATGCGCACCTTCGTCTCGTCGAAATAGCGATCGTAGGTGAAGCTCTCCGCGTAGTCTCTCAGGTAGGGGTGCCGGGGGCGCTCCGAGGGCCGATACTGCTTCGGCAGGGGAAGGCGGTCGACGTCGTACTTGCCGAAGTGCTCTTCAGGCGCGGTCAGGGGGAAATGCGGGGTCACGAGCGAGACGAACAGGACCCATGGCTTGGCGGACGCCTCGCGCCCTTTCGTCCCGATCCATTCCAGCGCGTGGGCGGTGATGTCCCGGTCGTACGCCGTGTAGGAGGACTCGCCCGGACCTGCCATGGAGGCCAGCTTCGGCGCAGCCTGGCGCTCGAACACCCGATCCCGCAGCAGGCCCAGAACGTCGCCGACTCCGTCGACGATGTGCATGGGGATGATCTCCTCACTGAAGCCGTTGTCGTCGCGGCCGCTCCGGAAATGCAGCTTGCCGATCGACGTGACCGTGTGGCCGCGGTCCCGAAGCACGTGGTGCCAGCTACGGATCGACCCGTCGTAGGCGAATGCGTTGTCCCAGCAGCCGATCTCGTGAACGTGCCGTCCCGTCGCGAAGGCCGCCCGCGCCGGCACGCAGATCGGGCTCGGCGTATAGGCGGCCGTGAACCTCGTGCCCCGGCGCGCGAGGGCATCGATGTTCGGCGTCCTGACATGGGGATGGCCGTAGCATCCGAGCACCTTGCGGCTGTGCTCGTCGGACATGACCACGATCAGATTGCAGGGGCGCACGAGGAGGAGCCTCCGAATGTCAGGAGACCGCCAAGGCGGTCGGGGCAGAGCGGACCGCATCGGCGCCGGGACCCGGGCCGGCAGGCGCCGTCCAGCTTGGCCCGCAGGACAGGGGCCGGGCTGCTCCCGACCCTGAAGGCGCCCCGCCCGCGGACGGTCGATCCGCGATTATCCGAGCGGTGATCGGGCTACTGGACCTTGGCGCCCGACTTCCGCACGGCTTCGCCCCAGCGGGCGATCTCTTCGGTCAGGAAGGCCCGCAATTCGTCCGGTGACGCCGGGAAGGCGTCGAACCCCTGTTTGCGCAGCATCTCCGTCACGGCGGCGGATTGCATGGTCTTCGCCATGGCGCCCTGCACCCGGTCCAGAACGTCCTTCGGAGTCCTCTTCGGAGCGTAAAGGCCGAACCAGACCCGGGCCTCGAAATCCGGGAGGGTCTCGGCGACCGACGGGACGTCGGGAAGAAGCGGGGAGCGGGACTTGCTGGTCACGCCGACGCCCACGAGCTTGCCTTCCCGGATCGCCGGAGCCAGGGGCGGGATCCCGATGAAGCCGAGCGGCACATGGCCTGCCATCAGGTCGATGGTCGCGGGGCCTCCGCCGCGATAGGGGACATGCACCAGGCGGATCCCGGTCGAGCTCTGGAGAAGTTCCGCCGCAAGGTGCTGCGGGGAGCCTATGCCGGTCGATGCGAAGTTGATGGTCCCGGGCGCGGCCTTCGCTTTGGCGACCAGCTCCGGCACGGTCTTGAACCCGGCGCTGGGGTGCGCGGCGAGGACGATCGCGAAGGAGGCCACGCGGGCGATCGGCTCGAAATCCTTCTGCGGATCGAAGGGGATGGAGCCGTAGAGCGTCGGATTGATCGCCAAGGTGCCGGAATCGGCAAGGAAGAGCGTGTAGCCGTCGGGTTCCGCCCGGGCGACCTGGGTTGCGGCGACGTTCCCGCCTGCGCCCGTCTTGTTCTCGACGATGATGCGCTGACCGAACTCGCCCGTGAGGCTCTCGGCGATGGTGCGGGCGAGGGCGTCCGCGCCGCCCCCCGGAGCCGAGTTGACCACGAGGGTCACGGTGCGCTCCGGATAAGCCGCCGCACGCCCGACGGAGGCGACCGAGAGCGCTGCCAGCGTGAGGCCGCAGATGAGCCTGCGCGACACGATCGTCATTGTTGGATCCTCCCTGCACTCGTCGGAGACCGAAGTCCGCGCTTGTCATAGCCGGGGCGACCGGACCTGCACGGAATCGAGCACGGTCCGGTGGTCGGGTCCAATATTCGAAAGATCAGCTATGATACTCCTGCCGTATCACAGATCCTGATACCCGCCGCCGGTCTCACCTTCTCCGACGGTGGACGACCGGGTCAAGATCCCGGTCGGATCGCCGTGAAGCCGGATTTCAAGCCGCGAACCTGGCAAGCGCCGATCGATCGATCTCGATTCCCAGTCCGGGCCCCTCCGGAACGCCGACGACGCCGCCCCGGTGGCGGATCGGGTTCTGGAGAATGGCGTCCCGGATGGGATGCTCGGTCCGGTCCATCTCCAGGAGAGGCTCGACCGGGAACAGCCCCGGCGGGGAGTGCGGCAGCACGGCGAGCAGTTGCAGCGCCGCAGCCTGCGCGATGCCGGTCCCCCAGCAATGCGGAACGTACCGGATGCCGAAGGCGGCCGCCATGTCCGCGATCTTCTTGCACTCCGACAGGCCTCCGGCGGAACAGGTGTCGGGTTGGGCGATGTGCAGAACCCTGCGGCGAAAAAGCTCCCTGAACCCGAACCGCGTGAACTCGCACTCCCCGCCGGCGATCGGCATGGGCAGGGCGGCGCACAGGGCGGCATATCCGTCCAGGTCTTCGGGAGGGACGGGCTCCTCGAACCAGCCGATGTCGAGATCGGCGACGGCGCGCCCGTAGGCGAGCGCGCTCACGGTATCGTAGGCGTGGTTCGCGTCGACCATGAACGCGATCCCGTCGCCGATCTCCCGCCGCACCGCACGCGTGCTGGCGATGTCGTCCGCCAGGCCGAAGCCCACCTTCAGCTTGACGGCGCTGAAACCCTCCGCGACGTATCCCGCCGCCTCCTCGCGCAGGTAGGTCTCGTGGTCGTCGCGCCGGCGCCGGTAGAGGCCGGTCGCGTAGGCCTGCACATGCGTCCGGATGGGGCCCCCGAGGAGGACGTGCACGGGGACCCCGAGTGCCTTTCCCTTCAGGTCCCACAGGGCGATATCGATGCCGCTGAGCGCTTGGATGGCGAGGCCCTTCTGGCCGTGGTCGCGGAAGCGCGCGTACAGGTCCTCCCAGATCGCCTCGGTCGCCAGCGCGTCGCGGCCGACGAGAAGCTCGCCGTAGATCCCGACGACCGGCGCGTTCATCCGGGCCGGCCCGTAGACTTCGCCGAAGCCGGACAGGCCGTCCTCGGATATCACCTCCACGATCAAGGCCCAGCGCTCGTCGTACCAGGCGCGGGAATACGCGAAGGGCTCCGCCAGCTTGGAGCGCAGAACGTGAGCTTTGACCTCTCGAATTTTCATCGGTTCCTCCGTCGCCCCAGGATCAAGACCTGCGGGCGAGTTGGTCTGGGACGTGAATGATGCGGGCCTGCGCATCCCGGCCAATGGCGCCGCCGGGAAATCCGCTACTCGGCAAAGACTTTCTCCCGCCGCGTGCGGAGTCCCGGGGTGATCGCCCCGATCAGCAAGACGGCCGCGAGGGCGAGCATTCCGGCGCTGACCGGTCGCGTGAACAGGATCGTCAGGTCCTCGCGCGATATGATGAGCGTCCGTCGCAGATTGTCCTCCATCGCCTCCCCGAGGATGAGCCCGAGGAGCAGCGGCGCGGGGTCGAAGTGCGCGGCTCGGAGCAGGAATCCCACCAGCCCGAAGCCCGCGGCCAGCATGACGTCGAAGTACGAGTTGGAGATGCTGTAGGCGCCGATGCAGACGAAAAGCAGGATGGCGGGATAGAGGAAGTGATACGGCACGGTCAGCAGGCGGACCCAGATGCCGACCAGCGGAAGATTCAGGACGACCAGCAGGACGTTGCCGACCCACATGCTCGCGACCATCGCCCAGAAGAGGTCCGGCTGCTCCGTGAGCACCTGAGGGCCCGGGGTGATCCCATGAATGATCATCGCGCCGATCATGAGAGCCATCACGGAGTTCGACGGAATCCCCAGCGTGAGCATGGGGATGAAGGAGGTCTGGGCGGCCGCATTGTTGGCGGCCTCGGGGGCCGCGACACCCTCCACTGCACCGTGTCCGAAGCGGCCGGGCGTTCGCGACAGCCGCTTTTCAAGCGCATACGCGCCGAACGAGCTGAGCAAGGGGCCGCTTCCCGGGAGGAGCCCGAGGGCGCAGCCGAGAACAGAGCCCCTCACCGTCGGGGCGATCGAGCTTCGGAACTCGGACCTGCTCGGCCAAAGCCTTCCGATGCTGCCGACAGATGGGGCGGCGCCGCTGTGCCGGCCGTACAGGTTCGACAGGATCTCCCCGATGCCGAAAAGTCCGGTGGCGACGACGGCAAAGTTCAATCCGTCCACCAGATGCCGGTTGCCGAACACGAACCGCTCCGTGCCGGTCGACGCGTCCGTGCCGACCTGGCTCAGCAGAAGGCCGAGCAGCACCATGATGACGGCCTTCAGGACCGACCCGCGGGCCAGAACGACGGCCGTGACGAGTCCGAGGACCATCAGCGAGAAGTATTCCGGGGATTGAAAGCGCAGGGCCAGATTGGCAAGGGTCGGGCCGAGCAGAGCGACCGCCAATGTGCCGACGCATCCCGCGGCGAAGGAGGCGAGCGCCGCGATGGCCAGGGCGGCTCCGGCGCGGCCCTGCCGCGTGAGCGCATGGCCGTCCAGGCACGTGACGGTCGACGAGGCTTCGCCCGGCAGGTTGACGAGAATGGCGGTCGTCGATCCCCCGTACTGGGCTCCGTAGTAGATGCCCGCCAACATGATCAGGGCCGATATCGCATCCAAGTTGAAGGTGATCGGAAGAAGCATCGCGATCGTCGCGACGGGGCCGAGGCCCGGCAGGACGCCGATCAATGTCCCGAGCACCACGCCCAGGAAGCAATAGAAGAGATGAACGGGCGTCAGCGCGATCTCGATGCCTGTTCCGAGATTGCCGAGCAGATCGATCATGTTGGAAACACCCGGATCGGAAGGCCCAATCCTACGACGAAGACGAGGCTGGCGAACGCCACGAGGGCGACAAGCAACGCCGCCGTGCGCAGCAGGCGAAAGCTCGACCCGGCCAACGCGCTCAAGAAGACGAGCGCAAAGGCCGCAACCGCCAACCCGAACTCCTCGATCAGCGCCGCGAAAAGGATCACGCCTGCGAGGACGAGCAGCGGCCTCACAGAAACCGCGCCCGTCTTGGGACGGGAGAGGGGTTCGTTGCGGCGCAGAGCCGATACGGCGAGGCCCGCCCCCAGGACGGCCAGCATCGCCCCGATCACCGACGGGAAGTATGCCGGCCCGATTTCGTGCGCGGCGCCCTTTCTGAAACCCTGTGCCACAACGACGGCGGCGAGCCCCGTGGTCGCGATGGCAAGGCCCGCCAGGACATCCGCCTGAAGCATGGAGGACCAGACCGCGCCGCGCGTGGGTCGTCGGTGTGCGGGAGACCCCATGGGAGCCACTCCATCCTGCGCTTCCCGGCTTCGGACCGGCCTAGCGACGGCTGCGTTTCGGATCGTAGCGCACGAAACGGCCGCCCGCCGCGGCGGCAGTATGGACGAAGATCAGTGATCCGAATATGATCTTTTTCGGGCGGGTTCATTCGTGAGAGATATCAATGGAGCTGCGGCATCTCCGATATTTCGTTGCGGTGGCGGAGGAACTCCATTTCGGCCGCGCCGCCAAGCGTCTGCACCTGTCGCAGCCGCCCCTGAGCCATCAGATCAAGGACCTGGAGGAGGAACTCGGCGTCGAGCTTTTCAACCGCAGCAAACGAGCCGTCTCGCTGACGCGTGCGGGCGCAGCCTTCTTGAGCCGGGCGCGTGGGGTCCTGGCGGCTGCCGCCGACGCTTGCGAGGTCGCGCGGCGGGCGGGGCTCGGGCATGCCGGCCACCTGTCGATCGGCTATGTGCATTCGGCCGCCTACACGATGCTGCCGGCCGTCCTGCGCGCGTTCCGCCAGTCCCACGAGGATGTGGAACTGCACCTGGAAGCCCTCCCTCCCGTCGAGCAGATCAAGGCGCTTCTCACGAGCCGCCTGGACGTCGGCATACTCCGCCCGCCGGTCAACGACTCCGAACTGGCGGTCGATATCGTCCGGCGGGAGCCGTTCGTCCTCGCGTTGCCGGCCGACCATCAGCTTTGCAGCCGGTCGCGCATCTCCTTGCAAGCGTTGTCGGGTGAACCCATGATCATGTTCCGCCGAGAGCCGAACGCGATGCACATGCATGATCTGATCATGACCTTCTGCGCGAATGCGAGGCTGAATCCGAGGGTGGTTCAGGTGACCACGACCCAGCACGCGCTGATCGGCCTGGTCAGCTCCGGAATGGGAATTGCGATCGTGCCGCAAAGCGTCAGCGCACTCAGCCTCCCGGGCGTCACCTATCGGCCTACGGTGGAAGAAAGCCCGATCCTCGAGCTTGCGCTTTGCTGGCGCCGCGACAACGACGAGCCCCTCGTGCAGCGGTTTCGATCCTTCGTGAAAGCACACGTCTAGAGGCCCACGGGGGTCCCGAGCGACCGGCCGATCGGAAACCACAGGACCAGCGGGCCCCTCGGATGTCGGCGTCCAAGGAACAGGCGTCGCCCGGATCGTCGAGGGCGCCGCTCTCACGGGCCGCCCCGCACGATTGTCGCTCCGGCGTCTCCGGCGCATGAACCCACGGGATCCGCCTCAACGGATCACCGCGCCGAAACCGGCGTGGGCGAGAATCCCAGGTCCGGCCGCGACAGGATCGTCTCCACGCCGCCGAGCTTGTCGACGAGCGCGGCCTGATCTTCGTGCGCCTGCCGATCGACCTCGTCGGGATTGCATATGCCGTAGAGAGCGTCGACCGCCGCTCTCTTGGCGTCCCGATACTCCGGGGCGTAGGCGACGTCGACAAGCTCTTCCGGGTCGGAGGACAAGTCGAACATCTGCTCGGGATAGCCCGGATAGTAGACGTACTTGACGGTCCCAAGCCTGATCATGAAGGCTCCCGTGCGGGATCCGGTCGCGTGATACTCGGAGAACACGGGCGCCTGCGCTTCGGTGTCGAAGAGGCTTCTCCGCCCCGGCAGTTCTCCCATCGCATCGTGCGGCACGCCGACCGCGTCGAGGATGAAGGGAACCACGTCGAGCAGGCTGACCGGCGTCTCCACGACGTGTCCCTGCGGTATGCCGGGGCCGGAGACGATGAGTGGTATTCCAACCGCCTCCTCGTACATGTTCGACTTGCCCCACAGCCCGCGGGCGCCGAGGCTGTCCCCATGGTCGCTCACGTAGACGACGCGGGTATCCGCGGCCAGTCCCGCCTCCTCGAGGGATCGCAGAATCTTTCCGACGTTGTCGTCGGTAAAGCTGCACAGCCCGTAATAGCCCGCGATGGCCCGCTTGACCCGCTCCGGCGTGAAGAACTTGTCGTAGGCCCAGATCTTCGCGTAGTCGGCGAGGAAGGGGTGGCTCGGGCGCTCGGACGTGCCGTAAAGCTTTGGCAGGTCGATGCGGTTCTGATCGTACCTGTAGTAAAACTCCGGCGGCGCCGTCAGCGGGAAATGTGGGGTCACCAGCGACACGAACAGCGCCCACGGCTTTTCCGCTTTCTTTACTCCCTCCTCGCGCAGCCAGATTTGGGCTTTCGCGGTGATCTCGCGGTCGTAGGCCGTGTACGAGCTCTCGCCCGGACCGGCCAGGCTGGACATCTTGTGAGCGGCGCCGCGTTCGACGATCCGGTCGCGGACCAGGCCTATGACGTCGCCCAACCCGTTGTTGATGTGCATCGGCAGAATCTCTTCGGAGAACCCGTTGTCCTCTCCCGTTCCCCGGAAGTGGAGCTTCCCGATGGAAACCACCCGATGGCCCGCTTCGCGCAACGTGAGATGCCAGCTCCGCTCGGAGCCGTCGAAGGGGTGGGCGTTGTCCCAGTATCGCCCCTGATGCGCGTACCGTCCGGTGGCGAATGCTGCGCGCGCAGGAACGCAGATCGGGCTCGGTGAGTATGCATTGGCAAACCGTGTGCCCCTTGCAGCCAGCCGGTCGAGATTGGGCGTTCGAACGGCATCGTGCCCGTAGCAGCCCAGCATCTTCTTGCTGTGCTCGTCGGCCATGATGATCAGGAGGTTCTTGGGCTGCATTGCGGACGCCTTTCGGAATCGGGCGGGAGCCGGTTCGCCTCGTCTCGAAGCAGCGCTCTCGTCCCGGTGGTCGCGTTGTCGTTCCGTGAGCCGGACGGCTGGATGTGTCGGCACGGACCGGTGAACGGCCCGGCAGCGCGCGGGTACCAGCCGACGTCGGCCCGTTCTCCCGCCCCGACGGATGCCGCCGGCGGCCGCTACAGACCGAGCCGCTGAAACAGCTCGGCCGGGGCTTCATGCCGTATCATCTCGGCGCGCAGCAGTTCGATCAGCCGACGCTCGACCTCGCCGTCGTCCACGGGCCTCGTCTGGTGAGGATCGGACGCCACATCGTAGAGCACGGTCCGGAGATCATGGAACCCGCCCCCTTGGATCGGGGGACGCTTGGCGTCGCCGAGCGCGGGCAACCGCAGGAGCGGCATCCCCTGGGTGAAGTCGAACGGGTTGACGAGCTGCGCGCCGACGAACTCCTTGGCCTCGAAGAACCCGTGCATATGCGTCGGCATCAGCGTGTATTCGTAGAGCTGTTCGTCTGCGACGGGTGCCCTGAAATAGGTGTAGCGGCCGTCGGTGATGTTAACGGCTCCGCCGAATATGCCGTAGACGGCGCAATCCCGTTGCGGGACGTCGGCTTCGAGGACGGGCAGGAGGGAACGTCCCTGCGCCGGAACGGGCGCCGACAGGCCGAAGACGTCCAGGAACGTGGGCATAAGATCCGTCGCCTGGCTCAAGGCCATGCGACGCTCTCCGCGCCGGTTCTGGAAGTCGGGGTGGTGGATCAGGAGCGGTATTCGGGCGACCTCGTTGTAGCAGGGGAGCCGCGTCTTACCCCACAGATCGTGCTCGCCGAGCAGGAACCCGTGGTCGGTCGTCAGAACGATGGCTGTGTTGCTCCAAAGATCCTCCTGGTCGAAACGATCCAGGATTCGACCGAGCTGCTCGTCGCAGAGAGAGACGAGCGCGGCATAGTTTGCCCGGAGCTCCGCGATTTCGGCCGGGCTCTCGGACACCTCGCGGTAGCGCGGCCAATCGAGGATCGCGCCTTCGTACTCCGTCGGGTAATCCTTGCGGAACCGCGCGGGAGCATGGAAGGGCTCGTGGGGATCGAAGGTTTCGATCTGCAGGAACCAGTTGTCGGAGTCCTTGTTCTCGGACAGGAACTTCAAGCCCGCGTCGATGCATTGGACGCTCGGGAAGTCCTGCTCTTCCAGGATGGCCTCGCGGTTGAGCATGGCCTGGAAGCGGAAACTGTCCCGGTTCTCGTCCACCTGGATCTTGTGGTACTTTTCTCGCAGCCGGTCGATCGGCGGCGTCACCATCGCCTTCCACTTGTCGCCTTCCTGGCCCCGGATGTACTCCCAGGTCGAGTACCGGTTGTGATAGCTCCAGCCGCCGTCCTCGAAGTAGTGATAGTGGTCGCTGACCAGGTGGGAGTAGATGTCGCTCCGTCCCAGGATCGCCGGGAAGGACTGATCGAACGGCTCGAGCGGCCCCCATGACCGGTGGAACATGCTGAGCCGGCCGGAGTGCAGGTCCCGGCGCGCGGGCATGCACGGGAGGCTCCCCACATAGTGGTTCTCGAATACGACGGACCGCTCCGCCAGCCGATCGAAGTTGGGGGTCTGGATGTAGGTGCCGCCGTAGAGTCCGAGCGAGTGCCGGTTCAGTGAATCGAAGAGGAGAAACAGCACTCGCATGGTCAACCCTCAGGGAGTCGCGCCGGGACGTGCTGCCCGGCCGTCGATAGGATCGCTTCGGGGTATCCCGCCGCAGAAGCGCCGGCGCCACGGCGGTCTGCCCGCGATCGCCTGGCTTGCGCTCCAGTCGGGGGAGAGCCCGCGCCCGCAGGCGAGGAGAGGCGTCAGATTTTTCCGGCCGCGCGGACGACCTCGTTCCAGCGCTGCAGCTCCGACCCGATCAGGGTTCCGAAATCCTCGGGCGTGCCCGGTTCGACCAGGAGGCCCTGCGAGGCGAAGGCGCCCGCGACATCCGGCTGCTTGAGCACGGCGTTCAGCTCCGTGTTGAGATGGGACACCAAATCCTTCTTGATTCCGGCCGGGGCCAGGAGACCGCCCCATCCCCCGACGGTCATTTGCGGGAACCCGAGTTCGGTGAAAGTCGGCACGTCCGGCAGGTTCGCCTGGCGGTCCTTCGTGGCGGAGGCCAAGGGCCGGAGCTTGCCTGACTTGATGTGCGGCAGGACGATCGCCGTCGCCTCGATCATGAAGTCGACTTCGCCGCCGAGCAGGCCGAGGGTGGCGAAATTGCTGCCCTTGTACGATACGGTGCGCACATTGATCTTCGCCACCTGCGCAAAGAGTTCCGTCGACAGGTGGTTGACGCCGCCGCGCGCTCCGGATGCGTAGTTGAGCCGGCCGGGTTGCGCCTGCGCCCGCTCGACCAGATCCTTGAGGGTCTTGATCGGACTGTCGGCCGGGACGACGGCGACGAACTCGAGCGAAGCCACGAGCCCGATCGGCTCGAAGCTCTTCACCGGGTCGTAGGCAAGCTTCTCCTCGAGACTGGGATTGATCGCCAATTGCCCGATGTTGCCCATCATGAGGGTGCAGCCGTCGTTCGCCGCCTTCGCGACCTGCTCGGCAGCGATCGCTCCGGTGGCGCCGGGCTTGTTCTCGATGACGATCTTCTGCTTCAACCGCTTGGACAGAGGGTCAGAGATCGTCCGCGCCAGGAGGTCGATGCCGCCGCCGGCGGGAAACCCGACCACCAGCCGGATCGGCTTGTCAGGACAGGCCTGGGTCGCCGAAGCCGGCTCCGCGCCGAACGAGGCGAGGGCTGCGAGGAGCATTGGGGCGATTAGATGTCTCATTGCCTTCCTCCCGATCTCCGCTTGCCGACCGCCAGGGACGCAAGCGTCGGCCGTTCTCCGTCTTCGCTCCCCGTCGGGTTTCCGCTCCCTGCCGGGATGCGGAGGCCTGCTACCCGATGAACCGGCGCCGGCGGGCGCCGTGCGGGATGCCCTCGGTCGCCGTCGTACAGTACGGCGCAACAGCGGCTTTGCTCAACGGCACGCGCAATACTTATTGGGTCTCGTGCCATATGCGATAGGTATTGGCTTGAGATGCCAGGACGCCGCACATTCCACGGGAGTGCCGATACCGGCAAAAGGCGCCCCACACTCCACGGGAGTACGAACGCCGGCCGGCGGACGAGAGCGCCTGCAAGCGAGGGTCAAGCCTCGTGCTGGGAACGTGAGGAGGGCCGACCGTGGTGTCGTCGATGAGCCGTATCGCCTGCTTTGCCGCCGCCGCCATGGCGCTGCTCGTCTCGGGTGCCCGAAGCGCCGATGTATACCCCAGCCGGCCCATACGCGTCGTGGTCGGGCTCGCCGCCGGAGGCGGAGTCGACATCGTCGCCCGGCAGCTCGCCGAGGAGATGTCGGCCATTCTCGGGCAGAGGGTGATCGTCGAGAACCGAGTGGGAGCGGGCGGGAACATCGCCTCGGCCGACGTGGCGCGGTCGGCGCCCGACGGCTACACCCTCATGATGGGCAACCCGCCGCAACTGGCGATCAACCAAAGCCTGTACCGGAACATGGGCGTGAATCCGGAGAAGGATCTGATCCCCATCGCCCAGGTGACGACCCTCCGCTTCATGGCGGTGGTGCACAAGAGCGTTCCGGTCACGACCTTGAAGGAGCTCGTCGACTACTCCCGGACCCGTCCGGAGGAGATCAGCTTCGGGACCGCGGGGGTGGGCAGCGTCGGTCATCTGGCAGTCGAGCTCTTGAAATCGTCGTCCGGCGCCAAGCTCACGCACGTTCCCTATCGAGGGGCGGCGCCGGCCATCAACGATCTCGTCGCCGGGCACGTGAAGTTCGCGATCGACGCGGAGGCGCTTCTGGCGCAGCACGTCCAGAGCGGCGTCCTGAAGGGCCTCGCCGTGATGGCGCGGGAGCGGCTCACGCAATTGCCCGAGGTCCCGACGATCCGGGAAGCGGGCTTCGACGACACCGTGATCGAGGGGTGGCAGGGGCTCGTCGCACCGGCGGGCACGCCTCCGGACGTGGTGGAACGCCTGAGCGGCGTCCTGCGCGAGGTCCTCCAGAAGCCGCAGGTCAGGGAGCGACTGCTCGCTCAGGCGATCATCCCCGCCTATCTCGGGCCGAAAGAATTCGGCGACCTGCTGACGTCGGAGCGCGCGCGGTGGAAGAAAGTCGTCGAGGCGACGGGCGCCCGCCTGGATTGACGAGCTCGCGGCCTCTGGAGCGGCAATAGGTCCATCCTGGCAGGGGTCGGGTTAGGCCGGGGCCGTGCCGTCGTTCTTGGCTGCGGCGTCCGGCGCGCGCATGAGAACGATCGTCTCGGGAGCGCGTGACCGTCGTCGGCCGAGCGAAAGTGGGGAGGACGCAGGTGAGGCGGCCGAACATTCTGTGGTACTGCACCGACCAGCAGCGCTGGGATACGATCCGCGCTCTCGGCAACCCTCATGTGCGGACGGATTGCCTGGACGCGCTATGCGGCAGCGGCGTGGCTTTCAATCGGGCCTACTGCCAGGCGCCGATCTGCACGCCGAGCCGCTCGTCTTTCCTGACGGGCCGGTACCCGATGGCGGTGCAGGTTCACCGCAACGGAGCGGCATACTTTCCGCCCAACGAGGTGCTGGTCACGAAGATCTTTGCCGATCAGGGCTACGATTGCGGCCTCGTCGGGAAGCTCCACCTCTCGTCCGCCCAATTCTACGAGAAGAGACCCGACGACGGCTTCAGAAGTTTCTACTGGAGCAATCACCCCAAGCCCGACATGGACAAGGGGCACGATTACGAGCAGTGGCTGCGGCACGAAAAGAAGGTCGATCCCATCGAGCTGTACCGGTCGGTCAACGGGTTCTGTCGGCCGGGCGTGCCCGAGGATCTGCACCAGACGACGTGGTGCACCGAGAGGGCGATCAGCTTCATCACCGAGCGTCGCAACTGCCCCTGGCTGTTCTGCATCAACCCTTTCGATCCGCACCCGGCGTTCGACCCGCCCCAGGCCTACTGGGATCGATACGATCCCGCGTCGATGCCGCCGCCGCTGTTCAAGCCGAGCGACCTGGAGCGGCAAAAGAAGTTCCGAGCCATCGACGCACAGGCCAAGGAGGCGGTGGATCCGACGCAGCCTGCGCGTCCGGAGGATCCGCACATCGGAGACAGCCTCGTTCACAGCGCGCCGTCCGAATTCAACGGCCAGCAGATCAAGGCGGCCTACTACGCGATGATCGAGCTGATCGACAAGCAACTGGGGCGGATCATCGAAGTGCTCCGGGCGACCGGGCAGCTGGATAACACGATCATCCTGTTCCACAGCGATCATGGAGAGATGCTGGGTGATCATGGTTTGGTCCTGAAGGGCTGCCGGTTCTTCGAGGGCCTCGTCCATGTGCCGTTGATCTTCTCTTGGCCCGAGAGATTTCAGACGGGCCTGCAAAGCGAAGCGCTTGTCGAACTCGTTGATCTCGCGCCGACCCTGCTCGAGGCTGCCGGCATCGACATTCCTGCGCGAATGCAGGGGCGCTCACTCCTGCCGATCCTTTCGGGAAGCGCTCCTCTCCATTCCCATAAGCCACACGTCGTATCGCAGTACTGGGATGGCCTGGCTTTGCCGGATTCCGATCACTCTCACGCATCCATGTTCTTCGATGGGCGTTACAAGTCGGTCTGCTATCACGGTCACGACCTCGGGGAGATTTTCGATCTCGTGAATGATCCTGGCGAGTTCGAAAACCTTTGGGAGAGAGCGGATCTCGGCGACTTCAAGCTTGCCTTGCTGAAGCGCCATTTTGACGCCGTCGTATCGACGAGCTCTGCGGGACCGGAGCGAATATCGATCATGTAGCCTGGCGAGACTCCGGTCCATACAGCGGATGAAAAGTGAGGGGGGTGACGAAGCCGGCACACAGTTCGTGCACCGACGCAGTGGCACCACTCGTATGGCCTGGACGCAAAGGCCCTTCTTCGTCAGGTTAGAATGCTCAAGCTTCGACACCGCGCCGCGCAAGGAGCGACCTGCGGTGCGCCCTCCCCTGACCTACTCCGGCTGCCGCTGCGCCGCTCGGAGCAGACTTGAACGCCAAGCCCCGTAAAAAGGCAGAGTCCAGTATCGCGGACGCGCTTCAATCACGTCCGTTTTGCGCCGAAACCGGACGTTCCAAACGTCCGCGTTGAGTCTCGTGAAAGTCACGGTCGCGCCTTCTCCGGCGTTGCGTCCAACAAGTGGCTCATCCGATCGCCGGCAGGTCCCGACACGAGGGCGTCCTGCCCTACTCGACAGCAATCACCTCGATCTCGGCCCCGGAGAGAGTCGCGACGTCACCGACACGCCGGCCAAGGAGCGCGCGCGCGAGCGGGGAGACGTAGGAAACTGAGCCCTTCTTCGCGTCCGCCTCGTCCTCCCCGACGATGCGGAAGGTCTGGCGCCGCCCGTCGTCCCGTTCGAAGGTGACGCGGCTGCCGAAGACGACGACGCCAGCCGACGTGTCGCGTTGCACCACCTGCGCGCTGGCCCGCCGGGCGGCGTAGTAGCGGAGATCGCGAGCAGCAAGGGCCATGGCGGTCCGGTCCGCCTGCACATTGCTCGCGATCTGCGCCGCAGCGTAAGCGGACCGTGCCGCCGCAAGTGCCCGGTCGAGTTCGGCCAGGCCTTCCGGAGTGACGAGGTTCGGATGAGGCGAGACAGGCCGGTCCGGCAGGTAGGCTGCCGCGGCCTCGAGGTCCTCTTCGCGCGTGAATGCGACGCTCATGCCTGCTGCTCTCGTCCTGCATTGCTCGCGAACGGTGCTACGCACTGACGGACCGCTTCCGACCGGAGCGACCGCTGAGAGCGTCCACGTCAGCGAGCTCCCAGCAGCTCCACCTCGAAGATCAGCGTCGCATTGGGCGGGATCACCCCGCCGGCGCCGCGGGCGCCATAGCCGAGCTCGGGGGGAATCACGAGCGTGCGCTTGCCGCCCGTCTTCATGGTCGCGACGCCCTGGTCCCAGCCGGCGATGACTTGGCCCCTGCCGAGCGTAAAGCTGAAGGGCTGTCCGCGGTCGCGCGACGAGTCGAATTTCGCGCCTTTCTGGCCATTCTGGTCGAGCCAGCCCGTGTAATGCACGTTGACGGCCTGGCCTGCCTTCGGCTCGGGGCCGGTGCCGACGACCTCGTCCTTGTATTTCAGTCCCGAGGGCATGGTGGTGAGGTCTTGCGCGGATGCGTCGAGCGTCATGGCGATCAACAAGGCTCCAAAAAGAGGGACAGCGAAACGACCGAAATACCCGACGTTCTTGGCTGCGCCGAGTCTTTCATCGGGCACGCAGCGCCGCTCGATCATCCGGGGTGCTTCAGACCACGGGTGACGACATTTCAGCGGCTCGATCGTACGAAGCGCCATCCCGATTGAGTCCTGCCGACGTGCGACGCGGTGCCATGACGGGTTCGGGCCGCCATCGCGGCCTCGGGCCACGATGGCGGCTTGTCCGTTGGGGTGGTCAGACACGCCTCACTCGATGACCTGCACGACCCGGATGACCTGCACGACCCGGCGCGTGCGCGGCTCCACGAGCACCGGGCGGTCGTTCACGATGGTGTAGCTGTAGCCTCTCACGCCGAACTCGGCCGGCACCTCGCGGTACACGACGCCGCTCTCCGGAAGAACGGCTCCGACCCGGACTTCTTCCGTGTAACGGTACGAGGGCACACGCTCCTGAACCACGTATTCGCGGAACCGGGGCCGCTGGTCGATGCCAAGAAGGCCTGCAATGCCGCCTGTGACGCCTCCGACGACGCCCACGAGACCTCCGACTGGTCCCGCGGCCTCTGCCCCCTGTCGGGAACCTTCCGCGGCCCCCCCGACAATCCCTTGGGCCTGAGCCGACAGAGGGAGCAGGAGGAGGCCGGCAACAATCGTAGCGGTCGTGATCTTCATCGACATTCTCCTGGTTGCCTGAACCTGAACCGTGGAGAACGGGCATTGGTTCCGGGGTGCGGTTTCCGGGGCTCCGGTGCAGGGGAGCCACCCGCTCGGCGCCGAATGGGGCGGTATGAGCGCACCGACCGGCTTGAAAGCATGGCGGCCTCCCAGGGATCCTGTCCCGAAAGCCGACATTCCGCTTTCGCCCGACCCTGGGCGTTGCCCCAGTGTCCGCCGATGCGTGAGCCGGGCCGAAGCAGCCATCGACGGTGGTTGAGGCATTTCAGCCGTGACCGTGCGGGTGCTCCGCGGAGCACGTGCGCCCCCTGCGGCAGGGTCCAGCCGCGCTCGCGGATGCAGGCATCGGCCGAGATATCTCCATGTCCGAAGCATCAGCGGAGGCTCGTGGGGGTGCTCCACCGGTTCGGACGAGCCCGATTCCGGGCATGAGCCCTGACATACGCGCCGAGGGCATGCTCACGGCCGTCGCCTGCGCCTATCCCCGCCGGCAGCCATGCGGTAGCCTGACCGGAGCCGGGCTGCGCTCGCAGCCGTATCGATCCGCTTACATGCAGAACCTCGACCGATGAGAACGACCAGAGACAAGCTCGAGCGCATCCTGTCACGCCTGTCGGCCAGGGCAGCGGACGAAAGGGTGTTCCTCCGGCTCTACGATGACGCCGCCCGGGCTGCCGCGGACGCCGCCGACGCCCGGCGGCGGAGCGGTGTGTCCCTGGGTCCTCTCGACGGAGCGATCGCCTCCATCAAGGACCTCTTCGACGTCGCCGGCGAGGCGACGACCGCGGGATCGATCGTGCTGCGCGAGGCCCCGGCAGCCCGGCAGGATGCCGTCGTCCTGCGGCGGCTGCGACAGGCCGGTGCCGTCATCATCGGCAAGACCAACATGGTGGAGTTCGCCTTCTCGGGCCTGGGCCTTAATCCGCATTACGGCACGCCCGGAAACGCCGCGGATGCCAGTTTGATCCCGGGCGGATCTTCCTCGGGAGCCGGTGTGTCAGTCGCCGAGGGCACGAGCGAGATCTCGATCGGCAGCGACACGGGCGGGTCCGTGCGCATCCCTGCCAGCTTCAACGGGATCGTCGGCTTCAAGCCGACCGCTCGTCGCGTACCACTGCAGGGGGCCCTGCCGCTCTCGGGCACGCTCGATTCGATCGGCCCGCTCGCCCATACGGTCCAGGACTGCGCCTGGGCCGACGCCGTCATGGCCGGCGAGGAGCCGCGGGAGCTTGCAGCCTGTCCGTTGGCGGGGCTGCGGATCGGGGTGCCGCGGGGCCGGCTCTTCACCGAGACGGAGCCTCTCGTCGCAGAGGCCTTCGAGGCGTCCCTCCGGCGTCTCTCGAAGGCGGGGGCGCGGGTCTTCGACATCGACATCGAGGATCTGCTCGACGGCATGGCGGCGGCGACCGCACCGGCCTCGATCGCATCCATCGAAGCCGCGGAGATCCACGCGGACTGGCTCACCGAAAAGGCGGATTTGTTCGACCCGCGGGTGCGGGGGCGCATCGTCAGGAGCTCGACGGTACCTGCCCCGGTCTACATCCGCATGCTGCGCCAGCGGTCGGATCTCGTCAGGGCCATGGACGAACGCCTGCGGACCCTCGACGTCCTCGCCCTGCCGGCGACCGCCATCTCGGCTCCGGCCACGGCGCCCCTCGTCGGCGACGACGATCTCTACGCGCGGACGAACCTGCTGGTCCTGCGCAACACGATGATCGCCAACCAGTTCGACCTGACCAGCATTTCCCTGCCGGTCCGCGGCTATGCACGGCCGATCGGCTTGATGCTGACGGCGCGCGGCGGCCACGACCACAGGCTCCTGGACATCGCGGCGGGCGTCGAGCGCGAACTGACGGATTGAGTTCTCGACGGACGTGCCTGCGCGGGCCGACCCGGTCGAGTGCGATCGAAGCACGTCCGCGGACGCTGCCCCCGTCCGGTCTACCTCGGCGTGTTCTCGCTCCGGCCAACGACCCTTTGCAGAATGCGCGATGCGTCGTGCGGCCCCCGATCGCCGGCCCAGGCCACGAACTGGTCCGGGCGGACGAGCACAAGGCCGGCCTCGTAGCGCTCCCGTCCCCCCTCCCGCGAGTCTTGGACCACCGTCAAGGGGACGCGCGCCGCCCGGGCGGCCTGCACGAACGCCTCCACCGCGGCTTCGTCGGGATCGAAGCCGAGCAGGGTGAACCCACTCCCCAGAGCCTCGAAGACGTTCCGGCCGGACGACAGCGGCTGCGGCGCGAGGTGGTGCCCGGCGCGGGCCTTGAAGGCGTGAGATCCCGAAGCGCTGCAGCCCGCACCGTCGTCGCCCCAGACGGCCGAGGAACCCCGATAGTTCGGCTCGAAGGCGTTGACCTCCGACCGGGCGCCGGAGCGGCGGGCGTTCCACTCGGCTTCGAAGGCCGCCTTGTCGCGATCGGGGCTGAACTGCCTGAGGAAGCGCCGGTCGGCCTCGATCGCGCGCTCGATGAAGTCCCGCGCCGTCGATCGAAACACCGGGCGCCGCTCCTCGTCGTATGTGTCGAGCAACGACGGGCCCGCCCAACCCTGCAGGGACGCGGCGAGCTTCCAGCCGAGATTGACCGCGTCCTCCAGGCCCGTGTTGATGCCGTAGCCGCCATAAGGCGGGTGGCTGTGGGCTGCGTCCCCGGCGATGAAGATTCGCCCGTTCCGGTAGCTGTCGGCCGAGGCGATGCGCAGGTCCCAGAAGCCGATATGGTCGAATTCCACGTCGAACGCGGCGCCCACGGCCGTGTGGAGAAGGCTGCGGAAGTCGAAATTGTCCCTCGTGGTGCCCGAAGGCACCGGCGCATGGAAGAACCAGGTGGTGCCGAGGTCGACCCGGCCGAAGAACCGCCAGTAGCCATCCAGATCCGGGTGCAGGACGCTGTAGTAGGACTTGCCGGGATACCGCGCCAGGAGCTGGTGCAGTCCGCGGGATCGGAACACCAGGAGCACCATCTTGCGGTCGTGATCCGAGCGGGTCTGGGTGATCTGCGCCTGCTCGCGCACGAGGGACCGGCTCCCGTCGCAGCCGACCGCGAAGGCGCCGCGCAGGGTGCGGCTCTCGCCGCTCGCGCGGTCGACGACCACGACGGAGGCGCCCGTGTCATCCTGGCGGACGTCTTCGGCACTCCAGCCGTAGAGTGTCCGAACCGTCGGCAACGCGGCCGCCTTCCGGCGCAGGACGGCCTCCGTGGCATATTGGGGAAGCCGCTCGTTGTCGGTGAAGTAGTAGGGCCGGACGAGCTCGCGCTGCATCCAGTCGTAGGTGTAGTCGCTCAGAAGGGTGCCGTAGGCGGTGAGCCCGCCGATCCCGTACTCCTTCGGAATGGTTCGGGCCGCGCGCAGGTCAGGCTCGATGCCCCAGACGTAGAAGTGCTCAAGCGTGCGTTGGGTGAGGTTCTGCCCCTTGGGGATGGGCTGCGGTTCGGTGTGCCGCTCGACGAGGAGACACGTGATCCCGCGCCGGCCGAGGTCGATCGCCAGGCCCATTCCGACCGGACCGCCTCCGACGACGATCACGTCTGCATCCCTGCGGGGGGTAGCGTTCATCTGGACGTCCGCTGGATAGGGCCGCCCGCGCCGGCGGGCGGTGGACGGGCGGCGGAAGGATGGCAGTCGGTCGCAGACCGGGGTCGGCGACGGACGACCAGGAGCCGGCCACGCAGCGGCCGACGCGAGACCGCGTCGGTCGGGATGCTGCCCAGCCGCAAGTGCCTATTCGGGCGTGATGCCGGCGTCCTTGACGACCTTCGCCCAGCGGGGAAGGTCCTTCGCGATGAGGTCGGCGAGCTGCTGCGGCGTTCCCCCGACGGGCACCAGGCCCTGCTTGGCGAACTGCTCCTTCACCTCGGGCGACGCCAGGATCTCGTTCACCACGGCATTGTAGCGGTCGATGATCTCCCTCGGGGTGCCGGCGGGCGCGCTGAGAGCATACCAGAGATCGACCTCGAAGCCGCTGAGCCCCTGCTCCGCGAGCGTCGGCACCTGCGGCGCGAGGGTCGAGCGTTGCTGGCTGCCGAGCGCGAACAGCCTGATCTGGTTGTCGGCGGCCAGGGGCAGCACCGTGTGGACGGGGATGAACATGGTGTTGACGTGCCCGCCCGCGAGGTCCTTCACGGCCCCCGCCGAGCCGGTATAGGGTACGTGCGTGATGTCGACCCCCGCCGTGAGCTTGAAGAGCTCCATCGCGAGGTGCTGCGGCGTGCCGCGTCCGGGCGAGGCATAGGTGAGCTTCCCGGGATTGGCCTTGGCATAGGCGATCAGCTCCTGCGTGGACTTCGCCGGCACGGAAGGGTGCGCCGCGAGAGCCAGGGATCCCGTGGCCAGCTCCACGATGGGGTCGAAGCTCTTCGCCGGGTCGTAGGGCAAGCTCTTGTAGAGAGCCGCATTCATCAGGAAGGTGTTGACGCTGAGGACGAGCGTATGCCCGTCCGGCGCAGCCCGCGAAGCCGCCTGGGCTCCCAGGTTGCCGCTGGCGCCGGGTTTGTTGTCGATGACGACAGGCTGGTTCCAGCGCTTGCGCAACTCCTCGCCAACGATACGGGCCAGGACGTCCGGCCCGCTCCCTGGCGTGAACGGCACGATGATGAAGATCGGGCGATCCGACAGGCGCTGGGCCGCTGCCGCGCCCGGCAGCAGCGTCGCGAGGGCGAGAAGGACCAGGGATGCGGCTTGGAGCAGGCGGGTCACTGCAAAGTTCCTCCGTAGGCCTCTTCCGAGCACGCGCCGGGTGGCTTCCGGCGTTGTCGATGCGGTGCTCGAAGCGTTCTTGGGGTGCGGCCTTCCAGAAAACGGCGCAGCGGTCGAGACCTCGACGGACCATGCGTGTCAGGCACCGCGTGAAGCCTCGGCATCGCCAGAGGCAGCCCGCTTCTGGCGGCCGGGCGGCACGGTTGCCGCTGCAAGGGAGGGCCATACCACCTCTCCCCCCTCCTGCGGCCGGCAGGTCCAGCACAGGGACTGCGGCGGCGGAGCAAACAAGGCGCGTGGTGGCTACAGGATTGCAAGGCCGACATTGCCGAGGCCGGTAGCTCGGCTAAGCCCTTGAAATAGTTGGTGAGCGCGCTGGGACTCGAACCCAGGACCCTCTGATTAAAAGTCAGATGCTCTACCGGCTGAGCTACGCGCTCGAGGGTGTCCTTGCGGGTGCCAGGGGACATAGGCGCTTGACCGGAGCCGGTCAACCTCCGAGCCGAGCCGTCAGGAGAGCGCGGCCTTGACCCCTGCATGGGGAACGGGCCGGACGGCCGCAGCCGGCGATTGCGCCGCCGGCGGGTTCTGCCTAGGCTCCGCGCCCCATGGAAAAAGGCCGGCGGCCGTCCCTCGCGCGGGCGGGGCCGGCCCCGCGACAGCCGTCAGGACCGTCATGACCGATCCCCGCCTGCCCTACCTTGCCGAGCTCGAGCGCAAGATCCTGTGGCTGTCGAGCTGGACGATCCACAACGCCAACCACGTCCGGCCCGGAACGGATGGCCTCAAGGTCGGCGGGCACCAGGCCTCCTCGGCCTCGCTCTCCACCATCCTGACCGCTCTCTACCTCGCGGTGCTCAGGCCCGAGGACCGGGTCGCCGTGAAGCCGCACGCCTCGCCGGTCTTCCACGCGATCCAGTATCTCCTCGGCCACCAGACCCGCGAGAAGCTCGAGAACTTCCGCGGCTACAAGGGGGCGCAATCCTACCCCTCGCGCACCAAGGACATCGACGACGTCGATTTCTCCACCGGCTCGGTCGGGCTCGGCGTCGCCCAGACCCTCTTCGCCTCGCTGGTGCAGGACTACGTGCGGGCGCGCGGCTGGGGGAAGGACCGGCCGGAGGGCCGCATGGTCGCGCTCGTCGGCGATGCCGAGATGGACGAGGGCAACATCTTCGAGGCCCTGCTCGAGGGCTGGAAGCATGGCCTGCGCAACACCTGGTGGATCATCGACTACAACCGCCAGAGCCTCGACGCCGTCATCCGCGAGGGCCTCTATTCCCGGTTCGAGGCGATCTTCCGCGCCTTCGGCTGGGACGTGGTAATCCTCAAGCACGGCTCGCTCATGGAGGCAGCCTTCCGCGAGCCAGGCGGCGAGCGCCTGCGCGACTGGATCGACCATGCTCCGAACCAGCTCTATTCGGCGCTGACCTTCCAGGGCGGCGCCGCGTGGCGCAAGCGTCTCCTCGACGACCTCGGCGACCAGGGACCCGTCTCGGCCCTCATCGAGCGCCGCTCCGACGAGGAGCTTGCGCGTCTCATGGGCAATCTCGGCGGGCACGATCTCCCGTCCCTGCTCCAGGCCTTCGAGTCGATCGACCACGACCGGCCGACGGTGTTCATCGCCTATACGGTGAAGGGCCACGGCCTGCCGCTCGCCGGCCACAAGGACAACCACGCCGGCCTCCTCACGCCCTCCCAGATGGAGGGCTATCAGAGGCAGGCTTGCGTGCGCCCGGGCCATGAATGGGACCGGTTCGAGGGCCTCAGCCTGCCGGAGGCCGACCTGCAGCGCTTCCTCGACCGCGTGCCCTTCAATGCGCGCGGCACCCGCCGCTTCGAGGCGCCGGTGGTGCCGGTGCCGGCGGAGCTGCCGGTGCCCAAGCAGGCCGCGCTCTCGACCCAGCAGGGCTTCGGGCTGATCCTGAGCGAGCTCGCGCGCTCCGACGCGCCGCTCGCGGAGCGCATCGTCACGACCTCGCCCGACGTGACGGTCTCGACCAATCTCGGCGGCTGGGTGAACCGGCGCGGGCTCTTCGCGCGCCAGGAGATGCGCGACCTCTTCAAGTCGGAGCGCATCCCCTCGACCTTCACATGGGACTTCTCCCCGAAGGGCCAGCACATGGAACTCGGTATCGCCGAGATGAACCTCTTTCTCATGCTCTCCGGCCTCGGGCTCTCGCACTCGCTCTTCGGCGAGCGGCTCCTGCCGATCGGCACCCTCTACGACCCCTTCATCGCCCGGGGCTTGGATGCGCTGAACTACGCCTGCTACCAGGAATCGCGCTTCATCCTGGTCGCGACGCCGTCCGGCGTGACGCTGGCCCCGGAGGGCGGCGCGCATCAGTCGATCTCCTCGCCCCTGATCGGCCTGGCGCAGGACGGGCTCGCCGCCTTCGAGCCGGCCTTCGTGGACGAACTCGGCGTCATCCTGGCTTTCGCTTTCGCCTATCTGCAGAAGCACGGCGAGGGCGAGCAGAACGAGGGCGAGGTCTCGGAAAAATCCTGGCTGCGGGACGAGACCGGCGGCTCGGTCTACTTGCGCCTCTCCACCCGCACCCTCGACCAGCCGCAGCGCACGATGACGCCAGGCCTGACGCAGGACATCGTCGACGGCGCCTACTGGATGCGCAAGCCCGGACCGAACGCACAGGTCGTGGTCGCCTATACGGGCGCGGTGGCTCCCGAGGCCATCGAGGCGGTCGGGCTCATGGCCGAGGACCGGCGCGACTTGGGGCTGCTCGCCATCACCTCGGCGGACCGGCTCAACGCCGGCTGGACCGCGGCGCAGCGGGCGCGGGAGCGCGGGCTCGTGCATGCGAAGAGCCACATCGAGCGCCTGTTCGCCGACCTGCCGGCCCATTGCGGCATCGTCACCGTCATCGACGGCCACCCCGCGACCCTCGCCTGGCTGGGCTCCGTGATGGGCCACCGCACCCGCTCCCTCGGGGTCGAGCATTTCGGCCAGACGGGCACGATCGCGGACCTCTACCGCCACTACGGCATCGACGCGCAGGGCATCGCCCGGGCCGCCGAGACCATCGCGCCGGGCCGGCCGATCCGGCACCTGCGGGCGATGGGGTAAGGGCGCGCATCCCCTCCCCCCTCGAGGGGCCGATCGCCCCTCTCCCCACCGGGCGCCCCCTCTCCCCGCCTGCGGGGAGAGGGCTGGGGTGAGGGGCCGGTCGATGGAGCGCGGTGTATCCGCCTTCGTTCCCTGTCTCTTCCCGGAAGAAAGCTCGCGCAGCGATCTATCCTCGAACAGAGAGGGTGGCCCGGTACCCCCTCTCCATCTCCCCCACAAGGGGGGAGAGGGCAGATGGCGGCCGTGCCGCCGCACGGCGCTTCATCGTCGAGCCGCAACAGTGACGCGAACCCCCTCCCCCCTCTGCGGGGGAGGGTGGCGAGCGGAGCGAGCCGGGAGAGGGGCGGTCCTCGCGAGCCACGTTGGTGCCGTGCCCTTCTCC
>DATAGO010000070.1:0-108501 GCA_036263675.1 Microvirga sp. | reverse complement strand
CATGTGGGCCGCTCAAGGTGAGGCCGCGGTGCGCACCGTCGTTGATACAGCCCGTCTGACACCCGGTGCCTCCATCTTCGGCACCATCCTCGCTACCGTCAGCGCCTAAAACCGCTCCTGCTGATGGCGTGGGTAATTACCTTGGCCGGAAGCAGGAGTCGTGCGCGCTTCTAGCACCTCCCGGCACAGCCGCGAAAGGGCTTCGTTTCCGCAGGGGCAGGGCATTGTGCCGCTTGCCCTGCAGACCCGCCGGCGCCGACGACATGCGGGCCGCGCGGACCCTGCCTCCGTTGACCTGCGCCGCGCGCCGCGCCACTTGAGACAGGCCACGCCGTGGCATCGACGTTCGCGCTTGTCCGCTCAAGGCCCCAGGAGACCCCCATGCCCATCCTCACCTTCGCTCCGCGCGCCTGGGGCCGCCTCGTCCTGGCCTCGATCCTGACGTTCGGCCTCGCCGCGGGCGCGGCGGCGCAGACGCGCGACCGGGTGATCGTCGCCTCCAAGATCGACACGGAGGGCGCGCTCCTCGGCCACATGATCGCCCTCGTGCTCGAGAAGGCGGGCGTGCCGGTGGAGAGCCGGGTTCAGCTCGGCCCCACCAAGGTGGTGCGCACCGCGCTGCTCTCGGGCGAAGTCGACCTCTATCCCGAATACACCGGCAACGGCGCGTTCTTTCACAATATGGAGAACGACCCGGCCTGGAAGGCGGCGGCCTCCGCCTTCGAGACCGTGCGGCGCCTCGACCGCGAGAAGCACAACCTCGTCTGGCTCGACCGCGCGCCCGCCAACAACACCTGGCTCATCGCCACCCGCGCGGACCTCGCCAAGCGCGAGCGGCTCGCCACCATGGAGGATTTCGCCCGCCTCTCGAAGCAGGCCGGCGCGATCAAGCTCGCGGGCTCGGCGGAGTTCGTGGAGAGCGCGGCGGCGCTTCCCTCCTTCGAGCGCGTCTACGACTTCAAGCTGCCGCGCGAGCAGATCGTGGTGCTGCCGGGCGGCGACACCGCGGTCACCATGCGCGCCGCCGCGCAGGGGGTGAGCGGGGTCAACGCCGCCATGGTCTACGGCACCGATGGCGCGATCGCCGCCCTCGACCTCGTCGTCATGGAGGACACCAAGGGCGCCCAGATCGTCTACGAGCCCGCCCCCGTGGTGCGCGCCGACGTGCTCCAGCGCTTCCCCGCGATCCAGCCGGCGCTCGCCAAGGTCTTCGCCACCCTCACCATGAGCCGGCTGCAGGGGCTGAACGCGCAGATCGCCGTCGAGGGCAAGCCCGCGCGCGACGTCGCCAAGGCCTATCTCGAAGGCGAAGGCCTCCTGCGCTGACCCCTAGCCGCGGGGAGCCCGAGCCCGCCGTGGCCGGGCCCGCTCCCCCCGCGGCCGCCCCGGTGCCGCCCGTGCTCCCCGTTCCCGCCGACCGGCCCCCGTCCGGGCGCGCCTTACGTCTGACGCTCGGCGCGATCGCGCTCGCCGGGCTCGCCCTCATGCCCTGGGTGACGCTCGCTCCGAACCGGCTCCTCCCGGGGCAGGGCCTGTCGGCGCTGGCGGCGCTCGGCCCCGGCGCCTGGCTCGTCGGCGGCCTCGTCGCGGCCGCGGCGCTCGCCCCGCTCGCCCCGATCCGACCGGGCTGGCGCCTCGCTCTCGCGCTCGCCGCGGCGGCCGGCATCCTCGCCGCGACGGGCTTGTGCGCCGAGCGGCTCCTCGCCGGCCGGCCGTCGGCCGCGCGCGTGAGCCTCGGCGCCGGGTTCTGGATCGCGGGCGCGGCGCTCCTCCTGCTCGCGCTCGAGGAGGCGCGCGCCCTCGCCCGGCGCGGCGCCGCCTCCGGCACGGTCGCGGCGGTCGCGGGGCTGGTCGGCCTCGTCGGCGCGGCGGGTGTCCTCGACCGGCTCTCGCTCGCGGTGGAACTGCGCGCCCGCGGCGACGCGGTCCTCGCCGCGTTGGGTCAGCATCTCGCGCTCTCGGCCGCGGCGCTCGCCCTCGCGTTGGCGCTGGCGCTGCCGCTCGGCTGGGCGGCGTTCCGCTCGCCCCGCGCGGAGGCCGCGGTCTCGGCCGCGCTCGGCGCCGTGCAGGTCGTGCCGGCGCTCGCCCTGTTCGGGCTCCTGATCCCGCTCCTCGCCGCCCTCCTGCGCGGCATTCCCTCGTTGCGGGACCTGGGCCTCGGCGCCATCGGGCCGACCCCGGCGATCCTCGGGGTCGGGCTCTATCTCGCCCTGCCGCTCGTGCGCGGCCTCGTGAGCGGCCTGCGCGCCGCCGATCCCGACGCGGTCGAGGCCGCGCGCGCCATGGGGATGGGCGAGGCGCGCATCACCGCCGAAATGCGGATTCCCCTGAGCCTGCCCGTGCTGGCCGGCGCCTTGCGCGTCGCCGCGGTGCAGAGCATCGGCCTCGTGACGCTCGGCGGGCTGATCGGCGCCGGCGGCCTCGGCGCGGTGGTGTTCGAGGGCATGTCGCAGCTCGCGCCCGACCTCATCCTGCTCGGCGCCCTACCGATCGTCGCCCTCGCCCTGATCGCCGACGCCCTGCTCGGCGTGCTGCCGGGCGTCGCCTCCGCCCCGATCGCCGACGCGCCGCTCGCCCCCGTGCCTGCCCGCGGTGCGGGCGTATGAGCGGCGCGGATCCCAATGGGAGCGGTCCCGCGGCCGTGCGCGTGAGCGGCGCGGATCCCGAGAGGAGCCATCCGGCGGCCGTGCGCGTGAGCGGCCCGGATCCCGACGGGAGCAGTCCTGCGGCCGTGCGGCTGGAGGGCGTCTCGGTCGCCTTCGGGGGCGTCATGGCGCTGGAGGACGTGGACCTCGCCGTCGAGGCCGGCGATCTCGCGGTGCTGGTCGGACCGTCGGGCTCCGGCAAGTCGACGCTCCTGCGCTGCGTGAACCGCCTCGTGGATCCCGTCCGCGGCCGGGTGCGGGTGCGCGGGCGCGACATCGCCGGCATGGAGCCTGCCGCCCTGCGGCGCTCCATCGGCTACGTGATCCAATCGGTCGGGCTCTTCCCTCATCGCACGGTGGCGCAGAACATCGCGACCGTACCGCGGATCCTCGGCTGGCCGAAGGCCCGCGTCGGTGAGCGCGTCGCCGCCCTCCTGGCGCTGGTGCGGCTGGAGCCGGAGCTTGCCGGCCGCAGGCCGGCGGAACTCTCCGGCGGGCAGGCGCAGCGCGTGGGACTGGCGCGCGCGCTCGCCGCCGATCCCGACATCCTCCTCATGGACGAGCCCTTCGGGGCCGTGGACCCGATCGTGCGCCGCACGTTGCGCACGGAATTGCGCCGCATCCACGCCGAGACGGGGAAGACGATCCTCCTCGTGACCCACGACCCCGTCGAGGCGCTCGAACTCGCGACCCGCCTCGTGGTGCTGCGCGAGGGCCGCGTCGTCGCGGCGGGCCGGCCGGTCGACCTCACGGATGCGGCGGGCGACGCCTTCGTGCGCGATCTCTTCGGCGGCGACACCATGGCCCTGCACCGCCTGCGCTTCACCCCGGTCTCCGCCGTGATGGAGCCCGGCCTCGTCGATGCGCCCGCGATCGCGCCGGACGCCACTTTGCGCGAGGCGCTCGCCCGCATGATCGCCCTGCGGGTCACGCGCCTCTCGGTCGCGGGCGCCGCCGGTCCCGTCGGTTCGCTCGCGCTCGACGCCCTGGTGGAGCGGCACCGGTGACAGGCCGAGCCCCGCTCCCTCCCGCAGAGAGCAGGCACGGCTCCGTCGCCCCGCGGGCGGCACCGGTGACGGACGCAACCCGGCTCCCCGCGCCCGCGGGGGGAGGGGAGGCGCGCCGGCGCCTCGGGCTCCTCATGCTGGCGCTTGCCGTCGCCTCGGCGCTGCTCGTGCTCCCGGGCGTCGCGGGGTTCCTCGTCGCGGCGGCGGGCCTGGGCGCGAAGGCCGCCTATCCGCTGGACCGGCTCCTCGGCTGGGGCCTCTCCCATGCCCTCATCACGGCTGTGGCCGTCGGACCCGCGGCATTCATCGGCATCGCGGCGGGGATCGCGGTGACGCGTCCGGCCAGCCGGGAGTGGCGTCCGCTCGCGGACCGGCTCGTCGCGGCCGCGCAGGCGGTGCCGCCGGTGGTCGTGGTGGCGCTCGCCTTTCCGGTGCTCGGCTTCGGCCCGGCCCCCACCGTGCTGGCGCTCGTGATCTACTGCGTCATGCCGCTCCTGCGCGGCACCGTGGCGGCCATCGAGACCGCATCGCCCGACGCCCGGGACGCCGCACGCGCCATGGGCCTGACGTCCGCGCAGGTGCTGCGCGAGGTGGAGCTGCCGCTGGCCCTTCCCGTGATCGCGGAGGCCTTGCGGGTGGCGCTCGTGCTCGCGGTCGCGACCGCGGCGGTCGGCGCGCTCGCGGGCGCGAGCACGCTGGGCACGCCGATCATCGTCGGGCTCCAGAACCAGAACGAGGCCTATATCCTGCAAGGGGCGGCCGCGACCGCCGCGCTCGCCTTCCTGGCCGACGGACTTCTCCTGCTGCTCCTGCGCGCGCGCCCCTGAGGCGCGCCGCATCCTGCTCCCGTGCGACCCGGCCGGCGGGTCAGGCCGTCCCGTCCTTCTTCGGGATGTCGATCCGGGCCGGCCGCGATCGCGCGCCGTCTGTCGGGGCTCAGGCCTTCCTGTCCTTCTTCGAGATCTCGAGCACCGACGAGAAGGGGAGGACGAAGACCAGTCCGCCATGGTAGTCGGCGACCTGGATGATCCAGCCGCGCCAGGCCCCATGCTGCTGCCCGGTCGGAGCCCGCATGATGTAGCGCGCCGCCCTCAGGGCCTCCTCGACGGCGGCCCGGCCGTCGGGGAGGTCCCGGCCCTCCTCATCGGGCGCGAAGCCGAAATCGCTTCTGATGTGGAAGTAGAACCGGGGCATCGGGCGGACTCTCGGCCCCTTCGGGCGGCAGGCGGTTCAGCCGCGACCGGAGCCACGGTGACGGGCGGGAGGAGATCCGGCCGCGACGCGACCGGACCGGAGGCGGCCGGATCGGATTCCGGCTGCCTCCGATGAACCAATGCGTCCATGCAGACTCGGGTTGCAGCCGCAGCCCCTTGCAGCCGCGGCGCGGAGTCCCGATACAGGAGAGAGCACGACTCCGCACCCCATGGCTCTCCCCTCGCGCCTGCGCACTTTCCTCAGATACGGCTCCGAGCCCGCTCCGGACCAGTCCGGCGCGGACGGAGGCGTGCCGGAGTTCGGGGCCGATCCCGGCCGCGTTCGCCGCACCGCGCTCCCCGCCGGCTGACGCCATGCCGCGCCGCAAGCCCCCGAAGAAGCCGATCCTGATCGTCCTGCACCAGGAGCATTCGACGCCCGGGCGCGTCGGACGCCTGCTGCTGGAGCGCGGCCACCCGCTCGACATCCGCCGCCCGCGCTTCGGCGATCCTCTGCCCGACACCATGGCGGGGCATGCGGGCGCGGTGATCTTCGGCGGCCCCATGAGCGCCAACGATCCGGACGATTTCGTCAAACAGGAGATCGACTGGCTCGCCGTGCCCCTGCGCGAGGAGGCGCCGTATCTGGGATTGTGCCTCGGCGCCCAGATGCTGGCGCGGCATCTCGGCGGGCGGGTCTACACGCACCCGGAAGGCCGCGCCGAGATCGGCTATTACCCGCTCCTGCCGACGCACGCCGGCGAGGCATTCGCGCGCGAGGCCGGCGCGCCCTGGCCCACCCACGTCTACCACTGGCATCGGGAGGGCTTCGAATGCCCGGCCGGCGCCGAGACGCTCGCGACCGGCGACGATTTTCCGACCCAGGCGATCCGCGTCGGCCCGAACGCCTTCGGGCTGCAGTTCCACCCCGAAGTCACCCACGCCATGATCTGCCGCTGGACCGTGCGGGCGCACGAGCGCCTGAGCCTGCCCGGCGCCCAGGACCGCGCGCGGCAGATCGAGGGGCGCTTCCAGTACGATCCGCACGTGCGCCTGTGGCTCGACGCCTTCCTCGACCGCTGGCTCGCCGGCGCGGCGCCGGCCGCGGTCCCGCGCTCCGCCTGAAGCGGTCCCGGATTCTCCCCCGCGATCCTCGCGCCGCGTGTTGCCTTCCGCGCGGCGATCCCGTCAAACTGAGCCGTTCGCGCCCCGAGGCGCGGCGCGCGCCCTGCATGGGACGGTGACGACACGGCGATCGACGAGGAGAGCACGGATGTCGGTGGGCCAGAGCAGCGGGAACGTTCCGGTGGCGCCGGGCGCGGCGGGCGCCGGCGTGACCTACACCAAAGTGGACGCGAGCTATTTCGAGGCGAGGCGCCTGAAGCGCCACGCGCGGGTCTGGTCGCTCTGGGCGCTCGGCGTCGGCGCGGTGATCTCCGGCCATTACTCGGGCTGGAACCTCGGCCTCGCGCAGGGCTTCGGCTCCATGGCGCTCGCCACGGTGGTCATCGCGATCATGTATCTCGGGCTGACCTTCTCGCTCGCCGAGATGTCGCCCGCCCTGCCCCACACGGGCGGGGCCTATTCCTTCGCCCGCACCGCCATGGGGCCCTGGGCCGGCTACGTCACCGGCGTTGCCGAGAACATCGAGTTCGTGCTCACGCCCGCGGTGATCGTCTACTTCATCGGCACCTATCTCACCGCGATCTTCGACACGCCGCCGGCGTTCCAGCCGGTCTACTGGGTGCTGGGCTACGCGCTCTTCGTGACCCTCAACGTGGTCGGGGTCGAGCTCTCGTTCCGGGTCACGGTCGCGGTCACCCTGATGGCGCTCGCCGTGCTCGCCTTCTTCTACGGCTCCGTGCTGGTCTCGGGGCAGCTCGACATCGGGCGCTGGGCACTCAATATCGGGCCGGGCGGGGCGGAGCTGCCGAACGGCGGCGGCCCCTGGCTGCCATACGGGTTCTACGGCGTCCTGGCCGCGCTGCCCTTCGCGGTCTGGCTCTTCCTCGCCATCGAGCAATTGCCGCTCGCGGCGGAGGAATCGCACGACCCGCAGCGCGACATGCCGAAGGGCATCATCGCCGGCATCTGCACCCTGATCCTCTCGGCTGTCCTGGTGCTGTTCCTCAACACCGGCATCGCGCCCGGCGCGGCCGGTCTGGCCAAATCGGGCGAGCCGCTCCTCGACGGGTTCCGCACCCTCTATGGCTCCGGCGCCGCCAAGGTGCTGGCCCTCGTGGCGCTCGTCGGGCTCATCGCCTCGTTCCACACCATCATCTTCGCCTTCGGGCGGCAGATCTACTCGCTCTCCCGCGCGGGCTACTTCCCGAGCTTCCTGTCCGTCACCCACGGCGCGCGGAAGACCCCGCATCTCGCGCTGATCGCCGGCGCGGTGCTCGGGCTCGTGGTGATGTTCGTGGTGTGGTTCTCGGCCGGGGCGGAGGCGGGCGGCGCCTTCATCGGCGGCACGCTCCTCAACATGGCGGTCGCGGGCGCGATGCTCGCCTATTTCATGCAGGGCATGAGCTACATCCAGCTCAAGCGCAAATTCCCCCACATCCACCGGCCCTATGTCAGCCCCTTCGGCTCGGCCGGCGCCATGGTCACCATGGGGATCGCGGCGGTGACGCTGGTGTTCCAGCTCACCGACCCGGTGTTCCGCAACGGCGTCATTGGGGTCGCGATCTACTACGCCGTCATGATGGCGTATTTCCTTCTCGTCGGCCGCAACCGGCTCATCCTCTCGCCGGAGGAGGAGTTCGCCCTCTCAAAGGGCACCACGTCCTACAAGTCCGTCTGAACCCCGGAGGCGCGGGATCCCGCGCCCCCACATCAAGCAGCCCAGGCCTCCCGATGGAAACCCCGACGATCAAGAACGCCGCCGATGCGGCCGCCTACGTGCGCGAGCGCAACCTGCCCTTCGTGAAGGTCGGCCTGTTCGACGTCGACGGCATCATGCGCGGCAAGTACATGGCCCGCGACAAGTTCGAGTCGGCCCTCGAGAAGGGCTTCGGCTTCTGCGACGTGGTGATGGGCTGGGATTCGAACGACCAGCTCTACGACAACACCACGCTGACGGGCTGGCACACCGCCTATCCCGACGCCTCGGTGCGCGTCCTGCCCGAGACCATGCGGCTCATCCCGTTCGAGGACAACCTGCCGCTGTTCCTCGCCGAGTTCGACGGCTATGCGGAGGCCGCCTGTCCCCGCGGGGCGCTCCGGCGCGTGCTCGCCAAGGCCGCCGACATGGGCTTTGCGGTCTCGGCCGCGGCGGAGTTCGAGTTCTTCCTGTTCGAGGAGACGCCCCATTCGGTGCGAGAGAAGGGCTATCGGGGCCTGAAAAACATCACCCCCGGCTTCTTCGGCTATTCGATGCTGCGCGCGGGCGTGCATTCGGATTTCTACCACGAGCTTCTCGGGCTCGGGCGCGACATGGATTTCGAGATCGAGGGGCTCCACACCGAGACCGGCCCCGGCGTGCTCGAGGCCGCGATCCGGGTCGACGACGCGCTGAAAGCGGCCGACAAGGCGGCTCTGTTCAAGACCTTCACCAAGATCCTGGCCCAGCGCCGCGGCTGGATGGCGACCTTCATGGCGAAATGGTCCCGCGACTGGCCGGGTCAGTCCGGCCACCTCCACGCCTCCCTGCGCGACATCAGGACGGCTAAGGGCGCGTTCTACGATGCGGACGCGCCGCACGGGATGTCGCAGACCATGCGCTGGTTCGTGGGCGGGCAGCAGCAGCTCATGCCGGAGCTCCTCGCCATGGTGGCCTGCACGGTGAACTCCTACACCCGCCTCATCCCCGGCTTCTGGGCGCCGACGGATTCGGCCTGGGGCGTGGAGAACCGCACCACGGCCTTGCGCGTCATCCCGGGCTCGGAGAAGTCGCAGCGCGTCGAGTACCGGGTCGCGGCGGCCGACATCAATCCTTACGTGGCGCTCGCCGCCGCGATCGGCTCGGGGCTGTGGGGCATCGAGAACCGGATCGACCCGGGCGAGCCGATCCAGGGCAACGCCTACGCGGTCGAGCACCCCAAGGAGCGGGCGCTGCCGCGGTCCTTGGGGGAGGCGGCCGAGCGCCTGCGCGGCTCACAAGCCGCTCGCGCGCTGTTCGGCGACACCTTCGTGGACCATTACGCGGCGACGCGCGAATGGGAGCAGCGCGAGGCCAACAAGGCGATCACGGACTGGCAGATGGCGCGGTATTTCGAGATCATTTAGCGAATGGTGGGTGGCGAATGGCGAATGGGGGATGACACGGAGGTTGGACCTGGCATCGAGGCCTCTGCGGGGATGACAGGGCGGCAACTCCCTTCTATGCACCATTCGCCATTCGCCATTCGCCATTCGCCACTCGCCACTCGCCCTTGAGACCCCCATGGCCGATACCGACATCGTCTGCATCTCCCCCGTCGACGGGCGCGAGTTCGTTCGCCGTCCGATCATGACCGACGCCGCCGTCGAGGCCGCGATTGCGACCGCACGGGAGGCGCAGAAGTCCTGGCGCGCGGTGCCGCTCGCGGAGCGCCAGGCGCTGACCTTACGGGCCCTCGACGAGCTCATGGCCATGAACCAGGAGGTCGTGCCCGAGCTCGCCCAGATGATGGGGCGGCCGGTGCGCTTCGGCGGCGAGTTCCGCGGCGTCGAGGAGCGCACGCGCCACATGGTGCGGATCGCTCAAGACAGCCTCGCCGACATGCCGCCCGACGACGAGCGGCCGGGCTTCCGCCGGGTGATCAAGCGCGAGCCCTTAGGGTTGGTGCTCGTCGTCGCGCCCTGGAACTACCCCTACCTGACCGCGATCAACACCATCGTGCCCGCGCTCGTCGCCGGCAACGCGGTGCTGCTCAAGCACGCCTCGCAGACCATCCTGGCGGGCGAGCGCTTCCAGGCCGCCATGGACCGCGCCGGCCTCCCGCGGGGCGTGTTCCAGAACCTCACCCTGAGCCACGACCAGACGAGCCGGATCCTGGGCAACGGCCTCGTCGACCATTGCAACTTCACGGGCTCGGTCACGGGCGGGCGCGCCATCGAGCGGGCGGCGGCCGGCAGCTTCACCTCCCTCGGGCTCGAGCTCGGCGGCAAGGACCCGGCCTATGTGCGGGCGGACGCCGACATCGCGCACGCGATCGAGAACGTGGTCGACGGCGCCTTCTTCAATTCCGGCCAGTGCTGCTGCGGCATCGAGCGGATCTACGTGCACGAGAGCCGCTACGATGCGTTCGTCGAGGGCGCGGTCGAGCTCGTGCGGGGCTACCGTCTCGGAAATCCCCTCGACGAGGCGACGAATCTCGGGCCCATGGCCCACCGGCGCTTCGCCGACCTCGTGCGCCGCCAGACGGCCGAGGCCGTGGCGGCGGGCGCGACGGCCCATATCGACACCAAGACTTTTTCCGCCGACACCGGCGACAGCGCCTACCTCGCGCCCCAGGTGCTCACCGGCGTGACCCACGCCATGAGCGTGATGCGGGACGAGAGCTTCGGCCCCGTGGTCGGCATCATGAAGGTTGCGGACGATGAGGAGGCGGTCCGCCTCATGAACGATTCTCCTTATGGCCTCTCGGCCGCGATCTGGACCTCCGACGTCGAGGCCGCGGAGCGCCTCGGCGAGCGGCTCGAGACCGGCACCGTATTCATGAACCGCGCCGACTACCTCGATCCGGGGCTGGCCTGGACCGGCGTCAAGGACACCGGCCGCGGCGCGAGCCTGTCGCGCCTCGGCTACCTTTCGGTGACCCGGCCGAAATCGTATCACCTGCGCCAACTCGCCTGACGCCCGCCAATCCATCCGACCGAGCCCCGCCATGACCGCCTCTCCCCGCGCGAACTGGAACTACCCCACCGCGATCCGCTTCGGCGCCGGCCGCATCGCGGAGCTCGCCGAAGCTTGCCGCGCCGCCGGCATGAGCCGGCCGCTCCTCGTCACCGATCCGTTCCTGGCCACCCAACCCATGACCGCGCGGGCACTGGAGAGCCTGACGGCTGCGGGGCTCCAGGCCGCTTTGTTCTCCGAGATCAAGCCGAACCCGGTCGAGTCCAACATCGCCCGCGGCCTCGAAGTCCTGCGCGCGGGCCGGCACGATGGCGTCGTGGCCTTCGGGGGCGGGTCGGCGCTGGACGCCGGCAAGGTCGTGGCCTTCATGGCGGGCCAGACCCGGCCGATGTGGGATTTCGAGGACATCGGCGACTGGTGGACCCGCGCCGACCCCGCCGGGATCGCCCCGATCGTCGCCGTGCCGACGACCGCCGGCACCGGCTCCGAGGTCGGCCGCGCGGGCGTGATCACGCAGGAAAGCACCCACACCAAGAAGGTGATCTTCCATCCCCTGATGATGCCGAAGATCACGATCTGCGATCCCGAGCTCACAATCGGGATGCCGCCCCACATCACCGCGGGCACCGGGCTCGACGCGCTCGCCCATTGCCTGGAGGCCTATTGCGCGCCCTCCTACCACCCGATGGCCGAGGGCATCGCGGTCGAGGGCATGCGGCTCGTGAAGGAGTACCTGCCGCGCGCCTACCGCGACGGCGCCGACATCGAGGCGCGCGCCCACATGATGTCGGCTGCCGCCATGGGGGCGACCGCGTTCCAAAAAGGGTTGGGCGCCATCCACGCCCTCTCGCATCCGCTCGGCGCCCTCTACGACACCCATCACGGGCTCACCAACGCGGTCTTCATGCCCTACGTGCTCGTCTACAACCGCGAGGCCATCGCACCGAAGATCGAGCGGCTCGCCGCCTATCTCGGCCTGGAACCCCGCTTCGAGGCCTTCCTCGACTGGGTTCTCGCCTTGCGCGAGGAGCTGCGGGTTCCCCACACGCTCACGGGCCTCAAGGTCGGCACGGAGCGCTTCGACCTCATGGCCGCCATGGCGCCCGAGGATCCCACCGCCGGCGGCAATCCGGTGCCGATCACGCAGGAAAGCGCGCGCCGCCTCTACGAGCGCGCGCTCGCCGGCACCGTGGCGGCCTGACGGCCCCGGGCTGCGACGGCGGCTCGGCCCTTGAAGGAAAGCCTCCGGCGGCCCAGGTGTCTCGTCGGGCGGTCGCGGGATCGCTGCGAGGAGATCCCATGGCCAAGCCCCTCACGATCGCGATCGTCTCCGACGTGGTCTGCCCCTGGTGCTACCTCGGCAAGCGCCGCCTGGAGCGGGCGCTCGCCGAGCTCGACCGGCCGGCCGAGATCCAGTGGCTGCCCTACGAGCTCAACCCCGACATGCCGCAGGAGGGCATGGAGCGCGGGGCTTATCGCGAGGCCAAGTTTGGCGCCGAGCGGGCCGCGCAGTACGACGCGCAGCTCACCGCCTTGGGCGAGGAGGAGGGCGTGCCCTTCGCCTTCGGCCGCCAGGCCCGCACCCCCAACACCCGCCGCGCCCACCAGCTCATCGCCTTCGCGGCGAGCGAGGGCAAATCGGACGCCGTCGTCGAGGCCCTGTTCAAGGCCTATTTCGAGGACGGGCGGGACGTCGGCGACGAGGAGGTGCTCGGCGACATCGCCGCCGCGTCCGGCATCGACCGCAGGACCGCCCTCATGGCGATCCGCGACACGGGCCTCGCCTCTTACGTGGCCGACCTCGAACGCCAGGCCGGCGGCCTCGGCATCCAGGGCGTGCCGTTCTTCATCGTCGACCAGACCTGGGCGATCTCGGGCGCTCAAGCACCGGAGCAATGGGTGGCGGCGATCCGGGAGCGGAGCGGCGAGGCGGGGGCGTAAGGGGGCGTACTGCCGCTTCGGCTGGGGCGTGGCCGGTTGGAGCACGGCGCGATTGGGAGGCTGCGACCGGTTCCCTTCGGGTGGTTTTGCTGGACGCCGGTTCGGTTGGACGGCCGGGTTTGCCGTTTTGGACCGGTGGACGGGCGGTTCAGGAAGGGCATGCCCAAAATGAACCGGGCTTGCTTTCGCAAAAGCGCGCATACGGGACCGCTCCCTTCCCACCGCTGCCGATAGGAGTAGGCTGCGGGTCCGATCCTGCTGGCCCGGTGAGGTTATCCATGAGGCGACGGGAATTCATCGTGCTGATGGGCGCAGCCACGTCATGGCCGCTTGCTGCCCGCGCACAACAGCCAGCGATGCCGGTGGTCGGCTTCCTGCGCAGCACGCCGGCGGCCCCGTTCACGCATCTCGTGACAGCCTTTCGCAAAGGCCTGAGCGAGGCCGGGTTCGTGGAAGGCCAGAACGTCGCGATCGAGTATCGCTTCGCGAACAATCAACTGGATCGGCTGCCGAGCCTCGCGGCCGATCTGGTGCAACGGCAGGTGGCTGCAATCGTCAGCAATGGCGTTGCGGTGCAGGCCGTCGAGGACGCCACCACGACCATCCCGATCGTGTTCGTGTCCGGTGCCGATGCCGTCAGGAGCGGCCTCGTCACCAACCTCGGCCGACCGGGCGGCAACGTCACCGGTATTACCTTTTTCGCCGGCAGCGTCCTCGACGAGAAACGGCTGGAGCTGCTGCACGAGCTGGCTCCCAAGGGCACCCCCATCGCCGTGCTCCTTGATCCGAACTACGCCCTTGGCGAAAACACGTTGCTGAACGTGGAGGCGGCGGGCCGCGCCCTGGGGCGGGAGATTATCGCCGTGAACGTCGCAAGCGAGCGCGACTTCGATGCGGCATTCGCAAAGGTCGTCCAGGCGGGTGCCGGAGCCCTCTTGGTGAGCGGCAGCCCGTTCTTCACCAGCCATCGGCGAGCACTGGTCGCTCTCGCAGCTCGCCATGCCATTCCGGCAAGTTATGACCTGCGCGATTTCGTCGAAGCCGGCGGCCTGATCAGCTATGGTGCGAGCATCTCCGGTGCCTACCGCCACGCAGGCAACTACGTCGGTCGTATTCTCAAAGGCGAAAAGCCGAACAACCTGCCGGTTCAGCAGTCGACCATATTCGAGCTGACGATCAATTTGAGTGCGGCCAAGGCGCTCGGCATCACGATTCCCGCCTCGCTTCTCGCTCGCACCGACGACGTGATCGAGTAGGGCCTCGCGCGTGCGCGAACCCCGCCCGGAAATGCGCATGAGGCGCCCCATGGAACGTCGTCCGGACAGCTTGCATCCACCCGCATTCCCGCTTCCCGCCAGCCGCCAGCCCCCCGTCCCGCCCCGTTAACCGGTGGAAAACGAAACCGGAACGCCTGCGAACCCGTTGATCCCCTGACGGAAACGCGCGAGTCTCATCCCCGGCGCGGGGCCGGTCGAGGAGCGTTCAACACCCGATGGCGACGCTGAAAGAGTTCGAGGAGGCCCTGCGCGAGCAGGGCATGCACATGGCGCTCGCGATCCTGGAGAAGCTCCGGGAGCGCGACCGGGCCAAGCGCACCATCGCGCCGGCGCGGCGCGTCACGGGTCGCAAGATGACGCCCGACCTCGCGCGCCAGATCCTGGAGCTGCACGGCACCACGACCATGACCCAGCAGGAGATCGCGTTCCAGCTCGGGGTCAACCAGGGTCGGGTCAACGAGGTCATCAAGCGCGGCAAGTGGCTCTCGGACGATCCCAACGCCCCGGAAGCGATCGCCCGCGACAAGGCCCTCGACCGCATGAGCCGCGGCGTGGGCACGAAGCCCAGGCCGGCGCGGAACGCCGCCAAGGCGCGGTCCGGCGACGCCAGGACCCGCAAGCGCCCGGAAGGCGCGAAGCCGCCGCGCGCGCAGCTTTTGCTCGGGGATTTCTGATCCCCTGGAGATCTAAGGCTTCTCCAAAAGCCCCGCGATGGCCTTGATCCGGTTGCGGGAATAGTCCGGCAGGCCGGCGCTGATCGAGGTGCCGGTGTTGAAGGACGAGTTGCCCATCAGGACCTGCGCGGGCACGAGGTTGCGCAGCACCGGCACGCGCTCGTATTCCTTCTTCTTCTCCAGCACGTCGCTCTCGACCGCGAGCACCATGAACACGGTCGCGACCGTCTTGGCGGGATCGCCCGGGTGGGCCTGGAGCACGGCGACGAGCTTGCCGAACTGGATCACCTGGTTGACCGAAAACAGGTTCTGCTCGAGCGCGCCCGTCACGGGCGTGGCGAGGCCGGTGAGCTTGTCCCAGCCCTGGGCTGCGGCTTCCGCGGCAGGAAGCGCGCGCAGCTCGCTCTGGAACTCGAGATAGTCGGCGACCTTCTTGCCGCCCTCCTCGAGCTTGTTGGCGAGCCGGATCCCCACGGGGAGCTTGCCTTCGAGCGCGTAGCGGGACTCGATGCAGAGCGCGCCGGGCGCCTCGCACCAGCGCCGGGCGGGGTGGCGGTTGTAGGCGAGCTCCGGATCCTTGTGGGGCAGGACGTCCTCGGGACGGATCAGCCGGTGCTTGATCGAGGGGTCGAGGCGCTCGATGAAGTCGAGCCTCGCGTAGCGCGCGAGGTCGATGGCGCCCGGCGCCCGGTCGACGGCGAAGCGGGCCTCGGCGACGTAGACGTGCAGCTTCTCGAGCCAGGGCTTGGTGATGCCGTTGACCGAGACCGTGACGGTCGGCTCCTGGTAGGCCGGGTAGAGACTCAGGAGCGCCTTCTGGGCCGGCCGGGCGCGGGCCCAGTCCTGGAAGCGCAGCAGGCCGGTGCCGGCATCCGCCAGCTCGTCGGTGCGGTGGTCGCTGAACGCGATGGTGCGCGGCTTGATCCGGGAGGGGTCGAGGGACGCGACCGCGGGCACCTCCTCGATGCGGAAGTCCTGGGCGTGCAGAGGCGAGGCGTGCAGACAGGACGCGGCGGTCAACAGGGCGGCGAGGGCAAGCGCGGGGCGCACGGACGAGGTCCTTCCAGTCGTTGGGTGGTGTCGAAGCGCGGGGCGCGTCAGAAGGTCGGATCGCGGCCCCAGAAATAGTCGGGATCGACCCGGCGCGGGCGCGGGGTCGGCGTCGTCCCCTCCCACCAGGGGCGGGCGAAGGGGCCCTGCCAGGACCGGGGATCGGCATAGCGCGGGTCGGCGGCGCGCGGGTCGCGTCGGGACGGGTTCGACCACGGATCGCCCTGGCGCGGGTCGGCGTAGGGGTTGCGCTGCGGCGCGGAGGCGAAGGGGCCGCCGCGGTCCTCCTCGAAGCCCCAGCCGCCGCCGGCCGCCTCGCCGTCGCTCCACACGTCAGGCTCGCGGTAGGCATAGGCCTCCTCGCGCGGCACGAGGCGGAACTGGGTGTCGCCGAGGCGCCCCATGCGGTCGAGGCGGAACCACTCGCGGAAGCCGCCTGCGCCGAGGCGGTCGCCGCTGCGCAGGTCGACCGGAAGCGCGACGAGCTGGCGCGCGGCTTCCGGAGAGGGCGGCGCGAGCGCGGTGCGCGGGGCATGCATCGCCCAGGCGGCCTCGATGATGCGCTCGAAGATCGGCACCGCGACCTTGCCGCCGGTCTGGCCGCGCCCCAGGGTGCGGCGCCCTTGCGCGTTGTCGTAGCCGACCCAGACCGCGACCGTGACCTCGTTGGTGAAGCCCACGAACCAGGCGTCGTTCTCGTTGTCGCTCGTGCCGGTCTTGCCGGCAACGTAAGGCGCGAGGTGCCGGATCGGCGCGGCGGTGCCGCGCTGGAGCACGCCCTGGAGCATGGTCTTGAGCTGGAAGAAGGCGGCGCGGTCGGCGGAGGCGAGCGCGACCGGCCCTGCGGGCTTGCGCCGGTACACGACGCGGCCCGCCTCCTCGATCGACTCGATCGCGAAAGGAGAGGGCCGCGCGCCCTCGTTGGCGATCGCGGCGTAGAAGGCCGCGAGGTCGAGGATCCGCACCGGCTGGGCGCCGAGCACGAAGGGGTAGTAGCGCTCGCAATCGGCGTAGAGCTGCGCCTCGAGGGCGAGCTCGCAGACCCGCTCCAGGCTCGTCTCGGGCTCGCCCGCGATGCCGCCGTCGAGGAGGCGCGCGGTCACGAGGTTCTTCGAGTTCTCGAGCGCCCGACGCAAGGTCATCAGCCCGGCCGCGCCGCCGTCGTAGTTCTTCGGCGTCCAGTAATCCTTGGCCCGCGAGCCGCCGCCCACCGGCGGCAGGGTCACGGGGCTGTCCCAGATCAGGGTGTTGGGCTGCAGGCCCCGCGCCAGGGCCGCGAGATAGGTGATCGGCTTGAGGGCCGAGCCAGGCTGGCGGTGGGCCTGGGTGGTGCGGTTGAGCTGGCTCAGGGGGTAGGAGAAGCCGCCCACCATGGCGAGGATGCGGCCCGTGCGGTTCTCGAGCACCACCGCGCCGCCCTGCACGTCGGGCTTGCCGCGCAGGGCCGCGCGCAACGGCTGCCCCTTGGCCTCGGTGACCTGCACGCGCACCACGTCGTAGAGCTTGAGGCTGCGCCGCACCGCGGCGTTGGCACCCGAGAGCGTCACGGTGCGCCCGTCCTTGAGGCCGATCCGGGTGCTGTCGCGCCCCGCCTGCACGACGATTCCCGCGGGCCAGTGCACGTCGTAGAGCGGCAGGCGCGCGGCCTGGAGCGCCCGCTGCCAGGCGGGCGGCTCCGCGGGCGCCCTCGCGGCCTCCCGCCGTCCGGCGGCCTGGCCGCGGGGACTCGGGGTCTCGGGCTCCGGCGCGCGCGCGCTCCCGGCGGATTCGAGCGCCCTCACGGCGTCGGCGAGGTTCGTCTCTGCGCCGGAGAACAGGTGCCGGCCGGCGCTCAGCTCGTAGCGAGCGAGCCCGTCCTGGAGCGCGGCCTCCGCGGCCTCCTGGAGGTCGGGCAGGATCGTGGAGCGCACCGTGTAGGACGAGGCCGTGAGGCCGCCGTCGAGGCTCGCCACCGTGCGGGCGTCGCGGGCGAGGTGGTCGACGAAATGGAACCCGGTGGTGCGGCGCGGGCGCTCGAAGGCAGCGAGCCGCGGCAGCGCCTCGACGGCCTGCTTCACCTCGGCCTCGGTGAGGACCCCGTCCTCGCGCATGCGGGTGAGCACGTAGGCGAGACGCTCGCGGGCGCGCACCGGCTGGCGCTCCGGGTTGTAGAAGTTCGGCCCCTTGGCGAGCGCCGCGAGCAGCGCGCCCTCCTGCGCCGTGAGGGCCTTGGCGGATTTGCCGAAATAGCTCTTCGCCGCCATCTCGAGGCCCCAGGAGGCGCGGCCGAGATAGATCGAGTTGAGGTAGATCTCCAGGATCTCCGCCTTCGAGAGCGTCCCCTCGATCCGGGTCGCGACGATCATCTCGCGCATCTTGCGCTCGTAGGTGACGTCGTCGCCGACGAGCAGGTTCTTGACGAGCTGCTGCGTGATCGTGGAGCCGCCCTGCGGCCGGCCCGGCTGGGTGAGGTTGCCCATGAAGGCGCGGATCACCCCGCGCTCGTCGATGCCCTTGTGCTGGAAGAAGCGCTTGTCCTCCGCGGCCACGAACGCCTTCTGGACCACCTCGGGGATGTCCTTGAGGGGCACCCAGATCCGGCGATGGTCGGGCTCGTGGACCTCCGCGAAGGCGCGCCCGTCGCCGTCGAGGATCGTGCTGACCCCGGGGAGCCTGATGCCCTTGAGCTTCTTGTGGTCCGGCAGGTCGGCGACGGCGCCGTTGTAGTAGTTGATGACCTCGCCGAGATCGACCGGCGGCTCCGCGGCCTCGCCCTTGCAATAGACCTGGTAGGCCTTGTGGAGGTCGGTGAACGAGATGCCCTGCAGCACCTTGACGTCGCCCGCCACGGCCTGCGGGTCCTCCATCGCGGTCGAGATCAGCTCGTCGAGATTGATGTCCTCGATGTCGAAGGCCCGGCGCATGTGGGTGCAGCCGTCCTTGAGGATCTGGGTGACGGCGGCCCGGTCGCGCACCGGATCGAAGCTCGTCTTCACGGCCTCGGGCGCGACCGTGACCTGGCTCAAGGTGAGCGCGGTCGCGAAGATCTTGACGAGGATCGTGCTCATCGGGCCCGGCCCTCGCGGAGCAGGCCCGCCGCCTTCGGGTGCACCGGCCCCGGCGCCTGAGCGCGAAACGGCAGCTTGATCGGATGCATCGGGCCCCTGGCGCGCGTGTACCGCGTGGCTGCCGTCCGCTTCCCCGTGCGGCGGGACGGGGGCAGGTCCTGCGCGCGGGTGCGATTCGGCAGGGCGAGTGTATGCCGGAGAGATGTCACGGAGATGAACGGCCTTGCAGCGGCGAAGGGGCGCATCGCCTTCGCGAGAGGCCGAGAGAAGCGGGACAACAAGGCGCTTTTGCGGACGCGGACGATCACGGGGCCGCGAGGGCGGGCGCCCTTGCGGACCGCTCCGCAACGGCGGAGCGCCGCGGCCCGGGCCGCGGCGCTTTCGTCTGGGCCTGGAGGGGAGGGGTCAGTCCCGCCAGAACGGCTTGCCGCCTTCCGCCTCGGCGTCGGCCCGGGAGCGGCCGATGTCGTGCAGGAGGTGGTCGGAGAGCGACAGCAGCGCGCGCCGCTGCCCATGGCGGGCGCCCCAGCGTTCCAGGGTCTCGACGCCGCGGAGCAGGAGCCGGTTGGCGTCCGTAACGAGCGCGCCGAGGAGAGGCTGCGCGACTGGGGTACGTCCGATGGCGAGGGGGTGGGGCGCGGTCCGGAGGGTGAGGGTCGTCGGCATAGTTCACCTGTGGCAATGAGGCCCGATGACGACTAGGATCCTCCCGATCGGCCCCCTCCGCAAACGAGAACTTCTCGGCTTTCGGCCTAGAAAAACTCCTCCATGCACGCGCCCTCCCATACGGATCGCCGCCGGCTCCCGCCGCTGAATGCCCTGCGCGCCTTCGAGGCCGCGGCCCGGCACGGGAGCTTCCATGCGGCGGCCGACGAGCTCGCGGTCACGCCCGGCGCCGTCGCCCAGCACGTGAAGGCGTTGGAGGCCTGGCTGCGCCTGCCGCTCTTCCGCCGGCTGCCGAGCCGCGGCGTCGTCCTGACCCTGGCCGGGCAGCGCTACGCGGCCAGCGTGTCCCGCCTCCTCGACGAGCTCGCGGAGGCGACGCGGCGGCTCGTCCAGCAGGACAACGCCCATGTGCTGACCGTGAGCACGATCCATTCCTTCGCGGCGCAATGGCTCATCCCGCGCCTCGGCGCCTTCCGGGCACAGAACCCGGGCCTCGACGTCCGGGTCGTGGCCTCGAACGCCATGACGGACTTCGCCCGCGAGGAGGTCGATCTCGTGATCCGCTACGGGCGCGGCGGCTATCCGGGCCTCATGTCCGAGCTCCTGATGGAGGAGACTTTCTTTCCCGTCTGCGCGCCGGCGCTGGTCGCGGGCGGCGAGCATCCCCTGCGCAGGCCCGAAGACCTCGTCCACCACACGCTCCTGCACGAGGAGGGCGACGTCACGATTCCCGACATGATCGGCTGGCCGCAATGGCTCGCCGCGGCCGGCGTGCGCGGGGTCGATCCGCGCCGGGGGCCGCGCTTCACCCACACCTTCCTCGCCCTCCAGGCGGCCGCGGGCGGGCAGGGGGTCGCGATCGTGACGAGCGTGCTGATCGGCGACGACGTCGCGAGCGGGCGTCTCGTGCGCCCCTTCGGCCCGGACGTGCCGAGCCCCTACAGCTATTATCTCGTCTGCCCGCCCGCGGCCGCGGAGCTCCCGAAGGTCCAGGCCTTCTGGCGCTGGATCAAGGAGGCGGCGAGCGTGCACCGGAGGGGCGGCTGACGGCTGCGCTGCCCCCAGACCGGGGAGGTGGCGGGCGGGCACCGCACCGGGGGCTGACGGCTTTCCGGCACTGGATCGGGGAGGCGGCGAGCGTGCACCGGAGGGCGACTGACGGCCGCGCCGCGCCCTGAGTCGAGGGGCCCGCGCCTCGAAAACATGCACGCGAAGACCGGACCCGCGCCCGCGATTCGCGCGTTAGCGTCGCCGGGAAGCAGAGGAGAGACCGGATCGATGCGGTGGCGCCTGGCCCTGTGCGGCATCCTCGCGGGCGGGCTCGCGACGGCTGCGCCCGAGGCGCCGCCCGTGGGCCCTCCGCGGGCGGAGCCGGCCGCCGCAGCGGCGCCCGCGGCCGGCGGCACCGAGACCGTGCAGCAGGCGCTCTGCCGCCTCATCGACGCCTCGGCGCGCCGGCACGGCCTGCCGGTAGAATTCTTCACCCGCCTGATCTGGCAGGAGAGCAGCTTCCGCACCGGCGCGGTGAGCCCCGCGGGCGCGCAAGGGGTGGCGCAGTTCATGCCGGGCACCGCGGCCGAGCGCGGGCTCCTCGATCCCTTCGACCCCGAGCAGGCGATCCCGAAATCGGCGGAGCTCCTGCGCGACCATGTCCGTCGCTTCGGCAATATCGGGCTTGCGGCCGCGGCCTATAACGGCGGCCCGGGCCGGGTCGCGAACTGGCTCGCCGAGCGGGGCGGGCTCCCGGAGCAGACGCGCGCCTACGTCGCCCGCATCACCGGCCGCTCCGCGGAGGACTGGGCCGAAGAGCGCCGGGCGCGGGCGCCGGCGGCCGCGGACGACGAGCCGTCCCCAGGCGAGTCCGCCAAGGGTGACGACAAGGGTGACGGCAAGGGGGACGACAAGCCCGCCGCGACGGCCTCGAGCCGCAACGCAGCCTCCTGCCTCCAGGTGGTGGCCCTCCTGCGCCGCCCCGGCCGCGACGATCCGATCGCCGGCGTCGCCACCGCCTTCAGCCTCGCGCCCTGGGGCGTGCAGCTCGCCGGCAACTTCTCGAAGAACCTGGCGCTGGCCTCGTATGCGCGCGCCAGCCGCAGCTATGCCGGTCTCCTCGGCGACGTGCGTCCGATGGTGATCGGCACGCGCCTGCGCAGCCGCGGCACCCGGACCTTCTACCGGGTGCGCGTGCCGGCCACGACCCGCACGGCCGCGGAGGGCCTGTGCAACCGCATCCGCAGCGCCGGCGGCGCCTGCATCGTGCTGCCGAGCTGAAGCGACAAAAAAGCCCCGGAGCCGGGCTCCGGGGCTTCGACGACGGCTGAGATGCGCCGCCTACTCGGCGGGGACGAGCCGCCCGCCGATCGATTGCGGCTGCGCCTCCGCGACGCGGCCTTCCGTGCGGCCGTTGTAGACGGCCTCGTCGAGGATGCCCTCTTCCTTGGCGACGAGCACCGGGACGAGGAGCTGGCCGGTCACGTTGGTGGCGGTGCGCATCATGTCGACGACGCGGTCGATCGCGATGATGTAGCCGATGCCCTCGAGCGGCAGGCCCGCGGTGTTGAGCGTCAGCGTCAGCATCACGATCGAGGTGCCGGGCACGCCGGCCGTCCCGAGCGAGCCCAGCACCGCGGTGAGCCCGATCAGCACGTACTGGGTGAGCGAGAGCTCGAGCCCGAAATACTGCGCGATGAAGATCGAGGCGATCGCGGGATAGATCGCGCCGCAGCCGTCCATCTTGGCGTTGGCCCCGAGCGGCACCGCGAAGCTCGCATACGAGGTCGGGACGCCGAGGCGCTCGACCGCGCTGCGCAGGGTCATGGGCAGGGTCGCCAGGCTCGAGGAGGTCGCGAACGCCATCTGCTGCGCCGGCAGCGCGCCGCGGAAGAAGCGGGCGGCCGAGAGGCCGTGCAGCTTCACCAGGCCGCCATAGACCACGACGATGTGGAACAGGCAGGCGAGGTACATGGCGAGGATGAACTTCGCGAGCGGCGCGAGCGAGGCGAGCCCGTAGCGGCCCACCACCCAACTGATGAGCCCGAAGGTCCCGATCGGCGTGAGCTGCAGCACCCATTGGGTGATGCGGAAGACCAGCGCCGTCCCCTGATCGACGAGGCTGCGGATGCCTGCCGCCTTCTCGCCCGCCGAGACGAGCGCGGCGCCGACGATCCCGGCGAAGACCAGCACCTGGAGGACGTTGGTGTCCGCCATGGCCTTGATCGGGTTCGTCGGGATCATGCCGATCAGGACCTCGACCGGGGTCGGGATCGTGCGCGGCTTCACCTCGCCCAGCGGCAGGTTCGAGAGGCCGGTGCCGGGATCGACGAGATGCCCGAAGGCGAAGCCGACGAGAACCGCGACCGCGGACGTGGCGGCGAACCACGCGATGGTGCGAACCCCGAGCCGCGCTGCGTTGCCGGCTTCCGCCAGCCGCGCCACGCTCGACGCGATGGTGAAGAACACCAGCGGCACGACGACCATGCGGACGAGATTCAGGTAAACGTCCCCGAGCGGCTTGAACCACACGGCCGCCTTGTCGCCCACGAGCGCGCCGGCCAGGATGCCGAGCGCGAAGGCGACGGCCACCCGCTGCCAGAGCGGCCGCGAAAACCACGTCTTTATCATGTTGATATTGGCCTATTCACGAAAGAGGTCGTGGATAGGTGCTCACTTGCAGTGGCGCAGACAAGCCCGCGTGCTGCACGGGAGCGATGTGCCGACTGCATGACGTCCGTCACACAGCCCATTGGCGCGCCTGCAAACGGCTCTTGCAGGGGAGGGTGACCGCCAACCGTCGTAAGCCCGGCGGTCACGGGCTATCTAGCAGGTCACCCCGGGGGCATTCGTCTCGCGTCGCTTCCGGGCCACCCGAATCAGAAACGCGGAAGGCGCCCATGCAGCTCACCGGCATCCATCACCTGACCGCCGTGACGGCGGACGCCTCGGGCAACCACCGCTTCTACACGCAAGGTCTCGGGATGCGGCTCGTGAAGAAGACCGTGAACCAGGACGACACCTCGGCCTATCACCTCTTCTACGCCGACGCGCTCGCCTCGCCCGGCTCCGACCTCACCTTCTTCGACTGGCCCGTGGGCCGCGAGCGGCGCGGCACGCACAGCATCGTGGGCACGGGCTTGCGCGTCGCGGGCGAGGCGTCGCTGCAATGGTGGGTCGCGCGCTTCGCGGATTTGGGCGTCTCGCACGGCAAGGTCCGCGAGCGCGGCGGGCGGCTGGTGCTCGACTTCGAGGACCCGGAAGGCCAGCGCCTCACCCTCGTCGACGATCACGGCGCAGGCGAGGGCCACCCCTGGGGGCGCAGCCCCGTCCCGGCCGAGCACCAGATCCGGGGCTTGGGTCCGATCACGATCTCGGTGCCGGATCTCGGTCCCACCGACATGATCCTCACCCAGCTCATGGCGATGCGCCGGACCCACGAGTTCCGCCACGACGCCCGCACGGTGCATGTCTACGAGATGGGCGCGGGCGGTCCGGCCGCGGAACTGCACGTACGCGTCGAGCCCGACCTGCCCCCGGCCCAGCCGGGCGCCGGCGGCGTGCACCACGTGGCGTTCCGCACGCCCGACGAGGCGTCTTACCGGGCCTGCGCCGAGCGCCTGCGGGCGTTGCGGGTGCCCTCCAGCGGACCGGTGGACCGGTTCTACTTCCAGAGCCTCTATTTCCGCGAGCCCAACGGCATCCTGTTCGAGATCGCCACCGACGGCCCGGGCTTCGCGACCGACGAGCCGCTGGAAACCTTGGGCGAAAAGCTCGCCCTGCCGCCCTTCCTCGAAGGCCGGCGGGATGCGATCGAGCGGAACCTGAAGCCGTTGTAAAGAGCTTGGAGCTCGGCCGACAGGCTGCTCCTCCCACCCTGAACCTCATCCATCGGCCGACAGGCTGCCTCTCCCACCCCGAGCCTCATCCTGAGGAGCACCCGGAGGGTGCGTCTCGAAGGATCCTCCAGGACCCGCCGGATACCTGGAGCCCTCCTTCGCGACGCGGCTTCGCCGCTCCTCAGGATGAGGGGTTTGGGTGGGAGGACCCCATCCGAGCCGGCCTCGGGGGAGGCGCCTGTCAAGGTGCACGCGCTGTGGGCGTACCTTAAGCGGGCGGACTGGAGCCCACCTTCGAGACGCGGCTTCGCCGCTCCTCAGGATGAGGCTCAGGGTGGGACGGCCGTCGCGGTCCGTCGCTTATCCGAGGCCCTGCGCGACGGCCTTCCCCGTCGCGCGCCTGAGATCCATGATCCCGCTGTCCGTGTGCCGGGACGGATGCACGCGGTTCGTGAGCAGCGTCCAGGCGATGCTGCGGGCAAAGTCGATCCACAGACCCGTGCCCGTGAAGCCCGTGTGCCCGATCGTGTCGTCGGAGCACCCGGCGCCGCCGGACCAGTTCGGAAAGGGCGCCTCCCAGCCCACCGTCCGCGTCCCGGACTGGCGGGTGCGGATCTCCTTGAGAGAAGCAGCCGACAGCCCCGTGCCGTCGAGGAGAGAGGCTGCGAAATCGAGCACCCCGTCGACGGTGCCGAACAGGCCCGCATGGCCGGCCGCGCCGCCGAACGCGAAGGCATTCTCGTCGTGGACCTCGCCGCGGATCACGCGCCCGCGCCAGGTGTCGCGCTCGGTCGCGGCGCAAAGCCGGGGATCGGGGCGGAAGGTGAGTCCGTCAGGCAGCGGCTGATCGATCAGGGGCCGGCCCGTCAGGCGCTCGATCGCGATGCCGAGCAGGAGGAAGTTGACGTCGGAATAGACCGGCGGCCCCGGCTTCCACTCCCGCTGCAGGATGAAGGCGCGCAGCGTCTGCGGGTCCTGGCCGTAGGTGTAGAGCGGCTCGACGGCCGGCAGATGCGTCTGGTGGCCGAGGCATTGCCGGAAGGTGAGCCGCCGCTCGGCCGCCTTCATGTCGTACTGGCGCAGGTCCGGGATGGCTTTCGTCAGCGGATCGTCGAGCGCGATGCGCCCCGCCTCGACGAGCCGCAGGATCGCGGTTGTGGTGAAGATCACCTTGGTGAGCGAGGCGAGGTCGAACCAGGTCTCCCGGGACAAGAGTTCCCGCGTCGGCTCGATCTGAGCGAAGCCCGCGACGCGCACGGCCCGCGCCCCGTCCGCGGCGACGATACCCAAGGCGGCGCCCGGGATGCGGCCGTCGCCGACCCATCGGGCCGCCGGCGCGAAGGCGGCTTCGGCAAGGTCTTCGATGCGTTCAGGCGGCATGCGGGGTCTCGGCTCCGGCCGGCTCGTAGAGGTGGCACGCGGCCTCGCGGATGCGCCCGTCGTGGCGGCGCGGCACGAGGGCGGGCGGATCCGCGGTGCAGACCGGCATCGCGAAGGGGCAGCGGGTGTGGAAGGCGCAGCCGCTCGGCGGATGCGCCGGGTCCGGCAACTCGCCTTTCAGCACGATCCTCTCCCGCCGTCCCGCCGCGTCGGGGCGCGGGATCGCGGAGAGGAGGGCCTGCGTGTAGGGGTGGGTCGGCGTCTCCATGACAGTGCCGGCAGGGCCGGTCTCGACGATCGAGCCGAGATACATCACCGCGATCCGGTCGCTCACGTGGCGGATCACCGAGAGGTCGTGGCTGATGAACAGGATCGAGAGACCGAGCCGGCGGCGCAGATCAGCGATCAGGTTGATGATCTGCGACTGGATCGACACGTCAAGCGCGGAGACCGGCTCGTCCGCGACGATCAGCTTCGGCTCGAGCGCGAGCGCGCGGGCGATGGCGATGCGCTGGCGCTGGCCGCCCGAGAATTCGTGCGGGTAGCGCCCCGCGGCATCCTCGGGCAGGCCGACGATGGTCAGAAGCTCCCGCACCCGCGCGGCGCGCTCAGGACTCGAGCCGATGCGGTGCACGTCGAGGGGTTCGCGGATGATGGCGCCGACCCGGTGGCGCGGGTTGAGCGAACCGAAGGGATCCTGGAACACGATCTGGAGGTCGCGTCGCCGTCGCTTCAAGGCGGCGCGGTCCAGCGCCGTGATGTCCTCGCCCTCGAACAGCACCTGGCCTGAGGTCGGCTCGATGAGGCGGAGCAGCGCGCGCCCGAGCGTCGATTTCCCGCAGCCTGATTCCCCCACGATCCCGAGCACCTCGCCGCGGTGGAGCGTGAGGCTGACGCGGTTCAGCGCGCGCACGCCCGCGCCGCCGGGAGCGGGATAGACCTTGGAGAGGTCGCGGATCTCGAGGAGGGCGCTCATGCGGCGGACGCATCCGGGTTCGAGGCCGGGCCCCAGGCCGGGTTCCAGCAGCGGGCGCGGTGCGCGGGCCCGTCGAGGGCCGGGCGCACCCCGTCGCAGGGCTCCACCGGCGCGTGGCAGCGCGGGCGGTAGGCGCATCCGCGCCAGCGGCCGGGCTCGGGGCGCGGAACGGAGCCTGGGATCGAGGGCAGGGCGGTGCCGGGCGGGTTGGTGGCCGGGATCGTGCGCAGCAGCGCCTCGGTGTAGCGGTGGCGCGGGCGTGAAAAGATCTCGAACGCCGGCGCCGCCTCGACGATGCGCCCGGCATACATCACCGCGACCCGGTCGCAGGTTTCCGCGACCACGCCGAGGTCGTGGGTGATGAGCAGCACCGCCATGCCGAGGTCGCGGCGCAAGCCCGCGATGAGCTCGAGGATCTGGGCCTGCACGGTGACGTCGAGGGCGGTGGTGGGCTCGTCGGCGACGAGGAGGTCGGGCTCGTTGGCGAGCGCGATCGCGATCATCACGCGCTGGCGCTGCCCGCCGGAGAGCTGGTGCGGATAGCGCTCGAGCGCGCGGGCCGGCGCCGGAATGCCGACGAGATCGAGAAGCTCCACCGCCCGCCGCCGCGCCGCCGCGCGGCCCACGGGCCTGTGCAGCAGCACCGCCTCCTCGATCTGGGCCCCGATCGTGAACACGGGGTTCAGCGAGGTCATGGGCTCCTGGAAGATCATCCCGATGCGGTCGCCGCGCAGGCGGCGCAAGGCCTCCCCTTCGAGGGCGAGGAGGTCCTTGCCCTTGTAGAGGATGCGGCCGCCCGTGATGCGTCCGGGCGGGCGCGGCACGAGCTGCAGGATCGACAAGGCCGTCACGGTCTTGCCGCAGCCGGACTCGCCGACGAGGCCCAGCATCTCGCCCGGATGCAGCGCGAGGGACACCCCCTCGACCACCGGCGTGCCCGCCATGGTGATCGAGAGATTCTCGACGGAGAGAAGCGGGTCGGTCATGCGCGGAGCCGGCTCCCTCTCCCCGCCTCCGAGCTCCCTCTCCCCGCGTGCGGGGAGAGGGAGCAGGCGCGGGGAGAGCGTGAACGATGCCTTCATGCGGCGCGGAAGAGTTCGCCGCCCGGCATCGGATGCGGCACGCCGGTGGTGGTCGGCAGGCTCAGCGGCAGGCCGCGGCGGGAGCGCACGGCGAGGTAGCCGAAGCATTGCGCTTCGAGGAAGTCCCCGTCCCAGCCCACGGCCTCCACAGGCTCGACGGGAGCGCCGAGGCGCTCCGCGAGGCGGCGCATGAAGTGGCCGTTGCGGCGCCCGCCGCCGGTGACGAGCCAGCGCTTCGGCGTTCCGGGCACGTGACGCAGGGCGGCGACGACGGATTCGACCGTGAAGGCCGCGAGCGTCGCGGCGCCGTCGGCGTCGGAGAGCGCCTCGACCCCTTGCGCGCGGCGGTGGAAGTCGTTGCGGTCGAGGGATTTCGGCGCCGGGCGGTCGAAGAAGGGGTTGTCCATGAAGGCGCGGACCAGCGCCTCGTCGACGTTGCCTGAAGCCGCGAGCCGACCGTCCGCGTCGTAGGCGATGCCGCGGCGGCGCAGCACGAAATCGTCGAGGAGCGCGCTCGCAGGACCCGTGTCGAAGGCGATCACCGTGTCGCCGTCGAGATAGGTCACGTTGCCGACGCCGCCGAGATTCAGCACCATGAGGGGCTGGTCGAGAGCGCTCGCGAGCGCCCGATGGTAGAGCGGCGCGAACGGCGCGCCCTCGCCGCCCGCCGCCACGTCCGCATGGCGAAACCGGGCCACCGTGTCGATGCCGAGGCCCCTCGCGATGCGCTCGCCGAAGCCGAGCTGGCGGGTGAAGCGGGCCTCCGGCCGGTGGAACACGGTCTGGCCGTGCAGGCCGACGAGGCCGACGTCGCGGGGGGCGAGGCCGTGCTCGGCCATGAAGGACCGCACCGCCCCCATATGGGCCTCGGTGACCTCGGCCTCGATCTCGGCAAAAGGCTCCGTCTGCGCGCGCTCGGCCTCGGCGATGAGGCGCAGGAGCTGCGACCGCAGGGCGTCCGGATAGGGATAGGTCGCGCCGGGGCCCGGGCGCACCGCGCGGTCGCCGTCGGTCTCGACCAGAGCGACGTCGATCCCGTCCATGGAGGTGCCGCTGATGACGCCGATCGCGCGGGTGAGGGGAGGTGAACTCATGCGGGGATCGTCTCCTGGCGGCGGCTTCGGTCCGGACGGATCGCGCTGGACCCGTCCGCTCGCCTCGGCTTAAATCGTATCGACGCCGGAAGGCAGGGTCCAGCGGGACCGAAGGGCCGGTCCGGGAACCCATACGAACGAGACATACGCGGGGAGGCCGCCATGCTGAAAGATCTGCTCTGTTCCACCCTGCTCGCGGGCAGCCTTGCCTTCGCGGGCGCGCCGGCCCTGGCCCAGACCCTCGAGGTCGCGGTGCCGCAATCGCCCGCCGGGCTCGACCCCCACATCGTCACGGCCTTCGCGAGCTTCGAGATCGTCAACGGCCCGATCTACGAGGGCCTCACGGCGGTCGACAAGGACCTGCGCATCGTGCCGGCGCTGGCCGAATCCTGGACGGTCGCGCCGGACGGCAGGACCTACACCTTCAAGCTGCGCGGCAACGTGGTCTTCCACGACGGCTCGCCCATGACCGCCGAGGACGTCGCGGCCTCGATCCGCCGGGTGCAGTCGAAGGACATCGCCTCGCCGCTCGCGAGCCGCGTCGCCGCGGTCGAGAGCGTGAGCGCGGTCGATCCGCGGACGGTCGAGATGAAGCTGAAGGAGCCCTCGGCCCCGCTCCTGACCTCGCTCGCGACCCTCGCGATCGTGCCGAAGGGCATGGAGGCCAACAAGGACGCGCTCCAGAAGGCGCCGGTCGGCACCGGCCCGTTCAAGTTCCAGGAATGGCAGCCGAACGGCTTCATCCTGCTCGTGCGCCACGACAAGTACTGGCAGCAGGGCCAGCCGAAGCTCGCGGGGCTGAAATTCAACATCGTGCCGGAATCGGCGACCCGCCAGGTCGGGCTCACGAGCGGGCAGTACGCGCTCCTGCCCAACGTCGACGCCGCGACGGCGCTGCAGCTCAAGGGCAAGCCGGGCGTCAAGCTCACCGAGACCCTGGAGCTCGCCTATACGCTCATCGGCTTCAACACCTCGCGCGCGCCCTTCGACAACCCGAAGGTCCGCGAGGCGGTGAACTATGCGATCAACCGCGACGAGGTCATCCAGGCCGCGCTCTTCGGCGCCGGCGTGCCGGGCGGGCCGCTCTCGCCTGCGCTCAAGGACTGGGCCGTCGACGTGAAGCAGTACCCCTGCTACCGCCCCGACCCCGCCAAGGCGCAGGCGCTCCTCAAGGAGGCGGGCGTCGCGACCCCGGTTGCGGTCACGATGAGCGTGCTGCCGCGCCAGGACATCAAGGACATCGCCCAGGTCGTGCAGGAGCAGCTCAACAAGGCCGGCTTCAAGGTCGAGCTCAAGAACCAGGAGCTCGGCCAGTTCGTGCAGGACTGGCGCAACTCCAACTTCGACCTCTTCGCCTCGACCAACGCCGGCAGCCCGGACCCGGACGATTATTTCTACCGCACCTTCCGGACCGGCGGCTCCACCAACGTGTTCAAGTACTCCAACCCCGAGGTCGACGCCCTCCTCGACAGGGCCCGCAGCGTGCAGGATCAGGCCCAGCGCAAGGCGGCCTACGACGAGGTGCAGACCAGGATCGCCTGCTCGGGGCCGATCGCGCACCTCGCCTACCCGACCCTGTTCTCGGCAGCCCGCGCCAACCTCCAGGGCTACGACATCATGGCGAACCGCCAGCTCACGACCCTGAAGAACGCGTCCACGGGGCCGTAGTGGACGTCCCCACGCGCATCCTCTCCCCTCTGGAGGGGGAGGGGGGTCGGCGGAGCCGACCGGGAGGGGGGTCGTTCGGCGTGGAGCGCTCGGCCAGCAACCCTCATCCCGAGGAGCGGCGGAGCGGCGTGTGGAGCGCGCTGCCAGCAACCCTCATCCTGAGGAGCCGCGGAGCGGCGTCTCGAAGGATGAGGGTTGCGGATCGGTCGAGCTCACGGGAGACGCCCTCGTCCTTCGAGACGAGCGCTATGCGCTCTCCTCAGGACGAGGGCTGTATGGAGGGTGGCATGCGCGCTCTCCCGGCCCCGTTACGCGAGGCCGCCCGCTCCCTCGAGGCGGGCGAGCCTAACCTGTCTCTCCCATGCTGAGGCGCCTCGTTCTCGGCCGGCTTGCCGACCTCGCCCTCGTGCTGTTCGGCGTGTCGGTGATCGTGTTCCTGATGATCCGGCTGATCCCGGGCGACGCGGTTGCGATCATGCTCGGCGCCAATGCCGAGGTCACGCCCGAGCGCATGGCGGAGCTGCGGGCCCGGGTCGGGCTCGACCAGCCGATGCTGGTGCAGTACCTGCGCTGGGCCGGCGCGGCGCTTCAAGGCGATTTCGGCACCTCGCTCTGGACCGGGCGGCCGGTCGCGGGCGAGATCCTGATCCATCTCTGGCCGACGCTCGAGCTCACCCTGCTGTCGCTCGCGTTCGGCGCCGGGCTGAGCGTCCCGGTCGGCTGCCTCATGGCGCAGACCCGCGGGCGCGGCGCGGACGTGGCCATGCGGATCGGGGCCATCGCCGGGCTCACGGTCCCCTCGTTCTGGCTCGGCATCGTGCTGATCCTCGCGTTGTCGAGCCTCGCGCCCGGCTTCGCCTCGCTGGGCTACGTGCCGTTCACGCAGGATCCCTTAAGCAACCTCCAGCGCATGATCCTGCCGGCCTTCGCGCTCGCGCTCCCCATCCTCGCCAACCTCTCGCGCCTCGTGCGCTCCGCCATGCTCGACGCGCTCGGCCAGGACTACATCCGCACCGCGCGCGCCAAGGGCGCGAGCGAGCGCCTCGTGGTCTATCGACACGCCTTGCGCAACGCCCTCATCCCTTTCGTGACCTCGGTCGGCATCATGACCGGGTATCTCCTGGGCGGCGCCATCGTGGTCGAGCAGGTCTTCGCGATCCCGGGCCTCGGGCGCCTCATCCTCGGGGCCATCGCGGAGCGCAACTATCCCCTGATCCAGGCCACGATCCTCGTGGTGACGGTCGGCTTCGTGCTCGTCAATTTCCTCGTCGATCTCCTCTACGGGCTGATCGATCCCCGCGTGAGGGGCTGATGCGCGGACGCGGCCTCCTCGTCTTCGCCGCCGCCCTCGTGGCCCTGCAGGTGATCCTGGCGCTCGCGGCCCAATGGGTCGCGCCCTACGACCCCATGGCGCAGAGCATCGTCGCGCGCCTGAAAGGGCCGAGCATGGCCCACTGGCTCGGCACCGACCAGCTCGGCCGCGACGTGCTCGCCCGCATCCTCCACGGCTATCGCACCTCGCTCTTCGCCTGCGCGGTCGCGGTCGGGATCGCGCTCCTCCTCGGCGGCGCGATCGGGCTGCTCTCGGCCTATTACCGCGGCTGGTTCGAGCGGATCGCCATGCGGCTCATGGACGTGCTGTTCGCCTTTCCGGTGCTGCTGCTCGCCATCGGGATCATCGCGGTGCTCGGCCCCCACACCACGAGCGCGGCGATCGCGATCGCGGTCGTCTACACGCCGATCTTCGCCCGCCTCCTGCGCGGGCCGGCTCTCGTGATCTGCGAGAGCGAATACGTCGCCGGCGCCCGCGCGATCGGAGCCTCGGACGCCCGCATCCTCCTGCGCCACGTGCTCCCGAACCTCGCCTCGGTGATCCTCGTCCAGACGAGCCTCCTGCTCTCGGCCGCGGTGCTGGTCGAGGCTTCGCTCTCGTTCTTGGGGTTGGGCACCCAGCCGCCGACGCCCTCGCTCGGGCTGATGCTCGCGGAGGGGCGCAACTTCCTGATGCTCTCGCCCTGGAGCGCGCTCTTTTCCGGCTTCGCGATCCTCTTCCTCTCCTTCGGCTTCAACCTCCTCGGCGACGCCCTGCGCGATACGCTCGACCCGCGCCTGCGGGGGCAGGAGTGAGGGACGTCCGCGTCCGCAACGCCGATCCCGAGGATGTCCCGGCGCTCGCGGGGATCGCGGAGCGCTCCTACCGCGCCGCCTTTGCGGCGATCCTGGAGCCCGAGGCCCTGGCCTCACGGGATTGCGCCTTCTTCGCGGACCGCTTCGGCGAGGCCTGGCCGCGCATGCGGGTGGCGGAGCGCGGCGGGCGGATCCTCGGCTTTTCGCTCGTCACGGAGCGCCACCTCGACATGCTCTTCGTCGATCCGGCGGCGGGAGGGGAGGGGGCCGGCACCGCGCTCCTCGGCCGGGTCGAGGCAGAGGGCGCCCGCACCTTGGAATCGTTCCGCGACAACCACCGGGCGCGGGCCTTCTACGAGCGCCGCGGCTGGACTCTGCGGCGGTCTTACGAGCGCGATTTCCTCGGCCGCTCCCGGGCCTTCGTGCTCTACGGCCGCGATCCCGCCTGACGGGTGGAACGCCCAGGCCTCAATATTCGGCATTCGACCCCGGCCGCGGATGCCGCTAGGGTCGCGCCGCAGCGGGGGAGCCCCGAAGGAGAGCGCGAGAATGCCGGGCGTGTGGGATTTCTGGATTGACCGGGGCGGGACCTTCACGGACGTGATCGGCCGCGCCCCCGACGGGACGCTGCACGCCCGCAAGGTCCTGTCCGAGAACCCCGAATCCTACCGCGACGCCGCCGTGCACGGCATCCGCGGGCTCCTCGGCCTTCAGTCCGGCGAGCCGGTGCCGACCGGCGCCATCGGCGACGTCCGCATGGGCACCACGGTGGCGACGAACGCGCTGCTCGAACGCAAGGGCGAGCGCACGGCGCTCGTGACCACGAGGGGTTTCCGCGACGCGCTCGCGATCGGCTACCAGGCGCGGCCCGACATCTTCGCCAAGCGCATCGTCAAGCCCGAGCTTCTCTACGGCTACGTGGCCGAGATCGGGGAGCGCGTGCTCGCCGACGGCACCGTCGAGCGCCCCCTCGACGAGGCGGAGGCCCGCCGCATTCTGGAGGGCTTGCGGGACCAGGGCTACCGCGCGGTCGCGATCGTGTTCATGCACGCCTACCGCTACCCCGAGCACGAGCGCAGCGTCGCGCGGATTGCCCGCGCGATGGGCTTTCCGCAGGTCTCCGTCAGCCACGAGGTCTCGCCCCTCGTGAAGCTCGTCGGGCGCGGCGACACCACGGTGGTGGACGCCTATCTCTCGCCGATCCTGTCCCGTTACGTCGCTCAAGTGTCGGACGAGCTCGACGTGAAGCGCACCGGCGCCCGGGTGATGTTCATGATGTCCTCGGGCGGCCTCACGGCGGCCGATCTCTTCCAGGGCAAGGACGCGATCCTCTCGGGGCCGGCGGGCGGCGTGGTCGCGCTCGCCCAGACCGGGATCGAGGCCGGCTTTCCCCGCGTCATCGGCTTCGACATGGGCGGCACCTCGACCGACGTTGCCCATTTCGACGGCGAATACGAGCGCGCCTTCGAGACCGAGGTCGCGGGGGTTCGCATGCGCGCGCCCATGATGCTGATCCACACGGTCGCGGCCGGCGGCGGCTCGATCCTGCATTACGACGGCGCGCGGCTGCGCGTGGGGCCGGATTCGGCCGGCGCCAATCCCGGGCCGGCCTGCTATCGCCGTGGCGGGCCGCTCTGCGTGACGGATGCCAACGTGATGGTCGGCAAGCTCGTGCCCGACCTCTTCCCGGCGATCTTCGGGCCGAACCAGGACGAGCCCCTCGACGTGGAGGCGGTTCGGTCGGGCTTCGCCGATCTCGCGGACCGCATCGGCGACGGGCGCCCGCCCGAGGCGGTCGCGGACGGCTTCATCCGGATCGCGGTCGCCAACATGGCCGAGGCCGTGAAGAAGATCTCGATCGCGCGTGGCTACGACGTGACGCGCTACGCGCTCAACGCCTTCGGGGGCGCGTCGGGCCAGCACGCCTGCCGGGTCGCGGATGCGCTCTCCATGACCAAGGTGCTGATCCACCCCTATTCCGGCCTGCTCTCGGCCTACGGCATGGGCCTCGCCGAGATCCGTTCCCTGCGCCAGGCCTCGATCGAGGCGCCCTTCGACGCGGCCGTGCTCGGCGCGATCGGCGACGCGGCGCAGCGCCTCGGCGCCGAGGCGCGGGACGAGGTGGCGGCGCAAGGGGTCGCGCCGGCCGACATCGCGACCCATGTGCGCGCCCATGTCCGCTATGCCGGCACCGACACGGCGCTCGAGGTCCCGGCCTTCACGGCGGGAGGAGAGGCCGCGATCGGAGCGGCCGCCGGCGCCATGGACCTCGAGGCCATGGGACGCCATTTCGAGGCCGCGCACCGGGCCCGCTTCGGCTTCATTGACCGGACCAAGGCAGTCGTGGTCGAGGCGGTCTCGGTCGAGGCGGTCGGGGGCGGCACGCGGGCGAGCGAGGCCGATCTGGCCCTCACCGACGCCTCCCTGCCCGAGCCCTCGCGCCGCACGCGCTTCTACTCGGACGGCGCCTGGCGGGAGGCGTCCGTTTACACCCGCGAGTCCTTGCATCCCGGCCACGCGGTGACGGGCCCGGCGCTGATCATCGAGCCGAACCAGACCGTGGTGGTCGAGGACGGCTGGCGTGCGGCGCTGACGCAGAAGGACCATCTCGTGATGGAGCGCGTGGTGGCGCTGCCGAAGCGGCGCGCCATCGGCACCGAGGCCGATCCCGTGATGCTCGAGATCTTCAACAACCTGTTCATGTCGATCGCCGAGCAGATGGGCGTGACGCTCCAGAACACGGCCTATTCGGTCAACATCAAGGAGCGGCTCGACTTCTCCTGCGCGGTGTTCGACGCGACCGGCGCGCTCGTGGCGAATGCCCCGCACATGCCGGTGCATCTCGGCTCCATGGACCGCTCCGTGGAATCGATCATCCGCAACAACCCGGAGATTTGCCCCGGCGACGTGTTCGCGATCAACGCGCCCTACAACGGCGGCACGCACCTGCCCGACATCACGGTTTGCACGCCGGTCTTCGACGAGGCGGGCCGCGAGGTGCTGTTCTGGGTGGCGTCGCGCGGCCACCATGCGGATGTGGGCGGCACGGCGCCGGGCTCCATGTCGCCCAGCGCCCGCACGATCGAGGAGGAGGGCGTCTATATCGACAACTTCCGGCTCGTCGAAGAGGGGAGCTTCCGCGAGGCCGAGCTCGTCGCGCTCCTGAAAGGCGCGGCCTATCCGGTCCGCAACGTCGTCCAGAACGTCAACGACCTGAAGGCCCAGATCGCCGCCAACGAGAAGGGCGTGGCGGAGCTGCGGAAAGTGGTGGAGGGGTTCGGGCTCGACGTGGTGCGGGCCTATATGGGCCACGTGCAGGACAACGCCGCCGAGAGCGTGCGCCGCGTGCTCGAGCGCCTGACCGATTCCGAATTCACGTATCCCATGGACCAGGGCTGCGCGATTCGTGTGCGCATCTCCGTCGACCGCGAGCGGCGCGAGGCGACGGTCGATTTCACCGGCACCTCGGCGCAGCGCGACGACAACTTCAACGCCCCCGAGCCCGTCACCCGTGCGGCGGTTCTCTACGTCTTCCGCGTCATGGTCGAGGACAACATCCCGATGAACGCCGGCTGCCTGAGGCCGATCAACATCGTGGTGCCGAAAGCCTCGATGCTCTCGCCGCAATGGCCGGCCGCGGTGGTGGCCGGCAACGTCGAAGTCAGCCAGGCGGTGACGAACTGCCTGTTCGGGGCGCTCGGCGCGCTCTCGGCCGCGCAAGGGACCATGAACAACCTCACCTTCGGCAACGAGCGCTACCAGTACTACGAGACGATCTGCTCCGGCGCGCCGGCCGGCGAGGGCTTCGACGGCGCGCCCGGCGTCCACACCCATATGACGAACTCGCGCCTCACGGACCCCGAGATCCTGGAATCGCGCTTCCCCGTGGTGCTGGAGGATTTCCACATCCGGCAAGGGTCCGGCGGGCGCGGGCGCTGGAAGGCCGGCGACGGCACGAGCCGCACCATCCGCTTCCGCGAGCGCATGGAATGCGCGCTCCTCTCCGGCCATCGCCGGGTGCGGCCCTTCGGGCTCAAAGGAGGCGAGCCGGGCGAGTGCGGGCGCAACCTCGTGCGCAGGAACGAGGGCTGGATCGAGGAACTCGGCGGCTGCGACCTCACGGTGCTGGAGCCGGGCGAGGCCATCACGGTGATGACCCCGACCGGCGGCGGCTACGGCGCGCCGGAATAGGGCACGGGGGCCCTCGATCGCGACGAGGGGGCCTCCCCGGTGCACTGTTGCCGGCACCCGATCGCGAGGAGGGCGCCTCGCCGTGCCCTATGGCAGGCACTCGATCGCGACGAGCGCGCTGCCGATGGCCGCCATCAGGTCGGCGGCGCCGCGCTCCTCGCCGCCCGCCGGCGCGGGAAGGCTCCGGCCGGTCACGCGGGCGATGTCCGCAGCCGGAACGGTCGGGTAGAGGCTCGGGGGCGTGATCCCGGCGACCTGGCGCTTCGCGGCAGGCTGACCGGCCACGAGACCCACGAGCGCCCCCTGCCGGTCGAAGACCGGCGCGCCGGCGCCGCCGGCCTGGAGCGGCACACTCACCGTTCCGTCCGCGCCGATCGTGCCGGGCGCCGCGACAGGGCCGGGCGGGCCGAAGCTCGTCGCGATCGCGGCCACCACCACGGCGGCGTCGGCCGCGGGTTTCGCGGCTGCGGTCAGGGTGGCGGGCCTTGGCCCGCCTTCGAAGGCGAGCACGCGCAGGCCCGAGGGATCGCTCTGCGCCACCCGCGCCTTCGCGCCGGCGACCCGCGGCTCCGGGCATGCGTCGATTGCGGCGCTCGTCACCGCCTGGCCGGGCGCGACCACGAGGCCGGTCGCGATGAAGACAGGTTTCTTCGGCGCCGGCGCCGGCGGGCGCGGCGGGAGGGGCGCGGTCGCGGCCGGCACGGCTGCCGCCGCGGCGGCGCCGGCCGCCGCCAGGCGCGCGGGATCCGGGAAGGGCTGGAAGCTGTTCGAGATCGCGATGAGCGCGCGCTCGAAATCCGGCGCCGTGCCCTTGTCGTAGCCGACCGAGAAGCCGCGGATGCCCGCCGCGCCGCTCGCGTAGCGCATGTAGAACCGGCCCGTCGGAGTCTCGCCCGCGATCACGAAGAAGTCCGGACGCAGGAGCTTGTAGGTCACCTGCCGGCCCGGGGTCTGGATCGCGAGGTTGCGCTCGTAGAGGGCGGGGAGGTCGGTCTCGCCCGGCGGGATCGCACGGGTGTCGAGGGTGATGGCCTCGTCGGCGCTCTGCCAGCGGCTGCCCCCGCGCGGGTTGGCGGAGCGCTTGGGCAGGGTGCGCTCCGGGATGCCGAGCACGATGCCTGTCGCCGCGTCAGAGGCGACCTTGAAGCCCGCCGCCTCCTGGGCCCGGCGCATCGCCTGGGCGAGCCCGGCCCGCGCCCGCTCGTCGAGAACGCCCGAGGGATCCACCTTGGCGCGGCGCTGGTAAGCCTGGATCGCCTCGTAGGTGCGCCGCCCGAAGGCGCCGTCGGCGCTGCCGTTGAGGTCGCCCGTCCAGACGAGCGCCTCCTGAATCCGCTGCCGCTCGGCCTCGGGCAGGGCCTCGAAGGCGCGCTTGGCGGCATCGAAGGCGGGGTCCGGCTTCGGCACGGTGGGAGGCGCCACCGGCACCGGGGCGGCCGGAGCCGGGCCCGGCCTAGCCGGCGGAGGCGGAGCGCCTTGGGCGAAAGACGCCTGCGGCAGGCCCCCGTATAGTCCCGCGAGCACCAGGAGCACCGCTCCCCTCGTCTTGCACGACGCCCCCGATCCCATCTGCCCCTCCGCGACCGGCCCAAATCGTTCCACCATGGCGCAGGAGAGCCGGCCCGGCCTGTGCTCCTGCGCACCGTGCCGCACCCCCGTTGTCGCAGACCTTGCGGGGGAGCGCGAGTCGCACCGTTGCGCTCGGGGGCTCGGGTGCTACGCTCCCGCGGGCACGAGGAGCCCTGAGCCGACCCGCAGCGGCGGGCCGTCGGACCGGTGCATGGGGGACGATCATGGGTGGTATGGAATCCGTCTGGCAGGGCGCCTCCGTCGCGCGCCGCCGCCTCGGCGCGGCGCTTCTGGGCGCGGCGCTGGCCGCGGGCGCGGGCGCGCTCGCGCAGCCCGCCAAGCCCTATCTGCGGGACGACCTCGCGCTCAGCGTCAAGTCGCTCGAGGAGCGCGTGCGCACCGACCGGAGGGCCGTGCCCGACCGCGCCGCCGCTTCGCTCCGCCGCGAGGCCGAGACCGCGATCCGCGCCGGCGACCCACGCCGCGCGCTGCCCCTGCTCGCCGCCGCCGCGGCGGCCGAGCCCGCGAATGTCGGCCACTGGCTCGCCTATGCCCGGACGGCGCTCGCCGTGGCCCCCGACGAGACGGCCGAGAAGGCCGCTCTCGCCGAGCGCATGACGGCTGCCGCCTACATCGCCTACCAGCGCGCGACCACGCGGGCGGAGGAGGCCGAGGCGCTCGCCGTGCTGGGCCAGGTCCACGCCGCGCGCGAGGAATGGGGCCGGGCGCTGAAGAGCTACCGCACGAGCCTGCAGCTCGCCGAGGTCGCCTCCGTCCGCAAGACCTACGCCGACCTCGAAGCCCGGCACGGCTTCAAGCCGACCGGGTACAACGTCGATTCCGACACCGCCTCGCCCCGCGTCTGCTTCCAGTATCCGGAGCCGCTCGCCGCCGGAAAGATCGATTTCAGCCCGTTCGTGGTCGTGTCCGGAATCCCGGCGCCGGCGATCACGTCCGAGGACGCGCAGCTCTGCGTGGAGGGCCTGCGGCACGGCGAGCGCCACACCATGATGCTGCGGCCCGGCCTGCCTGCGGCCTCCGGCAACGAGCAGATCGCGGCGGCCGATTACGAGATCTACGTCCGCGACCGCTCGCCCATGGTGCGCTTCACCGGCCGCAACTACGTCCTGCCGCGGACGGGCCAGGAAGGTATCCCGGTCGTGTCGGTCAACACCGGCGAGGTCGCGGTCGAAGTCTACCGCATCGGCGACCGCTCCCTGCTCCCCACCCTGCGCTCCGAGGAGTTCCTGTCCCAGCTCTCGCGCTATTCGGCGCGCGAGATCGGCTCCGAGAAGGGCTTCAAGATCTGGACCGGGACGCTCGAGGTCAAGCAGGAGCTCAACCGCGAGATCACCACGGCCTTCCCGGTGCTCGACGCGGTCGGGCGGCTCGAGCCGGGGGTCTACGTAATGACCGCCGGGCCCAAGGGCCTCGCCTCCGACGACGACAACTGGCAGCCGCAGGCGACCCAGTGGTTCGTGGTGTCCGATTTCGGGCTCACCGCCTTCAAGGGCAACGACGGCGTGCACGTCTTCCTGCGCTCGCTCGCGAGCGCCGAGGCGCTCGCCGACGTGGAGGTCCGGCTCGTCGCCCGCAACAACGAGGTGCTGGCCACGAAGCGCACGGACGCACAGGGGCACGCGGCGTTCGACCCCGGCCTCGCCCGCGGCGAGGGCGGCATGGCGCCGGGCCTCGTGGTCGCGAGCACGGGCAGCGATTACGGCTTCCTCGATCTCGGCCGGGCCGCCTTCGACCTCACCGACCGGGGCGTGAAGGGCCGCGAGGCGCCGGGCGCCGTCGAGGCCTACGTGTTCTCCGAGCGCGGAGTCTACCGCACCGGCGAGACCGTGTTCGTGACCGCGCTCCTGCGCGACGCGCGCGGCATCGCGGTGCCGGGCCTGCCGCTCACCCTCGTGGTCGAGCGGCCGGACGGGGTCGAGTACCGGCGCGTGCAGGTCGAGGATCAGGGGCTCGGCGGGCGCTCGCTCTCGCTGCCGATCCTGGCCGGCGCCCAGCGCGGCACCTGGCGGATCAGTGCCTTCACGGATCCGAAGGGCGCCGCCATCGGCGTGGCGAGCTTCCTCGTCGAGGATTACGTGCCCGAGCGCCTGGAGGTCGAGCTCACCGCGAAGAGCCCGGCGCTGAAGCCCGGCGAGGCCGCGACCGTCGACGTCGCGGCGCGCTATCTCTTCGGCGCCCCCGGCGCCGAGCTCGAAGTGTCGGGCGAGGTGGTCGTCGACAAGGCCGAGAAGCCGGCCGTGAAGGGCCTGGAGGCTTTCGTCGTCGGCCTCGAGGACGAGGAGTTCGAGGCCACGACTGTCGAGATCGAGGAGCCCGCGACCACGGATGCGGGGGGCCGCGTCACCATGACGGTCCCGGTCCAGGAGGTCTCGGCCCCGATGCCGCTCGAAGCCAGGATCGTCCTGCGGGTCGCGGAGACCGGCGGGCGCGCGGTCGAGCGCCATGTGACCCTGCCGATCCTGCCCTCGGGTCCCGTGGTCGGCGTCAGGAAGAATTTCGGCGGCGACCTCGCCGAAGGCGCCATGGCGACCTTCGACGTGGTGCTGGCGCAGCCCGACGGCACGCGGCTGGCGCGCAAGGGCGTGACCTGGAATCTCTACCGGGTCGAGCGCCGCTACCAATGGTTCAACCAGGACGGCCGCTGGGGCTACGAGCCCGTCAAGCAGGTGCGCCGGGTCGCGGACGGGCAGATCGACGTCTCGGCCACGGAATCCGCGCGCATCGCGGCCGCGGTCGAATGGGGCACCTATCGCCTTGACGTGAAGGCCGAGGGTCTCGGCGCCATGGCGCAGACCAGCACGAGCTTCACGGTCGGCTGGTCCGGCGACCAGAGCGCCGACACCCCCGACCTCCTCGACATGAGCCTCGACAAGGCCTCGTACGGGGCCGGCGAGACGATGCGGGCGAAGCTCGCGCCGCGCTTCGCCGGCAAGGCGACGCTCGCGGTCGTGAGCGACAAAGTGCACGACATCCGCGTCGTCGACGTGCCGGCGGGCGGCACCACCGTGTCGCTGCCCGTGAAGGCCGAATGGGGCGCGGGCGCCTATCTCGTGGCGCTCGCCCACCGGCCCCTCGACCTGGAGGCGAAGCGTCAGCCAGGCCGCGCGCTCGGTCTGGCCTGGTTCGCGGTCGATCGGTCGAAGCGGAACCTGGAGGTGAGCATCGACGGCCCGGCGCAGATGCGCCCGCGCGGGCCGCTCACCTTACCCATCCGCGTCGCCGGGCTGCAGCCGGGCGAGCAGGCCCGCGTGACGGTCGCCGCGGTCGATCTCGGCATCCTCAACCTCACCCGCTACCAGGCTCCGGATCCGGGCGAGCATTTCTTCGGCCAGAAGGGGCTCTCGACGGAAGTGCGCGACCTGTACGGCTACCTCATCGATGGCATGCAGGGCACGCGGGGCGCGATCCGCTCCGGCGGCGACGAGGGCGCCGGGATCGAGGGCACGCCCCCGGCCCAGGAGCCACTGGCGCGCTATTCCGGCGTCGTCACGGTCGGGCCCGACGGACAGGCCGAGGTCGTCTTCGACATCCCGGCCTTCAACGGCACCGTCCGGGTGATGGCGGTGGCCTGGACCCGCGAGCGGGTCGGCCATGCGGTGCAGGACGTGATCGTGCGCGATCCCGTGGTGGTGGCCGGTACCCTGCCGCGCTTCCTCTCGGTCGGCGACCAGTCGCGGATCTTCCTCCAGATCGACAACGTCGAGGGCGCGGCCGGCGACTACACGATCGATCTCGACATCCGCGGCCCCGTGGTGGCGCCGGCCGACGCGTTGCGCCGCAAGGTGGCGCTGAAAGCCGGCGGCAAGACGACCGCGAGCATCCCGCTCGCGGCGGCCGGCGCCGGCACCGCGACGCTCGGCGTGCGCATCACCGGCCCCGGCATCGACGCGGCGCAGAGCTTCAGCCTCCGCGTCCAGCCCGGCACCTCCTCGCTCGTGAACCGCACCGTGCGCCCGCTGGAGGCCGGCGCCAGCATGACCCTGTCGCGCGATCTCCTCGCCGAGGTGCTCCCCGGCACCGGCGCGGTCTCGGTCGCGGTGTCGCCGCTCACCGCTCTCGACGTCCCGGGCCTGCTGCAATCGCTCGACCGCTACCCCTACGGCTGCACCGAGCAGACCGTGAGCCGGGCGCTGCCGCTCCTCTACGTGAACGCGCTGGCGGCCCGCGAAGCCCTCAACGTCGACACCGCCCTCGACGGGCGGGTGCGCGACGCCATCGAAAGGGTGCTCTCGCGCCAGGGCTCCGACGGCTCCTTCGGCCTCTGGAGCGCCGGCGGCGACGACCCGTGGCTCGATGCTTACGTGGCCGATTTCCTGACCCGGGCGCGGGAGCGCGGCTTCGCGGTGCCGCAGCTCGGGTTCACGCTCGTCCTCGACCGCCTGCGCAACTTCGTGGCCAACACCTCGGATGTCGCCAACAAGGGCGAGGAACTCGCTTATGCGGCCTATGTGCTGGCCCGCAACGGCCGGCCCGTGATGGGCGACCTGCGCTACCTCGCCGACACGCAGATCGGCAACGTTCGCACACCCCTCGCCCGCGCCCAGATCGCGGCGGCGCTCGCGCTGCTGGGCGACCGCGGCCGGGCTCAGACCGCGTTCACGTCGGCGGTCGAGCGCCTACGCGAACTGCGCGACACCGCGACCTACCGGCACGATTACGGCTCGCGCCTGCGCGACGGCGCCGGCGTCCTGACGCTGGCCTACGAGGCCGGCTCGGGTCCGCAGGTGATGCCGGCGGTGAGCCGCGTGATCGAGGACGAGCGCAGCGCGCGGCGCCACACCAGCACCCAGGACGAGGCCTGGATGGTGCTCGCCGCCCAGGCGCTCGCCAAGCAGGCGGAGGGCATCGCGCTCACCGTCAACGGCGCAGGCCACAAGGGCGCGTTCTACCGCACCTTCCGCGAGGGCACCCTCGAGGCGGGGCCGGTCACGATCGCGAATGCCGGCTCGGCGCCGGTCCAGATGGTGGTCGGGATCGCCGGCAACCCGATCGGCTTCGAGCCGGCGCTCTCGCGCGGCTTCAAGGTCGAGCGCGCCACCTACCGGCTCGATGGCACCAAGATCGAGCCCGTGCAGGGCCTGATGTCGGTGCGCCAGAACGAGCGCTTCATCGTGGCCCTCACGGTCACGGAGGAGAACGCGCGCTCCGGGCGGCTCCTCCTCGTCGACCGCCTGCCGGCCGGGTTCGAGATCGACAACCCGAACCTCGTCGACGGCGGGGCGGTGGCGAATTTCGACTGGCTGAAGGCGGAGGTGGAGCCCAGCCACGCGGAGTACCGCGACGACCGCTTCGTGGCGGCCTTCGAGCGCACCTCCGACGTGAAGTCGCCCTTCACGATCGCCTACATGGTGCGCGCCGTGGCGCCCGGCCGCTACGTGCACCCGCCGGCGGCGATCGAGGACATGTACGCGCCCGACCGCTTCGGCCGCACCGGCTTCGGCACCCTCGACGTCGCGCCCGCGTCGCAGTGACGGGCGTGGCATGGACCGGACGGCCAAACCGCGACGATCCCTCCGGCGGCGCCTGACAGGCGCCGTCGCGGGGCTCTTCAGCACGCTGACGCTCGCCGGCGCCGCCGGCGCCTACGGCCTGTGGCTGTTCGCGAAGGATCTCGGACCGCTCGACCTCGCCGGCGCCGAGGCGCATTCGACCATCGTGGTCGACCGCGACGGGCGTCTCCTGCGCCCCTTCGCGACCGCGGACGGGCGCTGGCGCCTGCCCGTGACGGTGTCCGACGTCGATCCCAACTTCGTCGCGCTCCTGAAGGCCTACGAGGACCGCCGCTTCGACGCGCATCGCGGCATCGATCCGCTCGCGGTCCTGCGCGCCGGCGCCCAGGTGCTGCGGCAGGGCCGTGTGGTCTCGGGGGCCTCGACGCTGACCATGCAGGTCGCGCGCCTCCTCGAGCCGCGGGAGGAGCGCACGCTCCCCGCCAAGCTCCGCCAGGCCGTGCGCGCGTTCGAACTGGAGCGCCGGTTCACCAAGGACGAGATCCTGCGGCTCTACCTCACGCTTGCCCCTTACGGCGGCAACCTGGAGGGGACGCGGGCCGCGAGCCTGTCCTATTTCGGCCGCGAGCCCAAGCGCCTGTCCTGGGGCGAGGCCGCGCTCCTCGTCGCCCTGCCGCAATCGCCCGAAGCCCGCCGCCCGGACCGTTCCGCCGCCGCGGCGCGACAGGCGCGCGACCGGGTGCTGGCCCGGGCCGAAGCGCACGGGCTCCTCACCGCGCAGGAGGCGGAGTCTGCGCGGGTGGAAGCCGTGCCCGCGGGGCGCCAGCTCTTCCCGATGCTCGCCGCGCACGCGGCGGAGGCGGCCGTGGCCGAAAGGCCCGCGGAGCGCGTGCACCGCCTCACCCTCGACGCGCCCGCGCAGGCGGGCCTGGAAAGCCTGCTGCGCGCCCGCACCGCGCGGATGGCCGAGCGGGTCTCGGCGGCGCTCGTCGTGATCGACAACGCCACCGGCGAGCTGCGCGCCCATGTGGGCAGCGCGAACTACCTCGACCGGACCCGCTCCGGCGCCATCGACATGGCGGCGGCGATCCGCTCGCCCGGCTCGGCGCTGAAGCCCCTGATCTACGGGCTTGCCTTCGACACCGGCATCGCCCATCCCGAGACGCTGCTCGACGACCGGCCGTCGCGCTACGGATCTTACGCGCCCGAGAACTTCGACCTCCAGTTCCAGGGCACGGTGACGGCGCGGCGCGCCCTGCAGCAATCCCTCAACGTGCCGGCGGTCGAACTCCTCGCCGAGGTCGGGCCGGCGCGCTTCCTCGCCCGCCTGCGCCAGGTCGGGGCCGGGATCGTGCTGCCCACGGATGCGGCGCCCGGCCTCGCGGTCGGGCTCGGGGGCCTCGGCATCACGCTCGCCGACCTCACCCGCCTGTTCGCCGGCTTCGCGTCCGGCGGCGAGGTCCCGGACCTGGTGCGCCGGCTGGAGGACCGCGAGCGGGCGGTGGCGCGCACCCGCATCCTCGACCCGGTGGCGGCCTGGTACGTGGCCGACATCCTGCGCGGCGCGCCGCCGCCCGAGAATGCGCTCTCGCGCCAGATCGCCTACAAGACCGGCACGTCGTACGGCTACCGCGACGCCTGGGCGATCGGCTTCGACCGGCGCGTCACGGTCGGGGTCTGGGTCGGGCGGCCGGACGGCAATCCGGTGCCGGGACTCGTCGGGCGCACGGTCGCGGCGCCGATCCTGTTCGACGCCTTCGCGCGCCTCGGTCTCGAGCCGCAGACCGTCGAGCGCCCGCCGCACGCGATCCTGGCCTCCACGGCGGCGCTGCCGCCGCCCCTGCGCCACCTGCGCAAGGACGTCCCGAAGACCGTCGCGGCCACCACCCAGGCGCCGCTCAGGATCGCCTTTCCCCTCGACGGATCGCGGGTCGAGCTCGGCTTCACGCGCCCGACCGACCTCCACGGGACGCTGGTCCTGAAAGCCTCTGGCGGCGTGCCGCCGCTCACCTGGATGGTCAACGGCGCGCCCGTGACGGAGCCCGCCCTGCGCCGCCAGTCCACCTGGCAGCCCGACGGCGCCGGCTTCGCCCGCGTGTCCGTGATCGACGCGCAAGGGGCGACGGACAGCATCCTAGTGCGGATCGAGTAGGCGGCCGCCGCCGCCGACGTGACGAGGCGGATCGCGGGGGCGAACGAACCCGCTTGCGCCCCACCGGCGCTGTGTCATGCTCTCCGGGTCATCCCAACCCACGGAGGATGATCGATGACGATTGAGCGGGCCATACTTCTGGTCGTCGGGTGCGTCGTCCTGCTTTCGGTGCTCCTGGCCGTCTATCACAACCTCAACTGGCTCTGGCTCACGGGCCTCATGGGCGCCCACCTGATCCAGGCCTCCTTCACGGGGATGTGCCCGGTCGTGATGGCCCTGAAGCGCATGGGCCTGCCCTCGAAGCCCGCCTTCGGCTGAAGGCCTCCGCTTCGAGACCGGCACTGCGGGTCCCCGCCGGGACCCGCGGCGTGAGTCCTATCGTGCCTGGTCGGCCGTGGTCGGGGCATAAGCCGCCGGGTCGACCTCGGCCGGGCGGCCGTCGAGCGCGAGCCGCGTGACCCGCTTCGGCGCTTTCGCGATCACCGTGCCGCGCCGCACCACCGCGAGGCGCGCGGCCTTGAGGCGGATCGCCTCGATCGGGTCCCGGGCCTGCAGCAGCACGAAATCGGCGTTGCAGCCGGGTGCGAGCCCGTAGCCGTCGAGGCCCATGATCGTCGCGGGATTCGCGGTCACGGCCTCGAAGCAGAAGCGCATCGCCTCGCGGCTCGCCATGTGGCCCACATGCACCGCCATATGGGCGACCTCGAGCATGTCGCCGGAGCCGAGCGAGTACCAGGGATCCATCACGCAGTCGTGGCCGAGCGCGCACAGGATGCCGTGGGTGCGCATCTCGGGGATGCGGGTCATGCCGCGGCGCTTCGGGTAGGTGTCGTGCCGCCCCTGGATCAGGATGTTGATGAGCGGGTTGGCGATCGCCGCGACCTCGGCTTCCGCGATGAGCGGCAGGAGCTTCGAGACGTAGTAGTTGTCCATGGAATGCATGGAGGTGAGATGCGAGCCGGCGACGCGCCCCTGCAGCCCGAGGCGCTGCGTCTCGTGGGCCAGCGTCTCGATGTGGCGCGAGAGCGGGTCGTCGGTCTCGTCGCAATGCAGGTCGACGCGAAGCCCGCGCTCGGCCGCGATCTCGCACAGCGCGCGCACGGACGCCGCGCCGTCCGCCATGGTGCGCTCGAAATGCGGGATGCCGCCCACCACCTCGACGCCGCGGTCGAGCGCGCGCTTGAGGTTCTCGACGGCATTGGGGGAGCGGTAATAGCCGTCCTGCGGAAAGGCGACGAGCTGGAGGTCGAGGTAGGGCGCCACCCGGCGCTTCACCTCGAGGAGCGCGTCCACGGCGAGCAGCCGGTCGTCGCACACATCCACGTGGCTGCGGATCGCGAGCAGCCCTTGCGCGACCGCGAGGTCGCAATAGCGCAGCGCCCGCTCGATCACGGCCTCCTGCGTGAGAAGCGGCTTCAATTCGCCCCAGAGCGCGATGCCCTCCAGGAGCGTGCCCGATTGGTTGAGCCGCGGCAGGCCGAGCGAGAGCGTCGCGTCCATGTGGAAATGGATGTCGACGAAAGGCGGGCTGACGAGGTGGCCCCCCGCGTCGATGCTGCGCCTGGCCTCGCCTGCGATCCCGCGTTCGACTGCCGCGATGCGCCCGTCCCGGACGGCAATGTCGAGGCCCGTGCGGCCATCCGGCAGGGTGGCGCCTTTGACGATCAGATCGAACATGGGAAGCGGTCCTGGCTTGCGCAGCCGTGGGGCAGGAGGGGAGGGGCGGGAGGAGAGAAAAATATGCCGGCTAACGCTGGCCCTTGAAATAGGGAATCATCAGCGCCTTGGGATAATCCGCGCGCCGGGCGATGACGCAGAGCGCGGCGATCGAGAGGAGATAGGGCAGCATCAGGAACACCTGGCTCGGCACCGCGCCGCCCACCTGCGTCTGGAGCCGGAGCTGGAAGGCGTCGAAGGCGCCGAAGAGCAGCGCGCCGAGGAGCGCCTTGCCGGGGCGCCAGGACGCGAAGACCGTCAGCGCGATGCAGATCCAGCCGCGCCCGCCCGTCATCTCGAAGAAGAAGGCGTTGAAGGCCGACATGGTCAGGAACGCGCCGCCGAGCGCCATGAGCGCGGAGCCCGCCACCACGGCGCCGATGCGGATCGCGTGCACGTCGAGCCCTTGCGCCTCGACCGCGGCCGGGTTCTCGCCCGCGGCGCGCACCGCCAGGCCGAGCGGGGTCCGGGTGAGCACGAAGGCCGCGAGCAGGAAGAGCGCGAGGGCGAGGTAGGTCAGCGGCGTCTGCTGCTGCAGGATCGGGCCGAGGAAGGGTAAGTCCGACAGGGAGGGCAGGGAGACGGGCTGGAACGGCTCGATGCGCGGCGGCGTCGCGACGTTGGGGAGCGCGAGGCGGTAGATGTAGTAGGAGGCGCTCGTCGCGAGCAGCGTCACGCCGATCCCGGTGACGTGCTGCGAGAGCCCCAGGGGCACCGTGAGGAGCGCATGGATCAGCCCGAAGGCGGCCCCCGTGAGGGCCGCAACCGCAACGCCGGTCCACAAGGGCGCGCCGAGATAGACCGCCAGCCATCCCGCCAGGGCGCCGGCCGTGAAGATGCCCTCGATGCCGAGGTTGAGCACGCCGGAGCGCTCGCAGATCAGGGCGCCGAGCACCCCGAACATCAGCGGCGTCGCGATGCGGATCGCGGCAGCCCAGAAGCTGGCGGAGAGGAGGATGTCGAAGACGCCGTCCACCGCTCAACTCCACCGGATCTGGAAATGTGTGACGCCGTCCAAGGCTCAACTCCACCGGATTCGGAAGCGCACGAACAGGCTCGAGACCAGCACCGAGAGCAGCGAGAACGCCACGATCAGGTCGGCGATGTAGTTCGAGACGTTCAGGGTGCGGCTCATGGTGTCGGCGCCCACGAACACGCCGGCGACGAAGATCGCGGCCGGCAGGACCCAGAGCGGCTGCAGGCCGGCGATCATCGCGACCACGATCCCCGCATAGCCGAAGCCGCGCGAGAGGTCCGCTGTGAGATAGCCCTTCAGGCCCGCGACCTCGGAGGCGCCGGCGAGCCCTGCCAGCGCGCCGGAGAGGAGCCCGACCCCCACCATCACGCCGGTGACGCTCATGCCCGCGTAGCGCGCCGCGGTGAGGTTGTCGCCGACGGCGCGGATCTTCAGCCCCGCGACCGTGCGCGCGACGAGGACGTGCAGCACGATGCAGGCCGCGATGCCGAGCAGGAAGCCGGCATGCAGGCGCATGCGCTCGACCAGCGGCGGCAGCATGCCGGCGTCGAGGATCGGCTCGCTCTGGGGCCAGCCGCCGCCCATCGGGTCCTTGAACGGGCCCTCCAGCATCATCTGGACGAAGAGCAGGACCACGAAGTTGAGGAGGAGCGTGGTCACGACCTCGTCGACCCCGAGCCTGACCTTCAGGAGCGTCGGACCGAGCATCAGAGCGGCGCCCGCGAGCGCCGCCGCCAGGAGGACCAGGGGCACGAGGAGCGCGGGCGGCGCGTCGACGGCGCCGCTGCCGACCGCGACCGCGGCGAGCGCGCCGGCATAGAGCTGGCCCTCGCCGCCGACGTTGTAGAGCCGCGCCCGGAACGCGATCGCGGCGGCGAGCCCCGTGAGGATCAGAGGCGTCGCGCGGGTCAGCGTCTCGGTGAGCGCGAAAGTCGAGCCGGCGGCGCCCGCGGCCATGAGCGCGAAGGCGCGCGCGATCGGCGCGCCCGCGGCGGCGAGCGGGATCGTGGCGAGCAGCAGCGCCGCCGCGACGGCGCCGAGCGGGGCAGCCGCGGAGACGAGGGCGGTCGGGCGCGGGCGGGTCTCGAAGCGGATCATGGGGCGGACCAGGCGCTGCTCCCCGCCCTCGGGCGAGGGAGGAGGCGGCTCATCATGGCTGTCGGCAAGCGGCGCTGCTTCGCAGCCGGTCGTTGCGCTGGATCCCCTTCCCCTGCGCGCTTCGCGCTCCGGCCGGGGATGACACACAGGGTGGCCCGCCGCCGGTCCCCTCTCCCCGCTTGCGGGGAGAGGGTTAGGGTGAGGGGCCGGTCGGAAAAGCGCGAGGGCTCCCGTTGCGATCCCTCCCCGCTCAGGGGAGGGAGGGGCGAGATGCATGCTGGCGAAAGGGCGCTCCAGGCCCGGCGTCCCCCACCCTTGATCCCTCCCCGCCGCAAGCGGGGCGAGGGAGACGGGGCGGCGCCGTCGCGTCCTGCGGACACCAGTCCCGTCACGCCGCCTGCTCCTCGCCGTGCCCGGCCATCTGGAGCCCGAGCCGCTCCAGAGTCAGGCCCTCGACGGGCTCGGCCCGGGAGAGGTGGCCGCGGGTCAGGACCGCGATGCGGTCGGAGAGGGCCAGCAATTCGTCGAGATCCTCCGAGATCAGCACCACGGCGGCGCCGCGCCCGCGTGCCTCCAGGAGGCGGCGGTGGACGTCCGCGGTGGCGCCGACGTCGAGGCCGCGCGAGGGCTGGTTGGCCAGCACGAGCTTCGGCGCGCGGCCGAGCTCGCGCGCCAGGATCACCTTCTGGATGTTGCCGCCGGACAGAAGCCGGATCGGCGCGTCCGGCCCGGGGCAGCGCACGTCGAAGGCCTGGATTGCGGCCCGAGCCTTGTCCCGGATGGCGCCGAAGCGCAGGAAGCCGAAACGCTGCACGTCCGGATCGCTCAGGCTTTCGAGCACGAGGTTCTCGGCGACCGTGAGCGAGCCCACGATGCCCTCGTGGTGCCGGTCCTCGGGGATGCGCCCGATGCCGGCGCGCACGGCGGCGCGGGGCGAGGGCTGGAGCCTGCGACCGAACAGGGTCGCGGCGCCCGCGCCCGCCCGCGCGGTGCCGGCGAGGAGCGCGGCGAGCGCCCCCTGGCCGTTGCCCGATACGCCCGCGATGCCGACGATCTCGCCCTCGCGCACCTCGAGCGACGCCTTGACGAGGCCGGCGCGCCCGCCCGTGCCCGGCACGGTGACGTCCTTGAGGGCGAGCACCGTCGGCCCGGGCGCGCGCGGTTCGCGGCGGCTCGCCGGCACCTCGCGGCCCACCATGAGGGAGGCGAGCGTCCCGCGGTCCGTGCCGGCGACCGGGCGCTCGGCCACCTTCCGGCCGCCGCGCAGCACCGCGACGCGGTCCGCGACGGCGATCACCTCGCGCAGCTTGTGGGAGATGAAGACGACGGAAAAGCCGCGGCTCTTCAGCTGGCGCAGCACCGCGAAGAGGCCGTCGGCCTCCTGGGGCGTGAGCACCGCGGTCGGCTCGTCGAGCACGATGACGCGGGCGCCGCGGTAGAGCACCTTCAGGATCTCGACCCGCTGCCTCTCGCCGACCGCGAGCCGCGAGACCCGGGCGTTCGGATCGACGCTGAGCCCGCTCTCGCCCATGAGGCGCACGAGCTTGGCCCGCGCCTCGCGCAGGCGCAAGGACGGGCGGGCGAGCGAGCCCGTGCCGAGCACGACGTTCTCGAGCACCGTGAGGCTCTCGGCCAGCGCGAAATGCTGGTGCACCATGCCGATCCCGGCGTCGAGCGCCGCATGGGGCGAGCCCGGCGGCAGCGGGCGCAAGGACCCGTCGGGGCCGGCGATCTCGATCGTGCCCGCGTCGGCGACGTAATGGCCGAAGAGGATGTTCATGAGCGTCGTCTTGCCGGCGCCGTTCTCGCCGAGCAGCGCCAGGATCTCGCCCCGGCGCAGGTCGAGGTCGATGGCGTCGTTGGCGACAAGCGCGCCGAAGCGCTTCGTCACGCCCTTCAGCGACAGGACGACGGGGGAGGCTTGCGTCAATGCGGCCTCGCCGGCGCGGGGCTGGGGCGACCTCTTCCCTCCCCCCGCTTGCGGCGGGGAGGGATCGAGGGTGGGGGGTGGTGCCGCTGCCGCTGTGCTTGGCTGGACACGCTCGGCATGGCCCCGGCGCCCCCCACCCCTAGCCCCTCCCCGCCGCAGGCGGGGGGAGGGGGACACGACGCGGTCGACGCAGGCATGGGGGCGGCTCAGCTCGACTTCGGCTCGGCGTCGTTGACGTTGACGCGGAAGAGACCGTCGCTGATCTCCTTCTCCTTGTCCTTCACGAGCTTGACGACGTCGGCGGCCACGAGCTTCTCGTCCATGACGAGACCCGCGCCGCCATGGGCCATGTAGCTGTAGGGGCCGTAATCCTCGGCCTGGAAGCGGCCCTCCATCACGGCCTTGATGGCGCGGTCGATGGTGGGCTCCATGTGCCAGATCGCGCTCGCGAGCACCGTGTCGGGATACTGGCTCGCGGTGTCGATCACGTTGCCGATCACCTTGACCTTGCGCTCCCGCGCCGCGTCCGAGACGCCGAAGCGCTCGGCGTACATGATGTCGGCGCCACGGTCGATCATCGCGAAGGCGGCCTCCTTGGCCTTCGGGGGGTCGTACCAGGAGTTGATGAAGCTCACGAGGAACTTCACGTTCGGGTTCACCTCGCGCGCCCCGTCCATGAAGGCGTTCATGAGCCGGTTCACCTCGGGGATCGCGTAGCCGCCCACCATGCCGATGGTGTTGGACTTGGTGGACTTCCCCGCCACCATGCCGGTGAGATACGAGGGCTCGTGGATGAAGTTGTCGAACACCGAGAGGTTCGGCTTCGAGGGCCCGAAGGACGAGCCCATCAGGAAGGCCACTTTCGGGTAGTTGGCGGCGACGCGCCGGGCCGCACGCTCGACGCCGAAGATCTCGCCGATCACGAGGTCGGCGCCCTCCTCGGAATACTGGCGCATGATGCGCTCATAATCGTTGTTGGCGACGTTCTCGGAGAACTTGTAGGTGATGTCGCCACGGTCCTTGGCGGCGTTGAGGGCCTTGTGGATGCGCGACACCCATTGCTGCTCCACCGGCACCGTGTAGACCGAAGCGACCTTGATGGGCTTCGACTTCGCCTGCGCGAACACCGAGCCGCCCCCCGCCGCGAAGCCGACGAGGCCTGCGCCGAGGCCGAGCACGGAACGGCGCGAGAGCGTGAAATGAGACATGGATGCACCCCAGGTTGGTGTTTGGTCCTGCGCCAGTCTAAGCACGATCCGTGCCGCCTGTAACCGGATTCTGGGCGTCCGCGCAGGTCACGGATAACGGGACAGGACGACGCCCGCGAGGAGGCAGGCGGCGGCCAGGAGCCGTTGCCACGAGACTCCGACCACGGCGCCCCCGAAGGCCCCGACCGCATCGAGGACGAGGGAGGCGCAGACCTGCCCCAGCACCACCGTGGTCACCATGGTGAGCACGCCGAGGCGCGGCACGCCCATCACCATGCTGATCATGTAGACGGTCCCGATCGCCCCGCCGGTCCAGGCCCACCAGGGCAGGGCGCGCACCGCGCTCCATTCGAGCGCGGAGAGGCGGGTGAGCGAGAGCAGCAGCAGAACCAGGAAGCCGATCCCGAACGAGATGCAGCTCGCGACGACCGGGTCGGCGAGCCCGCGCCCGAGCTGCCCGTTGATCGAGGCCTGAATCGCCAGCGCGACGCCGCCCGTCAGCGCGCCGAGAAGGGCGAGGATCGTCGGGTTCATCGGGGCTCCTGCGGCGGATTCATGCGGCGTGGCTTCGCCGAATTCATGGAGCCTCCCGTACCGGGCCAATGCGGAATGGGATCGCTTTTCATGGGGGCTCCTGCGGCGCGTCTCCGGGGAACGGCATAGCAGCCGAGGGCTTGACGAATGCTGACCGGCAGGATCGCGTCAACGTGACCGGGCCATGCCCTCCGGCGCCGCGGCCGACGGCTTATGTGGGACGGGGAGCGGGAGCCGCGCCGCAGCGCCGTCGCGGCGGGCGGCCCGGTCTGTGAACGACCCCGCAGCGCAGCCGAGGAGACCTGCCATGAGCGTCCCTGCGACACCGGCCCTGGGCCGGCGCCGTTTCGTCGTCACCGGCGTCGCCGCGGCGACCGGCCTCGTCCTGCCCGGCCGCCTCGGGGCGCAGACCGCCCGCGTGCCGACGCCGCGGCAGACGCTCGGCCCCTACTACCCGGACCGCTTCCCGGCCGACATGGACGCCGACCTCGTGCGCCTGCGCGGATCGGAGGCGCAGGCCGTCGGCACGGTGACCCACGTCGCGGGCCGCGTGCTCGGGCTCGACGGGCAGCCGGTCGCGGGCGCGCGGGTCGAAATCTGGCAATGCGACGCCAACGGGCGCTACATCCATTCCCGCGACGGCGGACCGCGCCCGCGCGACGCCGCCTTCCAGGGCTACGGGCGCGTGGTCTCGGGCAGCGACGGCGCCTACGGGTTCCGCACCATCCGGCCCGTCGCCTATCCGGGGCGCACGCCCCACATCCATTTCGCCGTCACGGCGCCCGGGCGGGAGACGCTCGTCACCCAGATGTACGTGGCGGGCGAGCCCCTGAACGAGCGCGACGGCCTCTACGCCTCCCTGCGCGATCCGCGCCAGCGCGCCGCCGTGACCGTGCGCCTGGAGCCCGCGAACGGCATCGAGGCCGGCGCGCTCGGGGGGATCTTCGACATCGTGCTGGCCTGAAGCGCGCGGCCGGCGCGCCTGAAGCGTGCTCGACATCGTGCCGGCTCGAGGAGCGAGGCCCGTCTCAGGCGTCCTCCGCACCGGCCTCGGCCCGGGTGCGGCGCGCCCGCTCGGCGGCGCGCAAAGAGCGCCGGCGCGCCTGCAACTCCTCCCGGGTCGGCCGCCGCCAGCCGCGGCGCGCCGCGACCTCGAGGTCCTCGGCCTCGCGCGCCGGCCAGGTGGCGTTGACCTCCTCCAGGGTCGGCATGCGCCAGCGCGCCCAGACATAGTCCGCATCCGCGGCCAGGTCCGGGTACAAGGCCGCGAGCGTGTCGCGGTCGGCGAGCTCGCCGTCGCTCGATTCGATCGTCACGACGCCGTGCAGGGGAACCGCCACGGGCCAGTCGAGCGGCGGCGGGTCGTCGGGCGAGACCGGGCAGCGCCGGCGCCGGCGCTCCGCCTCGAGAGCCTTCTGGCGTTGGGCGGCGCCGGCGTCCTGCCGCTCCCTCCGCTCGCGCTCGCGTGCTTTCCGCGCCTCCGGCTCGTTGCGCCGGGCCGCCTCCTCGATCTCGGGCCAGCGGCGGCGCAATTCCTCGTAGGAGCGGAACGGCACCCGCCAAAGGCGCCCAATCGGGTCCCAGCGCGCCCAGGGGATGGCGCGCATGATCTCCACGACCGTGCGGGAATAGGGCGTGCGCACGCCGAGATCCTCGCCGGTCTCGAGGTAGCGGCTGGCGAGCGGCGCGAACGCGAAGGCGTCGCGCCCCTTGGCGTCCGCGTGGCGGTCGAGGGCGGAGAGTTCGCCGGCGATCCAGCGGTCGAGCCGCCCGGGGGCGGTCGGGCCGGGTACGAACCAGCACGATTCCGCCTCGCGCCAGCGCGCGCGCGGAAAGGCCTCGCGGAAACGCTGCACCAGCTCGCGGTCATAAGGGAAGCACGCGAAGGCGCCGGGCTTGTCGCCCTCGGCGGGCGTGACGTGGAAGGAGGGTGCGGTCTCCATGGGCGGCGCAGGTTCCGCGCGGGCCTGAGGCCCTGCTCCAGGAATCAACCGCCGGGGCCCCGTTTCGATCCGAACCGGCCTTCCGGCCCGCCTTTCGGCCCCAGAGCGGTGTGGGAAGTGGATCCCGGGCTCCGTTTTGGCGTTGTGTCTCTTCGCGGGGTAGGCTCTTTTGGGGCCGAGACGGGCGCGGGGCCTTGTGAGACGATCCGCCGGTGCGGCCCCATCGGGGCTGCGCCGCAACGAGGGGGCGGGAATGGACGACGGGGGAACGGGCGTGGGGCGGGTCAACGCGCTCAAGGGGGCAGGCATGGTGGAGCTGCCCCTGGCGCGGCGCGCCTTGCGCGCGGTGATTCACCGGCTGTCCTACATCTTCATCTACAACCGCAGCCGCACCCGGCGCTCCCGCGCCGCCGGCCTCCAGCTCACGGTCCGCCCGACCGTGTTCCACCCGCGCTGGTTCATCACGAGCGAGTACTTCGCCGGGATCATCCGGGCCATGGACCTCAAGGGCAAGCGCGTCGCCGACGTCGGCACGGGCTCCGGCATCCTGGCGCTTTCGGCCGCCAAGGCCGGCGCCGCAAGCGTGGTCGCGATCGACATCAATCCGAACGCGGCGCTCTCGGCCTCCGACAACGCCAAGCTCAACGGGCTCTCCGACCGGGTCACAGCCGTCTGCTCCAACCTCATGGCGGCGCTGGCGCCGCGCCCGATCTTCGACGTCATCATCTCGAGCCCGCCCTCGTTCCCGGGCGAACCCCTCGACCTCGCCGACCGGGCCTGGCATGCGGGCCCGGGCTATCGCGACATCGCGGCGCTCTTCGACCAGGCGCGCGAGCGCCTCGCGCCCGGCGGCCGGCTCTTCCTGCTGCTGTCGTCGGATTCCGACCTCAACCTCATGGGCGTGCTGTCGGAGCGCGCCGGATTCCAGTCGCGCCTCCTCGACCGTCGCTCGATCCTGATCGAGGACCTCCTGCTCTACGAGCTGTTCGTGGACTGAGCCGGGACCTCCTGCTCTACGAACTGTTCGTGGATACCGCCGCTCGATCCCGATCGAGGACCTGCTGCTCTACGAGCTGTTCGTGGATTGAGCGGGGGGCTCCTGCCCTATGACTTGTTCACGGACTGGGCGGGGACATCCTTCCGCTCCAGGAAGGCCTTGAAGGCCTCGCCGTAATCCGGGTGCCAGCGCGACAGCGGCGGGCGGTTCTCGGCGATGTCGCCCGCCGCCCACAGGATGCGCCGCTCGTCCGTTGCCCGCGTGACCTCGTTGTCGGGGCACAGGATGTAGAAGTCGCCCGCCTCCAGACGCGTCATCATGAAGTCGATCGTCTGCTCCGGGGTCCAGGCGCCCGCGGGCTTCTCGGTGCGCCCGCGCGCCGCGAGCGGCGTGAACACGAAGCCCGGGATCAGGAGATGGGCTGCGATCCGGTCGCCGGCGGTCGAGCGCAGTTCGTGCTGGAGCGCCTCGGTGAACACCTTCACGCCCGCCTTCGAGACGTTGTAGGCCGGGTCGCCCGGCGGGGTGGTGATGCCCTGCTTGGAGCCCGTGTTGATCACGAGCCCGGGCGCCCCACGCTCGATCATGCCGGGCACGAAGGCGTGGGTGCCGTTGATCACGCCCCACAGGTTGACCCGCAGCACCGCCTGCCAGTTCTCGGCCGGCCCGAACATGGAGCTCCCCGGCTGGATCCCGGCATTGTTCATGAGCACGTGCACGGCCCCGAAGCGGTCGAGCACCGCGGCCTCGAGGCGCTTCACGGAATCGGCGTCGCCCACGTCGGTCGGCACCGCGACCGCCTCGCCCGGTCCCGCAGCGGCAACGCCGGCGCGGGCCTCGTCCAGGCGCTCGCCTTCGAGATCGGCGAGGCAGACATTGAGGCCGAGCGCGGCGAAGCGTTTCGCGGCGGCAAGGCCGATGCCGGAGGCCGCGCCCGTCACGACGGCGACATGGGAGGGGGAGAGGGCGGGATGGGGCATGGGGGCTCCTGGAATCGGTGAGGCGCCCGCCGCAGGACGCGGCGGGCGCAAGGACGAGAGGGTCGGCGCTCAGCGTCCGTAGATGCGGTCGAGCGCACGGGCGACGTCGACGAGGCGCTCGGATTCGGGGTCGAAGCGCGCGCCGGCGGCAAGCCGCCGGGCCCAATCGGCGGCGCCGCGCCCGCCCCAGGCATCCGGCGGGGCGCTCAGCGTCTCCCGCGCGGTGCCGCGGAAGCGCTCGGCGGCGAAGTCGTAGAACGAGCCGTCCACGTTCGCGAGCGCCGCGCCGCCGCCGGTGCCGTAGAAGGAGGCCGCGATGATGGCGTCGCGCCCCGCCTGGAGACGCCACGAGCAGGCGAGCTGCACGACCGTGCCGGTCTCCAGCGTCAGCGTCGCGACCGCGTAGTCCTCGACCGTGTCGGTGCGGCCGCCGAGCGGCTCGCCGCCCGCGAAGAGCCGGCTCGACACCTCGCGCACGGCCGGGAAGTCGAGGGTCCAGAGCGCGAGGTCGACGAGGTGGACGCCGAGATCCATGACGCAGCCGCCGCCCGAGAGCGCGGGGTCGTAGAACCACGGCTTGTCGGGCCCGTAGGCATTGTGGAACACGAGATCGATGCCGTAGATCCGCCCCAGCTCGCCGGAGCGCGCCACCTCGCGGATGCGGCGCATGCCGTCCGTGAAGCGGTAGGAGAGATCGACGCCGAGCAGCCGGTCGGCGGCGCGCGCCGCGTCCACGACGGCGCGGACTTCCCGCTCGGTGCGGCCGAGCGGCTTCTGGCAGAACACCGCCGCGCCCCGCTCCAGCGCCCGGATCGACTGCTCCGCATGGAGCGCGCTCGGGGTCGCGATCACGACCCCATCGATGCCGGCGTCGAGCAGGTCGTCGAGGGTCGAGACGAGCTCCGCGTCGGGGGCGAGCTTGCCGGCCTCCGCGGCCGTCTCAGGGCTCGGGTCGGCGATCGCCGCGATTTCGGCGGCGCCGGATTCGATGACGGCCTGCATGCGGTGGCGGCCGATCCAGCCGACGCCGAGGAAGCCGAGGCGGGGGCGGGCGGGTGCGGAGGCGCGGGCAAGGGCTTGGGAGGTCACGGGCTCACCGGAGGGTCTGGAACTATCGTCGTAGGCGGGGATCACATCGTCACGTAGGCCTTGAGGAAGCCGTCCGGCCGGTCACGCGTGGCGTCGAGCGCCTCGCCGAGCCGGTCGAGGGGAAAGGCGTGCGTGTAGAGCGGGCGCGGGTCGAGCCGGCCGGAGGCCACGGCCTCCACGGCTTCGCGGATGCCCTGCATGTAGACCTTCGGGTCGCGCTCGTGGGCGTTGATGACGTCGAGGCCGCGCCAGTTCCACAGCCACATGTTGACCTGGCGCGGACCGTCCTGATGGTAGCCCGCGACGACGAGCTTGCCGCGCTCGCGGGTCAGTTCGGCGGCGAGGTCGAGGGGCCATTGCTTGCCCACCGCCTCGATCACCCGGTCGCAGAAGGCGCCGCCGGTGAGGTCCTTGACGCGTGCGATGATGCCATGGTGGTCCTCCATCGGGATCGTCTCCGCGGCCCCGAAGGCCCGCGCCACGTCGAGGGAGTACGGCCGGCGCGAGACCGCGATCACGCGCGCGCCCGCATCGGTCGCGAGGCGGGTCAGGATCGCGCCCAGGAACCCGATGCCGACGATCGCGACCGTCTGTCCGGCCTGGATGTCGCTGCGGCGGAAAATGTTCATGGCGCAGCCCAAGGGCTCGCCCGGGAAGGGCTGGCCTTTCAGTGCATCGGGCAACCGCACAACGGACTCGGCCTCCGCGAGGTCGTATTCCGCGTAGGATTTGTAGGACAAAGCCGCGACCCGGTCGCCGACGCGCAGGCCCTCGACGCCTTCGCCCAGCGCCTCGATCACGCCCCAGCCCTCGTGGCCGAGCGCCCCCGGCTCGGTCGGGAACTGCATCCAGTCCGGGCCCGCCCAGGGGGTGAGGTTGGAGGCGCAGACGCCGCAGCCTTCGAGCCGCAGGCGAACCTGCCCGGGTCCGGGCTCGGGCCTCGTGACGCTCTCGATCCGGATCATACCGGGTCCGGCCAGAACCGCGGCGCGCATGGGTGCGGACTCGGACTCAGGATCGTGATTCGCGAGGGCTGTCGCATTCCGCACGGGTGTCTCTCCGACGCAAAACAGGCTGCCGCAGGGCCAGCTCGGCCTTGTTTCTGTGTCACCGGTGCGGCCGCGGCAATGGCCCGGCCTGCCGCTGCGTCACATTACGGGCAATTGGCACGGAAACCCGCAAGGCCTGCCCGCGTGGGCGCCGTGACGGCGCGGCACCCGGCGGCTTGATCGAAATCATCGCCATCGCGGCGCGAACAGGGTAGGTGCAGGCCGGACACCGAGCGAGGGAGCGGCACACCCCATGAGCAGCGAGAGCGGAGAGCGCAAGGTCGCGCTCGTCACGGGCGGCGGACGCGGCATCGGACTGGCGACCGCGAGGCGCTTCCTCCAGGAGGGCTGGCGCGTCGCGGTCCTCGACGTGGACGCCGACCTCCTCGCCGCCGCGCTGGCGGCCCTCGCGGCCCCCGACGACACGCTCTCGATCCGCTGCGACGTCTCCGATCCCGTGCAGGTCCAGGCCTCCGTGGCGGCGGTGGCGGAGCGCTTCGGGCGGCTCGACGCTCTCGTCAACAATGCGGGCGTCGCGGTGTTCAAGCCGCTGCTCGAGACCAGCTTCGAGGAATGGTCGCGCGTCATGGCCGTCAACCTGACGGGCCCGTTCCTGTGCACGCAGGCGGCCGCGCCCGTGATGGCCGAGCACGGCGGCGGCAGCGTCGTCAACATCACCTCGATCTCGGGGCTTCGCGCCTCGACGCTGCGCGTCGCCTACGGGACCAGCAAGGCCGGCCTCGCCCATCTCACCAAGCAGCAGGCCGTGGAACTCGCGGGCCTCGGCATCCGGGTCAACGCGGTCGCGCCCGGCCCCGTCGACACCGCGATGGCCAAGGCGGTGCACAGCCCCGAGATCCGCGCCGACTACCACGACGTGATCCCGCTCAACCGCTACGGCCTCGAGGAGGAGCTCGCGGAGGCGATCGTGTTCCTGTCGACGGAGCGCGCGAGCTACATCACGGGCCAGGTGCTCGCGGTCGACGGCGGCTTCGACGCCGCCGGCATCGGCCTGACGACGCTGCGGAAGGAGCGGCGGAATCGATAAGGGCGTGCTGCACCCGGCATCGTCGCAGGATCAGGTCACCGGCGTCATCGCGCAGGTCTGTCCGCCGTTCCCCTGACGCCATGGGCCTCAGGTCACCGGCGTCATCGCGCAGGTCTGTCCGCCGTCGACGGGCAGGCACACGCCGGTGATGAAGGCGGCGTCGTCGGAGGCCAGGAACACCGCCGCGTTGGCGACGTCCCAGGCGGTGCCCATGCGGCCGAGCGGGACCGCGCGGGCGCGGGCCGCGACCATCTCGTCCGTGGACGCGTACTGGCTCGAGATCTGATTGTAGATCAGCGGCGTGTCGATCAGCCCCGGCATCACGCAGTTCGCGCGGATGCCCTGCGCCGCGTATTGCATCGCGAGCGCGACGGTGGCCTGGTTCACGGCGGCTTTCGCGGTGTAGTAGGCGAAGTAGGGATACCCGGTCCAGCGCACCGCCGCGATCGACGAGATGTTGACGATCGCGCCGCGCTTCTGCGCGATGAAGTGCGGCAGCACCGCCTTGGCGGTGCGGAACACCGAGCCGACATTGAGGTCGAGGTTGCGCTTGAAGGCGTCCTCGTCGAGGTCGGGCGGGCCGCCGTGCAGCACCACGCCGACATTGTTGTGCAGGATGTCGAGCCGGCCCCAATGCGCCAGCGCCGCGGACACGGCGGCCTCGATCGAGGCGAGGTCGGTGACGTCGGCCGCGACGGGCATCGATTCGCCGCCCTCGTCGCGGATGAGGCCCGCGGTTTCGGCCGCCGCCGCCTCGCTCACGTCGATCGCGACGACGTGCGCGCCTGCGCGGGCGTAAGCGACCGCCGCGGCCTTGCCGTTGCCCCAGCCCGGTCCCGAGGACCCGGCTCCGAACACGAGGGCGACGCGGTTTTCCAGGCGCATGACGGGGGCCTTTCCAAAAAAGTGCCCCGCCCGGTGGCCGGGCGGGGCTGGTATCGTCTCAGACCCTCGATCAGCTCAAGGAGGCGCCGACGGCCTTCTCGAGGATCGCCCAGGCCTCGTCGCCGTACTTCTTCTTCCACTCGGCGTAGAAGCCGGCCTTGCGCAGGGCCTCGCGGAAGGGGGCGGTGTCGGGCTCGTTGATCGTCATCCCGCTGGCGGCGAGCTGCTGCTTCAGGGTGGCGTTGAGCTTCTCGACGTCCTCGCGCTCCGCCACCGCGGCGGCGTTGAGGTTCTTGGCCACGATGGCGCGCAGGTCTTCCGGCAGACGCTCCCAGGCGCGGCGGTTCGCGAGGAACCAGAAGCCGTCCCACATGTGGTTCGTCATGGAGCAGAACTTCTGCACCTCGTAGAGCTTCGCGGTCGAGATGATCGCGAGCGGGTTCTCCTGGCCGTCGACCGCCTTGGTCTGGAGCGCGGTGTAGACCTCGGCGAAGTTGATGCTCGTCGGCGCGGATTCGAGCGCGGTGAACATCGAGGTCCAGAGCGGGCTCACGGGCACGCGGATCTTGAAGCCCTTGAGGTCGGCGGGCGACTGGATCGGCTTGCTGGAGCTCGTGATCTGGCGGAAGCCGTTGTCCCAGATCTTGTCCATGACGACGAGGTTGGACTTGGTGATCTGGCCGCGCACATAGGCGCCGAGCTCGCCGTCCATGGCCTTCCAGACCGCGTCGTAGTTCGGGAAGGCGAAGCCGATGCCGCTCACCGAGGCGTTCGGGACCAGCGTCGAGAGGATCAGGGGCGAGAGGGTGAAGAACTCGACGCCGCCGGAGCGGAGCTGGCTCAGCATGTCGGTGTCGCCGCCGAGCTGGTTGTTCGGGAAGATCTGGATCTCGACCCGGCCGTTGGTCTCCTGCTTGATCCGGTCCGCCGCCTCCTTGGCGCGGATGTTCATGGGGTGCGTGACCGGCAGGTTGTTGGCGTACTTGTAGGTGAACTCGGCCGACTGGGCCCGGGCCCCGGTGGCCCCGATCAGGGCCGCCGAGGTGGCGCCCTGCAGGATGGTGCGGCGTGACAGCTTCATGGGTCTCTCCCTTGCGTGTGGTTTATCGGTGGAGGGTCGTGACGGTACGCAGACTCGAGGGTGACGGGAAGTCCGAAGCGGGCTTGCCCGTCACAGGAACATGGTCGAGAGGGCAGGAACGGCGGCGATCACCAGGAGGCCGACGAGAAGCGCGAGGAGGTAGGGCCAGATCGCGCCCATCGCCTCGTCCGGCGAGACGTTGCCGATCTTGCAGGCGACGTAGAAGCCGATGCCGATCGGGGGGGTCATCAGGCCGATGTTCATGGCGGTGACGACCACCATGGAATAGTGGATGTCGTTGATCCCGAGCTTCTTGGCGATCGGGAACATCAGCGGCGCCATGAGCACGATCGCGGGCAGGCCTTCGAGCACGCAGCCGAGGATCAGGAACACCACGATGGTGAGCGCCATGAAGACGATCCACCCGCCCGGCATCGCCGAGATGGAGGCGGCGATCTGCTGGGCGAATCCCGTCTGGGTGAGCGCCCAGGCCATGGCGAGGGCGGTGCCGAGGATCATCAGGATCGCGCCGCTCAAGGCCGCGGTCTCGACCAGCATGCCGTAGAAGGTGCGCCCCGAGATGCCGCCGTAGAGCACCATGCCGATGATGAGCGCGTAGAGGACCGCGATGGTCGAGACTTCCGTGGCGGTCGCGATGCCCCCGCCCACCACCGAGCGGATCAGGAAGGGCAGGACGAGGGCCGGCGCGGCGATCAGGAGGGTGTGGCCGATGGTCGAGAGCGGCGCCCGGCGCACGCCCGCGAGCACCTCGCCCCGCGCCTTCCAGCGCGCCAGGATGGCGAGGACGAGGAGCAGCACCATCGCGATCGCGAAGCCGCTGGTGAAGAGTCCGGCGATCGACACGCCCGCGACCGAGCCGAGCACGATGAGCACGATCGAGGGCGGCACCGTGTCGGCCATGGCGGCCCCGGTGGCCAGCAGCGCGATGAGCTCTTTCGGCTGGTAGCCGCGGCGCTTCATCTCCGGGAAGAGAGGGGGCGCCACGGTCGCCATGTCGGAGACCTTCGACCCCGAGATGCCCGACACCAGGAAGAGCGAGCCGAGCAGCACGTAGGACATGCCGGCGCGCACATGCCCGAGGAGCGAGGCCAGGAAGTCCACGATCGCCTTGCCCATGCCGGTGGCGTCGAGGATGCAGCCCAAGAGCACGAAGACCGGGACGGAGAGCAGGATGATGCTCGACATCCCCTCGTCCATCCGGCCCACCACCACGAAGATCGGGACCCGGGTGCTGAAGGCCAGGAACGCCACCGTGCCGATGCCGAAGCAGAAGGCGATCGGCACGCCCGCGACGAGGCAGAGCGCCACGAGGCCGACGAGGAAGATCAGGATGTTGGCCTGACCCAGACGCAGGAGCGTGGGCGAGAGGAACCAGAGCGCCGCCGTGACGGCGCCGATCAGCAGCGCGGCTGCGAGGATGTCGCGGACGCCCGAGGTCCGCACCGCGTGGACGACCGTGATCGCGAGCATCAGGACGATCCCGAAGGCGATCGCCGAGACCCGGAAGCTGTTGGGGATGTCGAGGGCCGGCGTGTGGACGAACCATTCCTCCATCACGTAATCGACGGCGTGCGGCAGCAGAACGATCAGGAAGGTCGCGACGAGGAGGAGCGCGAGGGTGTTGACGAAGCCGCGCAGGCGCTCCGGGATCATGCCGAGGAAGAGGGTCAGCCGCAGGTGCTCGTTGCGGTCGATCGCGATCGCCGAGCCCAGCATGGCGAGCCACAGGAACGAGAACGAGGCGACCTCGTCGATCCAGACGATGGGCTTCGAGAACACGTAGCGGGTGGTGACGCCGACGAGGAGCAGGCTCACGATCACGACGAGGAGGGCCGCCGCCACGGCTTCGACCGGCCGCATGAGCAGCGACCCGACGCGCGGCGCCGGGATCTCCAGGGAGCCCTCCAGGGGCATCGCGTTTTCGCTGGCGGTGGTCATGACGCTTGCTCTTGAGGGCTGCGGCGGTCCCGCCCCGGAGAGCGGAGACGCGGGCTCGATATCAGAAGTCGCGGGGCCGTGCGACCGGCCGGGGCGCCGCCCCGCCCCCCGCAACGGCCTGCGGCGTCACTTTGACGCCCCGAAGCTCCTCAACCTCCCCAGGGTCCATATTCCGGACCCCCTTCTTCCGGCGATGGACCGGGTTCGTGTTCCGGCAGCGCCGGGCTTATCGGTTGACGAAAGCCCGAGTTTGGATCAGCTGTCAATGCCGCAGGGAGGCGTCGGGTCCACATCATGGAACAGATTGCAAGGATAGCGGCCGGGCCGCTGCCCGATTCCGGCGGCACCCAGAGCATCGGCCGCGCGGTCGCGCTCCTGCGCCTCGTGGCGGCCAGCCGGAGCCGGGGAACCGCCTTGAGCGACCTCGTGGAGCGCTCCGGCCTCGCCAAGCCCACCTGCCGGCGCATCCTCGTCGCGCTGATCGAGGCCGGGCTCGTGGAGCAGGAGCCCGAGACCCGGCGCTACTGCCTCGGGCCGGAGGCCTACGTGCTCGGGGCCGCCGCCTCGGACCGGTTCGGGATCCACCGTCTGGCCCACGAGGGCGTGCTGCGGCTCGCCAAGGACACCGGCGACGCGGCCTTCCTCCAGATCCGGCGCGACCGGTCCGTGGTCTGCCTCCTGCGCGAGGACGGGGACTATCCCATCCGCTCGCACGTGCTCGCCCCGAGCGACCGGCATCCCCTCGGGGTCGGGGCCGGCGGCCTCGCGCTGTTGGCGGCCATGACGGATTCCGAGGTCGAAGCGGCGCTCGACGCCAACAATCGGCTCCTCGCCGAGCGCTATCCCGTCCTGACCCGCCCCCTCCTCGTCGATCTCGTCGCCGAGACCCGGGAGCGGGGCTACGCGATGAACCGGGGCCTGCTCTTCCCGGGCTCCTGGGGCATGGGGGTCGCCGTGCGCGATGCGGACGGCCGCCCGGGCGCCTGCCTGTCGCTCGCCTGCATCGAGAGCCGCATGCAGGGAGACCGCGAGCCCGAGCTCGCGCGGCTCCTCACGGAAGAGGTGCGCGTCCTGGAGCGCAAGCTCGAAGCCTTCCGCGCCCCGAACCCCTCCGCCCCTGCGCCCGTCCGCTCCCGGCGTCTCGCCGGGGCGGGGCGCTGAACCCGATCTCCACCGGAGCCCTCCGATGACCATCCTCCAGCCCCCAGGCGGCGTCACGCCGGCCACCACCCGGGTCATGAACCTCGCCCATCTCCTGACGCAGAACGCAAGGCGCCTGCCCGACCGGCCGGGCTTCGTCTGGGGCGAGCGGCAATGGACCTGGCGCGAGCTCGACGCCTCCGCCTCCGCGCTCGCGGCGGCGCTGGCCGGCCGCGGCATCGCCAAGGGCGACCGGATCCTCGTGCATTCCAAGAACACCGCCGAGATGTTCGTCTCGATGTTTGCGGCCTTCCGGCTCGGCGCGGTCTGGGTCCCGACGAACTTCCGCCTCATGCCCGACGAGGTCGCCTGGCTCGCGACGGCGTCAGGCGCGAAGGCCTTCCTGTGCCACGCGGACTTCCCCGATCACGCGGCCGCGGTGGCGGAAGCTGGCGATGCACTCGCCTTCACCTGGAGCTTCGGCGAAGCGGATTTCGGCGAGACGTCCGTGGGCGCCGCGATCGCGGCCCATGCGGGGACGAGCGTCCCGGACGCCCGCGTGGACTACCACGACCCGTGCTGGTTCTTCTTCACCTCCGGCACCACCGGCCGCTCGAAGGCCGCGGTGCTCACGCACGGCCAGATGGCCTTCGTGATCACGAACCACCTCGCCGACCTCATGCCCGGTACCACCGAGGACGACGCATCGCTGGTGGTGGCGCCGCTCTCGCACGGCGCCGGCGTGCACCAGCTCGTGCAGTCGGCGCGCGGCGTTCCCACGATCCTGCTCTCGTCCGAGCGCTTCGACATCGACGAGGCCTACCGCCTGATCGAGCGCTACCGCGTCACCAACATGTTCACGGTGCCCACCATCCTGAAGATGATGGTCGAGCACCCGGCCGCGGACCGTTACGACCACTCGTCCCTGCGCTACGTGATCTATGCGGGCGCGCCCATGTACCGGGAGGACCAGAAGGCCGCTCTCCGCAAACTCGGCCCCGTGATCGTGCAGTATTTCGGGCTGGGCGAAGTCACGGGCAACATCACGGTGCTGCCGCCGGCGCAGCACACGCTCGAGGACGGGCCGGACGCGCGCATCGGCACCTGCGGCTTCGAGCGCACCGGCATGCAAGTCCAAATCCAGGACGACGAGGGGCGCGAGGTGGCGCCGGGACAGACCGGCGAAATCTGCGTCATCGGCCCGGCGGTGTTCGCGGGCTACTACGAGAACCCGGAGGCGAACGCCAAGGCCTTCCGCGACGGCTGGTTCCGCACCGGCGACCTCGGCCACACGGATGAGCAGGGCTTCGTCTACATCACGGGCCGCGCGTCGGACATGTACATCTCGGGCGGCTCCAATATCTATCCGCGCGAGATCGAGGAGAAGATCCTCACGCACCCGGCGGTCGCCGAGGTCGCGGTCGTGGGCGTGCCGGATCCGCGCTGGGGCGAGAGCGGCATCGCGGTCTGCGTCGCGCGGGAGGGGCAGAGCGTGACCGAGGACGAGTTGGCCGCGTTCCTCCTGCCGAAGATCGCCCGCTACAAGATGCCCAAGCGCTTCTTCTTCTGGGACGCCCTGCCGAAATCCGGCTACGGCAAGATTCCGAAGCGCATGGTGCGCGACGAGCTCGAGGCGCGCGGCCTCCTCGACGACGGGCCGGAGGCGAGGCGGGCATGAGCCAGCCCCAATCTCAGGTCATCCAAATGAGACGCATCGATCAACCTGGCCCGGAGCCGGCGGAGCGGATCCAATGGGTCGAGGCGACGGGCCACCCGGTGGCCTTCGAACTCCCTCCCGGCGCCCGGCTGCTTGATGCCGTCCGCGAGGCCTTCGCGGCGGAAGGGTTCGCCGGCGGCGTGCTGCGGCTCGAGGGCGGCGCGCTCGCGCCCTTCGCCTACGTGATGCCGGCTTTGTCGCGCGACGGCCGCAACGCCGCCTTCTACAGCGACACCTACCGGCCCGCGGGCCTCAGCCGTCTCGCGACCGGCGCGCTCACCTTCGGGACCCGCGACGGCGCGCCCTTCTTTCATTGCCATGCGCTGTGGACGGAGGCCGACGGCGCGCTCCACGGCGGCCACATCCTGCCGGACGAGACCACAGTGGCGGAGCCGATCCGCGCCACAGGGTTCGGGCTCTCGGGCGCCGCCTTCCTGGCCGAGCCGGACGGCGAGACGAACTTCACCCTGTTCGGGCCCGTGCCGCGGCCCGGCGCGGCGCCGGGCCGCCGTGCCTTCGCGCTGCGCCTGCGCCCGAATCAGGACCTCGCAGGTGCGTTGGAGGCCTTCTGCCGCGAGCGCGGGATCGAGCGCGCCCGCCTGCATGGCGGCGTCGGCAGCATCATCGGGGCGCGCTTTGCGGACGGCAGCGCCGTCGAGCCCTTCGCGACCGAGATGGCGATCACGGCGGGACGGGTCGAGCCCGGCGCCGGTGGCGCGCTCGAAGCAATGGTCGATGCGGCGCTCGTGGACTACACCGGCGGCATCGCGGCGGGGCGGCTGGTGCGCGGCGACAACCCGATCCTGATGACGCTGGAGATCGTGATCGAGCCCGAGTGAGGTCTGAGCTTCAGGTCGTCACGATCGCCTGCGATTCGAGCGCGTGCGCCTCCTCGAGGTCCGGCGCTTCCGCGGGGCGGCGGGTCGAGAGGTCGAAGGCGTCTCCGGAGCCCAGCACGTGCATGCGCACGTCGTACATGGAGAGCGCGCGGTCGGGGCGCGCCGCGGCGATGTTGGAATGGGTCACGCCGGCCCCATCGACCACGTAGACGCAGCCGCTGCCGATGACCCGGAAGCGGGCGCCCTCGACCACGATCGCGGTGTCCTCGTCGATGCCGATGCCGAGCTCGCGCGGGTTGTGGGCGACCGCGCCGAGGAGGCGCCCGAAGCGCCCGCGCTCGGCGAAATGCTGGTCGATGACGGCGTCGCGCACGAGCCCGAGGCCCGGCGCCATGTGGAGGTCGCCGATCTTGTGGGATTCCCCGCTCGTGCCCTTCACCAGCATGGTCTCGCTCATCACGGAGGCGCCCGCCGAGGTGCCGGCGATCAGGCCGCCGCGCGCGTGAATCTCGCGCACCCGCTGCTCCACCGGCGTGTCGCCGATCTGGCTCGCGATGCGGAGCTGGTCGCCGCCGGAGAAGAACACGCCCGCCGCACCCTCGAACAGGGCGAGCTTCTCCTCCTGCAGCGTCTCGGCCCGCTCGCGCACGTAGAGCTCGACGAGATCGGTGACGCCGAGATCCGCGAAGGCCGCCTGATACGATTCGAAATAGCCCTCCGGCTCGTGCGAGGCCACGGTGGCGAGCACGAGGCGCCCCCCGTCGAGGCGGCGGGCCACCTCCTTGAGGATCGTGCGCTCGCCTTCCTTGTCCTCGTGCCCGCCGATGATGATGAGCGGGCCCGGGGTTTTCCTGCTGCTGGCGGCCATGGCGGTCGGACGGTCTCCTCGATCGTGTCCGGTTGGGCAGTTCGGCGGTGGGCGAGGAGGCGCGGCTATCCCTGCGCCTGCCCCATGCCGGATGCGGCCGCGCGCTCGACCTCGACGGTGTAGCGCCCCGCATGCGACGGCCGGTAGTCCAGCACCTGCCGCCACATTCCCTCGACATCGGTCGGCGTCAGCACCACGAGGTCGCCGGGCCCGGCCATGCCGAGGCAGGTCGCCGCGGCCTCGTCCTCCTCCACGATGCGGCGGATGCGCTCCTCGGGGAAGCCGGCGGCGAGCGCACCCGCTGCGAGGAGCGACACGATCTCGCCCGGCCCGCGCCCGCGCCGGGCCGGATCCTCGCGGAAGACGATCTCGTCGAAATAGCGCGTCGCGACCGCGCCCATCTCGCGCATGTCCTCGTCGCGCCGGTCGCCCGGGATGCTGACCATGCCGACGACCTTGCCGTGCCGGGGCCGCATCTTCAGGATCGTCTCGCCGAGCGCCCTCAGCCCCGCCGGGTTGTGGGCGTAGTCGAGGATCACCCGGAAGCCGTGACCGTCGAACACGTTGAGGCGTCCGGGGCTCTGCTCGAAGGAGGTCGTGAAGGTCGAAAGCCCGGTGCGGATCGTCGCCAGCGGCACCCCGTGGGCGTGGCAGACCGCGACGGCCGCGAGCGCATTGGCGACGTTGAACTCCGCCATGCCGTCGAGGGTCGCCGGGATCTCGGCCACGGGCATGAGGGGGATCGCCTCATGGTCGTCGTGGATGACGATGTCGCCGCCGCCGGCGCCCGGCTCGCGCACCACCGCGAGCCCGCCGTCCGCGATATGGTCGCGCACGATCGGGTCGAGGACGTCGCCGCCCCGGAGCGAGAAGAAGGCGATGCGCCCGCCGGCGCGGCGGCGCATGCGCAGGGTCATGGCGTCGTCCGCGTTGAGGACGCTCGTGCCGCCGGGGCGCACCGCCTCGACCACCACGGACTTCACCCAGGCGAGATCCTCGAGCGTGTCGATGCCTTTGATCCCGAGATGGTCCGCCTGCACGTTGGTCACGACCCCGATGTCGCATTCCCGGAAGCCCAGCCCCGAGCGCAGGATCCCGCCCCGCGCCGTCTCGAGCACGGCGACGTCGACGGTCGGATCGCGCAGGATCACGCCCGCGCTCCAGGGCCCGGAGGCATCGGCCGCCACGATCCGCTCGTCGTTGACGTAGATGCCGCTCGTGGAGGTGAGGCCGACATCGAGTCCCTGCGTGCGCAGCACCCGACTGATCATGCGCGACGTGGTCGACTTGCCGTTGGTGCCCGTGACGGCGAGCACGGGGATCCGCACCGGCGCGCCCTTGGGGAACAGCATGTCGATCACGGGGCGCGCCACGTTGCGGGGCCGGCCCACGGAGGGCTGCAGGTGCATGCGGAAGCCCGGTGCCGCATTGACCTCGACGATGCCGCCGCCGGTCTCGTGCACCGAGCGGGTGATGTCGGGCGCGATGAAGTCGATGCCGGCGACATCGAGCCCGATCGCCCGGGCGGCGCGGCGGGCGATGGTGGCGTTCTCGGGGTGGATGTCGTCGGTGCGGTCGACCGCGGTGCCGCCGGTGGAGAGGTTCGCGGTGTCGCGCAGGTACACGATTTCACCTTCGGCGGGCACGCTCTCGGGGGTGAGGCCGGATTTCGCGAGCAGGCCGAGGACGTGCCCGTCGATCACGATGCGGGTCATCACGGTCTCGTGGCCTTCGCCGCGGCGGGGATCGCGGTTCACCTGATCGACGAGGGCCGCGATGCTGCGCGTGCCGTCGCCGACGACCCGGGCCGGCACGCGCTCCGCGACGGCGACGATCTCGCCGTTCACCACGAGGATGCGGTGGTCGTGGCCCTCGTAATGCTCCTCGACGATGACGTGGCGCCCGTGCTGCGCGGCTTCCGCGAAGCCCGTCCGGACCGCATCGGCGTCCCCGAGGCCGATGCTGACGCCGCGGCCGTGATTGCCGTCGAGGGGCTTGGTGACCACGGGATAGCCGATGCGTTCGGCCTCGCGCACCGCGTCCTCGGGCCGGCGCACCACGGCGCCGCGCGGGACGGGCAGGCCGGAAGCGCGGAGCAGGCTCTTGGTGAGGTCCTTGTCGCCCGCCGCGTCGGTGGCGATCTGGGAGGTCAGGCCCGTGATGCTCGCGCGGATGCGGCGCTGGTGGCGCCCGGTGCCGAGCTGGACGAGGCTGCGGTCGTCGAGGCGCATCACCGGGATGCCGCGGCGCTCGGCTTCCTGCACCAGGGAGCGCGTGGTGGGTCCGAGCGCGTTGCGGCGGTGGAGACGCCGCAAGCGGTCGAGGGCCGCCTCGAGGCTGAAGGCGCCCGCCTCGTCGAGAGCGCTGTCGCCCTCGTGCACCCGGTCGAGGCCCCCGATGCCGCGCAGGCCCGGCGGCAGGAGCGAGTCCACGAGTTCGAGCGCAAGCCGCCCGGCGAGGAGCGCGACGCCCTCGTCCTCGTAGGCGAACATCACGTTGTAGATTCCGGTCCGTCCCTTCACGGAACGGGTCTTGCCCCGCGTCACCGCGATCCCGATCGTGGCCTGCAGCTCGATCGCCACGTGCTCGGCCACGTGCCCCATCCAGGTGCCGTCCTCGAGCCGGCGCACGAATCCCCCGGGCGCGTGGTAGCTGCAGCCGTGCCGGTGCAGTCCCGGCAGAAGGGCGAGCAGGCGCCCGTTGAAGCCCGGCAGCCGGTTCGAGGGCCACTGCTCCAGGGCGCCGAGGTCCACCTGGATGCGCACCATCGGGAGCGATCCGTAGAGGTGCGGCCCGCGGTAGACGCCCGTCTCGAGCACCCGCATGGGCGGTCCGTCCGGCGCGCACCCGGTCTCATCGGTGGTGGTCATGGAGGCGTCTCGTCCCGTCCCGTCCGTGCTGTCACGGATCATGGTGTTGGCGTCCCGTCCCGTTCTGCCCGTGTTGTCACGGATCATGATTGTCTCCTCGTCCGCACGAACCACCAGCCGCTCGTGCGGGAGGCCGCCTCGCGGCGTTGCGCCGGAGAGCGCCTCGGACCGGGAAGCGGAGCGGTGGAACGCCGGGTCGAACGCCCCGGCGCCCAATAACCTTGAAACCCACGGATCTGTTCCGGAGAGTGGGGGCATCGCTGATACAAAAGCCGTGAGTTAACATAGGTTTATCCCAGCGGGGGCGTCCCGCGGGGCCTGCGGCATCAAGCTCCCCGCGGGAACAAGCCCGGCCCGCGCCGGGTTGGCATGGCGACGATCCCGGTGACGCGGAGGTAGGCACGATGGACGGCGGTATGGAATTCATCTGGATCATCGGCCTCGCCCTGCTCGGCGGCGCGATGTTCTATTTCGGGTCGCGCCAGCGCCGGCTCAGCCGCGCCGAGCAGGCCCGGTCCGACGCCGCCGCCCGCCAGAACTGGGGCAAGGAAGAGATCCGCTGAGCCCGACCGGGCTCCGGCGCCCTGGTCCGGGCGGGGCCGCTCCGCCCGTTTGGCCCGCCTCGGATCAGACCCGAGGTGCCGTGGGCTCCGCGCGGCCCGTCGCCTGATGCGGATCCTCGGCGAGCGATTGCCCCACGGCCGTCGCCATCCCCGCGTAACATAGGTTAGCGACGGAATTTCCCTAACGGCACATGGTGCATCTGTTTGTGGCTGCCGGTGGCTCGGACGGCCGTGCTGAGGCCGTTCGCCGGTCTCTCAAGAGAAAGAAGAGCGAACCGATGAGCTCCGCCAATCCCTCCCATGCCCTCATCCTCGCGGCCGTGCCGCACCTGCGCGCCTTTGCGATCTCGCTGACGGGCGACGTGGTCCGCGCCGACGATCTCGTGCAGGAGACCCTGCTGCGCGCCCTGTCGAGCATCGATCGCTTCGAGCCCGGCACCAACATGCGCGCCTGGCTGTTCACGATCTTGCGCAATCTGTTCCACACGGAGCACCGCAAGCGCCGGCGCGAGGTCGAGGATGTGGACGGCGTGATCTCAGGGCGGGTCGCGGTGCTGCCCGAGCAGGAGTTCCGCCTCGACATGGGCGACCTGCAGACGGCGCTGGCGCAGCTCAGCGCCCAGCAGCGCGAGGCCCTCCTCCTCATCGCCGCGCAGGGCATGAGCTACGAGGAGACCGCGGTGATCTGCGGCACCAACGTGGGCACGATCAAGAGCCGCGTGAACCGGGCCCGCACGCGCCTGGCCGAACTGCTCTTCATCGGCGAGGGCGAGGATCTCGGCCCGGACCGCCGCCTGCGCGCGGTGCTGACCCAGCCGGTGGCGCAGCAGAGCGCCGCTTGATCCGGCGCGAGCGCCGCGCAGCCCGGTCATACCACGGGGTACCGGGGACAATCCCGAGTCACGCATGGGCGCGACGTGAATGCGCGGACGGGCGCTTGCGGAACGCCCGGCCTCCTCCACTTATCGCATCGCCCTCGAACCGGCGTCCGCCGAACGATCGTTCCTGACAGGAGGAGTCCAATGGACGTGGACCTCGAACGCATACGCCTTCGCGCCTACGAGATCTGGGAGAGCGAAGGGCGCTGCGGCGACCCGATGGAGCATTGGCTCCGGGCCGAGCGCGAAGTGAGGCCGGGCCTCGGCGGTCGCGCGGATGCGACCCTCGAGGCGGCGCGGCCCGCCGACGCCGCCGCGGCGCTCGAAGCCATCAGGGCCTCGGCGCCGAAGAAGCGGATCGCCGCCAAGGCGCCTGCGGCCGACGGGCCGGATTCGGCCGCCCGCTCGCCGGGCAGGTCCTCCTCGAAATCCTCCCCCGCGAAGGCGCCCGAAGCCGCCCTGCCCGAGGGCGCCACCGCGGCGCCGCGCGCACGGGCGACGCGGAGTGCGGCCCGCAAGGAGCCCTGACGCCGTCGCGGCACCGCCGGACTGTTCGCGCGAGCCTCAGCCTCCCGGAGCAGGACGCGGGTTGGACGAGACGATCCGGTGGGCGGCCTCGCGCCAGGCGGCCTGCCGCCGCTCCGCGAGGGCGAGGTCCGTGACCCGCTGGAAGGCCTCGGGATCGAGGCACATCGCGAGCGCGGCGATCCGGCGGGTCAGGTTGTCGAAAGCGCGCATGCGCGTCTCTCCGGCGCGAGAACTCCACGAAGCTCACCCCAAACCCTCCGCGGCGCGCCTTCGTTCCGCCGCGGGCCGCGCGGCGTCGAGGCGTCCGCGGTCAGGCCTGCGGCTGCGGCATCGAGGGCGCGCTCGGGATCTCGGAGGGCGTCGAGGCCGGCACGCCGAGAGGTTCGCTCGGGCCCGGCACGCTCGCGGGGGTGGGCGTCGGCACGCCGAGCGGCTCCGGCTGCGGCGGCGCCTCCGGGGGCGTCGGCGGATGGGCCGGGGCCGGGTTCGGATCGGCGGGCGAGGGCTGGGCGGGATCGCCGGCGTTGCGCGGGGGCTGGGTCATGGATGCGGTCCTCCGGGCCCCGACGGGTCCCTGTGCGGGGCCAACGGAGCGGGGCCGCGGGGGGTTCCACGGGCGCCGGCGGCGCTCCCGGTCAGCGCCGGGCCGCCGGGCCGCGGTCCTGGAGGTCGGGATCGATCCGCAGCCGCGCCGCGTACCAGAGCACGTCGGAGCGGACGTAGCCGATGTCCTTGAGCATGCGGTCGTCGAGCGCGAGGAGCTGGCGCCGGGCGCGGGCGCGCCGCGCCGCGGCCCGGGCGCGCAGGGCGAGGCGGGCGAGCGCCGCGGTGAACCGCCCCGGACCGAACCGGTCCATTTCGGACCAAAGCCCGCTCAAGGGGACCAGGGCGGTTCTCAGAAGCGCCGGGGCGGCGGAGGGCGTCGAGGGGGTCATCGTTCGTCTCGTCTGAAGGTGGCTCCGGTCCGGGCGGCGGCGGGATGCCCCCGCCTCCTCCGCCCGGCACGGTGCCGGGGCAGGGTCGCGGGCGTCGGGATCACCCGGCGGCGCGCAGGCGCGGCGGCTCCTCGGGCAGGCAGGCCTCGCAGATCGCCCGGATGTGGCGGTGGTCGGTGCCGCAGCAGCCGCCGAGCACGCACAGGCGCCGGAGCGAGGTGCGCAGCGCCCGGTACTGCCCGCCGAGCTCGGCCGGATCGCCGATGTCGAGTTCCGTCGCGGCGTCGAGCTCCGCGTGGCTCTTGCGCGAGGCGTTGGCGCGCAGGCCGCCGATGCGGTCGAGCCAGGCCCCGCCGTCGAGGATCGCCTCGAAATGCTCCGGATGGGCGCAGTTGATCATGTAGTAGGCCGGGTAGCCTCCGGTCGCCGCGTCGGTCTGCGCGATCGCGTCCTTCAGGCTCTGGCCCGAGGGCAGGCGCCCGTCGGTCTCGAGGGTGAACGAGATCGCCACGGGCAGGCCGCAGCCGCGCGCGGCGCGGGCGATGCCGATCGCCTCCCCGGCATAGGTCATGGTGATCGCGCTCATCATGTCGGCGGCGCCGTCGCGGAAGGCCTCGGCCTGGAGCGCGTGGTAGCGTTCCGCCTCCACGGGATCCATGGTGGCGCCGACCTGGTAGCCGTCGCCGCGCGGGCCGACGACGCCGTTTATCACGATCGGCCCCGTCAGGGGCTCGTGCGCGTCGCGCAGGGACGCGACGTATTCGACCGAGAGGCGGTTGACCTCGCTCAGCCAGTCCGGCCCGTATCCGAGCTTCGCGCCCCAATCGGCGTTGGCGCGCCAGGTCGGGGTGTCGAGCACGATGCCGGCGCCGCGGCGCGCGGCTTCCGCGAGGTAGGGCGCGAAGTAGCGCGTGAGCTGGCCGCGGCCTTCCTCCGTGAGCACGAGCGGGAAGGCCGCGAAGCAGGGCAGGTCGATGCCTTCCAGGAACACGAGGGTGGTCTCGAGACCGCCGTCGGTGATGAAGGGGCCGCGGGAGAGCTGCGGCAGGGCGTGCCGGTAACGGGTCATGGGGGTTTCCTTGTCGGTTCGGGGCGCGAGGTCACGTTCGCGCGGCGCGGTCGGAGCGACCGTGATCGGGATCACGGTCGCGGCAAGTCCTTCTGCCCGCGTCGGAGCTCTGGCCGCGAGGGCGCGGCGCAGGTTCAGAGCTTCGGCAGCGAGAGCGCGGCGCGCTCGCCCGCCCAGGCGTTCTCGAAGCGGCGCGCGACCTCCGCGCGCTCGGCGGTGTCGCCGCGGCGGGCGAGCGCCTCCTGCAAGCCGTAGAGCGCCCAGGCGTTGTGGGGCACGCTCTTGAGGCTCGCGCGGAACGCCGCTTCCGCGGCCGCGACGTCGCCGGCCTGGAGGTGGGCGGCGCCGAGCGATTGCCGGACGGGATAGTACCAGTAGGGCGGCTCCATGTAGGCGAGCTTGCCCTCGAGCGCCGCCGCCGCCTCGAAGGCCGCGACCGCGCCCGTCCAGTTCCGCTCGGCCTGCGCCACCCGCCCCAGCACCACGTGGCGCGCGATGGCGAGCACGTCCGCGGCCGGGACGCCGGCCCCCGTGAGCGGCGACAGGTCGCCCTCGACGCCGAGGGTCGCGATCGCCTCCGCCTCCCGGCGCGCGGCCGCCAGGTCGCCCCGCGCGGCCTCGGCGACGCCCCGCGCATAGTGCCACATGGCGGTCACGTAGGGCATGCCCTCGCCGGGTTTGGGGAGCGCGAGGATCGCCTCGGGCGCGCTGAACTGCGCGTGGGCGAAGAAGGGCGCGGCCTTGATGGGCTGCACGAAGGCCGGCACGGCGCGCGCCGCCTCGTCCGACACGGAGCGGTCGAGCTTCTCGGCCGCCTCGATCACGGTCGGGCCGTCGCCCGCCATCTGGGCCGAGACCATCAGGAAGTGGATGTTGTGCGGGTAGTAGCCGCCCGCATAGATCCCCTCCGGCTTCACGGCCTGGAAGAAGGCCTCGTCGGCCGCCGCCGCGCGCCGGTTGACGGCGAGCGAATCCCGGAAGCGGCCGACCCGGTAGTAGATGTGCGAGGGCATGTGCACGAGGTGGCCTGCGCCGAGGCCTTGCGCCGCGAGGCGGTCCGCGAAACCCTCCGCGCGCTCCGGCCGGTCGGAGGCCTCGACCGCGTGGATGTAGAAATGGATCGCGCCGGGATGGTCGGGATTGGCCTTGAGCACGCCCTCGAGCAGCGCCACGATCTCACTGGTCCGGCCCTTCGGCTCCCGGCCTTCCGCCTGCCAGTAATCCCACGGCGACAGGTCCATCAGGGCCTCGGCCGCGAGCGTCGCGATCTCGGTGTCGCGCGGGAAGCGCTTGGCGACCGCGACCATCGCGTCCGCATAGGCGCGGTCGAGCGCCGCGCGCTCCTTCGCGGGGTCGGCGGAGTAGCGGGCGCCGAGCGCCTTGACGAGCGCCTGCTCGCGCTGGCTCGCGCCCGACGCCAGCGAAGCCGCGCGGGCCTGCGCCCGCAGGGCCGCCTCGTTCGACGACGGGTCCATGGGGGCGTTGATGTTGGGGCCGAGCACCAGGGCCTCGCCCCAGTGGCACATCGCGCAGGCCGGGTCGAGGCGCTGCGCGGCCTGGAAGGAGCGGCGCGCCTCCGCGTGGTTGAAGCCGAAGGCGAGCATCAGGCCCTGGTCGAAATAGCGCTGCGCCATCGGGTTCCTGGTCGTGATCTTGAAGCTCAGCGAGCCGAGATTGTCCCACAGCGGCACCTCGGAATCCGGCGAGGGGCGCGGCGTCGCGTGCGGCAAATGCCCGAATTGCTTGAGCTCGGTCTGCACCGGCTTCGACTGGGCCGGGTTCTTGGGGTCGTGCTTCTCGCAGGCGAGAGCGGGGCTGCCCAACAAAAGGGCGAGAGTCGAGACGGCGAAACAGAAACGGCGGGTCATGGGGTCGGATCCTTGCGCGTGACGGACAATGCTCCCGCCTCCGGACTAGCCGCGCCCGCGCGGCTGTGCTTGAAGGAAAGCTTGGGAAAACCTGAAGACTCGCGTGAGCTTTCCGAGGCTTCGGGAATCGTCGCGCTGGCAGGACCTGAATTCGTTCGATGCTGACCGCGTTCGGCGACCACGGACCCGGCCCGCGCGGCCAGGAGCGCATCCGATGCTGATGGCGTTCGGGAATCACGGGTTTCGCCGGCGCGGCCTGGAGCATGTCCGATGCTGATGGCATTCGGGAATCAGGGGTCCAGACGGCACGGCATGGAGCATGTCCGATGCTGATGGCGTTCGGCGACCACGAACTCGACCTGCGCTGCCGCGAATTGCGGCGGCGGGGCGCGGTCGTGCGCGTCGAGCCGCAGGTCTTCGATCTCCTCGCGCTCCTGATCGAGAACCGGGACCGCATCGTCGGCAAGGACGAGATCCTCGACCGGATCTGGGACGGGCGCGTGGTCTCGGAGGCCGCCCTGTCGAGCCGCATCAACGCGGCCCGCAAGGCGGTGGGCGACAGCGGCGAGGAGCAGAGGCTCATCCGCACCTACCACAAGCGCGGCTTCCGCTTCGTCGGCGCGGTGACGGCGCGGGGCGCGCAGGCCGAGCCGACGGTCCGGCCCGACCTCCCGGCAGTGCCGCCGCCCGCGCCGCGGGCCGCCGGGCAGGGGCGGCCTTCGGTCGCCGTGCTGCCCTTCGTGAACGTCAACCAGGACCCCGACCACGACTACTTCGCCTACGGCCTCACCGAGGACATCATCCGGCTGCTCGGCCGCAACCGCTGGCTCGACGTGCTCACCCGTCACTCGACGGTGCAGTACCGCGGCCAAGAGATCGACCCGCGCGAGATCGGCGCCACGCTCGGCGTGCGCTACGTGGTGCGGGGCAGCGTGCGCCGGCACGGCGCGCGGGTCCGCATCTCGGCCGAGCTCGTCGCGGCCGCGGAAGGGCGCCAGCTCTGGGCGGACGTCTACGACCTCGACCTGCCCGACATCTTCGACATCCAGGAGGCGATGGCGGAGCAGATCGCGGCTGTGATCGAGCCGGAGCTCGCGAGCGTCGAGCGCGAGCGCGCGGTGCGGCGGCCCCCTGAGAACCTCGACGCCTGGGACTGCTACCAGCGCGGCCTCTACAATCTCTGGGGCTTCACGAATCCGGGCTTCGCCGAGGCCGAGCGCCAGTTCCGCCGCGCCATCGCGCTCGACCCCGGGCTCGCCCGCGCCCACGCGGGCCTCGCCTACGTCCACGTCCAGATGGCGTTCTACGGCGGCGCGGAGGAGCGCGCGCTGCGGATCCAGGCGGCGCTCGAGGAGGGCCGCATCGCGGTCGCCCTCGACGAGCGCGATTCCCTCAATCATTGCGTGCTCGGCCGCGCCTATTGCCTGCAGCAGGACTACGCGGCCGCGATCGCGCAGCTCCGGCACACGGTGGCGCTCAACCCGAGCTTCGCGCAAGGGTACTTCGCGCTCGCCTTCGCGCTCGTCTGGGACGGCGCCGAGGAGGAGGCGATCGCGCTGATCGAGCGCGCCACGGAGCTGAGCCCGCGCGACCCGCACCTGTGGACCTTCCACATGACCCGCGCCTACGCGCATCTCGCGCAGGACGAGCTCGAGGCCGCGGAGCATTTCGCGCGGCTCGCGACCCAGCACCCGAACGCCACCGACCGCGCCTTCGCGGCGCTGGCGGCGGTGCAGGGTCTCGCCGGCAAGGACGCGGGCGGCGCGCTGCGGCAGCTCTTCGCGCGCCGGCCCGACTACACCCTCGGCATCGCGCAGGACGACCTGTTCTTCTGCCGGCGGCCGGATTTCATCGCCCGCTACGCGGAGGGCCTGCGCCGGGCCGGGGTCCCGGCCTGACGCAGCTCGGAGGCGTGCCGGAGCCGGCGTCCCCGCGTGAGTGGCGGGCTCCCTGGCGGCGCGCGGAGCCGGGATGCCCGCGCGAGGTCGCGGGCTCCGTTCCGGAGCCGATCCTGGTCAGGCCGGCGCCCAGAGCGCGATGCTCAAGGATTCGCGCCGGCCGCGGATCGCCACCGTCTTGAGGTCGCGGAAGCCGAAGCGGGCGGGATCCTCGCCCGCGGCGGCGAGGAGGTCGGCGCTCGCCACGAAGGCGGCGCCCTCGCGCGCGGCGACGTCGAGGAGCCGGCTCGTCACGTTGACGCTGTCGCCCGTGGCGGTGATGTGCTGGTGGGTGTCGGCCCCGAGCCGGGACACCACCACGGGCCCGTAATGCGCTCCGACCCGCACGTCGAGGTCGGCGCCGAGGTCCTGCGCGAGGGCGCCGATCCATTTCGTCGCGCCCGTCACCAGGGCGGCGCAGGCGTGGAGTGCGCGCCGCGCGTCGTCCGGCCGGGCGTCGGGCAGGCCGAAGGCGATCATGGCGCCGTCGCCCATGAAGCTCAGGACCACGCCGTCCTGGCGCGTCACCTCCTCCTCGACGAGCGCATGGAAGGCGCGCAGCAATTCCCGCGTCCGGGCGGGCCCGAGGCGCTCGCTGAGGAGCGTGAAGCGCGAGAGGTCGATGAAGACGATCGCGGCCTTCTGGGCGCGCGGCTCGGCGAGATAGGCCGGGTCCGAGGCGATCCGCTCGGCGAGCACCGGCGGCTGGAAGCGGCGCAGGGCCGCCTCCGCGGCCACGAGCCGCCGGGTCTGGTGCCGGTCGAGCCCCTGGCGCGCGAGGGTGCCGAGCGCCGCCGGGAGCGCCATCGCGGCGAGCGGCATCGCGGCGCTGAGCCAGAGATTGGCCTCGAACGCCGCCACGGTGACGAGGAGCCAGCCCGCCGCGCCGGCGCCGACGAGGAGGAGCGCGGCGCCCAGAGGAGCGAGCGTGAGCGCCAGCACGGTGCCGAGCGCGAGCGCGAACGCCGCCGCGGCGTCGGTCCGGCGCACGCGGCCGTCGCGGACGAGGCCGTCGCCGGCCGTGAGGTGTCCGATCGCGGTCGCGATCACCTCCACGCCCGGCAGCACCGGATCGAAGGGCGTCGCGAAGGTGTCGCCGGTGCCGACGGCGGTCACGCCCACCACGACGATGCGGCCCCGGAGGTGCTCCGCCGGGACAGTGCCGTCGAGGACCGCGCGGGCGCTGAAGGTCGGGATCGTGCCGCGCGGGCCGTAGAAGCGCAGCGGCAGGTGGAGCCCGAGATCGGTGCGGGTGACCGCACCGCCCAGCGTGAGCCGGTCGCCGGCGAGCCCGGGGTCCGCCCCCAGGGCCAGGGTCGCGACGCGCAGGGGAAAGGACGGCAGGAGCGTGTCCTCGGCGCCGAGCACGAGCGGCACGTGGCGCGGCGTGCCGGCATGGTCGGTGCTGATGTTGACGAGGCCCACCGCTGCAGCCTGCCGCACGGCTTCCACCGGCCACAGCACCTGCTCGGGCCGGGGGATGTCGCCGCCCGGCAGGGTCGAGGCCGTGCGCGGGAACAGGCCGGCCGCCGCGACGACCGCCCTGGCGGCGCCGAGCGACTCGGCGAGCGCCGCGTCCGCTTCCGGCGGGCCGTGGTCGAGAAACAAGATGTCGAGCCCGACCGCCTTGGGGCCGTGGCGGGCGACCTCGTCGACGAGCCGCGCCATGGCGGTGCGGGGCAGCGGGTAGCGTCCGGCCTGCCGCACCGCCTCGTCGTCGATCGCCACGATCGCGAGGTCGCGCGGGGGGCCGCGGTGGCCGGCGATCTGGAAGCGCAGGTCGAGGAGCGGGGCCTCGATCCGGTCGAGCGCGGAGGCCTGCCCCTCGAGATGCATGCGGGCGAGGACGCCGGTCCAGACGAGCGCGATCAGCCCCGTGGCGAGGCCCAGGGTCAAATGCGGCGCGAGCCTCCTCACCGCCGGAAGCGGGCGAGGAGCGCCGCCGCCCGCGCGGGCGACCAGCGCTTGACCTCCGGCACCCGGGTGCCGGCCTCGACGTCGACGCCCTCGCCCGGGTTCAGGACCGCGGTGCGGCGGGACGCCTGCGGCCGCACCGCGACGGCGCCGCGCTCCACGAACACGGAGGTGCGGGCGGCGCTCACGTCGGTGGCCCAGACGGTGCCGCGCACGGAGGCGACCGCGTGCGGGGTGCGGATCTGGAAGCGCACGCGGCCGCGGCCCGGCGGCACCTCGACGAGGAGCCCGCGGTCGGTGAGCTCCGCAGCCTCGGGCCGCCCGTCGCCGTCGGCGTCGATCAGGCGGTAGGCGGTGGCGGGCTCCACGGTCAGGGTGAGGCCGCCCGGGCAGGCGATCACCTGGCCGGCCGGGTCGCTGCGGTTCGTGACCGTGCAGCCCTGGACTTGGGACGGGCTCTGGGCCTGGGTTTGGGACGGGCTTTGCGCCGACGCGGGGGCGGCCAGCGCGAGGCCGAGCGCCAGGCAGGACGCGGCGAGGGAGGCGCGGCGCGTGTGGACACGACGGGCGACGGTCATTGCAGGGCCTCCTTCGGGGCGCCCGCGGCGCTCAGGGCCCGCGGGTCGAGGACATGGATGCGGCTGCGGCCGAGCGCGAGGATGCCGCCGCGGCGCCAGGTCTGGAGCTGGCGGTTGACGCTCTCGCGGGTCGCGCCGACGAAGATCGCGAGCTCCTCCTGCGAGATGTGCAGCTCCGCGCCGTAATCGTCGGCGAGCGCGAGCAGGCGGCGCGACAGGCGGGCCGGCAGGGGCAGGAGCACGGATTCCTCCATGCGCTCGCTCATCCAGCGGATGCGCCGGCACAGGAACTCGATGATCCGCACCGCCACCGCGGGCTGGCGCTCGAGCAGGTCGAGGAAGTCGCGCCGGCGCACCATGAAGAGCTCGGTGGGCTCGACCGCGACCGCGTCCGCGGTGCGCGGGCAGCCGTCGAGGAGCGCGACCTCGCCGAAGACGTCGCCGGAGCCGAGGAGGTTCAGGGTCAGGCGCCGGCCGGCCTCCGTGCCGGTGGCGATGCGGATCTGGCCGCGGCGCACCGCATAGAGGGCGTCGCCGGGATCGCCCTTCTGGAACAGCATCTCCTCGGGGGCGAGGCTGCAGGTGACGCACAGGCCCGCCACAGCCTGGAGCGCGTCGGCGCCGAGGCCGGCGAAGAAGGGATTCGCGCCCAGGAGGCGGGCGAAGTGGTGTTGCTCGGCCATTGCAGTCGTCCTCATGCCACCGGATAGGAGATCCGCCGGCGCCGATCGTCTGTGATGCGGGTCACACAAAGCGGCGCCACGGCCGCGGGGCCGGCCCCAGCTTAGCAGCCGGGCCGCGCCGTGGCACGCATCGCGTCCCCGGCACCGCTATCGGTGCCGGGGACGCGAGTCCTGGAGAGAACCTGGGGAATTGCTTGAGAATCGCGGCAAGCCGCGCCCGGTCGGCGGCACCTGGCCCGACCGGTACCTATCCCGCACGTTCGGCGGCGGCGGGTCGATACCTGCCCCGCCCGCTCAGCCCGCGCGTTCGGCGGCGGCTTTGATGACCGTGAGGCCGTTGAGGTAGTGGGGCTCCATGAGCGCGCTCAGGCGCGCGCCGTCCCGGGCGGTGAGGGCGGCCAGCATCTCCTCGTGCTCGCGCACCGCCGCGTCCCAGCGCGCGGGATCGTGGTTGGCGAGCCCGCGCGCCCGCCGCACCCGGGGAGCGAGCAGTTCCCACAGCTCGAGCAGCACCGGATTGTGCGAGGCCGTGACGATGCCGCGGTGGATGCGCTGGTTGAGCGCCAGATATTCCGGCAGGTCGCGGCGGACGTAGAGGATCATCATCTGGTGGTGGATCACCCGGATCTCGGCGATCTCCGCGTCGGACCCCACCCGGCAGGCGAGCTTGGCGGCTCCCGCCTCCACCTGCCCGACCGCCTGGTAGAGCGCCTCCACCTCGGAGAAGTCGAGCGCCGAGACCACCGCGCCGCGGTTCGGCGCGAGCCGCACCAGGCCCTCGCTCGCGAGCGTGCGGATCGCCTCGCGTAAAGGCGTGCGCGAGATGCCGAGTTCCTCGCACAGCTCCTTCTCGCGCAGGAACGCGCCCGGCAGCACCGCGCCCGAGACGATGCGCTCGCGCAGGAGCGCCACCGCGGCCCCGTGCAGGCGCCCCTTGCGGCCGGCGCCGTCCAGGGAGGCAGGGTCCAGGGGGACGGGATCCAAGGCGGGATCCGGAGAGCCGGCGGGAACGGAGCTGGCGGGAAGGGCGTGGACGGTCATGGCCTCCATCTATGCCCCGGGGCGGCGGGGCTGACAACGGCAGGACGGTCCGGCCGCGGTTGACCCCGCGGAATTTGTATGCACGCTCGCGGCCTGCGAACGGCCAAGATCCGGCGGCCGCACGGGCCGTGCCGGAGGCGATGCGGGACGAGGGACGGCATGACGGGCAAGCGACTGGGCTTCATCGGGATCGGGCTCATGGGGGAGGCGATGACGCGCCGGCTCCTCGACCGGGGCCATCAGGTCACGGTCTGGAACCTCGAGCCCGAGCGCCTCGACCTCGTGGTGCCGCACGGCGCGAAGCCGGCGGCGAGCCCGGCCGCGGTGACGCGCGAGAGCGACACCGTGCTCCTGTGCGTGCTTCACACCGCGGCGGTGGAATCCTGCGTCTTCGGCGCGGACGGCGTCGCGTCGGCGGCGAGCCCGGACAAGCTCCTGGTCGATTTCTCGACCGCCGATCCCGCCGGCACCCGTGAGATGGCGGCGCGGCTGAAGGCCGAGACCGGCATGGGCTGGGTCGACGCCCCGGTCTCCGGCGGTCCGCCGGCGGCGCGCGACGGCACCATGACGGTGATGGCGGGGGGCGCGCCTGAGGACATCGAGCGGGTGCGCCCGCTCATGGCCGACATGGCGGGCAACTTCACCGCCATGGGCCCGAGCGGCGCCGGCCAGACCACCAAGATGATCAACCAGGCGATCGTCGGCTCGGGCTACGTGCTCATGGCCGAGGCCCTGGTGCTGGCCGAGCGCGCCGGCATCGACGCCGCGCGCCTGCCGCAGGCGCTCGCCGGCGGGCACGCCGATTCGAACCTGCTGCGCAAGCTCTACCCCCAGATGCAGGCGCGCGACTTCGACCCGCCGCGCAGCTACGCGCGCCAGCTCCTCAAGGACATGAAGGCCGTCAAGGAGTTCGCCCACGGCCTCGGCCTCGACCTCGGCGTGGTCGAGAAGGCCGCGAAGCAGTACGAGGCGTATGTCGGGCAGGGCAACGAGATGCGGGATTCGGCGTCGATCGTCGGCCTCTACGACCCGCCGAAGGCCTGACGGGTTTCCGGGTGCCGGCAAGCCGGCACCCGTCGCTTCAGCGGATCATCTTCGGGATCCAGAGCGAGACCTCTGGGAAGAGGGTGATGATCGCCAGCGTCGCGAGGAGCGGCCAGTAGAACGGCACCATCTCGCGCAGGACCGCCCGCATCGACGTCTGGGCGATGTCGGTGATGAGGAACAGCGCGAGCCCCATGGGCGGGGTCACGAGGCCGAGCATCAGGTTGAAGATCGCCACGATGCCGAGATGCACCGGATCGACGCCGGCGAGATGCAGCGGCGGCGCGATGATCGGGATGATGAGCAGCGTCGCGGTGGTGCTGTCGAGGAACATGCCCGCGACCAGCAGGACCACGTTGGCGATCAGCAGCAGCATCAGGGGATCGGTGGAGAGCGAGAGCAGGCCGCGCGAGAGCGTCTGCGGGATCTGCTCCACCGCCATGATCCAGCCGAACAGGGCCGCGGCCGCCACGATGACGAGGATCGCCGAGGTGCTCTTCAGGGTCTCGTAGGCGGCGTGGATCAGGTGGTCGAGGGTGAGCGTGCGGTAGACCACCCCGCTGATGAAGATCACGTAGGCGACCGTGACGGAGGCGGCTTCCGTCGGCGTGAAGAAGCCCGCGAGCATGCCGGCGATCAGCAGCACCGGAGTGAGGAGCGCCGGCAGCGCGGGCAGGAAGTCGCCCCAGAGCTCGCGCAAGGTCGGCCAGCGCAGGGAGCGCGGGAAGTGGCGGCGCCAGGCCAGGATCGCGACCGTGATCATCAGGAGCGCGACGCAGATCAGCGCCGGCACGATGCCGGCGAGCAGGAGCTGGATGATCGAGACGTTGGTGGCCGAGCCGTAGATGATGAGCGGGATGCTCGGCGGGAAGATCGGCCCGACGATCGCCGAGGCGCAGGTGAGCGCGCCCGCGAACTCGCGCTTGAAGCCGTGCGAGGCCATGGCCTTGACCTCGATCCGCCCGAGGCCGCCGACATCCGCGAGTGCCGCGCCGCTCATGCCGGAGAAGATCAGGCTGCCCACGATGTTGACCTGGGCGAGCCCGCCGTGGACGCGGCCCACGAGCGTCGTCGCGAAGCGGTAGATCCGCTCGGTGATGCCGGCCTGGTTCATGAGGTTGCCGACGAAGATGAAGACCGGCACCGCGACGAGCGGGAAGGAATCGAGCGCATAGACCATGCGCTGGCCGATGAGCTCGATCGGGAAGTCGTTGAGCAGGATGTAGGCGACGGCCGGGATCATCACGGCCAGCACCACCGGCCAGCCGAGCAGGAAGGCGCCCGTGAAGGTGCCGAGGAGGAGCGCGGTCATAGGAGGCGTCCAACAGGCTTGGGCGGGACGCTTCGCCCCAGGGTGACGGTGCCGAGGAGGAGCGCGGTCATGGATTCCGGTGTCCGGTCGGAGAGGATTCGGGCGCGACGCCCGGCCGCCGGCGGGACGGAGCGGCACCGGGGCCGTTGCCCGCAAGGAGCGCGGTCATGGGCGATGGGCTCCGGTCGCGGGGGAAGGCGTTTCGGGCGCGCGGTCGGCCGCCGCGAGATCGGACTGCGCGAGGAGCGCGGCCTCCAGGGCGTCCATGTCGTCGGGCGGCGCCTCGTCCGCAAAGGCGACGTAGAGCGGCCGGCGGGCGAGCGCCTTCCAGAGCTGGAGCAGGGTCTCGATCGCGGCGAACAGGAAGCCCAGGAACGCGGCCGAGAAGAAGATCCAGTAGGGGATGCCGAGCGTCGGCGTGGCGTTGTTGAGGTTGCGCAGGGTCGCGACCACCACGGCGGCGGCCGCGATGCCGAGCACGACCGTGCCGCTCAAGGCGATGAGCACATGGACGGCGCGCCGCAGCCCCGCGGGGAAGAACAGTATGAGCTCCTCCAGGCGGATGTTGGCGCCGGACGCGATCACGTAGGGAAACGTGATGAAGACGAGGCAGATCAGGGCAAACCGCGTCAGCTCCTCGGCCCCGATGAAGGAGAAGCCGAGCGCCTCGCGCATGAACACCTGCAGGGCCGGCAGCGCGATCATCACCGTGATGAGGACGAGCCCGGCCAGCCGCATGAACCGGCGCACGGGCGCGAGCATGCGGTCCGCGGCGGTGGCATCCGCGGGCGCGTGCGTGTCGCGGCTCGTGACGAGGAGGAGTTCGGACATGGGCCCCAGGCAAAAAGAGGGCGGGCTCGGCTCACCGGCCGAGCCCGCCCTCCCGAGGGATTACTTCACGGCGGCGATGCGGTCCATGTAGGCCTTCCAGGTCGGGAAGTCCTTGTTGACCTCGGCCGAGACGCGCTCGCGGAACTCGGCGATCTTGAGGCCCTCCTTCTCGGTCACGAAGGTCATGCCCTTCTTCTGGAGCTCGCCGATGAGATCCTGCTCGGCTTTCGTGGCCTGCTGCAGGGTCTCCTGGGCGATCTGCTCGAGGGTGTTCGAGATCGCCGTGCGGTCCTTCTCGCTGATCGACTGCCAGGTGCGCTCGTTGATGAAGACCGGCAGCACGTTCTGCATGTGGCCGGTGAGCATCACGTGGGTCTGCACCTCGTAGAGCTTGTTGGCATTGATCATGGTGAGCGGGTTCTCCTGCCCGATCACGAGGCCGGTCATGAGCGCGGTCGGCAGTTCGCTCACCTCGACCGGCGTCGGCACGGCGCCGAAGCCCTTGATCATGGAGGTCCAGAGCTGGGTCGGCACGCCGCGGAAGCGCTTGCCCTGGAGGTCGGCGGGCGAGAGCACGGCTTGCTTGGCGGTCATCTGGCGCGCGCCGCGGAACAGGCGGCCGATGATGCGCATGCCGCCCTCGGCCACGAGCTTCTTGTTGAACTCCTGCATGACCTCGGACTTGTTCGGGTCCGTGGCCGCCAGCGCGTGCGCCCCGTCGCGGTACACGAAGGGCGCGCTGAAGACCGCGATGTCCTTGGCGACCCGGTCGAGGGAGGCGAATTCGTGGTGCCCGATGGTGATCGAGCCGGACTTCACGCCGTCGACCATCTCCTGCACGCCGCCGAGCTGCGAGTTCGGGAACACCTGGACGGTGACGCGCCCTTCCGTGGCGCCGGGGATGCGCTTGGCGGCCTCGTCGGCGAACCAGTACTGGATGTCGCCCTCCGCGCCCACATGGGCATAGCGCAGGCGCACCTGCTGGGCTTCAGCGAGCGACGGGGCCAGGGCGGCGCCCGCGAGAAGGGCCAGACCGGCGACGAGAAGGCTGCGGCGTTTCATGGTTCTCTCCCTTGCGCGGCGCTCCGGGCGCAGCCCTGCGGGCTGCCGGCGCCTTGGGTCGGGAGACTTGCATACACGTATGCGAAAGCCAAGGTGCCGCACCGGCCCGGGCCGCGATTGCGCTGCGGAAAATTCAGTCGGCCGCCCCCATCGCGGCCTCCAGGGGCTCCGCTCCATGGAGCCGTCGCGACGGCCGGCGGATCTCACGGCGTCCGGTCAGTCCTCAGGCGTTCCGCCCCCCGCTCCATGAGCGCGATGGGGCGCCCGTGCACCTCACGGCGCCCGCGCGGCCTCCAGGCGCTCCGCCACGTCCTCGACCGCGAAGGCGGGGCTCGTCAGCACCCGGGCCTGGCGGTCCTCGGGCAGGCGCGGCAGGACGCGGGCCATGGAGGCCTGGGCGAGCACGACCACGTCGTTCGCCTCCGCGGCCGCCGCGATGGTCTCGGCCACGAGGTCGTCGTGGCGGGCCTGGTCGCCGGCCATCAGGGCCGCGTAGGCGCCCTCGACGAGGCGGCTGTCGAGGGCGATCGCCCGGCCCAGCGCCTCGGCGGTCTCGGCGATCACCGCGCCCGTGGGGCGCAAGGTCGTCTGCAGGGTGGCGATGACGGCGATGCGGGCGCCGCGGGACACCGCTTCGCGAGCCATGCGGGCGTCGACGCGCACGATGCTCTGCGGGATGTCGGGCTGGACGCGCGCGCACAATTCGCCGATCGACGAGCAGGCGTTGAGCACGAGGTCCACGCCGCGCTCCGAGACCGTGCGGGCATAGCCGCGCCAGCGCGGCTCGACCGCCGCGAGGTCGCCGCCGTTGGCGCCGAGCTCGGGCAGGATCGAATCGTCGAGCAGGTTGACGATCCGGGCGCCCGGGATGCGCTCGCGCAGGAGCCGCCCGAAGAGATCGAGGGTGGCGGGGGAGGTGTGGATCACGCCGATCGTCGGAGTTCGGGCCATTGGGCTTGTCCTCACGGGCGAGGGGGACGTCATGCAGCCCCTTTCCCGGATTTGGGGTCGCAGAGGGTCAGGCCGACGCCGGAGCCCTCGAGCCAGGCGCGCACGTCCGTGGGGCAGTCTTTCGTGGTCACCACATGGGCGATGTCGGCGGCCCGCGCGAAGGTCGCGAAGCGCCGCGTGCCGAACTTCGTCGGATCGACCACGATCACGGCCTGACGGGCGGCACGGATCATGGCGCGCTTCACCTGGGCCTCGTAGGGATCGGCGCTCGTGAAGCCGCCGGCGACGTCGACCGCCGCGGCCCCGATGAAGGCCCAGTCGGCGCTGATCTGGGCGAGGTCGCGCTCGGCCCCGGGGCCGATCATGCTGAGCGAGGCCGGCACGAGCTTGCCGCCGACCACGTAGGTGACGCCGGTCGGATTGCGGGCGCAGAGCTCCGCGACCGGGATGCTGTTGGTGATGACGGTGAGATTGCGGTGCGCGGCGAGGTGGCGCGCGACCGCGAGCGTGGTGGTGCCGGCGTCGAGGATCACGGCCTGGCCGGGCTCGACGAGCCGCGCCGCCGCCTCGCCGATGGCGTCCTTGGCCTCGCCCTCGACGAGGCCGCGCTCGCCCACGGGGGGAACGGGACGCGGAGCCGATCCGGCGGCCGGCCGCAGCACCGCCCCGCCGAAGACCGGATCGGCGAGCCCGTCGGCGGCGAGCCGCTTGATGTCGCGCCGGATCGTCTCCTCGGATACGCCGAAGCGCTTGGCCTCGGTCGAGACCTGGAGGCTGCCCTGCTCGACGAGCAGGCGGCGCAGCTGCCGGTTCCGTTCAGCGCTCAGCATCGGGCTTCCCGAGTGTGTGGCGCCATTGCCGGCTCCGTGCAGCGCTCAGCATGCGGTGTCCATGAGGTGTGGCGCCATTGCCGGCTCCGTTCAGCGCTCAGCATCGGCGTTCCGTTACACCCTTTCGATCGGCCCCGCCATCAGGCCCGGCCCGCGCTCAGGAGATAGGTCTCGATCTTGTCGACCACGGTGCGTTCGACCGCATCCTCGGCGAGGCGCATCTCGGCGGCGGGAAGCGCCCGGCAGGCCTCGTCGGAGAGGCGCTCGCTGCGGCCGAGCGCGGTCAGCATGGCGTGCTCGATGTCGGTCGCGATGTTGACCTTGCTGACGCCCCCGCCCGGCAGGCGGATGGCGTCGTGGATCATGCCGGCCGGGACGCCGGAGCCGCCGTGCAGCACGAGGTGCACGGGCGTGCGCTCGCGGATGGCGCGCAGCCGGTTGAGGTCGACCCGGGGCTGGCGCGTGATGTAGTGCCCGTGCGCCGTCCCGACCGCGACCGCGAGCGCATCGACCCCGGTCTCGGCCACGAAGCGGCCGGCCTCGTCCGGATCGGTGAAATGCTCCTCGTCCTCGTCGGTCTCGATGAAGTCGGTGGTGCCGATCTTGCCGAGCTCGGCCTCGACCGAGACCCCGCGCGCATGCGCCAGGCGCGCGACCTCGGCGCTGACCGCGATGTTCTCCTCGAGGGGCTTCGCCGACTGGTCGATCATCACCGAGGTGAAGCCGGCCTCGATCGCTTCCTGAATGACCCGGATCTCGAAGGTGTGGTCGAGGTGGAGCACGATCGGGATGGTGGGCTTCTCGGCCGCCACCGCGGCGAAGAAGGCGTCGGCGAAGAAGCGCGGATGCGTGCCGTAGCGCTCGAACTCGCGCTGCGAGATCTGCACGATCATGGGCGAGCGCGTGCGCTCGCCGGCGCGCAGGATCGGGCGGATCATGCTGGTGTAGCGCGGCGCGAACGAGCCGAGCGCATAGCCGCCGCGTTCGGCGGCGGCGAGCGCGGGGGCGAGGGGGAGGAGGGACGCGGTCATGAGACATCCATGGCGATGAAGGAGGGTCGTCTGCGGAGCGGATGCGCGGGTGTCACATCACGATTCCCGGCAGGAAGGTCACGAGCGGCGGCACGAGGAGAAGCAGCACCGTGACGATGAGGAGCGGCACGATGAAGGGCAGCACCGCGACCACGATGCGGTAGAGCGAGATCCCGGAGATGCGGCTCAGGACGAACAGCACCATGCCGAAGGGCGGGGTGAGGAGCCCGATCATCATGGTGAGCACGATGATGACGCCCATGTGGAGCGGATCGAGCCCGCTCGCCACCATGATGGGCAGGAGAACGGGTGTGAGCACGATGATCGCGGCGGTGGCCTCGAGGAAGCAGCCGACGATGAGCAGGAAGCCGATGATCAGGAGGCCGATCACGGTGGGATCGGTCGAGACGCCGGCCATCCACACCACCATGGCGTCGGTGAGGCCCGCGCGGGTGACGAGGTAGCCGTAGATCATCGCCATGGAGACCACGAGCATGATCACGCCCGTGTCGACGACCGTCGAGCGCATGATCTCGACGAGGTCGGCGAAGCTCACGGCGCGGTAGACCACCACCGAGAGGAAGGTGGCGTAGAGCGCCGCGATCGCGGCCGCTTCCGTCGGCGTGAACACGCCGGACACGATGCCGCCGATGAGGAGGATCGGGGTCAGGAGCGGGAAGAAGCCGTCGCGGAAGGTCTGCCACACGGTCGGAAGCGAGAAAGGCGCGCCGCTCGGCAGGTTCTTGCGCTTGGCGATCATCGCGATCCAGAGCATGAGCGAGAGGCCCATGAGGAGGCCCGGGATCAGCCCGGCGATCAGGATGCCGCCGACCGACACGTTCGCCATCAGGGCGTAGATCACGAGCGGCACCGAGGGCGGGATGATCGGGCCGATCGTCGAGGACGCCGCCACCACCGCGACCGCGAAATCCTCGTCGTAGCCCTCCTCGCGCATGGACTTGATCACCACGGTGCCTAAGCCCGCGGCCTCCGAGACCGCCGTCCCGGTCATGCCCGCGAAGATCACGCTCGCGACCACGTTGACCTGGGCGAGCCCGCCGCGCAGCGACCCCACCAGCGCCTTGGCGAAGGCGTAGATGCGCACCGTCACGCCGCCGACGTTCATGACCTTGCCGGCATAGATGAAGAACGGCACCGAGAGCAGCATGAAATTGTCGATGCCGCTCACCGCCTTCTGGACCATGAAGGCGGTGTTGAAGGGAAAGCCCCGCTCCAGGATCGTGATGACGATCGAGGTGCCGCCGAGCGCGAAGGCGACCGGGACGGCCGCCATGAAGAGGCCGAGCAGCACGAAGACATAGGCGCCGACCATCTCAGCTCCTCGGAAAGGCGATACGCGTCGCGGACATCTCAGGTTCTCCGGCCGCAAAGGCGCATGAAGTCCCGCGCGATCGGGGCGGCGGCGAAGAGCGTCATCAGGCCGAAGCTCGTCGTGAAGGCGAGGTAGGCCCAGCCGTTCGAGATCCAGTCCACCGTCGAGAGCGTGGTGGGCCAGACCGAGCGCACGAGCGGGATGCTGCCCACGAACAGGAACAGGATCACGGCGAGGCTCGCGAGCCGCACGAGCGGGCCGATCCAGACGTCCCATTTCGGCCCCACCACCTCGGGCAGGGTGTCGATGACGATGAGCGAGCCCTCGCGCGCGCCGATCGCGGCGCCGAGAAAAGCGAGCCAGACGAACACGAGGCGGCTCACCTCCTCGGTCCAGGGCACCGAGATCGACAGGACGAAGCGGCAGACGATCTGCGCGTTCACGAGGATCAGCGCGGCCGCGAAGAGCAGCGCCGCCACGATGTTGAGGCCGCGGGTGAGCGCGTGCATGGCTCATCCTCTCCTGTCGAACGGGCCGCGGGCGCAGGATGGGAGGGCGAGGCCGCGGGTCGGAGCCTGCATGGCTCATCCTCTCCTGTGGGCAGGGCATAGGGGCAGGGCGGCGGGCGGCCCGTCACGGGCCGCCCGCCTTCACGGCGGAACCCGAACGCGGTCCTACTTGATCTTTGCGATCTCGTCCGCGGTCGTGACCGACCAGTCCTCGGCGAAGAGCTTGTCGATCGCGGGCTTCGCCTTCGCCATGAAGGGCCCGACGTCCGGCCGGGTGAACTGCATGCCGGCCTGCTGGAGCTTGTCGCCGAGCGCCTTCTCGCTCGCCGCCGAGAGCTCGTCGCCATAGGCGAGCGCCTCCTTGGCGGCGGTGTCGACGATCCCCTTCTGGTTGGCGGACAGGCCCTCGTAGACCTTGTCGTTCATGAGCCAGAGCGAGGTCGCGTAGAGGTGGCCCGTCACCGCGATGTATTTCTGGGCCTCGTTGAGCTTGAAGCTCGCGATCTGGTCGAAGGGCCCGTCGGAGGCCGAGACCACGCCGAGCTTGAGCGAGGTGAAGAGCTCCGGCAGGGCGATCGGCACCACCACGGCGCCCGCGGCCGAGAAAGCGTTGATGAAGGGCTTCGACTGGCCCATGCGGATCTTCATGCCCTTCAGGTCGTCCACGCTGTTGATCGGCGTGTTCGAGGTGATGTGGCGGTAGCCGCGGCCCATCATGCCGACCGCGCGGATGCCGTGCTGCTTGCGGAAGATGTCGCGCACCTCGTCGCCGAGCTTGCCGTTCCAGGCCTTGTAGACGTGCTCCTTGTCGCGGAACACGAACGGCGCGTCGAAGAACGAGTATTTCGGGGTCAGCGACACGATCGGATAGGTGCCGAGGACGCCCATCTCGAGCTCGCCGATCTTGATCGCCTCGACGATGTCCTTCTCGCCGCCCATCTGGCCGCCGGGGAACAGCTTCACGTCGATGGAGCCCTTGCTGCGCTCCTTGACGAGGTCCGCGAAGCGCTTGGCCGCCTGCATCATGTCGGTGGAGAGCTCGAACGCGCTGGCGATCCGCAGCGTCACGGGCTTGTCCTGGGCCGAGGCGAGGGCGGGGGCGAGCGCGCCCAGCACGAGGCCGGACACGAGGCTCAAGAGATGGCGGCGTTGCATGGGGTCCTCCTGCGAAGCGGCTTCTGGCGAGCCGGTCGCCGGAGGCTAGCATCGGAGCAAAAACCACACAATCCCACAATCGGCCTCAAAACGAGGCGAGCCCGGCCGCTGGCCGCGGGACGGCCGGAAAGAGTTCAGGGGCGCAAACGGCAGAAGGCCCCTTCACGGGCATGAAAGGGCCTCCCTGAGATCAGCCGGTCCGAAGCACGGCCTTTTTCGGCGCCCCCGATCCGCGGGCGCCCGGCCTCGTCAGACGATGAGGTCCGCGGGCGTGGCCCCGTCGAGGCGGCCGTCCCGGTGTTCGCCCCAGCCCCCGAAGCCGTGATGGCGTCCGTCCGCCGGGTGCTCGCCCCAGCCCTCGAAGCCGTGATGCCGCCCGTCGGTCCACAGCAGCTTGACGAGAGCGGCGAGGAAGCCGCCGTCGCGACCGATCCCATGCGCGAGATCCAGATCGCCGGCCGAGCCGTCCCGCAGGTCGGCGAGCGGATCCGCTTCGCCCGGGCGGGACTCGGAGAGGGCGAACTCGAACTGCTCGGCTTCGGTGGACTCGGACAGGGTGCCGGAGGCCTCCTTCTCGCGCGAGGACGTCTCCGAGGCGGTCGCGGTGGCGCCGGCCCGGGCCGTGGTCGTCGCGCCGCCGACCTGGACCGGGTCCACGACGTCGAACTTCACGTTCTGGGTCGCCACCGTCACGACCTTCACGGCGGCGACGATGCCCGGCCCCGAGATCGTCACGGTATAGGTCCCGGCGGGCACTTGGAGGTCATAGCCGCCGGACTTGTAGGTCGTGGCCGTGAAGATCGAGCCCGTGGTGCCCACGGCCTTGACGGCGAGCCCGCGCAGGCCCTCGCCCACATCGTAGAAGCGGTCGCCGTCCTTGTCGTCGAAGGCGACGCCGGTGATGAACGGGTTCGTGCCCGAGCGGGCGAAGTTCTGGGTCACGAAGGCCGCGTCGTAGTTCTTGTAGCTGCCGGTGTTGAACCCGATCCCGATCTCCCGGAAGTTCGCGCTCAGGATGTTGGCCCGGTGGGGCGGGCTGTTCATCAGGTTCGAGTGCAGAAGCTCGATCTCGTCGGCATAGCCGGTCGGCGAGCGCGTGCTCGCCCAGGCGATGTTCTCGCCGCTCGCCCACGCCCCGGTGAAGCTGTAGCCAGCCGACTCCATGCGGGCATGCGGCTGGGTGTTGTTCACCCCCGTATGCGAAAAGGTGTCGGTGTCGATCATCCACTTGCTGTGCTTGTGGGCCGACTCGTTGAGGTCGCCGTCGAAGGCGAGCGGCTGAACCCCGGCCTGGGCGCGCGCCCGGTTCACGAGTTCGAGCATCTGTTGTTCTAAGGCGGACGGTTTGGACATGGCTGCGGCCCCCGGGTTTCGTCTGCGGCGGGCGAGCGGCGGCGGCGCGGCATCCCATCGGATCCCGTCAGTGCCGGCAGCGACGCGTTCGAGGGTCGCCTGCTAAGCTTCTGCCCGGTCTGAATAAACCGCGTCCATCGGGCGAGATTATGGCATGGCCGTTACGCCCGCGGAGCGGGGCTCGACGGGCCGTCGTGCGGTGACGAAACCCGCCGGACGCACGCCTCGAGGGCCGGGCCGCGACAAAAAAGGCGGGACCGGTCGCCCCGGTCCCGCCTGGGAGGCCCTGCCGACGGCAGGACCCGAATCGGCAAGGCTTTACGCGGAGGCCGCGCCGCGGCGCTTCGCCATGAAGGCGTCGAACTCCTCGCGATCCTTGGCGCGCTTCAGCTCCTCGACGAATTCCGCGAAGGCGTGGGCCTCCTCGTCGAGGCGGCGGCGCTCCTCCTCGAGACGCGCGAGCTCACGGTCGCGGTAGTCGTCGAAGGCGCGGTTGCCGGTGGGGGATGCCGGCCGCACGGCGGCGAAGCCGCCCGACAGGAAGCTGAAGTTCTTCTCGAAGCTGGTCTTCCAGGCCGTCGGCACGGGATACCCCATCATCTTCCACACCAGGTACGCCAGCGCGAGCGGCCACGCGACGATGAAGCCGAGGATGATCCCGGCGATCTCGAGGCCCCTGCGCGGCGGGCGCAGGCCGGTGCGGGGGGCGGGCCCGGCCTGCCAGCCGGCGGTCGAGGCAAAGGACATCGTGGTCTCCAGATGTGAATGTCAACAACATTAACATGCGAGACCCCAAGCCTGCCCGCAAGGGGTGGGCGGAGGAATTTTCGCAGGGGTGGACCGGCGTAGCGCAGGGGCGGGCGCACGGCTGGCGGAGACCGGGTCGCAGGGAGGACTTTTCGAGAGGCGGCCGGATCGGCACGGCAGCGAGTCCACGGCCGGCGGAGACCGGGTCGCAGGAGCGCGGCTCCGTTCGGGCCGCACCCGGCGCCCGCCTCAGGCTGGTCCGCGGTCGGCCGCCGCCCCGTTCACGATGGCGAGCACGCCGGCCCGCAGGAGCGCGTGCTTGTCGGGCAGGCCCGCGCCTTCGGGCAGCTGGCCCGCGGCCGAGAGCGTCGCGAGGCCGTGCGCCAGCGCCCAGACCTGGAGCGCGAGGAAGCGTGGGTCGACCCCGTTGAGTCCCTCGGGAAAGGTCATCATCAGGCCGTTGACGAGCAGGTTGAAGGCGCCGGGCGTCTCCGGGCCAGCGGGCTCGTCGCCGGCGGCCTGGCCCCACGGCCCGGTTCTCCCGCCCTTGGCTCCGCCCGCCGCGGCCGCCCGGCCCCACGGGCCGGCAGGACCGCTCTCCTCCGGCCTTGCGGAGAACATCGCGGCGTAGAAGCCCGGCTCCTCTTCCGCAAAGGCGAGATAGGCCTCGCCCATGCGGGTGAAGCGCTCGAGCGGCGTGCCGGACCCGCGCAGGGCCCAGGCGAGGCGCCGGGCGAGCTCGTCGAAGCCGCGCTCGGCCACTTCCGCCACGAGCGCGTCGCGGCCGCTGAAATGGCGGTAGAGGGCCGCCGGCGTGACCCCGACGAGCTTTGCGGCGTCGGCCAGCGTGAAGCCGCCGAGCCCGCGCTCGGCGATGAAGCGCCGCGCGGCCTCGACCAAGGCTTCCTTCAGGTTGCCGTGATGATAGCCCCGCCGGTCGCCGGGCCCGTCCCAATGCCGCATCCGCTCAACTCGACCTCACGCGAGGGTAACGGGCGGAGCGCGGCCGCACCACGTCCCCCGCCCGCAATTCACGCCGATCCGTGCGACCCGCGCGCCTTCCTGGGCTTCGGCCCGCCCGGATGCGGCTTGCCGCGATGGGCCTTGGGCGCGCCGTCGGCGGGGTGCGCCTTGCCGGGGGGCCTCTTGCCCCATTTCGGCTTGGCCGGACCGCCCTCGTGGCCGCCCGGCTTGCCCGCGCCGGGTTTTCCGCCGCCGGGGTTTCCTCCACCGGGCTTGCCCCCGCGCGGCTTGAAGCCCTGGGATTTCGGCCCCCGCGCGCCGGAGGGCGGCAGGACGGCGTCGGCGAGGTCGATCTGGATGTCCTCGTCGTTCGGGGCGCGGCGCGCCGCGGCGGCGAAGCGCGGCGCGATGGCTTCCACGATCTCGAAGCGGGTCTCGCGGTCGCCGATCTTGATGACCCCGATCTCACGCTTCGTGACGTGGCCGAGACGGCAGATGATCGGCACGAGCCAGCGCGGATCGGCGTTGTTGCGCCGGCCGACATTCATGCGGAACCACACCATGCCGGGCGACGCCTCGCCCCCCTCGTCCTCGCGTTCCTTGCGCTCGCGCCGCTCCTTGCGGCCGCCGCGCTCGGGCTCGCCGCCGTCGAACAATTCCTCCGGCGCCGGCAGGCGGGCGCGGTGGAAGCGCACGAGCGCGGAGGCGATCTCCTCCGGGGAGCGCTCCGCGAGCAGGGCGCGCGCCATGGCGAGGTCCTCCTCGGCGGGCTCCTCCGTGAAGGCGAGGTCCTGGACGAGGCGCTGCTGGTCGGCGGCGCGCACCTGGTCGGCGGTCGGGGGCGGGCCCCACAGCGCCTCGATGCGGGCCTGGGCGAGCAGGCCTTCCGCCTTGCGTCGGCGGGTATAGGGCACGAGCAGCACGCAGGTGCCTTTTCGCCCCGCGCGGCCGGTGCGGCCGCTGCGGTGGAGGAGCGTGTCGCGGTCGTTCGGGAGATCCGCGTGGATCACGAGGCCGAGGTCGGGCAGGTCGATGCCGCGCGCGGCCACGTCGGTCGCGACGCAGACCCGGGCGCGCCCGTCGCGCAGGGACTGGAGCGCGTGGTTGCGCTCGCCCTGCGTGAGCTCGCCCGACAGCGCCACCGCGGAGAAACCCCGCTCGAGCAGGCTCGCATGCAGGTGCCGCACCGCCTCGCGGGTGTGGCAGAAGATCATGGCGCCGCGCGCCTCGAAGAAGCGCAGCACGTTGACGGCGGCGTGCTCGATCTCGTTCGGGGCGATCCGGACCGCGCGGTACTCGATATCGGCGTGGGGCTGGCTCTGGTCGACGGTGTCGATCCGGAATGCGTCGCGCTGGAACCGGCGGGCGAGCGTCACGATCTCCCGCGGGAGGGTGGCGGAGAACAGGAGCGTGCGGCGCTCCGCCGGCGTGGCGTCGAGGATGAACTCGAGGTCCTCGCGGAAGCCCAGGTCGAGCATCTCGTCGGCTTCGTCGAGCACCACGGCGCGCAGGGACGATGCGTCGACGCGGCCGCGCTCCAGGTGGTCGCGCAGGCGCCCCGGGGTTCCCACGAGGATGTGGGCCCCGTCCGAGAGGGCGCGGGCCTCGCGCCGGATGTCCATGCCGCCGACCCCGGAGGCGATGCGGGCGCCGGCCGGGCCGTAGAGCCAGACGAGCTCGCGCTGGACCTGGAGCGCCAGCTCCCGGGTCGGGGCGACCACGAGGGCGAGCGGGGCCCCGGCGGGCGCGAGGCGCTCCTCGTCGCCGAGCAGCGTCGAGGCGAGCGCGAGGCCGTAGGCCACCGTCTTGCCGGAGCCGGTCTGGGCCGAGACGAGGAGGTCGCGGCCCACGGCCTCCTCCTGGAGCACGGCGGCCTGGACGGAGGTCGGCTCGGCATAGCCGCGGTCGGCAAGGGCGCGCGCGAGGCTCGGATGGGTCTGAGGGAAGGGCATAGGGGGCGGGATCCGAAAGTTGGGCAGGGACGCCCGTCACGGAGCGACTTAGCGCGCGAATCCCCCGGCGTCGATGCGCATGGCGGCGGGCCAGGGTTGCGGGCGCAACCCCGGCCCGCCGCCTCACGCCCGATCGCGGCGTCAGGCGGTCGCGCCAGCGATCCCGCCGCCTCACGCCCGATCGCGGCATCAGGCAGCCTTCGCGGCCACGGCCTCCAGGCACGCGACGTCGGGGACCACGATCGCGAAGCGGTCGGCGAGTTCGGCGAGCGCGGTGCGGTGGACGGTCTCGGCCGGCACGATCCCGCCGAGCGGATCGGGCAGGGCCCGGGTCGCGGTCGCGGCCGCCACGATCGTGCTGCGGAAGCCGAGATCGAGCGCCGCGCGGGCGGTCGCGCTCACGCACATATGCGTCATGAAACCCGCGAGGATGAGCTCGCGCCGCCCGGTCGCTCCCGCGACCGCGCGCAGCTTCGCTTCGAGCGCGGTGCCCGCGAAGGCGTTCGGCAGGGCCTTGGCGACGACCTCCTCGCCGGGCGCCGGCCGGAGCTCCGGGACGATCTCGGCGAAGCGCGTCGCCGGGTCGAAGAGCGGGCCGCCCGGCGCCGCATGCTGGATCACGTGGATCACGGGCACGCCCTCCGCGCGCGCCAGCCGGAGCAGCGCCGCGGCTTCCGCGACCGCGGCCTCGACGCCGTGGAGCGGCAGGTTGCCTTCCGTGTACTCGCGCTGCGCGTCGATGATCACGAGCACGGCGGCATCGAGCGGGGCGGGGGCAGCCGGCGCGCCGGCGATCTGGAGGAGGGATTTCGGGGAGGGGGTCAAGGACGTCTCCTGGACAGGGGAAAGAGCTGCGACGGCCCCTTGTAGACCCCGCGGATCGGGCGCGATAATCCGCCAATATCCGAACACGACGTTCGGCATTGCGAACGATGACTTCGAACCTTCACGGCATCCCGGAATTCGCCGCCGTCGCGGAAGCGGGCGGGTTCAGCGCCGCGGGCCGGCGGCTCGGCCTGTCGAAATCCCTCGTGAGCGAGCGGGTGAGCGCGCTGGAGGAGCGGCTCGGCACACGCCTTCTCGTGCGCACCACCCGCCGCGTCGCGCTCACGGAAGCGGGCGAGGCCTATCTCGACCATGCGCAGCGCATCCTCGCGGAGGCCGCCGCCGGCGAGGCGGCGATCCAGGAGATCGGCGCCTCGCCGCGGGGGCGCCTGCGGGTCTCGACCTCGATCGGGGTCGCGGTCGGGACGCTGGCGCCGCTGCTGTCGGATTTCCACGACCGCTATCCGCACGTCGCCGTGGAGGTCCTGAGCGACGACCGCGTCGTCGACCTCGTTGCCGAGCGCGTCGACGTGGCCCTGCGCGCCACCGTGCCGGCAAACCCGGGCGAGATCGCCCGCTCCCTGGCGCCGATCCATTACCGCATCTGCGCCGCGCCGGCCTATCTCGCGCGCCGCGGCCGGCCGGAGCACCCGTCCGACCTCGCGCGCCACCGCTGCATCCTCTACGGCGAGGGCACGCGCTGGAACGAATGGCATTTCGTGCGCGGCACCGAGGCCGCGAGCGTGCGCGTCTCAGGGATGCTTCGCAGCCACAGCCCGACGATGACGCAGGCCGCGGTCGCGGCCGGCGCCGGCATCGGCCTCGTGATGAGCCTTGCGGATCCTGGGGCCCGCCCTCGCGGCGGCGCCATGCGCGAGGGCCTCGTCGACCTCTTCCCCGACTGGCAGCTCGTGGGCTACGAAGGGCGGAACCTCTGGGCCATCTACCCGGACAACCGGCGCATTCCGCCGAAGGTCCGGGTGTTCGTGGATTTCGTGGCGGGCCGCCTGCGGCCCTGACGGCGGACGTCCGCCGGAGGGCCGGCCCGGCTCGACAGAGGGGCCGATCGGAGCGAGCCTTGAGGCCCATGAGCATCAGACCGTCGAACGCCACCCTCGCCGAACTCGCCGGCCGCGTGGCCGTGCCGCGCTACGACCGCGCCGCGCTCCGCGCCGGCATCCTGCATGTGGGCGTCGGCAACTTCCACCGCGCCCACCAGGCCGTCTATCTCGACGATCTCTTCAACCGCGGGCGCGACCACGACTGGGCGATCGTCGGCGCCGGCGTGCGCGCGGCGGACGCGCGCATGCGCGATGCGCTCGCGCCCCAGGACTGGCTCACCACCGTGGTGGCGCGCGAGGCCGAGCGCACGGACGTGCGGATCACCGGCGCCATGATCGACTGCCTCGCACCCGGCGACGCGGGCGCGCTTCTGGCACGTCTCGCCGATCCCGCGATCCGCATCGTGTCGCTCACGATCACGGAGGGCGGCTACTACATCGACCCGGCGACGCAGCGCTTCGACGCGGACCACCCCGACATCGTCGCGGACGCGCGCGACCTCGCCGCGCCGCGCACCGTCTTCGGCCTCGTCCTGGCGGGCCTGCAACGCCGGCGTGCGCGCGGCGTGCCGCCCTTCACGGTGATGTCCTGCGACAACATCCCGGGCAACGGCCATGTGACCGAGCACGCGGTCGCGGGCCTCGCCGACCGGATCGATCCGGCGCTCGCCGCCTACGTGCGCGGCGAGGTCGCGTTTCCGAACAGCATGGTGGACCGCATCACGCCCGCGACCACCGACCGCGAGCGCGCGATCCTCGCATCCGAATGGGGCATCGCCGACGCCTGGCCGGTCTTCTGCGAGGCGTTCCGGCAATGGGTGGTGGAGGACCGCTTCCCTGCCGGCCGGCCCGCGCTCGAGGAGGCGGGCGTGCAGTTCGTCGCCGACGTCGCGCCCTTCGAGCACATGAAGATCCGCATCCTCAACGGCGGCCATGCGGCGATCGCCTATCCGGCGGCGCTCCTCGACATCCATTTCGTGCACGACGCCATGGCGGACCCGCAGGTGCGCGGCTTCCTCGACCGGCTCGAGCGCGAGGAGATCCTGCCCACGGTTCCGCCCGTGCCCGGCACGCGCCTGGAGGACTACCGGGCCCTGATCGTGCGCCGCTTCGCCAATCCGCAGATCGGCGACACGATCCCGCGCCTGTGCGCGGACGGCTCGAACCGGCAGCCAAAATTCATCCTGCCCGCCGTCGCGGACCGGCTGCGGCAGGGCGCGCCGGTCGAGGGGCTCGCGCTCGTGGGCGCGCTCTGGTGCCGCTATTGCGCCGGCACCACCGACAGCGGCGCGCCGGTCGCGGCGGACGATCCGAACTGGGCGCGGGTGCACGCGCAGGCCGAGCGCGCCCGGTCGGATCCGCGCGCGTTCCTCGCCATGGAGGACATCTTCGGCGACATCGGGCGCAACGAGACCTACGCAGCCGCCTTCGCGGCGGCGCTGGCGTCCCTGTGGCGATCGGGGACGCGGGCGACGCTGGCGCGGTATCTCGGCGGCGCCGCGTGAAGTCTCGCGCGACGGCCACGACGCGGCGCGGCGCCTGTCCCGCACGGGGGCGGATGCAGGAGCCTCGCAGCGCCTGTCCCGCACGGGGGCGGATCCATGAGCCTCGCGGCGCATCGCCCGCAGTGGAAAGGCCCCATCGCTTCGGCGGCAACGCAACGGATCCTGCGCATGTCCACCCGTGACGATCCGATCCGCGGCGTGGCGCTGATCCTCGCCTCGACGCTCCTCCTCGCCTGCTCGGACGCGACCGCCAAGTACCTGTCGGCCTCGCTGCCGATCGTGGTGATCGCGTGGCTGCGCTATTGCGGCTTCACGCTCATCATGCTCGTGGCGGCGCTGGCGCAGCGGACGCCGCCATTCCGCTCCGCCCATCCCCGCCTGCAGGTGCTGCGCGGCCTCGGCCTCGTGAGCTCCGTGCTGCTCTTCACCTCGGCGCTTCCGCATTTGCCGGTTGCGGACGCCTCCGCGATCACCTTCGTGTCGCCGATCTTCGTCGCGGCCCTGTCGGTCCCGCTCCTCGGCGAGACCGTCGGCTGGCGGCGCTGGGCGGCGGCCGTGGTCGGGCTCGTCGGCGTCCTCGTCATCATCCGGCCCGGCACCGGCGCCTTCCAGCCCGCCGCGCTGCTGCCGGTGCTGTCGTCGCTGAGCTGGGCCGGCACGATCATCGCGACGCGCAAGATGAGCGGCCGCGACAGCGCGCTCACCACGCTCGCCTTCTCGGCAGGCGTCGGCCTCGTCGTTCTCACGGTGCTGCTGCCCTTCCACTGGATCACGCCGCGTCCCGTCGATCTCGCGCTCGGGGCGCTCGTGGGCCTAGCCTCCACCGGCGGCCACTGGCTCGTGGTTCTGGCCTACCGCTACGGCGCCGCCTCCGCGCTGGCGCCGTTCCAGTACAGTCAGCTTCTCTTCGCGACGCTGTTCGGCGTGGCGATCTTCGGCACCCTGCCGGATCTCTGGACCTTCGCGGGCGCCGGTCTCATCGTCGCGAGCGGCCTCGCGATGGCCTATCACGAGCGGACGCTGAGCCGCGAGGGGCGCGCCTGAGCGTCGCGCCGGCCGATCGCCCGAGGGAACCTGCCCGCCGGAGTCGAAGATGCAGCCATAAGTCTCTCTGGAGCCGAGTTTTTTCTCCCAGAGGGTGCAGGACCTCGAGCCGCGCGGCGGCACGCCTCGTCCGCATTCTGTTCTCCGCGGGGGGGTCGGAAAACTCTGAAAAGGATCCCCCCAGGGGCCCCGTTCTTCGGAGAGGCTCTTGCTTTTCTGGGGACAACTGGCTAGCACCGGTATTGGCCTAGTATCATTCCCCTGGAAATGCTACGAACTGCTGCCCGAGCGAAACTCGCACCTGACAGGAACCTCTCGTGACGGACCAAGTCTCTGCCCCCGCCCCATCCCCCAGCTACATTGCCCTCGCGGCCGACATCGTGTCGGCCTTCGTGAGCAACAATTCCGTTCCGAGCACGGAGCTGCCGGCCCTCATCGGGAGCGTGCACGCCGCTCTCCTGAACGTCAGCAACCCGATCCTGCGCAAGGACGAGCCGAAGCCCACTCCGGCGGTCCCGGTCAAGAAGTCGGTGACGGCCGATGCGATCATGAGCCTCGAGGACGGCAAGCCCTACAAGTCGATGAAGCGGCACCTCGCCCGCCTCGGCATGACGCCGCAGCAATACCGCGAGAAGTGGGGCCTGCCGATGGATTACCCCATGGTGGCGCCGAACTACGCCGCCAAGCGCTCCGAACTCGCCAAGCGCCTCGGCCTCGGCCAGCAGCGCCGCAAGACCGTGGCGGCCGCGGCCGACACCTCCGCGAAGGTCACCTCCGATGCGCCGAAGAAGCGCGCGCGCGGCGCCAAGAAGGGCGCCTGAGACCGGCGCGCATTCCACGTCGCGCGTCCCATGACGAGAGCCGCCCGTTTCGGGCGGCTTTTCTTTTTCGCGCAACGTCCGCCCTCGCGGACGGGAGCGGCGCATCCAGGCCCGGCGCGATCCGCCGTCGCGGCGGAGTCGGGCGGCGTCCGGGCTCTTGTCCGGGTCGATCGCGTCGGAATTCAGGGCAACGGCAGTTTTCGCGGCCCGCCCGGCCGCCTGCTCGTCCCTCGAGAGCAGTTTTCGCGAAGAACGACGGCGGCCGGACTGACGTAACGGCAGGTCATTTCCTGGCCGATACGCCGTCTCGCGCGGACGTTGACGTTACGTCGGCTCCGCGCCCCCGCGGAGACCTTTCCGAAGACTGGCGGGGGCTGCCTAGGCCAATCAGCCGATCTGGCATGTCCAGCGGTCGTCTGTAAATTACCGCAAGTTGAATCATCCGCAGGCGGCAGGGCGGGACGGACCCGGGCATCGAAGGATCTCCGGGCCCGCCCCGGGCGCGAGGGCATGGGTCTCGCGCCCGCGCCCTCGCGCGGATGTTCGACAGGCTGTGCGGCGGGTCAACACGCTGCGGGCATGGGGGTCACGATGCGACATGCGACCGGCTTCATTGCGCTTGCGGCGGCCCTGATCGGGCTCGCCTGGGCCGAACCCGTCCGAGGGGGCACGGCCCCTCGTCCCGAGGCGCCGGCGATCGTTGCGGCACGCGCGCCCGATGCGGACCGCGTGCCCGCACCGACGGTCGAGCCGGTCCGGGCTGCGACGGCAGGCCCGGACCGCGACGGCCGCGCCGCGCCGACGGCCGGGCCTGCCGACGGAATCGGCGCGGAGCGGGTCGCGTCGGCTGCCGGCCGTGCCAGCGCGGTCGGCTCCGAGCGGGCCGCCCCGGCGCCGGTGGTGCTCCACGTGGCGAGCACCTTCCCGGGCGCGATGGCGCTCGTCGGCCAGGGCGGCCTGCGCCTCGCCGGGAAGGTCGCCCGCGCGACCGGAGGCGAACTCCTCCTGACCTTCCACGAACCGGGCCAGCTCGCGCCCGCCGCCGACGCCGTGAAGGCGGTGGCGCGCGGCGACATCGATGCGGCCTGGGCGGGAGCCGGCTGGTTCGCGGACGAGGACAGCGCCTTCAACATGTTCTCCTCGGTCCCGTTCGGGCCCGGGATCGGCGAATACATGGGCTGGATGTACAACGGCGGCGGGCTCGCCCTGGCGCGCGAGATGTTCCACGCCCGCGGCATCCACAACCTGCCCTGCGCCGTGATCCCGCCCGAGGCGTCAGGCTGGTTCCGTCGCGAGATCACATCGCTGAACGAGCTCAGGGGGCTGCGGATGCGCTTCTTCGGCCTCGGCGCCAAGGTCATGGAGAAGCTCGGCGTGACGACGCAGCAGATCCCGCCGGGCGAGATCCTGCAGGCCCTGAAGGCCGGCACGCTCGATGCGACCGAGTTCTCGCTGCCTCTGATGGACAAGCCGTTCGGCTTCGATCAGGTCGCCAAGTACTACTACTTCCCGGGCTGGCACCAGCAGGCGACCTTCTTCGACCTCTACATCGCGAAGGCGGCCTGGGACCGGCTCTCCGACCGCCACCGGGCGGTGGTGGAGCTCGCCTGCGGCGACCTCATCCGCGAGACGATCGCGGAGGGCGAGGCTGCGCAAGGGGCGGTCCTGAAGGAGATGCAGGCCCGGGGCGTGCAGCTCAAGCGCTGGCCGCCCGAGATCCTCGTGGCCCTCGACGAGACCTGGGACGAGGTCGTGGAGGAGGAGATGACCAGGAACCCGAACTTCCGGCGGGTCTACGGCTCCTACGCCCGCTTCCGCTCCACCTACGCGGTCTGGCGCCATCTCGGCTATCTGCAATAGCTCCGCGACCGGTGGATCCTCCCGTCACCGATCATCGCAGCAGCCCCGCGGCCGGCGGGTCCCCCTCCCGTCATCGATCATCGCAGCGGACGCGAACAGCATGAACCCGGCGTCACATCCCGGCCTCGGCGCCGGTCTCGCCTCGCGGATCGTCCCGGCGTTCCGCCTCAGCCTGCGCGCCAAGCTGGCCTTGAGCTTCGCCGCGGCCTTCGGGCTCGTGATCGCGGTGGGCCTCGTCGGGATCCTGCAACTGCGGGCGGTAAGCGCCACGGTGATCGAGCTGCGCGACGGATCGATCCCGCGCTTCGAGCGCGTGAGCGAGATCAAGCGCTCGACCGCGCAGTACCGCATCCTGGCGGTCCGGCAGACCGAGACCGCGGATTACCGCCAGCTCGCCGAGATCAACCGCACGGCGCAGGCCGCGCGGCGGTCGATCGAGGAGGCCCACGCGGCCTACGTGCAGCTCGCGCCGTCCGACGGAGAGCGGCGCGTCCTCCAGGATTTCGCCCGCCACTGGGAGCTGTACGAATCCGCCCGCGCCGCCGCGCTCGCCCATCTCGAGCTCGGCGAGAAGGCCGCGACCGTGCGCAAGCTGCGCACCGCGGCGGATCCGGCCTTCGAGGCCGCGGCGGCGCAGCTCGACGAGCTCATGCTGCTCGCCAAGCAGGAGGGCGCGCATTCGGTGCTGCGGGCGCAGCGCCGTTACGACGACGCGATCCGGCTGACGCTGGCGATCGGCGGCGTGGCGGCCTGCGGCGCCTGCGCGGGCATCATGTGGGTGACGCGCACGATCAGCCGTCCGGTGCTGCGGGTGAGCGACGCCATGAGCCGGCTCGCCCGCGGGGATCTCTCGGCCACGATCGAGGCCTCCGACCGGCGCGACGAGATCGGCGCCCTGTTCACGGCGGCGCGCGGCTACCGCGACAGCCTGGAGCGCGTGCTCGACCTGAGCGCCCGGGCGGAGACCGAACGCCGGCGCTTCGAGGCGGCCCTCAACAACATGGCGCAGGGCCTGTGCATGCTCGACGCGGAGCGACGGCTCATCGTCTGCAACCGGCGCTACGCGGAGATGTTCGCGGTGCCGCCGCATCTGACCGCGCCGGGCACGCCGCTCGAGACCATCGCGGCCGCCCTGGCCGAGCCCGTGCGGGCCTGCATCGGGATCGGCGACCGCGGGAGCGCGCCGCCGGTGTTCGAATGGACCCATCCCGACGGAACCGTCATCGAGGTCCGCACGGTGCAACTGCCCGACGGGGGAGCGCTGCGCACCTATGGCGACGTCACCGCAGGCAAGAAGGCGGAGATCGAGCTGCGGCAGAGCGAGGAACGCTACCGCGCGCTCGTGACCGCGAGCGCCTCCATCGTCTGGCAGGCATCGCCCGACGGTGCCATCCTCGACGGCATCGGCTGGGAGGAGTTCACCGGCCAGGCGATCGGCAGCGGCAAGGGCCGGGGCTGGCTCGAGGCCGTGCACCCGGATGATCGCGCCCCGGCCGTCGCGCGCTGGAACCGGGTGCTGGCCTCGGGCCAGTCCGGGGAGAACCGCTACCGGCTGCGCCGCCGCGACGGCGAGCACCGCTGGTGCGTCGGGCGGGCGGCGCCGCTCAAGAACCCGGACGGCTCGATCCGCGAATGGGTCGGCACCATCGTGGACATCCACGAGCACAAGACCGCGCAGGCGGTCCTGATGGCCACCAACGAGCTCCTCGCCTCGGCCCTGCGCACCGGCCGCATGGCGGCCTGGGACTGGGATCTCGAAGCCGGATTCGTGACGCGCTCCGAGACCACGTTGCAGGTGATCGGCCTGCCGACCGGCGACATCGACGGGTTTCTCTCGCGGATCCACGAAGACGATCGCGCCGCCTACCGGGCCGCCTTCGACGAGGCGGCGCGCGGGTCCGGGACGTACGAGGTCGAGTTCCGCTTCCGCCGTCCCGACGGGGAGACGGTGTGGCTGCGCGAGGCCGGCCAGATCGACCGCGATCCCGACGGCCGCGCCCGGCGCGCGCACGGCCTCGTGTCCGACGTGACCGAGCGGCGGCTCGCCGAGGAGGAACTCGCCCGCAGCGAGGAGCGCTACCGCCTCGCGGCCCGCGCCGCGCAGGGCGTGGTCTGGGACTGGGACCTGGTGCAGGACCAGATCCATTGGACCGAGGGCCTCCTGGGCGTGTTCGGCTACCGCCGCGAGGAGGTCGATCCCGCGGGCGCCTGGTGGGCGGAGCGCATCCATCCGGAGGACCGCGACCGCGTCGTCTCCGGCATCGACGCGGTCGTCGGCGGCAGCGCCCCGACATGGGATGCGGAGTACCGTTTCCGCCGCGCCGACGGCAGCTATGCCCAGGTGTTCGACCGCGGCTTCATGATGCGCGGCTCCGACGGGCGGCCGCTGCGCATGGTGGGCGCGCTCCAGGACGTCACGGACCGGCTGCGGCTCGAAGCGCAGTTGCGTCAGTCTCAGAAGATGGAGGCGGTGGGCCAGCTCACGGGCGGGATCGCCCACGACTTCAACAACCTGCTCACCGTCATCCTCGGCAACGCCGAGCTCCTCACGGAAGACGCCGCCGAGCCCCGGC
>DATAGO010000069.1:0-69749 GCA_036263675.1 Microvirga sp. | reverse complement strand
ACCACCCCCCACCCTTGATCCCTCCCCGCCGCAAGCGGGGGGAGGGAGACGTGGTGCCGTGACCGCCCTCGGCAAGCTCGCCCGCTCGACGGCGTTCAAGCTGTCGCTCGCCTATCTCGTGATCTTCACGATCTTCGCGTTCGCGACGCTCGCCTACGTGGCGTGGAGCGCCGGGCGCGTGCTCGACGAGCAGTTCGTCTCTACCATCGAGGCCGAGATCACCGGCCTGTCCGAGCAGTACCGGGTCGGCGGCCTGCGCCGCCTCGTGAACTCGGTCGAGCGGCGCGCGCGCGAGCCCGGCGCCTCGCTCTATCTCGTCACCACGCAGGCGGGTGAGCGGATCACCGGCAATATCGGCATGCTTCCTCCCGGGATTCTCGACCGGCCCGGCCAGCGCGAGGTCGCCTATGGCCGCGCCGACGACACTGAATCCACCCCGCATCAGGCCATCGTCCGGGTCTATGTCCTGCCCGGGGGCTTCCGCCTCCTCGTCGGTCGCGACGTCGAGGAGCGCGGGCGCCTGCGCGACGCGATCGAGACCGCCTTCGGCTCGTCGCTCCTCCTCGTCGGCGTGCTCGGCTGCGCGGGCGGCTGGTTCATCACCCGGCGCGTGCTCAAGCGCGTCGACGACATGACCGAGACCACCCGGACCATCATGGCGGGCGACCTCAGCGGCCGGCTCAGGATGGAGGGCACCGGCGACGAACTCGACCGCCTCGCCCAGAACCTAAACGCCATGCTGGACCGCATCGGCGAGCTGATGACCGGCCTGCGCGAGGTCTCGGACAACATCGCCCACGACCTCAAGACGCCGCTGACGCGCCTGCGCAACCGCGCCGACGAGGCCCTGCGCACGGCGGAGTCCGGGGAGGCCCTCAGGGAGGCGCTGGAGGCCGTCATCGAGGAGAGCGACAACCTCATCCGCATCTTCAACGCGCTTCTCATGATCGCCCGGCTCGAAGCCGGCAATGCCCGGGAGACCCTCACGGATTTCGACGCGGCGGAAGCCGTGCGCGGCATCGCCGAACTCTACGAGGCGGTCGCCGAGGAGGCGGGCGTGCCCCTGGAGGTGACGGTCGAGGACGACCTTCCCGTCCATGGCAGCCGGGAACTGCTCGGCCAGGCGATCGCGAACCTCCTCGACAACGCTCTCAAATACGGCGCGCCCACCACCCCCGAGGCCGCACAGGCCGTGACCGTCGCGGCGAAGCGCGAGGGCGCCGACGTGGTGATCGCCATCGGCGACCGCGGGCCGGGGATCCCGGAAGCGGAACGGGGGAGGGTGCTGGAGCGGTTCGTGCGCCTGGAGAGCGCCCGCTCGCGCCCGGGCTTCGGCCTGGGCCTCAGTCTTGCGGCGGCCGTGGCCCGCCTGCACGAAGGCAGCTTGCGTCTGGACGATAACGGGCCAGGATTGCGCGCCCTGATTCAGATCCCGCTGCGCGCGCCCTCCGCATGACCCCACAGCCCCTCGTCGACCGCCTCGTCCAGGCGCCGCCCCTCGCGAGCGCCAGGCAGGCCCGCGCCCGCATCGCCGACCTGATCGAGCGGGTGCAGGGCGAGCCAGACGCCGCGGCCCTGGCGCCCCACCTCGCCGAGGGCCGCCTGCGCGACCTCCTCGCGGGGCTCGCCGACCATTCCCCTTTCCTCTGGCGGCTCGCCTACCAGGACCCGTCGCGCCTCGCGGATCTCGCCCTCCGTCCCCCGGAGGAGGTGCACCGGGACATCGTCGCCCGTCAGCTCGATGCGTTCCGCGCCCTGAAGGGCGGCGAGACCACCCGGCCCGAGATCGCCCGGCTGTTCCGGCAGAACCGCAACGCCCATGCGCTCCTCGTGGCGCTCGCCGACATCGGCGGCGTCTGGAACGTCGACGCGGTCACGGGAGCCCTCTCCGAGTTCGCGGACGCCTCCGTGCGCGGCGGCGTGAACGCGATCCTCACCGAGATGGCGGATCTCGGCCGCATCCGCCTGGCCGACCCCGAGAATCCGGGCGTAGGCTCCGGCTTCGTCGTGCTGGCGCTCGGCAAGCACGGGGCCGGCGAGCTCAATTACTCGAGCGACATCGACCTCGTGGTGTTCTTCGACCCCGAGACCGCGCCGCTGCCCGACCCCACCGAGGCCGCGACCTTCTACACCCGCGTGGCGCAACAGCTCTCGCGCCTCCTGCAGGAGCGCACGCCGGACGGCTTCGTCCACCGGGTCGATTATCGGCTCCGCCCCGATCCCGGCTCGACCCCGACCGCGGTGTCGCTCCCCTCGGCCTACACCTATTACGAGACCGTCGGGCAGAACTGGGAGCGCGCGGCGCTCATCAAGGCGCGCCCCGTTGCGGGCGACCTCGGGCTGGGCGAGAGCTTCCTGGCGGACCTGCGCCCATTCATCTGGCGCAAATATTTCGACTTCGCCTCCATCGCCGACGTGCACGCCATGAAGCGGCAGATCCACGCCGTGCGGGGGCACGACGAGATCGCGGTCGCGGGCCACGACATCAAGCTCGGACGCGGCGGCATCCGCGAGGTGGAGTTCTTCGTCCAGACCCAGCAGCTCGTCTTCGGCGGCCGCCGGCCCGCCCTGCGCGGCCGGCGCACCCTCGACATGCTGATCGCGCTCCACGACGAGGGCTGGATCACGCCGCAGGCCCGCGACGAGCTCTCGGAGGCCTACCGCTTCCTGCGCACCCTCGAGCATCGCATCCAGATGGTCGCGGACGAGCAAACCCAGCGCCTCCCCGCCGATGCGGCGGAGATCAAGCGCTTCGCCAAGTTCGCGGGCTTTCCGACCCTCAAGGCCTTCGAGAAGGAGGTGTGCCGCCACGCCAACACCGTGCAGCGCCACTACTCGCTCCTGTTCGAGGAGGGGCCGGAGCTCGCAGCCGACGTCGGCAATCTCGTCTTCACCGGCACCACCGACGACCCCGACACGCTCGCGACCCTGCGGCGCCTCGGCTTCGGCCAGCCCGAAATCGTGGCCGAGACGGTGCGGGGGTGGCATTTCGGCCGCCGGCCCGCGATCACCAGCGCCCGCGCCCGCGAGGTTCTGACCGAACTGGTCCCGGCCTTGCTTGCGGCTCTGGGCGGCACCGCCGATCCGGACGGGGCGCTCGCCGCCCTCGACCGGGCCTTCGGCCGGATGCCCGCCGCGGTGGAGCTCCTGACGATCTTGGAATCCCACGACCGCCTGCGCCTGCTCTTCGCCGATCTCCTCGGCACCGCGCCGCGTCTCGCCGACGCGGTGGCGCAGTCGCCGCACGTCCTCGACGGCATCATCGATCCCGCCTTCGGCGTGCCGCTCGCCGACGAGGCCGCCATCGAGGAGCAGGTGCGTCAGCTCGTCGGCCGGCCGGACGATTACGAGGAGTTCCTCGACCGCTCCCGGGATGCCGCGCGCCAGGTGCGCTTCCTGACCGGTGCGCGCCTCCTCTCCGGCATCCTCTCCCCGGCCCAGGCCGGCCAGGCCTATGCCGCTCTGGCGGGCGCGATCATCCGGGTCTCCTTCGAACGCGTCCGCGAAGCCTTCGCGGCCGAGCACGGCATCGTCCCCGGCGCACGCGTCGCGATCCTCGGGCTCGGCCGCCTCGGCACGCGGGAGCTCACCGCCGGGTCCGACCTCGACCTCGTGGTCCTCTACGATTTCCACGAGGAGACCCGCGAGAGCACGGGGCCGCGCAAGCTCGATGCGGTCGTCTACTACACCCGCTTCACGCAGCGCCTCGTCGCCGCGCTGACCGTGCCGAGCCGTCGCGGGCGCCTCTACGAGGTGGACCTGCGCCTGCGGCCGCAGGGCGGCAAGGGTCCGGTCGCCTCGCAGTTCCCCGGCTTCAAGGCCTACCAGCAGAGCGAGGCGGACCTCTGGGAGCACATGGCGCTGACGCGGGCGCGCCCGCTCGCCGGAGACGCCGATTTCATGGACGAGGCCGAAGCTGCGGTCCGCGCCATCGTCGGCGCCCCCCGCGACCGGGCCCATGTCTTCAAGGAGGTCCGCACCATGCGGAGCCTCATCGCGCGCGAGAAGGGCGATGCCGACCCGTGGGACATGAAGCTCGCCGCCGGCGCGCTCACGGACCTCGACTTCATCGCGCAGGGGCTGGTGCTGGCCCATGCCAAGGACCACCCGTCCCTGATCGGGCTCGGCACCGAAGCGGTCTTCACGGAGGCGAGCGCCGCCGGGCTGCTCGCGGAAGCCGACGCCCGCACCCTCGTCGACGCCCACCGCCTGTTCAACGACATCTTCCAGTGGCAGCGCCTGACGATCGAGGGCCGCTTCGACGCCGCGACCGTGTCGCCTGGCATCCTCAAGCGTCTCGCGGCGGCGGTGGGGCTGCCGAACCCGAAAGTGCTTCTCAGCCACCTCAACGAGAACCGCGCCCGGGTGCGGGAGATCTTCGCACGCGTATTGGGGTAGGGGGAGCTCCCTCTCCGCCCGTGGCCCCCTCTCCCCGCCTGCGGGGAGAGGGGGTATGCTGCGGGGAGAGGGAGCTCTATGCCACGGCGTCGGCGAGCGCGATGTCCGAGTGGGTGCCCTGAGCCAGCGGCAGGTGGACGAGGACGATCGTGCCGACGCCCTCCTGCGAGCGGATGCGCAAAGACCCGCCGTGCAGCTCCGCGAGCGAGCGCGCGATGGCGAGCCCCAGCCCCGAGCCCTTGTAGCTCTTCGAGAATTCGGTCTCGACCTGCTCGAACGGGCGTCCGAGCTTCTGCAGGGCATGCGCCGGAATGCCGATGCCGTTGTCCTCGACGTAGAGGTTGATCGCGCCCGCGACCTGGCGCGTGCGCACCGTGATGCAGCCGCCCTCGCCGGTGAACTTGGCGGCGTTCTGGAGCAGGTTGACCAGGATCTGGTGCAGCGCGCGCTCGTCCGCCGGCACGGTCACGTCCTCGGGCGCCACGTCGATGGTGACGCTGAGGCCCTTGACCCGGATTTGCTCGTTGACGAGGCGCAGCGCCCGCGCGACCGCGGCGTTCACGGCCACGGGCTGCTTCGTGAGGCTGACGCGGCCGGCCTCGATCCGCGACATGTCGAGGATGTCGTTGATCACGGAGAGCAGGTACTCGCCGCTCGAGTGGATGTCGCGGCAATACTCCTCGTACTTCTCGGATCCGAGCGCGCCGAAGATGCCGCTCTCCATCACCTCGGCGAAGCCGATGATGGCGTTGAGCGGCGTGCGGAGCTCGTGGCTCATGTTGGCCAGGAACTCCGACTTGGCGCGGTTGGCGCTCTCGGCCTGGGCTTTCTGGTCGAGGTAGCGCTCGGCGAGGTCCGCGAGCTGCTGGGCCTGGGCCTCGAGCTTCTGGCGCGACTGCTTGAGGTCGCTCACCGTCGCGATCAGCTCGCGCTCGGATTCGGTCAGGCGCTGCTCGTGGCGCTTCAGGGCCGTGATGTCGGTGCCGACCGAGACGTAGCCGCCGTCCTTGGTGCGGCGCTCGTTGATCTGGAGCCAGCGGCCGTCGTTGAGGCGCGCCTCGAAGGTGCGGGCGCCGACGTCCTGGCGCTCCTCGCGCACGATCTGGTGCTGCACCACCGGCGGGCGCCCCTGCGCCATCACCTCCGCGTAGCTCCGGCCCGCCGCGATCGCGTCGCCCGGCAGGTCGTGCAGCTTCTGGAACTTCGAATTGCAGAGCACGAGATTGTTGTGGGCGTCCCACAGCACGAAGGCTTCCGAGATGGCGTCGACCGCGTCGCGCAGGCGCGCATCGGCGGTGGCGGTCTGCTCCTGGAGCCCGCGCTGCTCGGTGACGTCGACCGCGATGCCGACGAGGTGGCGCGTCGCATCGTCGGGATCATTCATGATCTCGGCGCGGGCCTGGAGCCACACCCACTGCCCGGACGCTCCGCGCAGGCGGAACTCGTGGTCGACCTGGGCGGCGCGTGCGGAGGCGAGCTGATCGGCGAGCCCGTAGAGGTCCTTGTCGTCCGGGTGAACCATTGCGTTCACCTCGCCGAAGGACAGGAACTCGTCGTGCCGCTCGTAGCCGAGCAGCCGGTACATGGAATCCGACCAGTAGATCCGGCCCCGGGCGATGTCCCAGTCCCACAGCCCGCAGCGGCCGCGGTTCAAGGCGGCGTCGATCCGGTGGCGCACCTTCTCGCAAACCTGGTCGGCGGCCCGCGCCCGGTTCGCCTGCATGTAATAGGCGAGCCCGATGCCGAGCAGCACCACGGTGGTGGCACCCAAGAGCGAGACGAGCCCGATCGTGCGGCTCTGCCAGCCGGCGAGCACGTGCGGCAGCGGCTGCGCCACAGCGATCTGCCCTTCCGACGCCGGCAGGGAGCGGACGGTGGCGATGCCCTCGCGTCCGTCCGCGAGCCTGATCGTCATCACGCCGGCGCGGTCGGCGAAGAGGATGAGCGGCTGCGCGTCGCCGAAGAGCTCGGTCAGGCTGCGCGGCGCGTCGGCGGCCGGCGGATAGGCCGCGAGCACGAGGCCGCGATGGTCGACGAGAAGAAGACTGCGGCCGCGCGACAGGGCGCCGGTCGGCATCGTGCGCACGAGCTCGTCGAGCTGCTTGGAGGCGGCCCTGCGATCCGGAGGCGCAGCCCGCGCGCCGAACTGCGCGGCCGCGAGCGTCGCGATGATATCGATGTCGTGGATCGCGTCGACGACCGCCTCCTCGCGGCCGTCGCCGACCTGAATCCAGGCGCTCGCCACGAGCGTCACGAGGAAGAGTCCGAGGAAGGCCGGGACGGCGAGGCGGAGCCAGGATTCGTATTCTTCGAGCCGGCGATAAGCCGGGTTCGCGAGCGATCGCGTGATGCCTAGAATCGTACCCGCGCGTGCGGATACGCATGCGGTCTCCGCCCCCGCCATGCGAAGCCCCCTCCGAAGTCTTTTATCGTCCTTGCTCGGAGGACGTGCCGCATCTCTCCGAATCCTCCTCAATAGAATCAGCAGCCGCTGATTTGTCCAGCGCTCCGGAGGCCTCGGACGCGAAAAATATTAACACCCTTTTAGGCCTGCGGCACATTCGACACATGCGTAAATTAGCAAGGCCCATCAATAGCTTAGACGAAAGGCGATTACGCTAGGGAACGATGAACGATGTCGCTTACGTCACGGGAAAGATTGGGGTTTTCAGCAATGCGCCGCAAGGCCGTTTCGGCCCGCTCGCGGCGCAACTTTTCCACCGTCTTCCACATCCCGAAGCTTGTCAGAAGGCGTGCGGCGAGCTGGGGGTTGACAGGGTCGAGCTGCAGGACGATTCCCGCGAGGAATTTGTAGCCCGCTCCGTCCGCCCGATGGAACTGCGTCGCGTTCGCGGACGCGAAGGCGCCGACGAGCGAGCGCACCCGGTTCGGATTCGTGATCGCGAAGCCCGGATGGCTCATCAGCGCCCTGACGCGGTCGAGCGTGCCGGCCTCCGGAATCGCCGCTTGAAGCGCGAACCATTTGTCGAGGACGAGCGGCTCGTCGCGGTAACGCTCGCCGAAGGCCGCGATCGCCCGCTCGCGCGCCTCGCCGGGCAGGGTCGTGAGCACCGCGAAGGCAGCGAGTCGATCGGTCATGTTCGTCGCACGATCGAGTTGCTCGGCGGCCTGCGTCTCGCCGAGCCGCGGGTCCGCGGCCGCGAGGAGGTCGAGCGCCGCGTTTCGCAAGGAGCGCCGGCCGGCGCTCGCCGCATCCGGGCTGTAGGGACCATCGGATGCAAGCGCGTCGCGCAAGGCCGAGAGCCGGTCGCGCAGATGCTCGCCCACGTGCCGGCGCACCGACTGGCGCGCCGCGTGGACAGCGTCCGGATCGACCTCGCGGCCGATCTCCTGCGCGACGTCGGTCTCGCTCGGCAACATGAGCACGAGCGAGGCGAAGGCCGGGTCGGCGAGCGCTTCGCCCTCGAGGAACGCGAGCAGCGCCGCCGCGAACCCGTCGAGCCCTGCGGCCGCGTGGTCCGCCCGTTGCGCGAGGCCGACCAGGATCCGCATGGCGACCGTCTGCGCCGCCTGCCAGCGGTTGAACGCGTCGGTGTCGTGCCGCAGCAGCGCGAGGAGTTCCCCGTCGGAAAGATCGAGCGTCGCCTTCACGGGCGCCGAGAAGCCGCGGAACACCGACGGAACCGGCGCCGCGGCGACGTCCGTGAAGGTGAGGCTGTCCGCGGCCTTGTCGAGCACGAAGACGCCGTCGGCGCGCAGGCCCGCAGCTGTCGCCCGGAGCGGCGCGCCGTCCTGCGACACGAGCCCGAGCGCGACCGGGATCACCATCGGCTCCTTGACGGCCTCGCCCGGCGTCGGCGGCGTCGCCTGCGCGAAGTCGAGGCGGTAGGTCCGCGCCGCCGCGTCGTAATGCCCCCGCACCTCGACGCGCGGCGTGCCGGCCTGGGCGTACCAGCGGGCAAAATGCGTGAGGTCGCGGCCGCCGACGTCGGCGAAGGCCTGCAGGAACTGCTCCACGGTCGCGGCGGTGCCGTCGCAGCGCTCGAAATAGAGGTCCATGCCGCGCCGGAAATCCGACTCGCCGATGAGCGTCCTCAGCATGCGGACGATCTCGGCGCCCTTCTCGTAGACGGTTGCGGTGTAGAAGTTGTTGATCTCGCGGTACTGCGTCGGGCGCACCGGGTGGGCGAGCGGCCCGGCATCCTCCGAGAACTGGCGGGCGCGCAGGGTCTTGACCTCGGCGATGCGGTGCACGGGGCGCGAGCGCTCGTCGGAGGAGAATTCCTGGTCGCGGAAAACCGTGAGCCCCTCCTTGAGGCAAAGCTGGAACCAGTCGCGGCAGGTCACGCGGTTGCCGGTCCAGTTGTGGAAGTACTCGTGCGCGATGATGGCCTCGATGTTGGCGTAGTCGGCGTCGGTCGCGGTCTCGGGCGAGGCGAGCACGAATTTGTCGTTGAAGACGTTGAGGCCCTTGTTCTCCATCGCGCCCATATTGAAGTCCGACACCGCGACGATGTTGAACACGTCGAGGTCGTAGGCGCGGCCGAACACGCGCTCGTCCCACCGCATGGAGCGCTCGAGCGCGTCGAGGGCATAATCGGCGCGGCTCTCCTTGCCGGGCTCCACATAGACCGCGATCTCGACGTCGCGCCCCTCGCTGGTGCGGTAGGGCTTCGCGACGCGCCCCAGGCGGCCGCCCACGAGGGCGAAGAGGTAGGACGGCTTCGGGTGCGGGTCGTACCAGACGGCGAAATGCCGGTTCGTGCCGGCCATGCTTCCGGACGCCACCGGGTTGCCGTTGCCGAGCAGAACGGGAGCCTCCTCCCGGTCGGCCTCGATCCGCGTGGTGTAGACCGCCATCACGTCCGGCCGGTCGAGGAAATAGGTGATGCGGCGGAAGCCTTCCGCCTCGCATTGGGTGCAGTAGATCCCGCTCGAGCGGTAGAGGCCCATGAGCTTCGTGTTGGCGCTCGGGTCGATCTCGGTCTCGATCGTGAGCGTGAAGGGCCGCTGCGGCGGCTCCGGGATCGTCAGCGCCTGCGGATCGGCCGCAAAGGCGCCGGCCGGCAGGTCGCGCCCGTCGAGCGCCAGCGCCTTGAGGACGAGGTCGTCGCCGTCGAGCACGAGCGGGGCGCCCGGCCGGCCCTCGGGGTTGGGACGCAGCGCCAGCACCGCCGTGACCCGGGTTGCCGTGGGATCGAGCCGCACGTCGAGCTCGACCCGTTCGATCAGGAAGTCGCTCGGCCGATAATCCTCGAGGCGGATCACGGGGGCGGTCTCGGTGCGCATCGTATCAGGCCTTGGCAGAGGGAAGGGCAGGGGTGTTTTGGACGGGCCGGGGCGCAGAGGCAACGGGAGGCGTCGTCGCGGCGCCGGCACCAGCCGCGCCCTCGACACCCCTCGAGCGGCCCGGCGTAGACGACGAGCCGCACGACCTCGAACGCACGATCCGCCGGCGGCGCCGCCCCGCGCCCGCACACCGGCGTGGAGAGGAGCGCGTCAGCGCTCCTTGAGCGGCTCCGCATGGCCGATGACCCGCACGACCTCCGGGTGCTCGGCGCGGAAGCGGCGCTCCAGCTCGTCGACCCGGTCGTGCATGTCCGCGACCGTGAGCGCCGGGTCGAAGCGGCAATGGTAGTGCACCACGAGCCCGGCATCCGTCCGCCGCACCCGCACCGAGTGGATGTCCCGCACGGACCCGATCCGCTCCGCCGTGTCGCTGAGCCAGATCCCGAGCCGCGCCGCGACCTCCGGGCTCTCGTCCGCGCCCGCCAGCGCGCCGACCCGCAGCGGCTCGATATGGGTGTCGACCTCGATCTCTTCCCCGAACTCGTCGCGGATCGCGGTCTCGAGCTTCGTGGCGAGCGCATGGGCGCTCCCGAGGCTCATGCGCCCGTCGACCTCGAAGTCGAGACTGACGCTGAGCCGCCCCGCCACCTCCTGGACCATGATGTGGTGCACCGGCACGCGGCGCTTCGCCGCGATCAGGAGGATCCGCTCCAGCACGGTCTCGTCGTCGAGCTGAACCGGCTCGGTCGCGACCGTGATCTCGGCCCGGGGCACCTCCCGCTGCACGTCGGCGACGATGCGGGCCTTGATGGACGCGACCTTCTCCAGCGGAAGGGTGCGCGGCACCTGCGCCATCACCTCCCCGAACACCTGCCCGCCGGAGCTTCGGACCCGGACGCGCTCGACGGCGACCACGCCCGGCACGGCTGCGGCGTGGGCGCGGATCTGCTCGGCAAGTCCTTTCGGTGCGGCATCGAGGAGCGTCGCGATGGTGCGCTGCGCCAGGCGGAAGCCCGCGAGCGCGATGAAGAGCGAGACCCCGACCGCGACGAGCGAATCGACCTGCGGATAGCCCATCGCGGCCGCACCCAAGGCAGCGAGCACGAGGGCCGAGTTGACGAGGTCGGCCGAGAAGTGGAGCGCGTCCGCATCGAGTGCCTCGCTCCCGGTCTCCCGCGCGACCCGCTTCAGCGACCACCAGCGCCAGGCATCGACCCCGATCGCCGCGACGAGGACCACCGCGGCGACCCAGTTCGGCTCCACCTCGGTCTCGCCCGACGCGAGGCGGCGGACGCCCTCATAGGCCACGACCCCGGAGAGCAGGAACAGGAAGGCGGTCTGGAGAAGGGCCGCGAGCGACTCGACCTTGCCGTGGCCGTACTGGTGCTCCTCGTCGGCGGGCTTATGGGCGGCGCGGACGGCGAGCCAGGTCATCGTGGTCGAGGCGACGTCGAGCAGGCTGTGGGCGGCGTCCGAGATCAGCGCCAGCGAGCCCGTGGCGAAACCCGCCAGGCCCTTGGCGAGCGTGATCGTCGCGCTGGCCGCAATCGACCACAGCGCCGCGCGCTCCTTGCGCCGGTTCGTCGCCTGCCGCGCCTCGCTCACCGGTATGCTCGCCCCTTGCCGCCAGACCGATCCCTTAGCCAATGACGGGCCCCGGGTCACCCGGCCTTCCGTTTCCGCCCCTGCGCGGGCCGCATAGCGCCTCCTTCCTGCGCCCGATCGAGCCCCCCTCGCCCTTGACCCGGCCGCCCGGAGCGCCAAGACGGGGGCACCAAGCGACGGGAGATCAGCATGATGGAATACCTCCACACCATGGTCCGGGTGGGTGACCTCGACCAGGCCCTCGATTTCTATTGCAACAAGTTCGGCTTGGTCGAAGTCCGGCGTGTCGAGAACGAGAAGGGGCGCTACACCCTGGTGTTCCTGGCGGCTCCCGGCGACGTCGAGAAGTCGAAGGACTCGCGCTCGCCGCTCCTCGAGCTCACCTATAACTGGGACGAGAACGCCTATCAGGGCGGGCGGAACTTCGGCCACCTCGCCTACCGGGTCGACGACATCTACGAGACCTGCCGCAAGCTCATGGAGGCCGGCGTCACGGTCAACCGCCCGCCGCGGGACGGCTACATGGCCTTCGTGAAGTCGCCGGACGGGATCTCGATCGAGATCCTCCAGCGCGGCGAGCCCAAGGCTCCGGCCGAGCCGTGGTCCTCGATGCCCAACACGGGCTCCTGGTAGCAAAGGGCCCGCTCCGTCTGCGACATCGCCCGGGTTGGCGAACGAGTCCGCTTCCGCCATTCTAGCAGGTCTCAGAGACGGGACCTGCAAGGGTGGCGGAGGGTTTTCGGGTGATGCGGGAGACAATCCGGCTCTGGCGGCGCGGCGAGCGGGTCGAGATCGGCGGGTTCCACCCGCGCACGACCCTCCTCGATCACCTGCGCCTCCAGGAGCGCGCCACCGGGACCAAGGAGGGCTGCGCCGAGGGCGATTGCGGCGCCTGCACGGTGGCCCTCGGCCGCGTCAAGGACGGGCGCCTCGCTTACGAGCCCGTCAACGCCTGCATCCTGCTCCTCGGCCAGGCCGACGGCGCCGAGATCGTGACCGTGGAGGATCTGGCGCAAGGCGGCGCGCTCCATCCCGTCCAGGCCGCCATGGTGGCGCATCACGGCTCGCAATGCGGGTTCTGCACCCCGGGCATCGTGATGAGCCTGTTCACCCTCTACCAGGAGGGCGCCCGGCCGGTGAGCCGCGCCGCCGTCAACGACGCGCTCGCGGGCAATCTCTGCCGCTGCACCGGCTACCGCCCGATCGTCGATGCGGCGCTCGAGGCCTGCGCCGAGGCTCCCGCGGACCGCTTCCAGGGCGAGAGGGCCGCGACCGCCGAGCGCCTCCTGACGGCGTCGGACGATGCGGATGTCCTCGTCGGCGATGCCTCCCGCTTCTTCGCCGCCCCCGCGAGCGAAGACTCCCTCGCCCGCCTCTATGGCGAGCACCCGGACGCCACGCTGGTGGCCGGCGCCACGGATGTGGGCCTGTGGGTCACGAAGGGCATGGCAGCCCTCGACAAGGTGATCTGGCTCGGCCGCGTCGCGGGGCTCGACCGGATCGACGACGGGGCCGAAGCCCTGTCGCTCGGCGCGACCGCGACCCACGCGGCGGCTCATCGGAGCCTCGCCGGCATCGATCCCGACCTCGGCGAGCTCATGCGCCGCTTCGGCTCCGCGCAGGTGCGCGCCTCCGGCACGGTCGGGGGCAACATCGCCAACGGCTCGCCCATCGGCGACCTCGCGCCGGCCCTGATCGCGCTCGGCGCCGAGCTGGAGCTGCGCGGGCCGGACGGCCTGCGGACGATCCCCCTCGAATCCTTCTTCATCGCCTATCGCCGGCAGGACCGGCGCGAGGGCGAGTTCGTGCGCCGCCTGATCGTCCCGAAGCTGCGGGCCGGCGAGGCGTTCCGCTGCGCCAAGGTCTCAAAGCGCTTCGACGAGGACATCTCCTCGGCGATGGGGGCCTTCAAGGTCACGCTCGACGGCCGCCGCATCGCAGCCGTTCGCATCGCGTACGGCGGCATGGCGGGCATTCCGAAGCGGGCGCCCGAGACCGAGGCCGCGCTCGCCGGCGCCTCCCTCGACGAGCCCGCCTCCTGGGACGCGGCGCTCAGTGCCATGACGCGCGACTACCAGCCGCTCTCGGACCACCGCTCCTCGGCCGCCTACCGCATGACGGTGGCGCGCAACATCCTCCTCAAGGCCCTGATGGAGCTCGCCTCCGGCGATACCGCCGCGACCCGGATCGTCGGGCACCGCAGCACCTTGCAGGCGGCGGAGTAGGCCATGAACGCTCCTGTCAAACCTGAAGCCTCACTGGCGGCAGAGTAGGCCATGAACGCTCCCGTCAAGCCCGTCGACGCCGAATCCCTCCGCCACGTCCGCCAGGCGCTGCCGCACGATTCCGCGGCGAAGCACGTCCAGGGCGCGGCGCAGTACATCGACGATCTGCGCGAGCCGGACGGCACGCTCCACGTGGCCATCGGCGGGTCCCCGAAGGCGCGCGGGCGGCTCGTGTCCCTCGACGTCTCGGCGGTGCGCGCGGTGCCAGGCGTGATCGCGGTGCTCAAAGCCGCCGACATCCCCGGCAAGAACGACGTGTCGCCCGCCTTCGGCGACGATCCGATGTTCGTCGAGGACGCGATCGGCTTCCACGGCCAGGCCGTGTTCGCGGTGGTCGCGACCGAGCGCGACATCGCCCGCCGGGCGGTGAAGCTCGCCACCATGGAGATCGCGGCCGAGAGGCCCAGCGTCACCGTCGAGGACGCGCTGGAGCGCGACGAGACCGTGCTGCCCGACTACGCCTTCGGGCGCGGCGACCCGCTCACCGCCATCGCGGCCGCGCCGCACCGCCTCGAAGGGCATTTCCGCATCGGGGGCCAGGAGCACTTCTATCTCGAAGGCCAGATCGCGCTCGCGATCCCGGGCGAGGACGGGGACATCTACGTCCATTCGTCGACCCAGCATCCGAGCGAGGTCCAGCACGTGGTCGCCCGCGTCCTCGGCATCCCGGACGCCTACGTGACCTGCGAGATCCGCCGCATGGGCGGCGGCTTCGGGGGCAAGGAGAGCCAGGCCACGCAATGGGCCGCCATCGCGGCGCTCGCCGCGAAGGTGACGGGGCGCCCGTGCAAGCTGCGCCTCGACCGCGACGACGACTTCATCCTCACCGGCAAGCGCCACGATTTCCGCTGCGACTGGCAGGTTGGCTTCGACGCGGACGGACGCATCCTGGGCTACGCGGTCGAGCACCTCGCCCGCTGCGGCTATTCCGCGGACCTGTCGAGCGGCGTCGTCGACCGCACCATGTTCCATTCGGACAACGCCTATTGGATGCCCGAGGTGCGCGTCGGCTCCCGGCGCCTCAAGACCAACACGGTGTCGAACACCGCCTTCCGGGGCTTCGGCGGGCCGCAAGGCATGCTCGCGATCGAGCACGTGATGGACCGCATCGCCTGGGCGACCGGCCGCGACCCGCTCGACGTGCGCTATGCCAACCTCTACCGGCCGGGCGAGAACCTGACCCCCTTCGGCATGGAGGTCGAGGAGACCGACACGCTGCATGCGCTGATCCGGGCGCTCGAGGAGTCGAGCGACTACCGCAAGCGGCGCGGGGAGATCGCGGCCTTCAACGCCGCATCGCCGATCATGAAGCGCGGCCTGGCGCTCACCCCGGTGAAGTTCGGCATCAGCTTCACGCTCACCCATCTCAACCAGGCCGGCGCGCTGGTGCACGTCTACCAGGACGGGTCCGTGCACCTGAACCACGGCGGCACCGAGATGGGGCAGGGGCTCTACATCAAGGTCGCCCAGGTGGTGGCCGAAGAATTCGGCATCGCCATGGAGCGGGTGCGCATCACCGCGACCACGACCGCGAAGGTGCCCAACACCGCCCCGACCGCGGCCTCCTCCGGCACCGACCTCAACGGCATGGCGGCGCGCATCGCGGCGGGCGCCATCAGGCGCCGCATGGCGGCTCTCGCCGCGGAACTCTACGGCGTCGCCGCAGACGAGGTGGTGTTCCGCGACGACCGGGTGTTCGCGGGCAACGAGAGCCTGTCCTTCACCGAACTCGCCAAGAAATGCGTGCTCGCCCGCGTGCAGCTCTCGGAGGCCGGGTTCTATAGGACCCCGAAGATCACCTGGGACCGCGCCAAGGCGACGGGCCGGCCGTTCCTCTATTTCGCCTACGGCGCCGCCTGCTCGGAGGTGATCGTCGACACGCTCACGGGCGAGTACCGCGTCACCCGCGTCGACATCCTGCACGACGTCGGCAAGTCGCTGAATCCCGCGATCGACATCGGCCAGATCGAGGGCGGGTTCGTGCAGGGCATGGGCTGGCTCACGACGGAAGAACTCGTCTTCGACGCCGAGGGGCGCCTTCGCACCCACGCGCCCTCGACCTACAAGATTCCCGTCGCCTCCGACGTGCCGGCGGATTTCCGCGTCGCGCTCTTTCCCAACACCAACCGGGAGGAGACGATCTACCGCTCGAAGGCCGTGGGCGAGCCGCCGATCATGCTCGCGAACTCGGTCTTCTGCGCGCTCGCCGATGCGGTGCACGCGCTCGACCCGAGCCAGCCCGTGCCGCTCGACGCGCCCGCGACCCCGGAGGCGGTGTTGCGCGCCTGCGAGGCCCTGCGCGGGCGCCCGCTGCCGGCATGATCCTCTGGCGACGCCTCGCGGGAATCGTCGCCGAGCACGGCGCCGCGGCTCTCGTGAGCGTCCACGAGGCGAGGGGCTCCACGCCCCGCGAGGCCGGCGCCCGCCTGATCGTGCGACCGGACGGCGCCTTCCACGGCACCATCGGGGGCGGCGGGCTCGAATGGGCCATGCTGGGGCAGGCGCGCGATGCGCTGTCCCGGGGCCGAGGCGCGGCGCGTTTCATCGAGCAGGCGCTGGGGCCGGATCTCGGGCAATGCTGCGGCGGCTGGGTGCGGGTTCTGGTCGAGACGTTCGACGGGCGGGATCTCAGCAAACTGGAGGCGCTGGCGCGTCGGGAAGGCGAGGGGCCTTTCAGCGCCGAGTGCCGGATCGGAGACGATGGGCGAGTGGCGCGCACCTTTAACCCTCCCCCCTCTGCGGGGGAGGGTGGCGAGCGGAGCGAGCCGGGAGAGGGGCCGTATGTGAGGACCGCCCCTCTCCCGACCCGTGCTGACGCAGGGGACACCCTCCCCCGCAGGGGGGGGAGGGATGCCCGCTGGCGCGAGACCTATGGCGAGCAAGTCGCTCCCGTCCTCCTCTTCGGCGCCGGCCATGTCGGCCGCGCGCTCGTCCTCGCGCTGGCGCCCCTGCCGTTCTCCGTGCGCTGGATCGACAGCCGCGACGAGGCCTTTCCCGCTCATATCCCCGCGAATGCAACGCCCGTCCGCACGGCGGACCTCGAGGGCGAGGTCGCCCGCGCGCCGGCCGACGCGCTCCTCCTCGTGACGACCCACGACCACGCCCTCGACCTCGCGATCACCGCGGCCGCCCTCCGGCGCGACTTGCCGTTCGTGGGCCTCATCGGCTCCGGGACCAAGCGCGCCCGCTTCGAGCGCCGGTTCCGGGAGCTCGGAATCGCCGAGGCGCGCATCCGCTCGCTGGTCTGCCCCATCGGCGTGCCCGGGATCGTGTCCAAGGAGCCCGCCGTCATCGCGGCGTCCGTGGCCGCGCAGCTCCTCGCCGAGCGCGAGCGCATCGCGGCTCTTTCCGAGCACCCGGCAGAGCGGCTAAGACATCCCCATGACCACGCTCTCCCCCGATGATCACGCCCACCTCGCCCGCGCGGTCGCGCTCTCGCGCGAGCATATGGAGCGCGGGGAGGGCGGGCCGTTCGGGGCCGTGATCGTGCGCGACGGCGCGGTCCTGGCCGAGGGCTGGAATCGGGTGACGTCGTCGAACGACCCGACCGCGCACGCGGAGGTCACCGCGATCCGCCGGGCCTGCGAGGATCTCGGCACCTTCTCGCTGCCGGGCGCGACCCTCTACACGAGCTGCGAGCCCTGCCCGATGTGCCTCGCCGCCGCCTATTGGGCCCGGGTGTCCCGCATCGTCTTCGCCAATACGCGTCAGGATGCGGCGGCGATCGGCTTCGACGACCAGCTCCTCTACGACGAGATCCCGAAGCCGGTGGCGGAGCGCCTCGTTCCGACCCTCCACGCGCCGTCCGACGAGGCCCGTGCCGTGTTCGAGGCGTGGCGGGCGAAGCCCGACAAAGTCGCCTACTAGGCGGTCCCATGGGCGCGCGCCGGTTCCGGATCGCTCTGGCGCTGATCGCAGGCGCCGCGGTCCTCGTGCCGGCGGCGCTCCTCGCCGAAATCGCGTGGTACGCCCACCGCCGCGACCCCGGCCCCGCCGACGCCGCCATCGTGCTCGGCGCCGCCGTGTACCGCGACGTGCCCTCGCCGGTGTTCGAGGAGCGGATCCGCCACGCGGTGCGGCTCTACCAGGACCGCGTCGTCGGCCGGCTCCTCATGACCGGCGGCCTGAGCCCCGGCGACCGGCTCACCGAGGCCGAGGCCGCGCGCAACTGGAGCTCCGGCCATGGCGTGCCCCCTGAGGCCGTCCTCGTCGAATCCCGGTCCCGGACCACGGAGGAGAACCTCGCCTTCGCCCTGCCGCTCCTGCGCCAGGCGGGCCTGCGGCGGGTGCTGATCGTCAGCGATCCCCTCCACATGCGCCGGGCGCTCGCGCTCGCGCGCCGGCTCGGTCTCGACGCCCATCCGTCCCCGACCACCACGAGCCGCTATGTGGGCTGGCGGACCTGGACCGAGTTCCTCCTGCGCGAGGCCTACTTCCTCGCCCGCTGCCGCCTCGCGGGACGCTGCTGAACCTTTGGGCATGTGCCTGCAACCTGGGCAGCGGCTGCTCCCCCGCGATCTTGCGGCTGCCGTCCGGAGCGGCAATGCTCCCGCCCCCATGCTGATGGCCTCCCCCCGCATCCCGGCTGCCGCCATGCCCGCCTTCGTGCGGGCGGAAGGCGGCGTGCGCCTCGTCTTCGGCGCCACCCCGCGCGGGACCGCGCCGCTGACGATCGCCGAGAGCGGCGGCTACCGCGTGCGCTTCCCGCGCACCGGCGAGGGCGTGCTGATCAACACCGGCGGCGGCATGACGGGCGGCGACCGGATGCGGATCGACGTGAGCGTCGGCCCCGGCGCTTCCGCGATCCTCACCACCCAGGCCGCCGAGAAGATCTACCGTTCCGACGGCCCCGACACCGGGATTGCCGCCGCCCTCGTTCTGGAGCCGGGGAGCCGCCTCGCGTGGCTGCCCCAGGAGCAGATCCTGTTCGATGGCGCGCGACTCGCCCGCACGCTCGACGTCGCCGTGGCCCCCGACGCGGCGCTCACCCTGCTCGAGAGCGTCGTCTTCGGCCGCCTCGCCAGGGGCGAGGCCGTGGAGGAGGGGGTTTTTCGCGACCGCTGGCGCGTGCGCCGCAGCGGGCGGCTGGCGCTCGCCGAGGACGTGCTCCTCGACGGCCGCATCGCCGAGACCCTGAAGCGCCCGGCCGCCGCGAACGGGGCGCGGGCGCTCGCGACCTTCCTCCACGTCGGCCCCGACGCCGAGGCGCGGCTCGAGCCCGCGCGCGCCGCGCTGGAGAACGCGTGCTGCGAATGCGGCGTCACCGCCTTCGACGGCATGCTGCTTGCACGCTTTCTGGCGGCGGACCCGCAAGGCTTGCGGGCGGATCTCGCCCGTTTCGTCGAAGCCTTCCGCGGCGAGCCGATGCCGCGTTCCTGGCAGACCTGAGGTTTCCCATGCAACTGACCCCCCGCTCCCGGCCGGCCTGAGGTTTTCCCATGCAGCTCACCCCGCGCGAGAAGGACAAGCTCCTCATCGCCATGGCCGCCCTGGTGGCGCGCCGGCGTCTGGAGAGGGGCGTGAAGCTCAATTACCCGGAGGCGATCGCCCTCATCACCGATTTCGTGGTCGAGGGCGCGCGGGACGGGCGCTCGGTCGCCGACCTCATGGAGGCGGGCGCCACCGTTCTGGCTCCCGACCAGGTCATGGACGGCATCGCCGAGATGATCCACGACGTGCAGGTCGAGGCAACCTTTCCCGACGGCACCAAGCTCGTCACCGTGCACCATCCGATCCGCGGCGCCCACGGTGCCCTGCAGCCGGGCGAAGTGACGCCAAAGGACGGCGATCTCACCCTCAACGAGGGCCGCGAGGCGATCACGCTCACGGTCGCCAACACCGGCGACCGGCCGATCCAGGTCGGCTCCCACTACCATTTCTTCGAGACGAACCCGGCATTGCGCTTCGATCGGGCGAAGGCCCGCGGCATGCGCCTCGACATCGCGGCCGGCACCGCGGTGCGTTTCGAGCCTGGCCAGAGCCGCGACGTGAGGCTGGTCCCGGTGGCGGGGAGCCGGACGATCTATGGGTTTCGGGGCGAGGTGATGGGATCTTTGGAGGACAGGGCCGACTGATGTAAGGTTAGTGGCAGAAAGTAAGGAAGCAAGCCCTATGTCTTACATCGGCCGCTCCGCCATAACCAGCAAGGGTCAGATCACCATCCCGAGCGCCATGCGGGAGCGTTTCGGCTTGGCACCAGGCGACGACGTGGAATTCTTCGAGGGCAGCGACGGCTCGATCAAGGTAAGATTCCTGCGCCGCTCCGCCGCCTCCCTGATCGGTCGCCTGAAGCATCTCAAGCCCGACCCACGCTACTCCGACGACGATGCCGCCATCGCCGATGAGGTGATGGCCCGCGACGAGCGCTCCAAGGCAGGCGGCCGATGATGATCGGCCTCGACAGCAACATTCTCCTGCGGGCTCTGACAGAGGACGATCCGGTTCAGACGCCTGTGGCGGCCCGGATCCTGACGGACCTGACGCCGGAGCGCCCCGGCTACGTCAATCTCCTCGTTCTGGCCGAAACGGCCTGGAGCCTCGCCCGCCGATACAAAGCAGAGCGCGAGACGATTTTAGAGGCTGTCGAGGGCTTGCTGGAAAGCCGGAGCATCGTCGTCGCGGAGCGGGCGGCGGTCATTGCCGGCGTTGAGCTTGCCAGGAGCGGGGAGTTCGACTTCGCCGATGCGCTGATCGCGGTTCTGAACCGGCAGGCAGGCTGCGACACCACGCTGACCTTCGACGCGAAGGCCTCGAAAACCTCCCTCTTTACTCCAGCAGCTTAGGCGCCCCTCATGGCATTCACCTTCTCCCGCTCGGCCTATGCCGACATGTTTGGCCCCACCACGGGGGATAAGGTGCGGCTCGCCGACACCGACCTCGTGATCGAGGTCGAGCGGGATTTCACCACCTACGGCGAGGAGGTGAAGTTCGGCGGCGGCAAGGTGATCCGCGACGGGATGGGCCAGAGCCAGGTCACGAACGCGGACGGCGCCGTCGATACGGTGATCACCAACGCGCTGATCCTCGACCATTGGGGGATCGTGAAGGCGGATGTGGGCCTCAGAAGCGGGCGCATCCACGCCATCGGCAAGGCCGGCAACCCGGACATCCAGCCGAACGTCACCATCGTGATCGGGCCCGGCACCGAGGTGATCGCGGGCGAGGGCAAGATCCTGACCGCAGGAGGCTTCGACAGCCACATCCACTTCATCTGCCCGCAGCAGATCGAGGAAGCCCTGATGTCGGGGCTGACCTCGATGCTCGGCGGCGGCACCGGCCCGGCGGCCGGCACCAACGCGACCACCTGCACGCCCGGCCCCTGGCATCTCGAGATGATGATCCGCGCCGCGGATTCCTTCCCCATGAACCTCGGCTTCGCCGGCAAGGGCAACGCCTCGCGCCCCGGTCCGCTCGTCGAGATGATTTCCGCCGGCGCCTGCGCGATGAAGCTGCACGAGGATTGGGGCACGACCCCGGCCGCCATCGACACCTGCCTCTCGGTCGCGGACGACCACGACGTCCAGGTCATGATCCACACCGACACCCTGAACGAGTCGGGTTTTGTGGAGGACACGATCGCGGCCTTCAAGGGCCGCACCATCCACGCCTTCCACACGGAAGGGGCGGGCGGCGGGCACGCGCCCGACATCATCAAGGTCGCAGGCTTGCCCAACGTCCTGCCCTCGTCCACCAACCCGACCCGGCCCTTCACGGTGAACACGCTGGACGAGCATCTCGACATGCTCATGGTGTGCCACCACCTCTCGCCCTCGATCCCGGAGGACCTCGCCTTCGCGGAGAGCCGGATCCGCAAGGAGACCATCGCGGCCGAGGACATCCTGCACGACCTCGGCGCGCTCTCGATGATGTCCTCCGACAGCCAGGCCATGGGCCGGGTCGGCGAGGTCATCACCCGGACCTGGCAGACCGCGCACAAGATGAAGGTGCAGCGCGGCCCGCTGCCGGAGGATGCCGGGAGCGGCAACGACAATTTCCGCGTGAAGCGCTACGTGGCGAAATACACCATCAATCCGGCTATCGCCCACGGCGTGTCGCGCCACATCGGCTCGGTCGAGGCCGGCAAGCTCGCCGACCTCGTCCTGTGGTCGCCGGCCTTCTTCGGCGTGAAGCCCGACCTCGTCATCAAGGGCGGAGCCATCGCGGCGGCGCCCATGGGCGACCCCAACGCCTCGATCCCGACCCCGCAGCCGGTGCATTACCGCCCGATGTTCGGCGCCTTCGGCAAGGCGCGGCATGCGACCGCGCTCACCTTCGTGTCCGCGGCCGCGATCGCGGGCGGGCTCAAGAGCCGGCTCGGGATCGAGAAGGAGCTCGTCGCGGTCGAGAACGTGCGCGGGGGGATCTCCAAGGCCTCCATGGTCCACAACGGGGCGACCCCGGACATCCAGGTCGATCCCGAGACCTACCGGGTCACCGCGGATGGGGAGCTTCTGGTCTGCGAGCCCGCAAAGGTGCTACCCATGGCGCAACGCTACTTCCTGTTCTGAAGGAACGACCATGCTCCGCGCCACCTCGATCGTCCGCAAAGCCGCCGTGAAGGCGGAGCGGGTCACGGATTCCGTCACCCTCGACCACGAGGGCCGCAACCGGCGCCGGATCGCGCTCAAGGGCGACGGGGGCCTCGACTTCCTGCTCGATCTCGACAAGGCCAGCGTGCTCAACGACGGCGACGCCGTGAAGCTCGAGGACGGGCGCCTCGTCCAGGTCAGGGCGGCGCCCCAGCGCCTGCTCGAGGTCCGGGCCGAAAATCCGCTTCGGCTCCTCAAGGTGGCCTATCACGTCGGCAACCGGCACACCCCGGCCGAGGTCACGGCCGACGCCGTGTACATCGAGGACGACCACGTGCTGGCCGAGATGGTGCGCGGCCAGGGCTGCACCGCCACTCTCGTGATGCGCCCGTTCCAGCCCGAGCGCGGCGCCTACGAGCACGATTGCGGCCACGACCACGGCCATGGGCACCATCACGGCCATGATCATGGCCACGCCCACAGCCATTCCGAGAGCCATGCGCACGGGCACGCCCATGCGCATGCCGAGGCGCATGCCCACGCCGGTCACGGGCACGCCCACGGCGCCGCCTGCGGCTGCGGGCACGACCACGCCCACAGCCATTCTCACGACCATCACGGGCATGACCAGGCCCACGGCCACGCTCACGACGACCATCGTGGCCACGACCGCCATGACGGCCATGACCACCACGGGCACAAGCACGGGGCCTGATGGGAGCGCACCTGCCGCTGCTGGTCTGGCTCTCCCCGTCCTTCCCGGTCGGGGCCTTCGCGTATTCGCACGGTCTCGAATGGGCCCACGAGGCCGGCGACGTCGCGGATGCCGCGACCCTGCAGGCCTGGCTCGACGACCTGCTGGCCTTCGGGGCGGCCCGCAACGACGCCGTGCTGTTCGCGGAAGCCTGGCGGGCGGCCTGGGCCGGCGAGGCGGCGCGCCTCGCCGACGTCGCGGAACTCTCCCTCGCGCTCGCCTCGTCGGCCGAGCGGCGACTGGAGACCGTCACGCAAGGGGATGCCTTCCTGATCGCGATCGCCAAATCCTGGCCCTGCGCCGCGGCCGAGACCCTGCGGCGGGCCTGGGACGGGCCGGTGGCCTACCCGGTGGCGGTTGCGGTCGCGGCGGCCGGCCACGGGATCCCCCTCGGCACCGCGTTGGAGGGCTTCGCGCTCGGCTTCGTCGCGAACCTCGTCTCGGCGGCGGTGCGCCTCGGGGTCGTGGGCCAGACCGACGGCCAGCGGGTGATCGCGGCCCTGGTGCCGGCGGTGCAGGATCTGGCGCATTCCGCGCAGACCTCGACCCTGGCCGATCTCGGCGGCGCTGCCTTCCGCTCCGACCTCGCATCCCTGCGCCACGAGACCCAGTACTCGCGGCTCTTCCGGTCGTGATCCGGCTGGTTCGAAACTTGCACCGCTGAACCGACCAGAGCGAACAGGATCAGGAGAATCGCGATGACGTCCCCCCATGGGCCCTTGCGGGTCGGCATCGGCGGCCCGGTCGGCTCGGGCAAGACCGCGCTCATGGAGGCGCTCTGCAAGCGCTTCCGCGGCCGCTACGACCTCTGCGCCATCACGAACGACATCTACACCAAGGAGGACGCGCGCCTCCTCACCGTCGCGGGCGCGCTGCCCGAGGAGCGCATCATGGGCGTCGAGACCGGCGGCTGCCCGCATACGGCGATCCGCGAGGATTGCTCGATCAACCTCGCGGCCATCGAGACCATGAACCGGCGCTTTCCCGGCCTCGACCTCATTCTGGTCGAGTCCGGCGGCGACAACCTCGCCGCGACCTTCTCGCCCGAACTCGCGGACCTGACGATCTACGTCATCGACGTGGCGGGCGGCGAGAAGATCCCGCGAAAAGGCGGCCCCGGCATCACGCGCTCGGACCTCCTCGTGATCAACAAGATCGACCTGGCCCCGCATGTGGGCGCGAGCCTCGAGGTGATGGAGCGCGACGCCCGCACCATGCGGGGCCGCAAGCCCTTCGTGTTCACCAACGTGCGCGGCGGCGAGGGGGTCGAGGCGGTCGCGCAGTTCATCGTCGAGGCCGGCGGCCTCATGGCCAAGGCCGCGTGACGGCCGTGTGTTGAAGATTCTGCTCCAAGGGATTGATGTGATGACCTTTCTGCGCACCACGCTCGCGGCCGCCGCGCTCCTGACCGCAGGTCCCGCGCTCGCCCATACGGGCGCCGGCGCGGTCCACGGCTTTGCGGCCGGCTTCGCCCATCCGATGCTCGGCTTCGACCACCTGCTCGCCATGGTCGCGGTCGGACTGTGGGCCGCGCTCGCCGGCGGGCGGGCGCTCTGGGCCTGGCCGCTCGCCTTCGCGGGCGTGATGGTGCTCGGCGCCGGCCTCGGCTTCTCGCCCCTCGGGCTGCCCCACGTGGAGCTCAGCATCGGCGCGACCGTGGTGCTCCTCGGGCTGGCCGCCGCGTTCCAGGTCTCGCTTCCCGTGCTCGCCGGGGCAGCGCTGTGCGGGATCTTCGCTCTGTTCCACGGCTACGCCCACGGCGTCGAGATACCGGCAGAGGCGAGCGCGTTCGCCTACGTGGCGGGCTTCACCCTCGCCACCACGCTCCTGCATGCCGCGGGCGTCGCCCTCGGCTCCGCCATGGTGCGCACCGACCGCGTCTGGCTGCCGGGGCTCGCCGGCTCCGCGGTCGCAACGGCGGGGATCGTGCTGCTGGTCGGGTGAGAGATGACGCCGCTCAAGCGACGATCGGCAAGCGATCGGTCAATCCAAGTTCCGTAAGGGATCTCTGGATGGGCTGCGCCCAGCCCGAGATCCCTCTGTCGCGCGCGTCCGCGACGGCATCGCTCACGGCGAAGGGGTCCTCCTGCAACAGCGCTTCGAGGAGAGCCTGTGCCTGGAGCAGATCCTTGCGGCGCTTGGCGGCATCTGAAGCGCGTTTTTGCGCAATGATGAGCTTATGGACAGCATAGCGAGCCGGCTGCGGAACCATGACGGGGATCCCGGCGCCGAACAGAGCTACAGCACCGACAGGGTCTTGAATGAGCCAACTGAGGTGCTGCAGGGGGACTGCACCGGCGCCCAGGTGAGGGATCAGCATGGGCGTGCTGTCCGTCCGCCGCAGTTGAGGAGTGAGCAGATCGACCAGAAAGCCGGAGGCGCTTCTGAATCTCCAAGGCGGAGCCTTGGGCTTGAGGCCGGGGATCGGGGCAAACGTCCGATCGGCGCGCTTGAGCACCGTCTCCAAGGATTCCTGCTCGCTTGCCGAGATGGCCAGCGAGGCCGTCGCAAGGTCGGCGTCCTGCGTCATGAGCGATGCCGATGGCAGGTAAGCGCCGACGAGCGGAGCGTAGCATTGATACGCGGCCGTGCCGACGAGCACGGCGCCGCGGCGGAACAGGTCCGCATAGGCAAGAGCGTCGAGGACGCGACCCAGATCCGGCGTCGGCCCCGGGATGTCGCGCCCTCGCAGCATCCGAACCGTCTGCCGACGCTCCTGCGTTCGTGCCGTCTCGTCTTCGATCGCTGCAACCTGCGCCTGAACCTGGGGATCGTCCGCCCGTCCAAGGAAGCGGTCGTGCCGGTCCTGGCCGACGGGGACCTTGACGTACAGGTATTCGATGCCCTTCAACGTGCGCCGGTAAACCGATCCGGCGCGGAGATGCGAGGAGGCGACCTGTTGGGCCAGATCCGCATAGAGGGTCTGTAACGTCAGCGGGATACGTCGGACGGAAGCGGTTTCCATGCGTTACAGACCAATGTGAGCGGATGTGTCTGTAACCGATCCATGCTATCAAGTCGAGAGTTACAGACGGATTCCGCCCGAAGCGTCCGTAAACGTTGCACCTCCTCCCGCGGCGGCCTATTTCCCCCCGATGACGCCGCAAGACATCCGCTTCACCGTCGCGCCCATGATGGATTGGACGGACCGGCATTGCCGGTTCCTCCATCGCATCCTCTCGCGCCGGGCGCGTCTCTACACCGAGATGGTCACCACCGGGGCCGTGATCCACGGGGATCGCAATCGCCTCCTCGACTTCGACCCGGCCGAGCACCCGGTCGCGGTGCAGCTCGGCGGGTCGGATCCGCGCGACCTCGCGCAAGCGGCCCGGATCTGCGCCGATTTCGGCTACGACGAGATCAACCTCAACGTGGGATGCCCCTCCGACCGGGTGCAGGAGGGCCGGTTCGGGGCCTGCCTGATGTGCGAGCCGGGGCTCGTGGGCGATTGCGTCGCCGCCATGAAGGCCGCGGTGGCTTTGCCCGTCACGGTGAAGTGCCGCATCGGCGTCGACGACCAGGACACGGAAGAGGCGCTCGACCGCCTCGCAGAGAGCGTGGCCGCGGCCGGGGTGGACGCGCTCACGGTGCACGCCCGCAAGGCCTGGCTCCAGGGCCTGTCCCCGAAGGAGAACCGGGACATCCCGCCCCTCGACTACCCCCGGGTCTACCGCCTGAAGGCCGCGCGGCCCGGCCTGCCGGTCGGCATCAACGGCGGCATCAAGACGATTCCCGAGGCGAAAGAGCATCTCGCCCATGTGGACGGCGTCATGCTTGGCCGCGTCGCCTACCAGGAGCCCGAGATCCTGCTCCGGGTCGACCCGGAGCTGTTCGGCGAGGCCCCACCGGTCGCCAATGCGGTCGAAGCGCTTGAAGCTTTCGAACCCTACGTGGCCGCGCGCCTCGCGGAGGGCGTGCGCCTGCACGCCATGACGCGCCATATCCTGGGCCTCTTCGCGGGCCAGCCCGGGGCGCGGGCCTATCGCCGGCATCTGGCGACCGAAGCCGTGAAGCCCGGCGCCGGGATCGAGGCCCTGCGCGCCGCCGTCGCCCATGTCACGGAAGCGGGCCGCCGGATGGAGCAGGCGGCATGACTCCCTGTCTCATCATACGACATCCCTCCCGCCCGCACCCGGAGCAGGCCGCATGAGCGGGCATCAGCCGAAGGACCCGAACTTCGCCGAGCGCGCCGCCCGCAGCTTCGGCAAGCAGGGCCTGATGGAGACGATCGGCGCGCGCATCCTGCGGGTCGCGCCGGGCGAGGTCGACATCGAGCTTCCCGTGACCGCCAAGGTGACGCAGCAGCATGGCTTCGTGCATGCGGGCGCTGTGTCGGCGGTCGCGGATTCGGCCTGCGGCTTTGCGGCCCTCACCCTGATGCCCGCCAGCGCTGGCGTGCTCACGGCCGAGTTCAAGGTCAACCTGATGGCGCCCGCCGCGGGCGAGCGGCTCGTGGCCGAGGGCCGGGTCGTGAAGGCCGGGCGCACGCTCACGGTGGCGCAGTCGGAGGTCTTCGCGGAGGCCGCCGGGGCACGGAAGCTTGTCGCGCTCCTCACCGCCACGCTCGTGACCGTCGAGGGCCGGGACGGGATTGCGGACTGACCCATTCCGACGCCTCCGGCAGGACATTACGGGAGGGCCGGCATGCGGTCACGCCCGTCCCCTTGGGCCGGGACGGGATCTCCCGGCCGAAGGGGCCCGGGTTCAGGAGCGCGCCGTCCCGCGCGGGCGCAGGATGAGCCGGTTGCGGCGCACCTCGTAGGAATCGAGCCGGTCCAGGAAGGTCATGCCGAGCAGGTTCTCGTGCAGGGCGCCGGGCTTGGCCACGAGCGCCTGCACCCGCCGCTCGGTGATCGAGCCGACCCCGACCGCATCGAGCACCACCGACGCCGCGAGCGTGCGTCCGTTCGCGGTCGAGACCGGCACGGAATAATTGAGGCTCGCGGGGTGCAGGCCGGCGGCCGCGGCGCTCTCGGCGGTGAGAACCACCGTGCTGGCGCCGGTATCGAAGATGAAGCGCGCGTCCCGCTCGTTCACGCGCCCGTTGAGGGTGAAGCTGCCGTCGGCGCGGCGCGCCACCACGACCTCGCCGCCCTCCGTGACCACGGTGCGGCCGGCGGAGACCTCGCCGATCAGCCGGTCGAAGGCGACCGCGATGTCGCCGCGGCGCATGTAGACGCCGACCGCGCCCGCGGCGATCAGCCCCCACACCACCAGCCCCCAGATACCTGCGGTCCAGTGGCGGCGGAAGCCGTCGAGCGCGAAATGCGTGGCCAGCAGCACGCCGCCGCAGAAGGCCGCGAGCAGTGTGAACTCGTCCGGCTCGAGCCCGGCGACCGGCCGCGAGCCGAAGAGGTGCACGAGCCCCGCCGCCGCCAGCGCGCCGAGGCCGAGCCCGAACGCCCCCGACATGGTCAGGTGTTCTCCCGCGCCTCGGGCGCATAGGCCTTGCGCAGGCGCTCCGGCAGTTCCGCCATGATGCGCAGGCGCTCCTCCTCGGGCAGGCGGAACCACTGCCCGATCTCCTCGCGCGTGCGGCCGCAGCCCTCGCACAGGCCGGTCTCCGGGTCGATCATGCAGACGCGGACGCAAGGGGTCGAGGCGCGGGTCATGAGGGGCATGTCGTGTCGCGGGCGGCCCGGTCAAGGGGCGCCGCAGGGGTCGGCCACGCTGATGGGCGGAGCGCCGGCCCGGGTCAAGGCTGCGCTCGCATGCTGTGCTTCGCCGCGCTCGGCCTGCCTTCTCCGGTGTGCCGGCGCCCGCTATAGGTCGCCGCTCCCCGAGAACCCGTGCTTTCCGGCGAACGTGCGTTTTCGGGATCCGAGCACCAGGAACCCCCGCCCCATGACCGATCCGGCTTCGCCCTTCGACGACATCCGCCGCCTCATCGCCACCATGCCGGGGCCGGACGAAGCTGCGGCCGCGGCGGTGCGGGAGCGCGACCGCGGGCTCGTGAAGCCGGCGGGCAGCCTGGGCCGCCTGGAATGGCTCGCCGAGTGGCTCGCGGCCTGGCAGGCGAAGACGGTTCCGTCCGTCGACCGCCCCCTCGTCTGCGTCTTCGCGGCGAGCCACGGGATTGCCGGAGCGGGCGCGCCCGACCGCGGCCGCGTGATGCTGGAAACCTTCGCGGCCGGGGGCGGGGCCATCAACCAGGTTTGCGCCAGCCTCGGGCTCGGCTTCAAGGTGTTCGACCTCGCGATCGACATCCCGACCGGCGACATCAGGGCCACCGAGGCCATGGACGAGAAGGCCTGCGTCGCCACCATGGCGTTCGGCATGGAGGCGATCGCGGGCGGCGCCGACCTCCTCGGCATCGGCGAGAGCGGCGTCGGCAACCGGCTCGTCGCGGCCGCGGTCTTCGCCGCGCTCTACGGCGGCCCGGCCGAGCGCTGGGTCGGGGAGGGCGAGGACCGCGCCGATCGCGCCGCGATCGTCGAGGCCGCGGTCGCGCACCACCGGGCGGGGCTGAACGACCCGCTCGAGATCCTGCGCCGGGTCGGCGGGCGCGAGATCGCGGCGATCGCGGGCGCGATCCTGGCGGCGCGCCTGCAGCGCATTCCCGTGATCCTCGACGGTTATGCCGCGACGGCCGCGGCCGCGATCCTGCACGCGATCCACCCCGCCACCCTCGACCACTGCGTCGCCGGCCATCTCGCGGCCGATCCGGCGCATCGGGAGGTGCTGGAGCGCCTGGCCAAGATCCCGCTGCTCGCGCTCGGCCTCGGCATCGGCGAGGGCACGGGGGCGGCGCTCGCCATGGGGATCGTCAAGGCCGCGGCCGCGGTGCATCGCGACATGGCGACCCTGGCGCAGGCGGGGCTGCCGGAGCCGATCGCTGGCTGAAGCGTTCTCAGGCATGACCGGCCTCTGGGCGCAGCTCCAATCCCTCGTCATCGCCGCCGTGATGGCGGTCGCGGCCTGGTTCGGCCTGGAGCCGGACGCGCGCGTCGCGAAAGGCATCGCGACCGTCACGGACGGCGACACCGTGCGGCTCAACGGTGCGCCCATCCGCCTGAAGGGCGTCGACGCGCCCGAGATGCGGCAATCCTGCCGCCGCGACGGCCGGCCCTATCCCTGCGGCGAAGTCTCGAAACAGGCTCTCGTCGAGCGGCTCGAGGACCGCACGCTCACCTGCCGGATCACAGGCCGCGACCGCTACCGCCGCGCGCTCGCCTTCTGCGCCGTGGAAGGCGAGGATGTCGGCGCCTGGCTCGTGGAGCAGGGTCTCGCGGTCGGTTACGGCGATTACGAGCGCGAGGAAGCCCGGGCGCGGTCCCGCCGCCTCGGCCTCTGGGCGGGCGAGTTCCAGCGACCGGCCGAGTGGCGGCGCGAGCACGGCCCGCGCGGCGCGTGATTCGGTGCGCCATGTGCGCTGGCGCACATCGCGGCGGGGTTCTCCCGTCCGAACGTCGTGCCGACGACGCAATCGGGCCGCCCCGCCTTTCGCCGCCCTCGTGTCACACTCTCGTCAGCACCTGCCGCTAGACGCCATCTCATTCCAACCGGGATCATCCATGATCACGCTGACCATCAACGGCTCCGCCCGCGCGCTCGACGTCGACCCCGACATGCCGCTCCTGTGGGCGATCCGGGACCATCTCGACCTCACGGGCACCAAGTACGGCTGCGGCATCGCGCAATGCGGCGCCTGCACGGTCCATATCGACGGCCAGCCCGTCCGCGCCTGCCAGACCCGCGTGGGCGACGTCGGCGAGGGCAGGATCACCACGATCGAGGGCCTTCAGGGCCGCGTCGCCGAGGCCGTGCAGGCCGCCTGGCGCAAGCTCGACGTGGTGCAGTGCGGCTACTGCCAGTCCGGCCAGATCATGTCCGCGATCGGCCTTCTGACCGACAACCCGAAGCCCAGCGACACCGACATCGACAGCGCCATGGACGGCAACATCTGCCGCTGCGGCACCTACCAGCGCATCCGCGCCGCGATCCACGAGGCCGCGCGCTCGCTCGCGTGACGCGCTCCGCGATCCGGCCAGCACCAGCACGCCGGCGGGCCTGACGCTCCGCCGTCGCGTGCCCGCCACGACACCAGAAGCAATCGCTCGTTCGCCCGAGGGGAAAACGCCATGATGACGAACGCCATCTCGAATCTCGCCGCGTCCCCGACCTCGCGCCGCAACTTCCTGCGCGGCTCGGCCGCCGCGGCCGGCGCCCTGATGATCGGGACCTACGTGGCCTTCCCGAAGGCCAAGGCGCTCGCCGCCGGGGCCGCGGCGTCGGCCGGCGGCGCGCCGCAGCCCAACGCCTTCATCCGGATCGCGCCCGACAACACCGTCACGGTGATGATCAAGCACCTCGACATGGGGCAGGGCAACACCACGGGCCTCGCCACCATCGTGGCCGACGAGCTCGACGCGGACTGGTCGCAGATCCGCACCGCCTTCGCGCCCGCCGATGCGGCGCTCTACAACAACCTCGCCTTCGGGCCCGTGCAGGGCACCGGCGGCTCGACCGCGATCGCCAATTCCTGGATGCAGTTGCGCCGCGCCGCCGCCGCCGCGAAGGAGATGATGGTCGCGGCCGCCGTCTTCCAGTGGAAGGTGCCGGCGTCCGAGATCCGGGTCGAGAAGGGCGTGGTGCGCCATCCCGGCACCAGCCGGCAGGCCACCTTCGGCGAGCTCGCGGCCTCGGCCGCAACCCTGCCGGTGCCGCAGGAGCCGCGGCTCAAGGACCCGAAGGACTGGACCTATATCGGCAAGCACGTCTCCCGCGTGGATTCGGCCGCGAAGACCTCGGGAAGCGCCGTCTATTCCCTGGACATCCGCCGCCCGGGCCAGCTCACCGCGCTCGTGGCGCATGCGCCGCTCTTCGGCGCGACGGTGAAGTCTTTCGACGCCACGGCTGCCCGCAATGTCGCGGGCGTCGTCGACGTGGTGCGGATCCCGACCGGAATCGCCGTGCTGGCGCGCGACACCTGGTCGGCCATGAAGGGGCGCGAGGCGCTTGCCGTCGAATGGGACGACAGCGCCGCCGAGAAGCGCTCCTCGGACGCCATCATGGCGGAGTACAAGGAGATCGCCCGCCGCCGCGGCCATGTCGCGGCGAACCGGGGCGATGCCGCCCGCGCGCTGGCCTCCGCCGCGAAGATCCTCGAGGCGGAGTTCGAGTTCCCCTATCTCGCGCACGCCTCCATGGAGCCCCTCAACGGCACCATCGCGCGCAATCCCGACGGCACGATCGAGGTCTGGGCCGGGTGCCAGTTCCCGACGATCGAGCAGGCGGTCGTGGCCTCGATCATGGGCGTGACCCCCGACAAGGTGCGGCTCAACACGGTCTGGGCCGGCGGCTCCTTCGGGCGCCGCGCGACGCCGAGCGCCGATTACCTCGCGGAGGCCGCGACGATCCTCAAGGCCATCGGGGGCCGCGCGCCCGTCCACCTCGTCTGGACCCGCGAGGACGACATGCAGGGCGGCTACTACCGCCCGATGGTCTACCACCGCATCCGCGCCGGCCTGGACGCGGCCGGGAACCCGGTCGCCTGGGAGCACGGCATCGTCGGCAAGTCCATCATGATGGGCTCGCCCTTCGAGGCCATGATGGTGAACGGGGTCGACCCCTCCACGGTCGAGGGCGTCGCCGACACCGCTTACGCGATCCCGAACTTCCACGCGCAAGTCCACAACGCCAAGGAGGGCGTGCCCGTCCTGTGGTGGCGCTCGGTCGGCCACACCCACACGGCCCAGGCCATGGAGGTGTTCGTGGACGAGCTCGCCCGCGCGGCCGGAAAGGACCCGGTGGCCTACCGCCTCGCGCTCCTGAAGGGCGCGCCGCGCCAGGCCGCGGTGCTGCGGCTCGCCGCCGAGAAGGCGGGCTGGGGCCAGACCATGCCCCGGGGCCGCGGCCAGGGCGTCGCCGTGCACAAGTCCTTCGGGACCTCCGTCGCCATGGTGGCGGACGTGACAGTCGAGGGCTCGGGGTTGAAGGTCGAGCGCATCGTCGCGGCGGTGGATTGCGGCATCGCGGTCAACCCGGACGTGATCCGGGCGCAGGTCGAGGGCTCCGTGGGCTTTGCCCTCTCCTCCGTGCTGCGCAACCGCATCACGCTCCGGGACGGCGCCGTCCAGGAGGCCAACTTCGACGCCTACGAGCCGACCCGCATGAGCGAGATGCCCCTGGTCGAGGTCCATATCGTGCCCTCGACCGAGGCCCCGACCGGGATCGGCGAGCCCGGCGTGCCGGTGCTCGGGCCCGCGATCGCCAACGCGGCCTTCGCGGCGACGGGCAAGCGCCTGCGCTCGCTTCCGCTCGATCTCGCGGCCCTGCGCGGCGCCTGACGCCTCGCGTGCGCCAGCGCACATCCGGGGCGAGGGAACTTAGGCATGTTCATCGGCGTTTCCTCCCTACGAGACCCCACTTGCAAAGCGCGGCGAAAGCCGCGCTTTTTCTTTGCGCGCCGTCCCGCGGTTGACCCCTCGGGAACGTCATGGTCCCTTCCCGCCGAAGGGAGGCCCCATGAAGCTCTACGACGCCGGCCGCGCGCCGAACCGCACCGCGAGCGCCGCTCTCAACGCTCTGTTGCAGGACCGGTGACATGAAGCTCTACGACGCCGGCCGCGCGCCCAATCCCCGCCGGGTGCGGATCTTCCTCGCCGAGAAGGGGATTTCGGTCCCGCTCGTGCCGCTCGACCTCAACCGGCTCGACCACAAGACGCCTGCCTACGTCGCCATCAACCCGATGAAGCAGTCGCCGGCGCTCGAACTCGACGACGGCACGGTGCTGACCGAGTCGGTCGCGATCTGCCGCTATTTCGAGGAACTGCACCCGGAGCCGGCGCTCTTCGGCACCGGAGCGCTCGGGCGCGCCCGGGTCGAGATGTGGCAGCGGCGGATGGAGTTCGGGCTGCTCGGTCCCGTGGCCGCGGTGTTCCGTCACCTCCACCCCGCCATGGCCCCCATGGAGGTCCCGCAGGTGGCCTCCTGGGGCGAGGCCAACAAGCCCCGCGTCATGGAGTTCCTCGGCCTCCTCGACCGGCACCTCGCCGGCAGCGCCTTCGTGGCGGGCGACGCCTATTCCATCGCCGACATCACAGGCCTCGTCGGAATTGATTTCCTCAAGCCGGCGCGGCTCGCGGTTCCCGACGAGATGGCGCATGTGAAGCGCTGGCACGCGGCGGTCGCGGCGCGACCAAGTGCGGCGGCCTGAGGCGCTCGACGGGCCCGCGCCGCGCTCCCATCTGTCGCGGATGGAATTCGACGCCCTCGCGACCTCGCTGCGCGCCTGCCGGATCTGCCGCGATCTCCCTGCGCGCCCGCTCCCGCACGAGCCGCGCCCGATCCTCCAGGGCAGCGCGACCGCGCGGCTCTGCATCGCGAGCCAGGCGCCCGGCACCCGCGCTCATGCGAGCGGCATCCCGTTCCAGGACCCGTCCGGCACGCGCCTCCGAGCCTGGCTCGACCTCGACGAAGCGGCGTTCTACGACGCATCCCGCGTCGCTATCGCGCCCATGGGGGCGTGCTTCCCGGGCCAGGACGCCAAGGGCGGCGACCTGCCGCCGCGGCGGGAATGCGCAGGAACCTGGCGCGCCGGCCTCTTCAGTGCCATGCCGGGCCTGGAGCTGATCCTCGTGATCGGCCAGTACGCGCAGGCCTGGCACCTCGGCGACGAGGTCCGCGACGGGCTCACCGGCACCGTGCGGCGCTGGCGCGAGATCCTGGCCGGTCCGCGCAAGCCCCGCGTGCTGCCGCTGCCGCATCCCTCCTGGCGCAACAACGGCTGGATCCGCAAGAACCCGTGGTTCGAGACGGAGCTTTTGCCCGTGCTTCGGGCGGAGGTGCACTCTATTCTCACGCGCAAACCCGAGCCGGAGGCGCCCGCCGCATGAGTCCCACGACCTTACGCCTCTCCCGCGCCGGCGCCGTCGCGACGATCACGCTGGCGCGCCCCGACAAGCTCAACGCCTTCAACGCCACCATGCACGCGGACCTGCGCGACGCGCTCGACGCGTGCGCGGCGGACGAGGCGGTCCGGGTCGTGGTGCTCACCGGCGAGGGCAGGGCGTTCTCCTCGGGCCAGGACCTCACCGAAAATCTCGCCCGCGGCGCGGACGGCCGCTACGACGTGGGCCCCGCGCTGGTGCGCGACTACAACCCGCTCGTCCGGCGCCTCGCGGACTTCCCGAAGCTCACGGTCGCGGCCCTCAACGGGCCGGCGGTCGGCGCCTCGATGAACATCGCGCTCGCCTGCGACGTCGCGGTGGCGGCGCGGTCGGCCTATCTCCAGGAGGCCTTCGCGCGCATCGCGCTCATCCCGGACGCCGGCGGCACCTGGATCCTGCCGCGGCTCGTGGGCCCCAAGCGCGCGCTCGCCCTGATGCTGACCGCCGATCCGATTCCGGCCGAGGAGGCCCAGCGCCTCGGCCTCGTCTACAAGGTGTTCGACGATGCCGCCTTCGCGGCGGAGACGGCGGCTTTCGCGGAGCGGCTTGCGGCCGGTCCCGGCCTCGCCTTCCGGCTCATGAAGCAGGCGGTCGCCGAGAGCCTCGCGAACGATCTCGACGCCCAGCTTGCCCTCGAGGCGCGGCTCCAGAACACGGCCGGCCGCAGCCACGACTTCGAGGAGGGCATCGAGGCCTTCCGCGAGAAGCGCCCGGCGCGCTTCGAAGGCCGCTGACGGGACGGAGACCCATGCGAACCACCACCATCCTCCTCGCGCTCGTGACCGCCTCCATCCTGATCGGGATGTTCATGAGCTACAGCCCCGAGCACAACGAGCGCATCGCCGAGATGCACCGCAACGTCGGCTTCAAGGGCGAGGCGCGCGACACCGTCCTGCTCCTGCTCGCGCTCGGGATCGGCGGCTTCGTGGCCTATCTCACGCTCACGCGACGCTGACGGGCGACCGGTCCCGTCACCCACGCCGCTCCGGCACGGCTGCCAGAGACCCGGCGGCTTCGTGGCCTACCTCACGCTCACGCGACGCTTAAAGCGAAACGGCCCGGGCGCGAGCCCGGGCCGTGACGAAGCGGTTGCGGGCCGCCTACTTTTCCAGGCGCGCGAGAAGGCTCGACGTGTCCCAGCGGTTGCCGCCCATCTCCTGGACGTCGCCGTAGAACTGGTCGACGAGGGCCGTGACGGGCAGCTTGGCGCCGTTCTTGCGCGCCTCCGCGAGGCAGATCGCGAGGTCCTTGCGCATCCAGTCGACCGCGAAGCCGAAGTCGAACTTGCTCTGGTTCATGGTCTTGCCGCGGTTCTCCATCTGCCAGGAACCGGCGGCGCCCTTGGAGATCACGTCGATCACGGCCTCGATGTCGAGCCCGGCCTTCTTGCCGAAATGGATGCCCTCGGCGAGGCCCTGGACGAGGCCCGCGATGCAGATCTGGTTGATCATCTTGGTGAGCTGGCCCGAGCCCGCGGGGCCCATGAGCCGGCAGGCGCGGGCGAAGCTCATGATCACCGGCTCGGCACGGGCGTAGACGTCCGGCTCGCCGCCGCACATCACGGTCAGCACGCCGTTCTCGGCGCCGGCCTGGCCGCCCGACACCGGCGCGTCCACGAAGCCGAAGCCGGCGCTCGTCGCGGCGCCGAAGAGCTCGCGCGCGACTTCCGCCGAGGCGGTGGTGTGGTCGACGAAGATCGCGCCCTTCGCCACGCCCTTGAAGGCGCCCTCCGTGCCGATCGTGACCTCGCGCAGGTCGTCGTCGTTGCCCACGCACGCGAACACGATCTCCTGGCCCTCCGCGGCCTCGCGGGGGGTGCGGGCGAAGCGGCCGCCGTGCTCCTGCACCCATTTCTCGGCCTTGGGCGTGGTGCGGTTGTAGACCGTGACCTCGTGCCCCTTGGAGGCGAGATGCCGGGCCATGGGGTAGCCCATGACGCCCAAACCCAGAAAAGCGACCTTCGCCATGATGACCCCTCGTGCGGCTGCGTGCTGCTGCGCTTCTAGTGCAGTTTTCCGCGGGGGGGAACGGGCTCCTCGCGGGGGGCGCCGGGCCGCCGGCGGGAGCGCTACTTGATGTCGACGGGGAAGTACCTGGTGCGGATGCGGTCGTAGGTGCCGTTGCGCTTCACATCCTCGATCGCCTTGTCGAAGAGGGCGCGCAGGTCCTCGTCCTCCTTGCGCAGGGCCACCCCGACCGCGCGCCTCAGGTAGGCCTGGGAGACGGGCGCGTCGCCGACGAGGCGGCAGCACTCCCCGTCCGCGGTCGCGAGGAAGCGCGTCAGCGGCAGCTTGTCGCCGAGCACGAGGTCGATGCGCTCGGCCCTCAGGTCGAGGATCGCCTCGTCGAGGCGGCCGTAGAGCTGGACCTCGGTGTCCTTGTAGAGCCCCTGCAGGAAGGCCGCGTGCTCGCTGCGGTCGGTGGTGCCGACCCTTTTCCCCGCGAGCGCCTCCGGCGTGATGGCCGCGACCTCGGTGGATTTCGCGACCATGAAGGAGGCTGGCATGAGGTAGTAGCGCCGCGAGAAGGCGACGCGCTTCTTGCGCGCTTCGGTGATCGCGACCGAGGACATGATCGCGTCGTAGTTCCGGTTGATCAACCCGTTGATGATGCCGTCCCACTGGTGCTGCACGAAGGTGCAGCGGGCGCGCATCGCCTCGCACAGGGCCTTGCCGAGCTCGACCTCGAAACCGGCGAGTTCGTTGGCCTGATCGATGAAGTTGAAGGGCGGGAACGCACCCTCGACCGCGATGCGCACCGCGGGCCCGTCCTGCGCGGCGGCGGGGAAGGGCGACGCGAGCGACGGGGCGAGGACCGACAGGGCGAGCAGAAGCGCCCGGCCGATGCCGTATGGGAAGGTCGTTCCTCGCTCGTTACTCACGCGTGCCCGGTCATCGATCGCGCCATTCCCGGAAAATCCTCCGCGCCAAATGTGAAAGGGAAGTTCAATCCGGCTCTTTACTGCCAAATTTTCTTGCCGGACGGAAGGCCCGCCCTTTCGACATCTCATCCGTGTCCCGTCCGCCCGGCTTCGAGGGAAGGTTGAAAGAGGAACGGCGGGCCCTCGGGCCCGCCGTTCCTGATCGCACCGGCTGAATTCGCGTAAGGCCCGAGTCCCGGCAGCGCGGGGACCTCGCGCCTACTGGATCCGCGGCGGAGGCTCGAGCCCCGGCAGCGCGGGAGGCGCTCCGCCGCCCGGGGGCTCGAGCCCGGGCAGGTTGGGCGGGCCGCCGCCCGGCGGATCGAAGCCGGGCAGGCCCGGGAGCCCGCCGCCGCCGCCGGGCGCGTCGAAACCCGGGATCAGGAGGTTGTCGAGCTTCTGCTGCACGGCCGCGGGGTCGATGGTCGTCGCCGAGCTCTTGTAGTGCATGACCATCTGGGGAAACAGGATCACGAGCGCGACCATGATGCACTGGATCACCACGAAGGGCACGGCGCCCCAGTAGATCTGGCCCGTGGTCACGGGCTCCATGCGCCGGCCCGTGAGGCGGTCGATGTAGGGCTCCTTGGCGGCGACCGAGCGCAGGTAGAACAGCGCGAAGCCGAAGGGCGGGTGCATGAACGAGGTCTGCATGTTCACGCCCAGGATCACGCCGAACCAGATCAGGTCGATGCCGAGCTTCTCGGCCGCCGGCCCGAGCAGCGGGATCACGATGAAGGCGAGCTCGAAGAAGTCGAGGAAGAAGGCGAGCAGGAAGATCATCACGTTGACGACGATCAGGAAGCCCACCTGGCCGCCCGGCAGCGAGGTCAGGAGATGCTCGACCCAGATGTGGCCGTTGACGCCGTAGAAGGTCAGCGAGAACACGCGGGCGCCGAGCAGGATGAAGAGCACGAAGGCCGAGAGCTTCGCGGTCGCCTCCGTGGCCTGCCGGACGATCGCGAAGTTGAAGCGCGCCGGGTTGCGGTCGAGACGGCGCTTGATCGCGGCCAGGATGAGGGAGCCCAGCGCACCCATGGCGCCGCCTTCCGTCGGGGTGGCGAGCCCGATGAAGATCGTGCCGAGCACAAGGAAGATCAGCAGGAGCGGCGGCACCATCACGAAGGTGACCTGCTCGGCCATGCGCGACATGAGCCGCAGGCCCGTGAAGCGCTCGACCACGCCGACGAAGAGGGCGTAGAGCGCGCCGGCCGCCACCATCTCCATGAACAGGCCGGTGTTGGTGTAGCCGGCCTGGAGCAGGTAGAGGTAGACGCCGATGAGGGCCGCCGTGACGACGACCAGCGCCAGAAGGCGCCTGGCGCCGAAAAGCCGGTTCATGAGGGCGCAGATCAGCGCCACCACGGTCGCGATGCAGATCGTCAGGATGACGAAGTCCGCGCCCGCGCGGGTGCCGGTCTGGCGCATCACGTAATAGCCGACGATCCCTGAGAACAGCACCAGCACGCCGAGCTGCCAGACGCCGCGCGTGCCGTTGGGCTCGCGGAAGCCGATCGCGTCCTTGGGCAGGCCCGGCGCGGCGTTGGGATAGATCATCGAGACGAGGAACACGTAGCTCGCATAGAGCGCCGACAGGACGAGGCCCGGCAGGAAGGCGCCCTCGTACATGTCGCCGACCGAGCGGCCGAGCTGGTCGGCCATGACGATGAGGACGAGCGAAGGCGGGATGATCTGCGCGAGGGTGCCCGAGGCCGCGATCACGCCCGAGGCCAGGCGCCGGTCGTAGCCGTAGCGCAGCATGATGGGCAGCGAGATCAGGCCCATGGAGATCACCGAGGCCGCGACCACGCCCGTGGTGGCGGCGAGCAGCGCGCCCACGAAGATCACCGCGTAGGCGAGGCCGCCGCGCAGCGTCCCGAAGAGCTGGCCGATGGTGTCGAGCAGGTCCTCGGCCATGCCGGAGCGTTCCAGGATCAGGCCCATGAAGGTGAAGAACGGGATGGCGAGCAGCACCTCGTTCGACATGGTCTGGTAGATGCGCTCGGGCAGCGCCTGGAGCAGCGGCCAATCGAGCCGGATCACGTCGGGGGCGTAAGGAGCGAGCTCGACCGCGATGATGAAGAAGAGCAGGCCGTTGGCGGCGAGCGCGAAGGCGACCGGGTATCCGAGGAGCAGGAAGACCACCAGCGCCGCGAACATGATCGGCGCCAGGTTCTGGGCGATCAACTGAGCCATGAGAGGGGAACTCCGGGAAGTGGGGCGGGGAGGGGCGGGGGCGCCGTCAGCGCACGCCGTCGCCGGGCAGCTCGCCCGCCGGCTTGAGTGTGGGGGCCGGTCCCTGGCCGGGCACGACCAGGTCCTGGTTGGTAGCCGCGAGTTCCTGGAGCAGGCGCTCGGCCTCGGCCTCCGCGGAGGCGCCGTGCCCGCCGCCGGCATGCTCGTCCTCGAGCTCGCCGCGCATGATCGCGACGCGCTTGATGAGCTCGCTCAGCCACTGGAGGAACAGGAAGAGGAAGCCGAGCAGGATCAGGCCTTTGGCGGGCCAGATGATCAGGCCGCCCGCATTGGTCGAGACCTCGCCGGACTGGTAGGAGCGCATGAAGAACGGCCACGACAGGTAGATCATCACCGCCACGAAGGGCAGGAGGAAGAACAGGTGCCCGAAGATGTCGATCCAGTCGCGGCCGCGCTTCGACAGGCGGTTGGAGACGATGTCGATGCGGATGTGCTCGTTGGCCTTCAGGGTCCAGGGCGCGCAGAGCATGAAGACGGCGCCGAACAGGTACCATTGCAGCTCGAGCCAGGCGTTCGACGAGGTGCCGAAGACCTTGCGGATGATGGCGTTGACGGCCGAGACGAGCACCGCGACGACGATCGCCCAGGCGGTGATTTTTCCGATGCGCTCGTTGAGCCCGTCGATGAGCCGGCTGATCCCGAGAAGTCCCTGCACGCGTCCCCACCTTCATGGCTGAGGGCCCGCCCGCGCCTCGGGCGCATGGCCGGCATGTTCTTGGCGAATATGGCTTTGCGCGCGTCCTAGCGGATCGGCCAAGCCGCGACAAGCGCGGCGTATTGTCGAGCCGCACCTGCCGCTGGGTCAGGTCTGTGGATGGGCCGAGCGGTCCGGGCGGTCCGGTTTGGGCCGTATTGGACCGGGGTGGTCAGCGCCGCCGCACGAGCAGGATCAGGCAGAGCCATCCCAGGAGCGTGTAGGCCAGCATGGCGACCACGAGGGATTGCGGCCACAGCGTCACGAGATGGCCCGCCACCACCGCGCTCAGCGCCCCGAAGCCGAGCTGCGCGGCGCCGGAGAGACCCGCCGCCGTCCCGGCGAGCTCCGGCCGCACCGAGAGCGCACCGGCCGTGGCGCTCGGGATGATGAGGCCGTTGCCGATGCCGTTGAGGGTGAGGGGCAGGAAGAGGGTGAGGGGCGTCCAGGGCAGCAGCGCCGCGACCGCGGCTTCGAGCGTCACCGCGGCGATCGAGACCGCGAACCCGACCCGGATGAGCCGGTCGCTGCCGAGCCGCTGCCCCAGCCGGCCTGTCAGGAAATTTCCGATCATGTAGCCGCCGGCATTGAGCACGAAATAGGCCCCGTAGACGTCCGGCGTGTGGCCCATGTGGCTCACCACGATGTAGGGGGCGCCGGCCACGAAGGCGAAGAAGGCGGCCGTCACGAAGGACAGCATCAGGGCGTAGCCCAGGAAGGCGCGGTGCCGGAGCAGGGCCGGATAGGACGAGACGATCGCGCGCAGCGACGCGTCGCCGGTCCGCGGCGCGGTCTCCTTGAGGAGCGGCACCGCCGCGACCGCGACGGCGCCCGACAGGGCCAGCATGGCGATGAAGATCGAGCGCCAGCCGAAGCGGGCGTCGAGGAAGCCGCCCACGAGCGGCGCCACCATGGGGGCCACCACCATGGCGGTCGCGATGTAGCCGATGAGGCTGGCGGCCTGGTCCTTGCCCGCCGAATCCCGCACCACCGCACGGGCGAGCGCGAAGCAGGTGCCGCCGCCGATCGCCTGCACGATGCGGGCGGTCAGGAGCAGGCCGATCTCGGTCGCGGCCGCGCCCATCGCGGAGCCGAGCGCGAACAGGGCGATGCCGGCCAGGATGCAGGGCCGCCGGCCGATCCGGTCCGAGACCGGCCCGACGAGAAGCTGCGTGACCGCGACGGTCACGAGGTAGAGCGTCAGAGTGAGCTGCACCGTCGCGTAGTCGGTCCCGAGCGAGCGGGTCAGCCCGGGGGTCGCGGGCGCGAGCACGTTGATCGCAAAGGGCTGCAGCGTCGAGATCGCGACCAGCACGGCCAGCAGCCAGGGCGACACGGGCCGGTTCCCGACGGCAGACCCGGTCATGCGCGCGTCCCGGCGGCCCGGGCGCGGGCCTGCTCCCGATGGATGGTGTAGACCCCGCTCAGCACGATGAGCGCGATCCCGAACCCCGCGACGAGGTCGGGCCATTCCCCGAACACCGCGAAACCGGCGACGAGCGAGGTCAGCACGATGGAGTAGCGGAAGGGCGAGACCGCCGACATCTCCCCGGTCCGGAAGGCGCGCACGATCGCCATGTTGCCCAGGCTGACCAGCACCGCGGCGGCGCCGAGGAGCGCGAGCTCGCGCCAGGCCAGCGGCTGCCAGTCCTCCGCGAAGGACAGGCCGAGGCCGAGGAGCGTCACGGTCGCGGTGGTCGAGAACGTCACGACCGTCGTGGCGACGTGGGCCCCGATGCTGCGGGTCACGAGATCCCGGACCGCGACCAGAAAGGCGCAGAGCAGCCCGAGCGCCGCATAGGCGTTGAAGCCCTCCACGCTCGGGCGCACGATGAGGAGCACGCCCGCGAAGCCCACCGCGATCGCGGCCCAGCGGCGCCAGCCGACCCGCTCGAGGCCGAAGAGCACCGCGATCAGGGTCATGATCAGCGGCGTCGCCTGCAAGATCGCCGTGATGTTGGCGATCGGGAGCGCGGCGAGCGACAGGATGAAGAGGCAGGCCACGAAGGCTTCGAGGACGGCGCGTCCGAACACGCGCGGGGTTCCGATATGGGCGAGCTGGCGGATCTCGCCGCGGACGAGGATCAGGCCGAGCACGATCGCCATCGCGAAGGCGCCGCGCACCGCCATGATCTGACCCGTGGGGAGCTGGGCGGTCGCGATCTTCAGGATGGTATCGTTGCCCGTGAACAGCGTCATGGAGGCGAGCATCGCCGCGATGCCGCGGCGGTTGGCGCTCGCGGTCGACTCGGCAGGCGACATCCTGCGGTCGGGGCCCGCCGAGGGCTCCCCGAGCGGAGCGATCCCGCTGGTCTTCGCGGCGGTGGAAGGCAAGACGGGTCTCCGGGAGGGCGGTCTCGTCTTAGGGGACCCTGTCCCCCGGGTCGAGGGAGCGACCCGTCCGCACCCCCCGATTGCATGGGGCGGTTGCGCCGGGCGCTCGGCTCGGGCGCGGCCTGTCCGGCGTCCCGCTCCTCAGCGCCGCGGGGCGCCGGCGCTCGCCCGGCGGGCGCGGCCCTTCAGCCGGTCGAGGCGGAACAGGGACAGGTCGAGGGCGGGCGCGCGCTCGGTCGCCATGTCGGCCAGGATCTCGCCGACCACGCTCGAGAACTTGAAGCCGTGCCCGGAGCAGGGCGAGGCCACGATCACCTGGGGCGCGCCCGGGAGGGTGTCGATCACGAAATGCTCGTCCGGCGTGTTGGTGAACAGGCAGCACTTCAGGCTCAACGCGGGCCCGTTCGCCTCTGGGAAGAAGGCGCGCATGGCCTCGCGCAGCACCGCCTCGTCGGCCGCGTCGGGCTCGCGCGAGAGCGCGTCCGCGTGGCCCGTCTCGCCGAGATGGTGGTAGACCCCGATCTTGAAGCCCGGCACGCCCCATTCCGGGAAGACGTAGACCGGACGCTCGCCGGCCTCGACGACCCCGACGGGGAAGCGTCCGAGGCGAAAATGCTCGGGAGCGAGGGGACGGAACCAGCCGAGCGCCTGGCGCTCGGGCACGGCCTTGCCTTTCAGATCCGGAACATGGTCGGCGATCCAGGCGCCCGTGGAGAGGACGAGCCGGCCCGCCTCGTAGCGGCCCCGCGTGGTGGTCACCGCGACCGTGCCGGCCCCGGTGATCTCCCAGCTCAGGATCGCCTCGCGGGCGCGGATGTCGGCGCCGGCGTCGAGCGCCATCCCGGCATGGGCCACGATGGCGCGCTCGGAGGCCACGAAGCCGGCATCGGGCTGGACCACGCCGACCATGCCGTCGGGCAGGCGCCAGCCCGGGAAGCGGGCGGCGAGATCGCGGGCGCTGAGTGTCTCGTGGGGCAGGCCGTGCTCGGCGCAGGAGGCGAGCGAGCCCGAGACGATGCGCCCGTTCTCGGGGCCTGCGTCGACGCCGCCGGTGACGAAGAGCAGCCGCTCGCCGTACGCGGCCTCGGTCTCGCGCCAGAGCGCGAAGGCGCGGCGCAGCAGCGGCACATAAGAAGGGTGCTCGTAATAGGCGAGGCGGATGATCCGGTTGAGCCCGTGCGAGGAGCCCCTGTCGTGGGGGATGTCGAAGCGCTCGAGCCCGAGCACGCGCACGCCCCGGCGGGCAAGCTGCCAGCACGCGGCCGATCCCATGCCGCCGACGCCGGCGACGATCACGTCGTAAGTCGCACTCATGGGCCGTGCCTAGCCGATCCTGCGGCGCCCGTCACGCCAAGCTGGGGCTTGCGCCGGCTCGAAGGGGGGCTTCGGCCGCTCGCGGCGCCGGCCGGACGGGGCTCAGCCGCCCGTGACGCTCATGTGGCGCCCGACGGCGGGCTGGTTGCGGCGGCGGTCGATCACGAAGTCATGGCCCTTCGGCTTGCGGCCGATCGCATCCTCGATCGCCTGGACGAGGCGCCCGTTGCCTTCCGAGGCGCGCAAGGGCGCCCGCAGGTCCGCGGCGTCCTCCTGACCGAGGCACATGTAGAGCCGGCCCGTGCAGGTGAGGCGCACGCGGTTGCAGCTCTCGCAGAAATTATGGGTCATCGGCGTGATGAAGCCGAGCTTGCCGCCGGTCTCCTTCACGCGCACGTAGCGCGCCGGGCCGCCGGTGCGCTCCGCAAGGTCGTCGAGCGTGTAGCGGTCGAGGAGCCGCGCCCGCACCATGGAGAGGGGCAGGAACTGGTCGGCCCGGTGGGTCTCGATCTCGCCGAGCGGCATGACCTCGATCAGGGTGAGGTCCATGCCGCGCCCGTGCGCCCATTCGAGCATGGGCTCGATCTCGTCCTCGTTGACGCCCTTGAGCGCCACCGCGTTGATCTTAACCTTGAGGCCTGCCGCTTGCGCGGCGTCGATGCCGGCCAGCACCCGGTCGAGGTCGCCCCAGCGGGTGATGCGGCGGAACTTCTCGGGGTCGAGGGTGTCCATCGAGACGTTGACGCGGCGCACGCCGCAATCGGCGAGCTCGGCCGCGTAGCGCGCGAGCTGCGAGCCGTTCGTCGTGACGGTGAGCTCCTCGAGCGCCCCGGAGGCGAGGTGGCGGGAGAGCGACCGGAACAGGGTCATGATGTCCCGCCGGACCAGCGGCTCGCCGCCGGTGATGCGCAGCTTCCTCACGCCCCGGTCGACGAAGACGGAGCAGACCCGGTCGAGCTCCTCCAGGGTGAGGAGGTCGCGCTTGGGCAGGAAGGTCATGTCCTCCGACATGCAGTAGACGCAGCGGAAGTCGCAGCGGTCCGTCACCGAGACGCGCAGGTAAGAGATCGCGCGCCCGAACGGGTCCACGAGCGGACGAGCGGCGTCGGCGAGGAGCGGAGGCGTCTGCGGTCCCCACATTGGGAGGCGGTCCCTTGCTGTCGTTCTTGGTGTTGTGCCGGGCGAAGCTTAATGCTTGAGCACCCGCCGTCAAATCCCGGCGGCCCGACGCTCAAGATTCGGTGTCGGGAGGCCATATTCAAGGGCGATTGCCCGAAAGACGAGCCCGAATCGTCCGCTTCGAGGCCGCATCGAAGGGCTGATGCCCGCAAAGAGAGGTTTTTCCATGGAGCCCAAGCGCTGGCCGACCGAACTGCGCCTCGCCAAGGACCGCCGCACGCTCACCGTCGCCTTCGACGACGGCACCGCCTTCGACCTCCCGGCCGAGTACCTGCGCGTCACGAGCCCCTCGGCCGAGGTCCAGGGCCACAGCCCCTCGGAGCGCAAGACCGTGCCGGGCAAGCGCAACGTCGAGATCATCGGGGTCGAGCCGGTCGGCAACTACGCCGTCAAGCTGCGCTTCGACGACATGCACGACACCGGCATCTACGGCTGGGACTACCTCCACGACCTCGGCGCGCGCCAGCGGGAGAAATGGGCCAACTACCTCGCCGACCTCGACGCCAAGGGCCTGTCGCGCGAGCCCGCCCGCCGGTCCTGAGCGCATATCCCGGAAACGAAAAGGCCGGCGCAGCGCCGGCCTTTCCCGATCCTCAGGACTCGTGCCGCCTACCGGACCACGACCACCCGGGTCCCGACCTTCACGCGCTCGTAGAGGTCGACCACGTCGTCGTTGGTCATGCGGATGCAGCCCGAGGACACCGCCTGGCCGATCGTCTCCGGCTCGTTCGAGCCGTGGATGCGGTAGAGCGAGCCGCCGAGATACATCGCGCGGGCGCCGAGGGGATTGTCCGGCCCGCCCGCCATGTAGCGCGGCAGGTCGGGGCGCCGGCGCAGCATCTGCGCCGGCGGACGCCAGTCCGGCCACTCCCGCTTCATCGTCACGGTCTTGGTGCCGGCCCACTCGAAGCCCGGGCGGCCGACGCCGATGCCGTACTGGATCGCCTCGCCGTTGCCGAGCACGTAGTAGAGCCGGCGCTCGCTCGTGGAGACCACGATCGTGCCGGGCGCATGGCGTCCGCCGTAGGCCACCACCTGCCGCGGCACGGCGGTCGCCTGCGGGCGGTAGGCGTCCTGCGGGCCGCCATAAGGCTGCACCGCCGCGCGGGGCGTATAGAGCGGCTGGCGGGTGAGCGGATCGATCTCGAAGAAGGCCGCGGCCGGCGTCGTGAGCGCGACGGCGCCGACAAGACCGAAGACGGCAGCGCTGGTGCGTCCCATGATTTTGCCTCGCTTTGTCCCGATATGTGCTGCTTCGGTGGTGACTCAACGCTACAGCCACGTTTCGGATCCAGAAGGTGGGGCGCGAAGGCCACGCTGGCAACAAGGCCCCGCCGACATGGTTTAGCCATTATGCATCCGTCGTCGCGCGGGCGATTGTGGCAGCGTGGCCGTCCCGGGCGCGAAGGACTGCCGGAATGGCTTGACGCCCGGCGGTTCAGGGCACTAGAAGGCCCGAGGTCAGGGCGCGTAGCTCAGCGGGAGAGCATTCGCTTCACACGCGAAGGGTCACAGGTTCAATCCCTGTCGCGCCCACCATCGACCCCCTCGGCCAAGCTTCAATTCTGCGTGAGCGATCGGCCGTCCCGCCTGAAGGGCCAGTCCCATGCGCCGTTCCGCCTTCGCCGCGCTCCTCTCGCTCGGCCTCTTCGCTCTGCCCGGTTCCCTTCAGGCCCAGTCCGGATCCATCGTGGTCCGCGAGGCCTGGTCGCGCGCCACGCCCGGCGGCGCCAAGGTCGGGGCCGGCTACCTCGTGGCGGAGAACGCCGGCTCCGCGCCGGACCGTCTGGTCGGGGCCGAAGCCGAGGTGGCGGGGCGGGTCGAGATCCACGAGACGGTCGAGAGCGGCGGCGTCGCGCGCATGCAGCCCGTGGACGCGGTCGCGGCGGCGCCCGGCGGCCGGATCACCTTCCGCCCCGGCGGCCATCACCTGATGCTGGTCGACCTCAAGCGCCCGCTCAAGCAGGGCGAGCGCTTCGCCGGCGCGCTGCTGTTCGACAAGGCCGGGCGGGTGCCCGTCACCTTCGAGGTGCGCGGCCTCGGCGCCGGCGCGGGGCACGGCGCCCACACGGCCCATTAGAATCGGTCTGCTCGTGATGAAATCGGGAAGGGCTGCCGGCTCCGCGACTGCGTCCGGATGCGATCCTGAAGCAGCCTGACGGACGCTAGGCGCGGCGCCGCGGCCGTGCCGCGCGATTTTCAGGCCGCCTGTGCGCGACGCAGGAACGATTCGACCGCGTCGGCGAGTTCGTCGAAATGCCCGATCACCCGGTCGGGGCCGAGCTCCATCACGGGCACGTCCGTGTAGCCGAAGGACACCGCGATCACCGGGATGCCGGCCGCCTGCGCGGCCACGATGTCGGTGCGGGAATCGCCCACCATCACGGCGGTCTCGGGCCGCCCGCCCGCGCGCTCGACCGTCAGCGTCACATGGCGCGGGTCGGGCTTGATGTAGCGGAAGGTGTCGCGGCCGCAGATCGCCGCGAAGCGGTGGGCGACCCGGAGCTGGCGCAGCACCGCGACCGCGTGGTCCTCGAACTTGTTGGTGCAGACCGCGAGCCGGAAACCCGCCTCGTCGAGCCGCAGGAGCGCCCGCTTCACGCCGGGATAGAGCCGCGTCTCGATGCAGATGTGGTCCGCGTACCAGGCGAGGAAGAAGCGGTAGAGCTCCTCCAGGCGGTCGGGCGTCAGGTCGCGGCCGGATGCCGCGAAGCCGCACTCGATCAGGGCCTTGGCGCCGGCGCCCGCGAGCGGGCGCGCCCTCGCCTCGGGGAGCGGCGCGAGACCCTCCCGCGCGAGGACGACGTTCAGGGTGGCGATGAGGTCGGCGGCCGTGTCGGCCAGGGTCCCGTCGAGATCGAACACGACGGTCGGGGCGGGGAAGGGGGACATCGAGTGTCGCGACCTCGGGGCGGGTGAGGATTCAAGCGGGGTGTCGGTGGTATGGTTCCGTCCCTGATTCGAACCTTAAGCTCATTTGGCCATGCGGACGTTTAAATTTCCCTGCCTGGGTCTCGGGGTCGCGCTGGCGGCCTCCGCGGCCGCGGCCGCGCCCTACGATTTCGTGCCCGCGCCCCAGACGGACCTGAACCGCATCTACCGGATCGATCGGGTCACCGGCGAGGTGAGCTCCTGCCAGTACGGGCTCCAGGAGGGCACGGTCGGGGCGACGCTCTGCTTCGGGTCGGGCGAGGGCGCCGGCGCGCAGCCGCCGGGCGAGTACGGCCTCGTGGCCTCCCGCCACGAGCGCGAGGGCGGCGTCTTCCGGGTCAACTACCGCACCGGCGAGATGAGCGTTTGCTACGTGTTCGACGAACGCGTCGTCTGCACGCCGCAGACGAGCCCGGGCAGCCCGCCCCCCGCCACGGCCGGGCCGGCACCGGCGCAGACGCCGACGGTGCGCGGGGGCGCCTCGCCCCAGCGGCCGTAAGGCTCGACGCGGGCGGAGGGTTGACGGGACGCGGCCGCACGGCCCAAGACCCTGCGGCGCCGGCAGGTGTGCCCGGGAGTTCGTCGATGGACCAAGACCAGTTGAAGCGCGCCGCCGCCGCGCGGGCCGCGGCGCTCGTCTCCGACGGCATGCGCGTCGGGCTCGGCACGGGCTCGACCGCGAGGCATTTCGTCTCCTGCCTCGCCGAGCGGGTGCGCGGCGGCCTGAAGGTGGTCGGCGTCCCGACCTCGGAGGAGACCCGGGCCCAGGCCGAGCGCGAGGGGATCCCCCTCACGACGCTCGACGAGACGCCGGAACTCGACCTCACCGTCGACGGGGCGGACGAACTCGACGACGCCTTGCGCCTCATCAAGGGCGCGGGCGGCGCGCTCCTGCGGGAGAAGATCGTCGCGGCGGCGAGCCGGCGCATGATCGTGATCGCCGACGGCTCGAAGCGGGTCGCGACGCTCGGCCGCTTTCCGCTCTCGATCGAGGTGGTGCCCTTCGGCCTCGAATCCACGCGGCGGACGGTCGTCCGGACGCTGGAGCGCCTTCATCTTCCGGGCGAGCTTCGGCTGCGAAAGACTTCCGGCGGCGAGGCTTTCCTGACCGACGGCGGCCACTTCATCGTCGATGCGCCCCTCGGCCGGATCCCGGATCCGGAGGCGCTGGCCGCCGCGCTCGCGGCCATCCCGGGGGTCGTCGAGCACGGCCTCTTCCTCGGCCTCGCCACCGGCGCGGTGCTGGCCACCGAGACCGGGCTCGTCGAGCTCGGGACCGTGTCGACCTGAGGCCGCCCGCAGCCTTGCGACGGAAGGTGACCTTGTCGAAGGCGCAGGTCGCGGCGCATAAGCCCCCGATCACTTGGAGCCTATCCGGATGACCCGTCTCCTCTGCCGTCTCGCCGCCCCGTCGCTCGCCCTCGCCCTCTTCGCCGGTGCGGCGCTGGCCCAGACTGCCCCGGCGCAGCCGAGCGCGAGCCACATGGCGCTCGCCACGGAGGTCGCGCTGGGCTCCGGCATCCCGCGCTCCTTCGACAGCGTGATCACGCCCCTGCTCGACGAGCTGCGCCAGATGCAGGTCGCGCGCCCCGAGATCAAGAAGGACCTCGAGGACGTCGTCGAGATGCTGAAGCCCGAGATGGAGCTTCAGAAGCGGCGCATGGTCACCGCGACGGCGCGGGCCTTCGCGACCCACATGACGGAAGCCGAGCTGCGCGACGTCGCCGCCTTCTTCAAGTCCCCGGCCGGCCGCAAGTACGTGGAGAAGCAGCCCCAGGTCTTCGACGACATCATGAAGGAGATGGCGACCTGGGCCCGCGAAGTCGAGGAATACGTCCTCGTGCGCGCCAAGGCCGAGATGCAGAAGCGCGGCCACCCGCTGAACTGAGGCGGCCCCTCGCCCGACCCGACCCCGCAGGCCCGGCGCTCCGCCGGGCCTTTTCGCTGGCGCGGCTCAGGCCGGCCCGGTGACGACGGGCGTATCCTCCCGCGAGCCCCATTCGGTCCAGGACCCGTCGTAGAGCGCCTTCGGGGGCCGGCCCAGGGTCTCCATCGCGAGCGCGAGGATCGCGGCGGTGACGCCGGAGCCGCAGCTCGTGATCACCGGGCGCGACAGGTCCACGCCGGCGCGGTCGAAGGCGGCGCGCAGCGCTTCCGGATCCTTCAGCCGCCCGCGCTCGATCAGCTCCGACGAGGGCAGGTTGAGGCTGCCCGGCATGTGGCCGGAGCGCACGCCCGGCCGGATCTCGGGCACCTCGCCGCGGAAGCGGTCGCCGGGCCTTGCGTCGAGCACCTGGGCGGAGCCGGCTTCGAGCGCGCGCCGCACGTCCGCGAGGTCCGCGACAGCGCCGCGGTCGAAGCGGGTCGTGAAGGTGCGCCGTGCGCGGGGCCGCGGCTCGCCCTCCTCGACCGGGAAGCCCGCCTGCCGCCAGGCCGGGAAACCGCCCTCGAGGATCGCGACGTCGCGGGCGCCGAACACCCGGAAGGTCCACCACACCCGCGGCGCCGAGGCGAGGCCGAGGCCGTCGTAGACCACGATCTTCATGCCGTCGCCGATGCCCATCGCCCCGACCGCGGCCGCGAAGTCCTCCGCCGAGGGCAGCATGTGGGGCAGGGGCGACGCGGCGTCCTTGACGGCGTCGATGTCGAAGCGCACCGCGCCCGGGATGTGCGCCGCGCGGTACTCGGCACCCGGATCGCGCTTCAGGGCAGGCAGGTACCAGGAGCCGTCGACCACCACGATGTCGGGCGCGTCGAGGCGCTCGTGGAGCCATTCGGGCGTGACGAAGGGGCCTCGGGTCATGGTGTCCTCCGCGCCGGGGCAGGGGCGCCCGCGGCTTCCTGTCGGGTTTCGGGTCGCTCCAGCGAGCGTGACTTCCTGCCGGAGTTCGGGCGGGCTGCGCTCATGCGAGCACAGCCCCTGTCGCGTTCCTGGGGCCGGCCCTCGGACGGGCATCGCCCCTGTCGGGTTGCGCGCGGCCGGCGCTCGGGCGAGCACAGCTTCCCGTCGGCGCCGCCGCCCTCGCTCAGGCGAGCGCGATCCGCACCCGGCGGTTCTGCTTGCCCTTCTTCTCGATGTCGGTGACGAGGACGGTGCCGATCTCGCCCGTGCGGCGCACGTGCGTGCCGCCGCAGGGCTGAAGGTCGATGCCCTCGATGGCGACGAGGCGCACGCGGCCGGAGCCGCGCGGCGGCTTCACCGACATGGTCTTCACGAGGCCGGGATTGGCGTCGAGCTCCTCGTCGGTGATCCAGCGCTCGGTCACGGGCGCGTCGCGGGCCACGAGCTCGTTCAGCTTCGAACCGATCTCGGCCTTGTCGAGGCCGCCCTCGGGGATGTCGAAGTCGAGCCGCCCGTCGCCCTCGCCGATGGCCCCGCCGGTGACGGGGTAGGGCAGGACGACGCTCAGAAGATGCAGCGCGGTGTGGATGCGCATCCGGGGCAGGCGGCGGCTCCAGTCGAGCTTCAGCCGGACCCGGTCGCCTGCGGTGAAGCGGGCGCCTTCCGCGCCCACCTGATGCAGCACGGTCGTGCGGTCCGGGCCGTAGACGGTGTTCGCGACCGGCACCTCGGTTCCGTCCGCGGCCGTCACGGTGCCGACGTCGCCCGGCTGCCCGCCCCCTTGCGCGTAGAACACCGTCCGGTCGAGGACGAGGCCGCCCTCCGGGGTCACGTCGAGCACGAGAGCCTCGCATTCGGTCGCATAGGCGTCGTCGCGGAAGAGGAGGGCGGTCGCGGTCATCGGGCCTAGCCTGGCATTGCTCCGGAGGCGCCGGACCCTAGGGACCGGCCTTTGCGATGGCAAGCGGCTTGAGCGCGGCGCGGCCGCCGGGGCACGGCGAGCCCGGCGCCTGCGGATCGTGCGCTGGTTGCACCTGCGGCCTGGCGCCCGGTTGCCGAATCAAAGCTAAACTTTGATTGATCCGGGGCCAGTCTCGGGGCGTATACCTGCGAAGCGGCAGGTATGCGCCCGAGCCCCCGCCTTCGAGGACGATACGTCTGTGACGACACCTGCTGCCGGTCAGCCTCCCGATCGGGCCTTGGACGCCCTCCTGGCCGGCTATGCCGCTGGTTCCTTGAGCGCGCCACTGCATGTACTGGTTGCAGGACATCTCGCTCTCACCCCGAGGAGCCGCGCCTTCGTGCGCGGGCTCGAAGCCCTGAACGGCTCCGCGCTCGAGGCCGTGGACCCGGTGCCGGTGTCCGACCGGGAGGCAATGCTGCGGGCGATCTTCGCGGCCGCGCCGCCGGAGTCGGGCCGGGCGCCCGCGGGCGACGCCGTGCTGCCTGATCCGATCGCGCGTTATCTCGGCTGCGGCCTGGACGGGATCCGCTGGCGCACCATCCTGCCCGGGGTCAAGGAATACAAGGTCGAGAAGACTGCGCGGGGCGAGGCCGTGCTCTACTGGATCAAGCCCGGCCGCAAGATGCCGAACCACACCCACGAGGGTTCGGAATACACCCTCGTGCTGAAGGGCGGGTTCACCGAGGTCGGGGGCCATTTCCGCCGCGGCGACGTCTCGATCGCCGACCAGGAGGTCGACCACCGCCCGGTCGCGGACCTCGACGAGGACTGCATCTGCTTCGCGGTCACGGACGCGCCCCTGCGCCTCACCGGACCGGTGGGCCGCGTGCTGCAGCGGCTGTTCGGCAAGAAGCCGGACTGAGTCGCCGGCGCGCCCGCCGACGGGCCAACCGGGACGCCCGGTCGAACGGCCCTCACGCCTTGGCGAAGATCATCTGCCTCACGTCGATGTTGCCGGTGCGGAAGCCCGCCTCGCAATAGGCGAGGTAGTATTCCCACAGGCGGCGGAAGCGCTCGTCGAAGCCGAGCGGCACGAGGGCCGGCCAGGCGGCGCGGAAGCGGTCGCGCCACATCGAGAGGGTGCGGGCATAGTCGGGGCCGAAGGCGTGCTCGCCCGCCGGCGGCACCGAGAACCGCGCCCCGAGGTCGCGCATGATCGTCGGGCTCGGCAGCATGCCGCCGGGGAAGATGTAGCGGCGGATGAAGTCGATCTCGCGCCGGTAGTTCGCGAAGCTTTCCTCGCGGATCGTGATGACCTGGAGCCCCGCCCGGCCCCCGGCTTTCAGCCGGTCGCGCATCTGGCGGAAAAAGGCCGGCCAATAGGCTTCGCCCACGGCCTCGAACATTTCGATCGAGGCGATGCGGTCGTAGGTGCCGGTCTCGTCGCGGTAGTCCTGGAGCTTGAACTCCACCCGGTCGGAGAGCCCGGCTTTCGCGATTCGGGCTTGCGCGTAGGCGTACTGCTCCTTCGAGATCGTGAGCCCCGTGACCCGGCAGCCGATCTCCTCCGCGGCAAAGGCCGCGAAGCCGCCCCAGCCGCAGCCGATTTCGAGCACGTGGTGCGAGGGCTTGAGCTCGAGCGCCTCCGCGAGGGCCCGGTACTTGCGGGTCTGCGCGCTCGCGAGGTCGTTGTCGCCGGGCGCGAAGAGCGCGGAGGAATAGGTCATCGTCCGGTCGAGCCAGGCCTCGTAGAAGCGGTTGCCGAGGTCGTAATGGGCGTGGATGTTGCGGCGCGCGCCGCCCTTGGTGTTGCGGTTGAGGAGGTGGCGGAAGAGCTGCCAGAGCCGCACCAGGGGCCTGTCGGGCAGGAGGGTCTCGCTCAAGCGCCGGTTGCGGGCGAAGAGCTCGATGAAGGCCGTGAGATCCGGGCTGTCCCATTCCCCGCGCAGGTAGCCCTCGGCGAGGCCGAGATCGCCGGCCTTCGCGAGGCGGGCGGCGAAGCTCCAGTCGTGGACGCGCATGGCGGCCGCAAGCCCCGGCGCCTGGCCGCGGACGAGGAGCACCCGCCCGTCCGGCAGCGTCATCGTGAGCGAGCCCCAGGCGAGCCCGGCCGCCAGCGCCAGCGCCTTGCGCGCCGCGAAGGGCAGGCCTCGGGCGACGTCTTCGACATTCGCGGGCGTGAGGGGAAGTGGCGCGGCGTGGCCGGCGGCGAGGTCATCCATGGGCGCGGACTCCCGCGGCCCCGCGACTCAGGGCGGCGCAGCGCCGGCCCCGCGCGCCGGCCCGGCAGTCCTGGAGGGTCTCGGCACGATCGGCACGTTCTTGAACCATAACCGCAACGCCTCCCAGTGAATGGCCGCCACGACCTTGAAGGTCATGAGGGGCATCGCGGCCAATGCTGCCAGCGCCGTGCGCGAGGTCAAGTCCCAGCGACGGGCTGTGAAACCCGCGGCGAGCACCGGTCCGTCCGGGCCGGATTCGAGGACGTGGAGGCGCAGGCGGTCCGCGGGCGGCGGCGCGAGGCGGAACTCGTAGCGCGCCTCCATGGCGAGGAACGGCGAGACGTGGAACGCCTTCCGCACGCGCTGGCGCAGGCCGGCCGGCGTGAGCGCACCGGGCTCGACCGGGCAGGGATAGGCGTGCATCTCCCCGAAGGTGTTGCGGACCTCGTAGAGCACCGCCCGCAGGGTCCCGTCGGTGCCGAAGACGAAGTAGACGGCAAGCGGATTGAACACGAAGCCGAGGCAGCGCGGATAGGCGAGGAGCAGGATCCGCCCCACCGCGAAGCCGTGCCCGCACGCCCGCAGGACGTTCCGCACATGGGCCCGCAACGACGTGCCGTCGCGCGGGCCGTAATCGCGCTCGTGGAAGGAGAGCAGGTTCGGCTGGTTGACCGAGAAAACGCGCGCGGCGCGGTGCGCCTCGCCGAGCCGGTCGAGGTCGATCAGGATCGAGAACACGCGGTAGCGGAACCGGTGCGGCACCGGGCGAAGCCGCGCGTGGAACACCTCGCCGCGATAGAGCGACACCGCCGGGAGCCGTTCGACCTCCCCGCTGCATGCCGGATCGGGCGACGCCGCCGGCGGGGGCGGCTCCGCCATCCCGCTCATGCGGCCTGCGCGAAGCGGCGCTCGGCCACGCGCCACGGCACCGCGGCGCCGAGCGCCTCGGCGGCCGCGAGGCCCGAGACGAGTCCGTCCTCGTGGAAGCCGTATCGGGTCCAGGCGCCGCAGAACCAGGTGCCGCCGACGCCCTGGATCGCCGGCAGCGCACCTTGAGCGCGGATCGCGGCCTGGTCGTATTGCGGGTGGCGGTAGGTGAAGCGGCCGAAGACCAGATCCGCGCGGGGCGGCTTGTGGGGATTGAGGCTGACGAAGACCGGGCGGGCCGGGTCGATGCCCTGGAGCCGGTTCATCCAATAGGTGATGGCCGCGGCCTCGGAGGTGTCGCGCTCCTTCAGGAGGTTCCACGACGACCACGCCGCGCGGCGGCGCGGCATCAGGGCCGGGTCGCGGTGGAGACAGATCTCGTTCGGGGCGTAAGGAATGCGGCCCAGGACCGCGCGCTCCTGAGGCGTGGGGTCTTCGAGCAGCGCCAGCGCCTCGTCGGAATGGGTCGCGATCAGCACCGCGTCGAAGCGGTCGCGCTGGCCTTGCGCGTCCACGACCTCGACGCCGCCGGGCAGACGCCGGACGAGGGCCGCCGGGCAGCCGAACCGGGTGCGCGGGCGCAGCGGCGCCACGAGGGTCTCGACATAGGCGCGGCTGCCGCCCTCGACGGTGCGCCATTGCGGCCGCGTCCAGTGGATCAGGCGGTGGTTCTCGCAGAAAGCCACGAAGCTCTCGGCCGGGAATCCCAGCATCTTCGCGGGCGAGGTCGACCAGATCGCCGCCCCCATGGCGAGGAGGTAGTCGTCGCGAAAGCGCGGCGAGTAGCCCTCCCGGTCGAGGTAGTCCCCGAGCGACAGGCCGCCGAGCCGCCCCGCGGCGAGGTCGGCCACCGCGCGCCGGTTGAAGCGCACGATGTCGCCGAGCATGCGGAAATGCCGGAGCGAGACGAGATTGCGCTTCTGGGCGAAGAACGCGGACAGGCGCCGCTCGGAATCGCCTGCCCACTCGAAGGAGCCGTCCTCGACCGAGACCGAGAAGCTCATGCTCGCCGGCCGGGTCGCGACGCCGAGATGGGCGAAGAGGGCGGCGAGGTTCGGATAGTTGAGGTCGTTGTAGACCATGAATCCGGTGTCGACCGGGATCGTGACGCCGTCGTAATCCACGTCCACGGTGCCGCAATGGCCGCCGGGCCGCGCCTCGCGCTCGTAGACGGTGACGTCGTGGGGCGAGCCGGTCGCGAGCGCCCAGGCGGCGGCATTGCCGGCAATGCCGGTGCCGATCACGGCGATGCGCTTGAGCATGGGCCCCTCGACCTCGGTTCCGCAGCCGGTTCGACCGGCCCTCGTTGTCCCGGGCGCTGCGTCAGGAATCGCGCACCCCGGCTCCGGGATAGGCGAAGGCGCGAAGCCGGACAATTCAGGCAGAGGGACGCGGGGGCCCCGCTGACGGAGGTGTGACCGGCCCGGTCGGCGCGCGCGGCGCGGCCCCGCTTGGCGGGGCGGGGGATCGGGCCTAAAGGTGGGGCGCCCGTGCATACATCGCCGCGCCCGGCCCGCCGCGCCTCTTCGAAAGGTTCGAGCTTTGCAGTTCCGCCACGACGCCCTCTATGCCTCCCGCCGCTCCCCCGTCCTCGCCCGCAACGTGGTCGCGACCTCGCAGCCCCTGGCGGCGCAGGCCGGCCTGTCGATGCTGGCCCGCGGCGGCAACGCCGTCGATGCGATCCTTGCGGCCGCGATCACCCTCGTGGTCGTGGAGCCCACCGGCAACGGGCTGGGCAGCGACGCCTTCGCGATCCTGTGGGATGGAAAGGAACTGCACGGCCTCAACGCCTCCGGCCGCTCGCCGGCCGGGTGGACTCCGGACCGTTTCCGGGACGGCAAGATGCCCGAGCGCGGCTGGGAGAGCGTGACGGTGCCGGGCGCGGTGAGCGCCTGGGTCGACCTCTCGACCCGCTTCGGCAAGATGCCCTTCGCGACCCTGTTCGAGCCCGCCATCGACCTCGCGGAGCGCGGACACCTCGTCTCGCCCACCATCGCGGCCCTGTGGCGGCGGGCGCAGGATCTGCTGGGGGGCTATCCCGGCTTCGCGGAGGGCTTCCTGCCCGGCGGCAAGGCGCCGAAGGCAGGCGAGCTTTTCGTCAACAAGCCGATCGCGCGCAGCCTGCGGCTGATCGCCGAGACCAAGGGCGAGGCCTTCTACCGCGGCGAGCTGGCCGAGCGCATCGCGGCCTTCGCGCGCGAGCACAATGCTGCGATGACGGAGTCCGATCTCGCCGAGCACCGGAACGACTGGTGCGGCACGATCTCGAAGTCCTTCGGCGACGTGTCCCTGCACGAGATCCCGCCGAACGGGCAGGGGATCGCGGCCCTGATGGCGCTGGGCATGCTGCGGCATGTGGATCTCGGCAACCACGGGCCCGACAGCGTCGAGGCGCTGCACCTCGAGATCGAGGCCATGAAGCTCGCCTTCCGGGACGTGGACGCCTATGTGGGCGATTCCTCCGCGATGACGAACGTCACCGCCGAGCACCTGCTCGACGACGCCTATCTCGCCTCCCGGGCCAAGCTCATCGATCCGACCCGGGCGCAGGACTTCGAATCCGGAGCGCCGCAGCACGGCGGCACCGTCTACCTCACGGCCGCGGACGAGAGCGGCATGATGGTGTCCTACATCCAGTCGAACTATTCCGGCTTCGGCTCGGGCGTCGTGGTCCCCGGCACCTGCATCTCGCTCCAGAACCGCGGCTTCGGCTTCGTGACGACGCCGGGCCACCCCAACCAGGTCGCCCCGCGCAAGCGCCCCTTCCACACCATCATCCCGGGCTTCCTCATGAAGGGCGCCGAGCCGCTGATGAGCTTCGGCGTGATGGGCGGGCCCATGCAGGCGCAGGGGCATCTCCAGATGACGCTGCGCACCCAGCTCTGGGGCCAGGACCCGCAGACCGCGGCCGACGCCCCGCGCTGGCGCGCGGTCTCGGGCCTCGCGGTGGCGCTCGAGGAATCCGTGGAGCCGGCGACCCGCGAGGCCCTGGCGGCCCTCGGCCACAAGATCAGCGTCGAACCGCCGGATTCCGCCTTCGCATTCGGCGGCGCGCAGCTCATCCAGCGCATCCCGGGCGGCTACGTCGCGGGCTCGGATCCGCGCAAGGACGGGCAGGCGGTCGGGTTCTAGAGGGGCAACGGAATGACCTGGTCCATCGTCGCCAAGGACTCCGCCACCGGGCAGGTCGGCATCGCGGTATCGACCTGCGCCTTCGCGGTCGGGGCCCGCGTGCCCCACGTGGAGACGGGCGTCGGCGCGGTCGCGTCGCAATCCTTCGTGAACCCGTTCTACGGCCCGCGCGGGCTGGCGCTCCTGCGCGAGGGCGTGCCGGTCGCGGAGGCCATCCGCCGCCTCACCGAGGCCGACGAGGGCCGCAGCCAGCGCCAGGTCCACGCGATGGACGCGGCCGGGCGCTTCGCGGCCTATACGGGCGAGGGCTGCGTGCCCTGGTGCGGGCATCTCATCCGCGACACCTTCTCGGTCGCGGGCAACATGCTGGCCGGGCCTCAGGTGATCGAGGAGACCGCGCGGGTCTATGCCGAGAACCTGTCGCTGCCGTTCCCGCGCCGGCTCATCGCGGCGCTGCGGGCCGGCGAGGCGGCGGGCGGCGACAAGCGCGGCAAGCAATCGGCCGCGCTCCTGATCCACGACGAGGAGGAATACTCGCTCCTGGACCTCCGGGTCGACGACCACGCCGATCCGATCGGCGAGCTCGCCCGCCTCGAGGAGGTGAGCCGCGGCCGCTACATCCATTACCGCAGGTTCATGCCCTCGCGCGCCAACCCGGCCGGCATCACCGACCGCGAGGAGATCGAACGCCGCATCGCCCAGTCCATGGCGGAGGAGGCCCGATAAATGCATGGTCCCATCCGACGGCGCAGACGTGACGGAGGCGAAGGGATGAGCATGGACCGGCCCGCGGAGGGCGCGCGATGACCGAGCCCCTGCTCGCCGTCGAGGACCTGCGCGTCGCGTTCCACGGCCAGGACGGGCGGGTGAACCGGGCGGTCGACGGAGTCAGCTTCTCGGTCGACCGGCAGAAGACCCTCGGGATCGTGGGCGAATCGGGCTGCGGCAAGTCCGTGACCTCGCTTGCGATCATGGGTCTGCTGCCCAAGGGCGCGGCGGACGTGTCGGGCTCCGTGCGCTTCGACGGCCGCGATCTCCTCAAAGAGCCGGAGCGGTCGCTGCGCGACCTGCGCGGCAACCGGCTCGCGATGATCTTCCAGGAGCCCATGACTTCGCTCAACCCGTCCTACACGGTGGGCGACCAGATCACCGAGGCGATCGTGCGCCACCGCGACGTGTCGCGGAAGGAGGCGGAGTCGCGTGCCGTCGAGATGCTGCGCCGCGTGCGCATCCCGACCCCGGAAGCCCGCTTCCACGACTATCCCCACAAGCTCTCGGGCGGCATGCGCCAGCGCGTCATGATCGCCATGGCGCTGGCGCTCGACCCGCAGCTCCTCATCGCCGACGAGCCCACCACGGCGCTGGACGTGACGATCCAGGCCCAGATCCTCGGGCTCATGCGGCAGCTCAAGGAAGAGAGCGGCACCGCGATCGTGCTCATCACCCACGATCTCGGCGTGGTCGCCGAGGTCTGCGACGAGGTCGTGGTCATGTATGCCGGCCAGATCGTGGAGCGCGCGAAGGTCGAGGACCTCTTCGCCTTCCCGCAGCATCCCTACACGGTGGGCCTGCTCGGCTCGCTGCCCCGGCTCGACCGGCGCCGGCCGCGGCTCACCGCCATCGAGGGCGCGGTGCCCAACATGACGGCGCCGGTCGAGGGCTGCCGCTTCCAGGGCCGCTGCCCGTTCCGGATCGAGCGCTGCGCCGAGATGCCCCCGCTGGCTCCGATCCACGGCGACCACCTCTCGCGCTGCTGGCGCGCGCCCCTCGAAAGGCTCGTGGCATGACCGGAACCTCCGCCGTCCGCGCACAGGCCATGGCCGACGAGGCTCGCGGCGTGACCGGCGCCCCCGCCCTGGAGGTCTGCGACCTCGTCAAGCACTTCGCGGCCAAGCGCTCCCTGTTCGGGACGCCGATCTCCACCGTGAAGGCGGTCGACGGGGTGTCCTTCGCGATCCAGCCGGGCGAGACCCTGGCGCTCGTCGGCGAATCCGGCTGCGGCAAGTCCACGGTCGGCCGCCTCGTCATGCGCCTCATCGACCCGACCGCCGGACGGGTGCTCCTCGGCGGCACGGATGTGACGGACCTCTCCGAGGGCGAGCTGCGGCCGCACCGGCGCAACGTGCAGCTCATCTTCCAGGACCCGTACTCGTCGCTCAACCCGCGCATGAACGTCGGGCAGATCCTGGCCGAGCCCCTGATGCTGCACGACATCGTGCCGGCGAAGAGGCGGACCGAGCGCGTCGCGGAGCTCCTGACCCAGGTGGGCCTGTCACCGGCGCAGGCCGCCCGCTACCCGCACGAATTCTCCGGCGGTCAGCGCCAGCGCATCGTGATCGCCCGGGCGCTCGCGGTCGAGCCCAAGGTGATCGTCTGCGACGAGCCGGTCTCGGCGCTGGACGTGTCGATCCGGGCCCAGATCCTCAACCTCCTGAAGGAGCTCCAGCAGCGGCTCGGGCTCGCCTACATCTTCATCAGCCACGACCTCTCGGTCGTGAAGCACATCGCCGACCGGGTGGCCGTGATGTATCTCGGCCGCATCGTCGAGATCGGCGCGGCCGACGCAGTCTTCGGCGACCCGCGCCACCCTTACACCCGCGGGCTCCTCTCCGCGATTCCCGTGGCGTCCCCGACGGCGAAGCGGGCCCGCCTGCCGCTGGAGGGAGACGTACCGAGCCCGCTCAATCCGCCGCCCGGCTGCCACCTGCACACCCGCTGCCCCTACGTGCAGGACGTCTGCCGGGTCGAGCGGCCGCCGCTGGAGGGCGGCGACCATCCGGCCGCCTGCCACTTCTGGCCGACGCTCCCGCCGGCCGGCGACATCCTGCCCGACGAGGGCCGGGTCGACCCGCGCCTAGAGAAGCTGTTTGCCGCGTTCTGAGACGAGGCGCGGACCGATCCGCGCCTCGACAAGCCCTTTGCGGCGTTGCGACCGGATCCGTCGCAAACTGTGATCCGTATCCGGCTCAAAGACCCTAGCGGTCCGGCCCGCGATTTGCTGAGTTCGGTCCACCGGGGCGCCGCCGAGCGCCTCAAAGAACGACGGGAGAGGCCCATGAGACCTATGATCCTGACCACCATCCTCGCCGCCACCGCGATGAGCCTTCTCGCGGGCGCGGCGTCGGCCCAGCAGGGCACGCACCTGCGCTTCGGCCTCGCCGAGGACCCGGACGTCCTCGATCCCACCTTCGCCCGCACCTATGTGGGCCGCATCGTCTTCGCCTCACTGTGCGACAAGCTCTTCGACATCGACGAGAAGCTCAACATCGTGCCGCAGCTCGCGCTCTCGCACGAGACCACGCCGGACGGGAAGACCGTCACGATCAAGCTGCGGCCCGGCGTGAAATTCCACGACGGCGAGAGCATGGACGCCGAGGCCGTGAAGTTCTCCCTGGAGCGGCACCTCACCACGCAGGGCTCCTTCCGCCGTCCCGAGCTCGCCGCCCTCGACAAGGTCGAGGTCGTGGACCCGACGACCGTGCGGCTCCTGCTCAAGACGCCGTTCTCGCCGCTCCTGTCGCAGCTCACCGACCGCGCCGGCATGATGGTGTCGCCGAAGGCCGCCAAGGAGGCGGGCGACAAGTTCGGCCTCAAGCCTGTCTGCGCCGGCCCGTTCCGGTTCGTGGAGCGCCTGCAGCAGGACCGAATCGTGGTCGAGCGCTTCCCCGACTACTGGAACAAGGAGAACGTCCACCTCGACCGGATCACCTACGTGCCGATCGTGGATTCGACCGTCCGGCTCGCCAACCTCAAGTCCGGCCAGCTCGACGTGATCGAGCGCGTGCTCGCCACCGACATCAAGGAAGTGCGCGACAACAGCCGGCTCAAGCTCGCGACCGTGACCGAGATCGGCTACCAAAGCATGACGATCAACGTCGGCAAGGGCGAGCCCGCCAAGGGTCCGCTCGGCTCCGACCCGCGGGTCCGCCAGGCGCTGGAGCTCTCGATCGACCGCGACGCCATCAACCAGGTGGTGTTCAACGGCGAGTACGTGCCCGGCAACCAGTGGGTCAGCCCCGAGAATCCCTATTACCAGCAGAAGTTCCCGGTGCCGAAGCGCGACGTCGCCAAGGCCAAGAAGCTGCTCCAGGAGGCCGGCGTCAAGACGCCGATCACCATCGACTACATGGTGCCCCAGAACCCGGAGACCCGGCAGACCGCCGAGGTCATCCAGGCCATGGCGGCGGAAGCCGGCTTCGACATGAAGATCCGCGTGGTCGAGTTCGCGACCTCGCTCAAGGAGGCCGAGGAAGGCCGCTTCCAGGCCTACATGCTCAACTGGTCGGGTCGGCCGGATCCGGACGGCAACCTCTACATCTTCGCCAAGAGCAAGGCGCCGCAGAACTACGGCGGCTATTCGAACGCGGAGGTCGATGCGTGGCTCGACGAAGCCCGCACCAAGAGCGACCCGGCCGAGCGCAAGGCGATCTACGAGAAGGTGGCCGAGAAGTTCCTGAAGGAAGGGTCGCTCATGTACCTCTTCCATCGCCGCTGGTTCGTGGCCCACACCGCCAAGCTCCAGGGCCTCAAGCTCCTGCCCGACGGACTCGTGCGCGTCGTCGGCCTGAAGCTGACGCCGTAAGGCCGCAACGATCGACCCCGGGGCGCCGCGCAGGCGCCCCGGGACCCTGCCGCACGACAGCGGCCCGAGGACCTCCATGCTCTCCTTGATCGGACGCCGCCTCGTCCAGCTCCTGCCGACGCTGTTCCTGGTGTCGGTGCTGATCTTCCTGCTCCAGCAACTCCTGCCCGGCGACCCTGCGACCGTGATGGCGGGGGAGGAGAACGACCCCGAGACCATCGCCCAGATCCGCCGGCAATACCGGCTCGATCAGCCGATCCCGGTCCAGTACCTCTACTGGATCCGCGGCGTATTCACGGGCGACCTCGGCGAATCCATGCGCCTCAAGGCGCCGGTGCTCGACCTCATTCTCCAGAAGCTGCCCGTCACGCTCCAGCTCGCCTCGATGGCGATGGCGATCGCGCTCGTGATCGGCATCACGGCGGGCGTGGTCTCGGCGGTCAAGAAGGACACGGTCTGGGACTACGCCGTCAACGTCCTGTCGCTCTGGGGCATCTCGACGCCGAACTTCTGGCTCGGGATCATGATGATCTACCTCTTCGCCGTGACGCTGGGCTGGCTGCCGGCTTCGGGCTACGTGAGCCCGTTCGAGGATTGGCGGCAGAGCCTCGCGACCACGATCATGCCGGCCTTCGTGCTCGGCAACTCGATCGCCGGCGTCATCATGCGCCACACCCGCTCGGCGATGCTCCAGGCGCTCCAGAGCGACTACGTCCGCACCGCCCGCGCCAAGGGCCTGGCGGAGCGGGTGGTGGTGTGGAAGCACGCCATGAGGAACGCGCTCACGCCCGTCATCACGCTCGGCGCGCTGGAGTTCGGCACGCTTCTCTCGGGCGCCGTGCTGACCGAGCAGATCTTCACGATCCCGGGCTTCGGCAAGCTCATCGTGGATGCGGTGTTCAACCGCGACTACGCTGTCGTGCAGGGCGTCGTGCTCGTCACCGCGACCACCTACATCCTGCTGAACCTGCTGGCCGACCTCGGCTACATCCTCGTCAACCCGCGGCTGAGAGGGTGACCGGCATGAGCACAGGGACGACGCATTTCGCCAACCCGCGGCTGAGGGGCTGATCGGCATGACGGCTCAAACCATCCCCGTTTCCGCACCCGCCGCGCCCGAAGCGATCGAGACCCCCGGCCGCCGCGCCTGGCGGCGGCTCAAGCGGCGCAGGGGCGCCATGGTGGGCCTTGCCGTCATCGTGATCGTGGTGCTGGCCGCGATCTTCGCGCCCTGGATCTCGCCCTACGACCCGATCCAGCAGAGCTGGTCGGCGGTCCGCAAGGCTCCTTCCGCGGCGCATTGGTTCGGCACCGACGAGGTCGGGCGCGACGTGCTCGCCCGCATCCTCTACGGGGCGCGGGCGTCGCTTCTCGCGGGCGTGATGTCGGTCGCGATCGCGATCGGGATCGGCGTGCCGGTCGGGCTCCTCGCCGGCTATCTCGGCGGCGTCGTGGACGCGGTCATCAGCCGCCTCACGGACGCCATGCTGGCCTGCCCGTTCCTGATCCTCGCGATCGCGCTCGCGGCCTTCCTCGGTCCCAGCCTCACCAACGCGATGATCGCGATCGGCGTCACAGCGACGCCGATCTTCGTGCGCCTCACGCGCGGCCAGGTGCTCGCCACCAAGTCCGAGGACTACGTCGAGGCGGCGCGCGCGGTCGGCAATCCGCACTGGCGCATCGCCGTGCGCCACATCCTGCCGAACGTGCTGCCGCAGCTCCTCGTCCAGGCGACGCTCACGGTCGCGACCGCGATCATCGCGGAGGCGAGCCTGTCGTTCCTCGGCCTCGGCCAGCAGCCGCCGACGCCGTCCTGGGGCTCGATGCTGAACACCGCGCAGCGCTTCCTCGCCACGGGACCCTGGATGGCGGTGTTCCCGGGCCTCGCGATCTTCGTGACGGTGCTGTCGTTCAACCTTCTCGGCGACGGCTTCCGCGACGCGCTTGACCCTCGGTCGAAGTAGGTCCCGACGGGGCGCCGGGCCTCACGAACGCGAAGCCTCCGAAGTAGGTCCGGGCAGGGCACAGGGCCTCACGAACGCGAAGCCTCAGCTCAAGGGCAGCGCCACGTGCTCTCGGAAGCCCGGGCGCTCGCCGAGCGCGGCGAACCAGCGCTCGACGTTGGGCAAGGTCGGGCGCGTGATCGCGAGCGCGTACCAGCGATAGGCCGAGATCCCGTTCGAAATGTCGGCGATCGTGAAGGCGCCGCCGGCGAGAAAGGCCCGGTCGGCGAGGTGCCGGTCGAGCAGCGTGAAGGCCTGGGCGGCGCTCGCGGCGGCCTGGGCGACCGCGACCGCGTCGCGCTGCTCGGGCGGGGTGCGGACGAGCGCGAAGAACACGGGTCGCAGGGCCGGCCACAGGGTCGTGGTCTGCCACTCCATCCAGCGCTCCACGTCGAAACGAGCCCGAATCTCGCTCGGGTAGAGCGCCTCCGCCCGATGCTTCGTGGCGAGGTAGCGCACGATCACGTTCGATTCCCACAGCACGAAGCCATCGTCCTCGACCGTCGGCACGAGGCCGTTCGGGTTCATGGCCCGATAGCGGTCCGTGTCGGTGCCGCCATAGGGCCCGCCCGCGTCGTGGCGGCGGAACGGGAGCCCGAGCTCGGCGCAGGTCCAGAGCACCTTCTGGACGTTGATGGAGTTGTTGCGTCCCCAGATCGTTAGCATCGCGCTTGCCCCTCGGCGCCCGGATTCGTCGGAAGAGGCGAGGGCGGTCCCGCCGGAACCGCCCCGCCCGGCGTCACTGCGCCGTCACGCCCGCCTTCTTGATCACCGGCACCCATTTGTCGATCTCGCTGCGCACGAGCTCGCGCAAGGCGTCCGGGGTCTGGCCGGCGTCGTCCGGCAATTCGGCGCCCAGATCCAGGAGGCGCTTGCGGGTGGCCTCGTCCTTGAGGGCCGCGCGGGCCGCGCCGTTGAGCTTGTCGAGGATCTCCTTCGGGGTGCCCTTCGGTGCGAAGAGCGCGTTCCAGCCCGTGGCCTGGAATTCCGGCAGGCCCTGTTCGGCCGAGGTCGGCACGTCGGGGACGACCGCGAGCCGGTTCTTCACCGCGACCACGAGCCCCTTGGCCTCCTTGGCCTGGACGGAGGGGACGACGCCGACCGTCTGGTCGCAGACGTAGTCGACCTGGCCGCCGAGCAGCGCGTTCAGCGCCGGGCCGGAGCCCCGGAAGGGCACGTGCTGCGGCTTCACGCCAAGGAGCGAATCGAGGAACAGGCAGGTGAGGTGCGAGGTCGCGCCGACGCCGCCGGTGCCGTAGTTCATCTTCTCGGCATTGGCCTTCACGTAGGCCACGAACTCGCGGAAGTCCTTCACGGGAAGGTCCTTCTTGGCCACCACCAGCATCGGGGTCGAGGCCGTGTTCATGATGGGCTCGAAATCCGTGCGCGGGTCGTAGGCGAGGTTCGGATAGAGCCCGACGCTCGCGGCCTGGGTGCCGAGATTGCCCATGAGGATGGTGTAGCCGTCCGGCGCCGCCTTCATGACCCGCGTGACCCCGACCGTGCCGCCGGCGCCGGTGACGTTCTCGATCACGACCTGCTGGCCGAGCGTGCGGCTCATGTGGTCACCCATGATCCGGGAGATCACGTCGGTGGGCCCGCCCGCCGCGAAGGGCACCACGAGCGTGACGGTGCGCTGCGGATATTGGCCCTGCGCGGCGGCGCCCGTGGCGGCGAGCCCGATCGCGGTCGCGAGGGCCGTCAGGAGCTTCTTCATGATTCTCTCCGGTTCGGGTGGAGGGCTGGCCGGGGCGGCCCGCATCCCTGATCGATAGCTACCGCGCGCCGCCCGCCGGTCCAGGGCGGGAGGCCACCGCAGGGGAAGCTTAACGAAACATTAGCAACACGCTACGCAACAGGCGAAAAACGTCACGAGAAACGGCGGCAACATCGCGGATCTATCCCCGTCACCAGGCGAACGGCGAACGAGCCGGCCGCATCAGGTTTCAAATCCGGGGAGTGACCACCATGAAGACCGTGTTCAAGATCGCGCTGGCCGCCGCTGCCGTCGCCCTCAATGCCGGCTCCGCCCAGGCGTTCCTGTTCCTCCAGCCGCAGCCGCAGCCGACCCCGCAGCACTTGGCCTCTCCGGCGATCGAGCAGGGCGCGATCCCGCGCGAGGTCGTGGCCTTCGACCGCGGCTATGCGCCCGGGACGATCGTGGTCTCGACCTCCGAGCGCCGGCTCTACCTCGTGATGGGGAACGGCCAGGCCCTGCGCTACGGCGTCGGCGTCGGCCGCCCCGGCTTCGAGTGGTCGGGCACCCAGAAGGTCACCCGCAAGGCGGAGTGGCCGGACTGGACGCCGCCCGCCGCGATGCTCAAGCGCCGCCCCGACCTGCCGCGCTTCATGGAAGGCGGCGAGGACAACCCGCTCGGCGCCCGCGCCCTCTACCTCGGCAGCTCGATCTACCGCATCCACGGCTCCAACGAGCCCCACACGATCGGCCAGGCGGTGTCCTCCGGCTGCATCCGCATGACCAACGAGGACGTGGCCGACCTCTACGAGCGCGTCAAGGTCGGCGCGACCGTGGTGGTGCTGCGGTAATCCCGACCCAGAGGGGCGCCGCCCGGCGCTCCTCTTTCCTGCCTTCAGATCGACGAGGCTCCCGCCATGACCCCCATCCTCTCGCCCCGGCGCGCCCTTCTCGGATCGGTGCTCGCCGTGGGGCTCGCCCTTTCGCTCGCTCCCGCCCATGCGGAGCGGACCACGAGCCCGCTCGCCGATCTCGTCGGCCAGTGGACCGGCAACGGCACAGTCAGCCTCGCCAACGGGGCGAGCGAACGCATCCGCTGCCAGGCGGCCTATGCGCCCGGCACGGATGCCAGCAACCTGCGCTCGCTCCTGCGCTGCGCCAGCGATTCCTACAAGTTCGAGCTCGCGAGCGACATCGTCGACCAGGCCGGGCGCCTCTCCGGCGCCTGGAAGGAGGTCACCCGCAACGTATCGGGGCCCGTCGCCGGCTCCGTGACCCGGGGCGAGCTCCAGGCTCAGATCGACATGCCGGGCTTCGCGGCGCGGCTCACCATCGCGACGCAGGGCAACCGGCAGGTCGTCTCCGTGAAGTCGGAGGGCAGCGAGCTCGCCGGCGTCTCGATCACGCTGAACCGCCGCTGAGCGCGGCGTCCAGGACAGGCACGGGCCGAAGGTCCGCCCGCGCCGCCCCCGCCAGGACGGAGACCATGCCTTCGACAGACAAGCCCCCGCGCAGCCGCCTCGCCGCGTTCGTGAAGATCGTCGTGGTCTTCGCGGTCCTGGCCGCGGTCGTGAACCTCACCATGGCGGCGTTCGAGTGGGGCGTGCTCACGGGCCTTTCGGCCGGGGCGGGGGTCATCGTGATCTACAGCATCCCCGCGGCCTTCCTGGGCTGGCCCCATGTCGGCCTTGCCGATGTCGTCGACTTCGTCGTCGGCCTCTTCGACGCCGTCGTCTCGTTCTTCGCCGGGTTGTTCGAGTAGCCCCCTTGTCCGCCTGCGGCGCACCGGGGCGCCGTCACGCAATATCCCCGCAACAAACCCGCCTTACCCCACGCCTGTTCGCGTCAGGAGTCGTGTTGGTGTCGGTATTCGTCGAAGCGTTCCGCACGAAGCGGGCGCCGGCCGGTGCACCGGAGCGGTCGCGCTCGTGCACCGGATCCGGCCTTTCGCCGCTGGCCATTCGTCCCGGTGACGCGCGCCGCAGGGCTGCCGTGGGCCGCGCCCGCATGCCCGTCCGGTCCGAAGCGCCCGGAGCGGCGCAGCGCTAGCCGCCATGCCGGATTCTCGAAACGGACGCCGCCGTGAGCGGGCGCCGGAGGCCGGCGCGTCGCGGCCCATCGCCATCAATCCACATCGAACGGGGGCACCATGAGCGCATTCACGGGCTACAGTTCCGAATCGAACAACCCCGCCCAACTCGTGAACGCCATCCTGGCGAGCACCACGGGCCTCGTGCTCGATCCCGGCAGTTACGCCTTCGTGGGCGAGGCCGGGCAGGTGTCGTTCTACGACGGCAGCCTCGCCGGGCTCGGCGTCGGGCCCGGCATCCTGCTGACCTCCGGCAACGGCACGCCCGATGCCGTCAACGACGAGTCGAACCACACCGTCGCCTGGGGGACGGCCGGGGATCCGGACCTCGACGCGGCTCTCGTCGCCGCGGGGTTCCCGGACGTCTCCGAGGACGCGGCCTATCTCGAGTTCAAGTTCACGGTCACGGACCCGGGCATCCAGAGCATCAAGTTCGACATCGCGTTCGGGTCGGAGGAATTTCCCGAATTCGCCGACGACAAGGTCGACATCGCCGGCGTGTTCGTGAACGGCACCAACTACGCCCTGTTCGACAACGACGCGACGAAGCCCCTCAGCGTCCTGCAACGCAACATCGACGGGAACTACTTCCGCGACAACGCGGACGGCAGCCTGCCGATCGAATACGACGGGCTCAGCATCCCGCTCACGATCGTGGCGCCGGTGCATCCCGGCGTTAACACGATCAAGATCGCGATCGCGGATACGGGCGACGGAAGCTGGGATTCCGGGCTGTTCGTGAGCAATTTCCGCTCCTCGACCGATGCCGGCGGCGGCATCGTCGTCCCGCCGCCGCCAAAGCGTGCGCCGGCCGCGGCGGACGATGCCGTGAGCGTGACGGAGGACCGCTTCAGCCTGGCCGCACAGGTGGTGAGCGGCAACGTGCTCGCGAACGACAGCCCGGTCGCGCCCTCCGCGCCCGCGAGCAGCCTGCCGGCGCTCCTCGTCACCGCCCTCGAAGGCAGCCCCTCCGCGGTCGGACAGCCCCTCCAGGGCCGCTTCGGCACCCTCAC